>CBDUGP010000039.1:0-70510 GCA_965366625.1 uncultured bacterium
ACCCTTGCCTTGTCCCTGCGGGACGGCCCTGCATTTCGGCTTCCGGGCTGCCCCGTAGGGGCGAGGTGTCTCGAGCCTCGGAATTTATTCCGTGGCTCCGATCTGCGGTCATTCCTCGGGGAAGCCGCGGATGTAGGTTCTCCCCCGAAATCCACAGAATGAATTCTGTGGCTACCCTTGCCTTGTCCCTGCGGGACGGCCCTGCATTTCGGCTTCCGGGCTGCCCCGCTCCGTCCTGGCCTGGACAGGATCGTAGGCCACCAAGGGCATGAGCGTGTCGTCGTTTTCGGCTTGGAAGCCGGCTCCCAACACGCCGATCGGGCCGTGGTGAATGCGATCGGTCGCGGGGTCTAAACCTATGTTCTCCAAGATGGCCAAAGGATCGATGGCGCCGGTGTAGAACGGTCCCAATCCAAGGTCTGTGGCCACTAGCTGAAAGGTTTGGCTGAGGTGCCCGGCGTCTTTGAGGATCACGTTGAAGGTGTTGATCCTTTTCTTATATTTC
This sequence comes from uncultured bacterium, assembly GCA_965366625.1. Lineage (GTDB taxonomy): Bacteria > Acidobacteriota > Thermoanaerobaculia > Multivoradales > J023 > JAUIJL01. Next base: position 506 of record CBDUGP010000039.1, read on the forward strand.
CAGAAGTTGCGCTGAAAACGAGCTACCAACAACACGACGAAATGGGCCTCGGCGACAAAGACTTGCCCCTGCCCCAGGCGGGTCAAGCGTTCCGCCAGGGGTTCAGGATCGCAAGATTCGACCAGCCGTAGACCGTGGCAACGGGTGTCGTAGTGGTAAAAGCCCGGGGTCAAACCGTCGACCTTCGACACCACCGGATAGGCCTCGATAGGGTGTAACGAGCCTCCCGAGGGGCTGCTTTTGTGCAAAGAGAAGAACCGGGGCGAAAGGGTGTGTCGGCCCAGGCAGCCAAAGGTATATCGCAGGAGCGTGGAAAAGGTCTGCTGATCGACGGTCCGCTCGGGGTTGAAAGCACGGATCGTGCGTCGCCGGCTCAGGACGTCGTAAAGAGGTCCTTGGCGCAAACCTCCATCCAAGGGGATCAGCTCCGCTACGGCCTGGGTTGGCTGGTAGAACGCCGGCGGCGGCTCGCCGTTCTTGTCGAGAAATGCATTGGCCGACGCTTCCGCGTCGAGGGTTTTGCTCACCAAGTCGAGGGGCTCCGCCTTCGATGCGTTTGCGTGCTCGGCGTCCTGGTTGGTCAAATGCAAGTAGAGGGAGGTCGGATGCCAGGGGATGGTGTCGAGGGTCCGGTGCCTCTCGAAAAGCTCGGCGGTCTCTGCCGGCAAGTCGGGGTCGGCAAGGTCATTGCCGATTCCAGGGTCAGCGTCGGCATCCGATAGATCGACAACCACGACCCCTTCGCGAATCAGGTGATGGAATCGCTCTGGAGTTGGAGCGCCGTCGGCGAGAGCCTCGTCCAGCTCCATCCATTGAGACTCGGGCAAACTTTCGAGCCAGCGGGCCTCTTCAACATCGAGTTGAACATCCCGACCGACCAAGGCTGAGAAAACGGTGAGCCGGCTGTTGGAAAACAGCTCCAACTTGCCCTCGATGAAAGCCTGGGCATTGAAAGTGACCTCTTCGGCGAATCGAAGGACGAGAAACTTCGAACGGGCCAATCGGGCCATGGCTTACCCCATATGTTTCCGGCGTGCAGGTAGCGTGACCGGAAGTCGATAGAAATTGAAGCAATTGAGCAAATCGTACACCGATTCAAGAGATCGGCCTAACCTCGGATTCACCGTAGGGAGCGGGGCTTGCCCCGCCCGTGCTTCATACACGGAAAAAGCGGCCGTTTCGGCCGCTTTTTCGTTCAAGAATGGGATCTGGAGTTCGAGGATCAAACGACTTCAACGGCGGCCCATTCCGCGCACACGTCGTGGACCCTGGCGGGTTCGTTCTCGGCCAGGGCTTGATCGGAGAAACGACGAATCTCGCGGGCATCGATTTCCGCGGATCGCAGGGCGCTGCGAACCGCGCTCACCATGGCGAGGGGGTTCCGGCTGTGTAGGCAAACTTGGATATCGGGGTAGCGTGGCATAAGCATGACTCGTGTCCTGTATATCTATTAGACGCGCGAGCCCCCCATTTCGTTCACACTTGAGTCAAAAAAATTTCTCAGAGATGAAATCGACAAGATCAGGTCCACTGATTTCACTCGAATTCTACTTGGCCTGCACGAAGCGCTATTAGCAATCCACCCAATAGGATATACGAAAGCCCGCCGGCTTGATGGGCAAGCGGCGGGCTTTTGACGACTTTCATACCTCCGGGGGCAAGTGGACCCGCCGGAGATCTGAAATAACAGCGATCGTCAGTTGACGGCCGCCGCGGCCTTGGCTTGCTTGGAAGACTTGGCCGGTGCGGCGGCCACAGCGGCTTCCGCCGCTTCCATCTCCTGTTCGAGGCCATGGACCGCTTGCTCCAACCACTGGTGCTTGCCCTTCAACACGTTGAGGGCGACGCGGTATTTGCGGTTGTCGTCGTTGGCCCAAAGGTCGACGAACAAACGTTTGATCTTGCGCCGGGCTTGACGGCAGAAGAGATCGGTCAGCTCGAGAGCCTTCTCGGCGTCCACATGACCGGTTTTTTGCATCGCCGCCGTACGGGCGCAAGTGGCGGCCATGGCGAAGAGTTCGTTGCCGATGTCGACCAAGCGGAACAAGAAGGCTTGTTTGTTCTGCATGCCGGCTTGATGAACCATCATGCCGTGGAAGACATTGCGCGCCAGACGACGGGCGTTGCGATCGACGAAGCGTAGATGACCCGCCACAGGTCCGGCTTCGGTGTAGGTCTTGCCGCGACCGATCCACAGGGCGGGATACCAGGAGGCGTAAAACGCCGCGATGGCGGGCAGCTCTTGGAGCTTCTCCGACGGGCTCTTGTCCGGATCGATCACCGAGCCGGCGATTTGCAGGTGCTTGTCCACCGCTTCACGGGCCATGAGCAGATGCATGATCTCCGAGCTGCCCTCGAAGATGAGGTTGATGCGATAGTCACGCATCATGCGCTCGACGGCGATCGGTTTGTCACCCCGGGCCTTCAGCGAGTGGTAGGTCTCATAACCACGGCCACCGCGGATCTGCATGGTGTCGTCGATGATTTCCCAGGTGCGGCAGGTATTCCATTCCTTGGCTGCGGCGGCTTCCAAACGGATATCCGCTTTGCCTTGGTTGGACAGCTGGGTCGCCAGGTTGGCCACCGACTCCATGGCGAAGGTGATCGACGCCATGTCGGCGATTTTGTGGGCGATCGCTTCGTGCTTGCCCACGGGTTTGCCCCATTGGACACGCTCTTTGGACCATTCGCGGCAGGTCTTGAGCGCCAACTTGGCGGCGCCCACCGAGCTGTTGGGAATCGACAGGCGACCGTCGTTGAGGGTGGTCAGCGCGATTTTCAGACCGCGGCCCTCTTTGCCGATCAGGTTGCCCACCGGCACCTTGACGTTGGTGAAACTGATCACCGCGTTGGCCAAAGCGCGCAGGCCCATGAAGTGGCATCGGTGCTCGACTTTGACGCCTTGCCAGGCGGTTTCGACCACGAACGCGCTGATTTTCTTACCCTGCTTGGAAGTCGCCATGACCACCAGCAAGTCCGCCATGGTGCCGTTGGTGCACCAGAGCTTGCGACCGTTGAGGATGTAGTGCTCGCCGTCTTCGGACAGCTCGTAGGTGGTGGTCAGACGGGCCGGATCGGAGCCGACATCGTCCTCGGTTAAGGCGAAGGCGGAAATACGACCCTCGGCACACATGGGCAGATATTTTTTCTTCTGCTCGGCAGAGCCGAAAAGCTTGAGGGGCTGGGGAACACCGATCGATTGGTGGGCGGACAGCAGCGCCGCCAAATTGCCGTCGGTGGCGCCGAGCAGCTCCATGGCCTTGCCGTATTCCACTTGGTCGAAACCCAGGCCGCCGTATTCTTTGGGAATCTTCATGCCGAATGCGCCGAGCTTACGCAGGCCATCGACCACCTCTTCCGGGTATTCACCGGTGGCGTCGATTTCATCGGAGTCCACGTGATCGCGCAAGAATTCCTTCAGGGCGTTGTAGTAGGCGGTGAACTCAGGGCGCTCTTCGGTTTCGAGCGGGAAGGGATGGATCAGATCGAAGCGGAAGTTGCCCAGGAACAGCTCGCGCATGAAGCTGGGGTGAGTCCATTCCGCCTGGCGGGACGCCTCGGCGACCTCCATGGCTTCTTTTTCAGTGACGTGAACCTTCTGGCTCATAAAATCGCTCCTTTCGTGTGCTTGGACTCCCGGTGATCCAGTGTTGGGTCTTGAAGCTCGGGAATCGCGGTCGTAGGTCTGAGAACAAAGTTAATCGGGTGTTGAGTCGGTTTGAATCCCTGTCGAATCGGCAACGCTAGGCGTGAATTTGGAATTCGCTCAGCTCAGAATGCTTTCTAGGTCCAGGTTGGCGGCCTCGGCGTCCGCCTCGGCAGCGATGGGTGCCTGCAGGCCACGCACCAGACCGCGCACCGCGATCTCCGCCACGTCGTCCACCACTTCCTCGGGGTCCATCCGACCGCCGGGTTGGTACCAGCGGCAAATCCACATCACCATGCCCAGCAGGCTGAAGGTGGCAGTGGTGGTGTCGACCTCGGAGAGTTCGCCTTCGGCCTTGAGGGCTTCCAAAGTGTCGCGGATGAAGTCGAAGTAGGCCCTTTTACGTTCCGTGATCTCGTGCCGTTGGGCATCTGAGAGGCCGCCCACCTCGTCGATGAGAATGGCGACGGCGCCGGTCTCGTGGGTCAGCAGCCGGGCGTGCCGGCGGACGATTGTGCGCAGACGATCTTGGGGACGGTCGAGTTCCTTGGCCGGTTGGACAACTTCTTTTTCCAGCAAGTCCATGGCGAAGCTCATGATTGCGAAAAGCAGCTCTTTTTTGCCCTTCACGTAGTAGTAGAGCCCCGGTTTGGTGAGGTCCACTGCTTCGGCGATGGCGTTCATGGAAGTGGCGTCGAAGCCCTTCTCATGGATCATCTGAGCCGCGATGCGGTAGATGTTGCCGGCGCGCTCGTCGTCGAAGAGGCCGGCATGTTTTTGGGAAGTTTTGCTGCTCATATGCCTCAGGGGGTCGTGTGCGCCTTGTGACGGCTACGTCTATACTGGATCTATCCTTAGAAAGAAGCTACCGGAAGCTATTACCTACCGGTCGGTAAGCAAGTATGGCGGCTGACCGCAGATCTTGTCAAGTTGCGGCATAGTTTTTGTCATCTGCCGCGTCGCGGCAAGGTTTAGGACTGTCGTGGCGAAGAAATTTCCGGTCCTCGGTTGCGAAATGGGAGCTTCCCGTGTCCAACCGATTGATGAACGAATTAGCCCAACCCATCAGCCGGCACGCCGTCCCTGAAAAGCTTCGGTGGCGATCCGAGCTTTGGAAAAACCGGGGATCTGGGGGAATCAAGATGCTCGAACCGACGGAAGAACAACGCTTGCTGGCCGCAGTAGCCGGTGGCGACCGTCGGGCGGCGGAAGAGCTTGTGAGCTCGACTTATAGTCAAGTTTTCGCATCCCTGATGCGCATGGTCCACGGGGACCGGGAGCTTGCCGCCGACCTGACCCAAGACACCTACCGAAAGGCCTGGAAGGCCTTGCCGACCTTCGATCGACGATCCCGTTTGAGCACTTGGTTGTTCCGGATCGCCTACACCACCTTTCTCAACCATCGACGGGGCATACGGGAAGCCCAGCCGCTCGACCATGAGCAGATCTTGCAAGTGGTGGATCCGAAACCCGGTCAAGACGAACGTCTGGATCGCCAGGAGATCGCCCTGCGTTTGCGGAGAGCGGTGCTCGGATTGCCCGAAGAGCTTCGATTTACGGTCACCGCTCGATTTTGGGCGGAACTCAGCGTGGAAGAGATTGCACGGGTTGAGAAAGTGACGGGAGCCGCCATTCGCAAGCGGCTCAAGAATGCCAAGACGCGCCTTCACCAGGCGTTGAAGGCCGGCGAGGAGGAAGTGGCATGAGCCGAGCCGACAAGAATTTCAACAAGTACTCCAACAAGAATTCCAACAATAAATCCGACAAGAATTCCGACATGAATACAGAGAGTAAGGAGCTAGAGATGCTGTTCTCCACCGCCAAAGGCGAAGTGGATTCGACGCCCCCGGAGGGGTTGTTGGAGCGTCTCTTGAACGATATTCCCGAGGACGTGAGCTTTGAGCCCATTCCGCTCGCCGAGCTGAGTGCCAGTGGAGGTGGCGACGATACGGTGTTGCCTTTGTCACCCTCGGACCAGGCGCTGCCCGCCGGCGACCTGTCCGGCGATGAGCCGCCTGCCAACGACCATCGTCCTCGGTATTGGCTTTGGAGTGTAGCTGCGAGTCTGATCCTGGCGGTGGGTTTGGGCTCGGTCTTGTTTCGTTACGTGGATTCGAGCGAGCCGAATTTGGCCGTTGAAAGCCCGTCGGTCGAGATCTTGGTCGCTGAGAACTCGTCCCGTTCGACGAATCTGCCGGCGGGAGTCAAGCAGGACCAGCAGGCCCAGGTCCAGGGTTCAGCGTCCCGAGCGGAAGGTGAAGCCCAAGTCGTCAGGGAGCTGAGGTCTGCACGACCGGTCGGTGGAGACGCAACCCGAGACGCCGACGATTCGGTTTCGGGTCCGCAAGAAGTGACGGTCGTGGGCGGAAATCTCGCGCGTTCGCAAGATTCTGCCTTCACGGATGGGATGGTCGACGAACTTTCCCTGCGGCAGCGACAAGACGAGCGCTCGATCCCCAAACCCAAGCGCAAATCCGGGGCTCGGAAGCAATCGTCTCCACTGACTCCGGCGGCTCCCACCAAGCCCTCGACGTCGTCTTTAGATCGTCGATTGAAATCAGAGTTGGAAGAACGGGACGTAGCCCTGGCCCCGGCCCCGAGTGCTCCGGCGCCCTCCGACTCTGAGCCGGAAATGATGATGGTGGAAGACAGGGTGATCGTGACGGCGGAGGCTCCGCTGATCGAAGTTAAGAAGGTCAGGGTTGGGGCCGCCACCACCACCGAGGAAACCAATCGGAAACTTCAGGCTCTGGGTTATGTCAGTAATTTGCCGGTGGCCGTGCCGGCGCCGGTCAATGATCGTGCTTTCAACGACAACTTCTTCGAGTCCGTGGATACCAATCCGTTCATCGACACGGAAGACGACCAGTTGTCGACTTTCGGGCTCGATGTGGACACGGGTTCCTACAGCGTGGTGCGCGAATATTTGCGTCGCGGCGAGCTGCCGCCCCGGGGCGCGGTGCGGGTCGAGGAGATGGTCAACTATTTCGACTATCGGGATCTGCCGCCGGGGCCGGGCGAGGGTGATTTCGCCCTGAGCGCGGAGGGCGCTCCTTCGATTTACGGTGAAGGTGAGCGCTATTACCTGCTGAGGGTCGGCGTCAAAGGACGGGAAATCAGCGCCGAGGATCGGGCACCCGCCCTGCTGACCTTCGTCATCGACGTGTCCGGTTCCATGGATCGAGAGAATCGTCTCGAGCTGGTCAAGCAAAGCTTGAACCTATTGTTGGATCAGCTCAAGGAACGGGACCGGGTGGCTTTGGTGGTCTACGGCACCCGGGGCCGGGTCTTGCTCGAGCCGACGTCGGATCGGGAAAGCATCCGCCGCGCCATTGCCGCCTTGCGGCCCGAAGGCTCGACTAATGCCGGTGAAGGCCTGCAATTGGCCTACGAAATGGCGGCCCGATCGCAGCGTCGTGGGTCGAATGGCCAGAGGGAGATCAACCGAATCATCCTCTGCTCCGACGGCGTCGCCAACGTGGGCAAGACCTCGGCGGATTCGATTCTGGAAATGGTGCGCGAACACGCACAACAAGGCGTGGAGCTGACCACCGTGGGTTTCGGCATGGGCAACTACAACGACATTCTGATGGAGCAATTGGCGGATCGCGGCAATGGGCGTTACGCCTACGTGGACACCTTGACCGAGGCTCGTCGGATCTTCGTTGAGAATCTCACCGGTACCTTGCAGACCATCGCCGCCGAGGCCCGAGCCCAGGTGGAGTTCAATCCGGAGGTGATTTCTAGATACCGATTGTTGGGTTATGAGAATCGAAATATCGCCGACGAGCGTTTTCGCGACGACACCGTGGATGCGGGTGAGATCGGGGCGGGTCATACGGTGACGGTGCTCTATGAGCTGAAGGCCAAAGGTCCCTTGCGCAAGAGGGATCGGGTGGCGACCGTGCATTTGCGATACGCGTCCATAGCGCAGGGGGAAATGGTGGAGCAGCAGCTCGAAGTCCGCGGCCGGGATTTTGCGGCCACATGGCAGGAGGCTCCGAGCGCTTTCCGGCTGGCGGCCTTGGTCGGCGAGCTGGCGGAAGTGCTGCGCCAATCCTATTGGGCGCACGACACGGAGCCGCGGGACCTGTTCATCCGCTTGCAGAAGGTCGCCGCGGAGCTGCCCGGGGATACCAAAATCGCCGAGCTGGCCACCCTGGCCGGCAAGGTGGCGGATCTCGAGCAGCTGCGCCGTCCAGAGAAGAAGAAACCGACGCCTTCAGACCGAGAGTAGGACTCAGTCGGGCTGAGCCGATGGTTTCAGATTGCCTCTCTCCCGCGGTGGGGGAGAGGGTTTTTGCGCTGGAGAGGTCGGGCTATTGTCTTGCGTTTCTTGGGGCAGCACCAGAATCATCTCGGTGCCCGCCCCGGGCTCGGATCGGCAGTCGATCCAGCCGTTCGATGAGTGGGCCAACGCCAAGGCGATGGTCAACCCCATGCCGCGGCTCGGCTCCGCCGGAATTCGGCTCTGAAAGAGGGCGTCGAAAACGCGATCTTGGTGCTCGGCTTCGATTCCGATTCCGTTGTCCAACACATGGATGCGCAGCTTCTGACGCGAGCGGGTGCAGCGAATCACGATCCGACCAGGTCGCGACGGGTCTAGGCTTTCGAGGGAGTTGAGCAGCAGCTCGTGAAGGATTCGCCGAATCAAGCGCGGGTCGCCGATCGCTGGAATGGGAGCCGCGGGCGCGCCCAGCTCGATCCGGGCCCTTTGAGCTTCCGGAGAGTAGTCTTTCAAATCCAACTGCTCGATCTGCTCGACGATCAAGGCGTGTAAGTCGATGGATTCCGGTTGGATCTCAAGGTCGGAAACCTGAGAAAGCCGCTGGATGGAGCCCGTCATCTCGTAGAGACGGCGAGCCGACTCGGTGACAAAACCGAGGGACTCCGGAATCGTCTCGGTAAGTGCTCGATCCACCTGCTCGCGGCATGATTCGGGCAGCTTTTGCATTTCCGGTTTCAAAAGATCGCGCAAGTTGTCGATCGCCTGTGCGAGTTCGAAAGCGAACCCCTGCAGATTGACCATCGGGGTTCGAAAATCGTGGGAGACCAAAAAAGCGAATCGTCGGCTGTCTCGGCGGACGGTTTGCAGGAGCCTGGCCCGATCCCTGAGCTGCCGATCCCGGGAGTCGACGGTCTGCTCTAGATGACGGATGCGGCGGAAATGCCGCGCGAGCAAGGTGCGATGAAGGGCCCAAAGCACCACCAGAGTGACCAAGATGATCGCCCAGCGGAAAAGGGTCGAGTGCCAGACGGGAGCCACCACCTCGAGCTTCAGCACCGCGTCCTCGTCGCTCCACACCGCGTCGTTATTGGATCCCTTGGCCCTCAACGCGTAGGAGCCGGCGGCAAGATTGCTGAGGGTAATCTCGCGGCCTTCGAGGGGACGCCAATCTTTGTCGATGCCGTCGATTCGGTAGGCGTAGAGGTTTTGATCGGGAGCAGTGAAGTCTAAGGACGCAACCTCCAACGATAGGAAAGTCGAGCCCGCCTTGAGCCGCAGGGCCTCTACTTGCCAGGCAGGCCCTTGGATATCGAGGGGATTGGAGAAGCTGCGGATAGACGTGAAATAGATCGGTGGACGGTGGGCATTGGAGACCAAGCGAGAGGGGTCGAAGGCGGCCAAACCGCGGATGCTGCCGGCGTAGAGGGTACCGCCGGCCCCCCGATGGTAAGCCCCTTCGTTAAAGCTCAGGGTCAACAGGCCGTCATCTAAGCCATAGCTCACCGTCGAGCCGTCGGTGGGGTCGAAACGCAAAATGCCTTGATTGGTCGTCAACCAAAGGTGGTCGTCGGTGCCTTGAAGGATGCCGTAAATAAAAGCGTTCGGCAGGGTCTCGCGAAAGACGTCGAACGAGCCGTCCGACGGATTGAAGAGGTTTAGGCCGCTGTGGGTGCCCACCCAGAGACGTGATCGGCGATCTCGGTGCATGCTGATGACGTTGTCGTTGCTCAGGCTACGGGGTTTTTCGAGATCATGCCGATAGTGGATGAACGAGCTACGTCCTGGATCGAGCCGGTCGAGCCCCGCTCCGTCGGTGCCGACCCAGAGGGTGCCGTCGCGATCTTCGAGCAGCACACGGACCCGATTGAAGCTCAAACTGTCGGGATCTGTCGGGTCGTGGGTCAAATGACTGAAGCGACTGCTCCAACGATCACGCCGATCCAAGCCACCGCCGTCGGTACCGATCCACATATTGCCGGAGCTGTCTTCGTACAAACAGAGGATCTCATTGTGATTGAGACTGTTGGGATCGCCGTCGTCGTGACGATGATGGGTGAATCCGCCGGTGGTGGAGTCATATACCGATAGACCGTTTTCCGTTCCGATCCACAACCGGTTTTGGCTGTCGCGCAACAACGCACGCACGGTTCCGGGCAGCAAGGAAGTCGGGTCCTCGGGGCGGTGGCTAAAAGATTCAACCGAGGCGGGGATGGCTTCTTGCGCCGGCTGGATGCGATCCAAGCCCCGGCTGGTACCGACCCAAATTGCACCGTCTTCGGCTTCGGATATGGCCCACACCCGCTCGTGGGAGAGCAGGCCGTCGGGCTCGCCGGCTCGGTAAGTGTCAAATTTCGGCGGTTTGAGATCGATTCGATTGAGACCACCACCACGGGTGCCGATCCACAAATTGTCGGCGGAATCGATCATCAAGTCGCGGACATCGTTATTCGACAGGCCGGCCGGATCCCTGGGTTCATGTTGAAAAACAGACGGCGAGGAGCCGGTGGTGGGATCCAGGACCAGCAGACCGCGGTTGCGGGTGGCGATCCACAGCCGGCCGTCGGGTCCCTCGGCGACATCTTTGTAGGTTTGCAGGTCTTGGCCTTCGGGTGAGCCTTCACGGGTCAATCGACGGCTGATGCGGCCGGTCTCGGGATCTCGAAAGTCGAGTCCCCGCTCGGTGCAGATCCACAGACCACCCCTGCGATCGAAGAAAATAGATCGGACACGATCGTGGCTGAGGGACTCGGGGTCGTGCTCGCGGTGGAAGAAATTCTCGAAATGGCCGGTTTGCGCGTCAAAGCGGGCCAAGCCCCGATTGGTTCCCACCCACAGCTCGCCCTCTTCACTCTCGGTCACCGACCAAATGTGGTTGTGGGGCAGGCTGAGGTCGTTCTCCGGATCGTGTTGGAAATGCTCGAACCGACCGGTTTTGGGGTCGAACCGGTTGAGTCCAAAACGATAGGTGCCGGCCCACACCGAGCCGTCGCGGGCAGCCAAGATGGTTTGCACCCTGAATCCTTGCAGGCTGTGCGGGTCGTTCGGATCACTGCGGAAATGATCGAAGGTTTCGGTCCGGGGGTCGAGGCGTTCGAGGCCGGCACCCCAGGTTCCGATCCACAGTCGGCCCTCGGAGTCTTCGGCCAGGGAGTTGATGTCGTTCTCGGCCAGGGACTGTGGATCGTCCGGATCGTGGCGGTAGGTGACAAAGGAATAACCGTCGAAGCGATTCAGCCCGTCCTCGGTGGCGATCCAGAGGAATCCATGGCTGCTCTCCAGTATTTCGTAAACACTGTCGTGGGAGAGCCCGTCTTTCGAGCTGAATTTGGTGAATTCCGGCGGTGAAGGCTGGCTGAGCAGCGGGGCCGCAGCAAATAGCAGGACTAAAAAAAGCGGTCGGTACCAGCCATTCGTGAGGGCGGCATCGACCATGGGACGACGCCGTGGCTGAGCGCACTTTCTCCTGACCAACTTCCGAAGAACGGATTCGAGCCAATCGGACTTCAAGAAGAACGATCGCTCGGCCGGGGCTCGCTTCCGGGGCCGTGAGTACGCCATCATCCGAACCCTACCAGAAGCCCTCAGGGGCCCCAATAGCCACCGCGATCATGTTCGTAGGTCGCTTCAGCACCGCGCGCGAGGGGGTCGAGCTTGCCGTCGCGAAAGACTTCTCTGCCCATCACCCAGGTGCGAACCGGCCAGCCGGTGAGGGACGTTCCATGCCAGGGGCTCCAGCGGCAGCGGGTGACTTGCTCGGTGTCGAGCACGGTGTGCTCTTTGTGCAGGTCGACCAGCACCAAATCGGCGTCGTAACCTTCTTCGATCCGACCTTTGCCCACCACATCCCAGACTCTGGCCGGCGCGTCGCACATCCACGAAACCACCTGTTCCAACGAGCAGAGACCGAGGTGGACCTGGTTGAGCATGAGGGCCAAGGAATTTTCCACGGCGGGCAAACCCGAGGGAGAGTCCGGGTAAGGACGCTGTTTCTCTTCCAAGGTGTGGGGCGCGTGGTCCGTGGCCACGACCTGAATGACGCCGTCGAGCAAGGCCTGCCACAGGGCTCGATTATCTTGCGCGGTTTTGATCGACGGATTCATCTGCACTTTGGTGCCCAAGCGGGCGTAGTCGTCGACATTGAAGAAGAGGTGGTGGGGGCAGACCTCGGCGGTGATCAAGCGGTGACCGGCCGCGCCGGCGATCAAGGGAATTTCGTCGGCGGTGGAAACGTGGAGCACGTGAAAACGGGCACGATGACGAAGCGCCAACTCGATCGCCCGGGCGGTGGCGATGCGGGCGGCCTCGTGGTCGCGGATCTTCGAGTGATCCTCGATCCGACGTCCGCCGTGAAGGCGCTCGGCATTGGCGCGCACTGTGTTCTCGTCTTCACAATGGGCGGTGATCGGTAGGGTGGACTCGGCGAAAATGCGCTCCAAGGCCTGCTGCTCGTCCACCAACAGATTGCCCGTCGAGGAACCGATGAAGATCTTGATGCCGGGGGTTCGACGGGCTTTTTTGAGTTCGTCGAGGTTGTCGGGCGTGGCGCCGATGTAGAAACCGTAGTTCACCACCGACTTGCCGGCCGCCAGCTCGAGCTTGGCGTGCAGGGCTTCGACGCTGGTGGTGTTGGGTTGGGTATTCGGCATTTCCAAGAACGTGGTGACGCCACCTTTAGCGCAAGCCAGGCTGCCGGTGTGCAAGTCTTCTTTGTGGGTCAAGCCGGGATCGCGAAAATGAACTTGGTCGTCGATCACGCCGGGAATCAAATGGAGGCCGCGGGCGTCCACGGTGTGGTCCACTTTGATCCCGGGGGCAGGATCGATGGCGGCGATCGTCCGACCGTCGATCAATACGTCGGTGCGCTCGGTGGCTTGGGGAAGAACAACGGTGGCGTTGCGGATCAGGGTTTTCGAGCTCATGAATTTCCTGTGAAGGCAGGGCAATCGAGTATTGCCGGGTATTGAAGATGCAGCGGTCGAACCTACCGTTCGTCGGGCACCGGCGGGCAACGCAAGACTTTGATCAAGAACCCATGGGTGCAGCCGTAAATCACCCCGCTCAAGGCAGCGAGCACGATCGCCAAATGCAGGGGCGCCGGGCCCAGTTGGAGCTGAAAAAGCGGGTCGGCAAACGCGTAATTTACGTTCACCTCCCGCTCGGTCAGCAGTCGGGAAGCGAGCAAAGCAGCGGCCGCCAGCGCGGTTTGGGTCGGCCAGCTCCTACGATCGTAACCCTTGGTGCGCACACACCAAAGCACCAGCAATGGCCACAGCACGTGGTAAAGCGACAGCAAGCGGGTAAAAAGCGGGTATTGCGGGTCCCACATATAGGCGGTGCCGCCGAAAATGAAGCTGCCGGTCAATAGATGCCAACCGGCGTCCAGAGCCCAAACTAATCCGATCGCCGGAGCGGCGAGCGCTTGGGTGGAGACCAACAGCTGATTGCCGAGGATCAGGCCGACGGCGGTCAGCACCACGCCCAGATTGCAGAGGAAGAGGAAGTTCATCGCCCCGTAGGCCGTGCCGTACGACGGCAAATAAATCAGCAGCCACGCCAGCGCCAGCCAGCGGAGCCTGGGATAAAGAGGAGAGCTGACGTCTGGGTTCAAAGGACCTCCCATGAATTCAACCGAGGACTGGGCATTCTTGGGCTCGCAAAGAGTGGTTCTGGATGGACCCTAGATAAGCCTCCGGCCTCAAACCCGCGAGAAAAAGCGGAACCGATTCCGTTCGCCGCACCGCGTCTGGCCGCCAAGCCACGGAATAAATTCCGAGGCTACTCATGCCTCGCCCCTTCGGGGCAGCCCGGAAGCTGAAATGCAGGGCCGTCCCGCAGGGACAAGGTTTACGTAGCCTCGGGCTTTAGCCCGTGGCCTGGCTAGGGATGTTCTATCCCAAAACGGGGTTTTTCGGGCGGCAGTGCAGCGGTGGCGCGAGCTCCTAGCGACGTCGGGGTCGCCTAGTCCGCGGGACATCCGGCCGACGCCCGCAGGCCATCCGGTCGACACACGCGAAGGCGTTTCTAGCCGGGCCCTAGATGGCAAGAAGAGCACCTCGGGCGTTTTGACCTGTGATCGTCGCTACCGCATGGGTATACCAGGCCAGTTGGCGTTCATATGCGGCCGAGTGGACGGTTGGGTCGGTGTCGGTTTTGAAATCCACCACGGTCCAATTATCGCCTTCCAAGAAAGCCAAGTCGATCACGCCTTCCACTGAAGGACCGTGCTCCAAGGGTAAGAGAAACGGCACCTCTCTCAAGGTCTGTTCTGCTCGGGCCGCGCGGCGCATCAAGGGGTGTTCGAGGGCCGCGCGCACGGTTTCAACGGCGGCTCGGTTTTCGGCCTCCGTGGTCGACAGCAGGCGACCGTGTAATCGAGTCAGGGCGGCGATCGTGTCCGGCTCGACGGCGTCGAGGGGCACGTCGCGCAAGACGGTGTGCACCAGGGTACCGAATCTTTTTCCCGCCGGCCGATCCCCGGGCCTCGGCAGACGCAGCAGTTCGATGTGCTTGGGCTCTCCGGGCGGCATTTGCTGGGTTTCCGTGACCACGATCACGTCGTGGGAAGGCTCCTGGCCCAGCTCCACGGCGCGATCTCTGGCGCCTTGCCAGTCCAAGTAGAGATCCAAGCCGAGTTCGTCGGCCTTGCCGGCGGGATCCGGGGCGAGCAACTTGTGGGACCTGACGCCGAAATTGGCGCGTTTGCCCAAATGCAGGGTTTGGGGATCCCACCAAACGACCCCCGGGCCTCCGCCCCGCGCTCGATGCAGACCGGGGCGAATCGGCGGCGGAGCATGGGGATCGAAATTCCGGGGGCCTTCGAGAATGGTAGTGGGGCCGAATTCCGGGCAGCCCGGCGCGGGTTCGGCGTCGACGAATTTTTGCCGATGGGGGTAAATCACCTCGTCCAAGGGGCTCAACCAACTGTCGGTCCACGGACCGGTGCCGACCCCGCCGACCACCAGCAGATCCCGGGCGCGGGTCGCTGCCACGTAGGCCAATCGCGTGCCTTCGGCCCGATCACGATCCAGCTCCAGCTCGCGGTTTTGGAGCAGCTCGAGGGGCGAGCATCCGAGAATTTTCTGCGCGCACAGGTGGTGCTGCGCGTCGAGAAATCGACCGGGCTCGCGGGAGGTCAACTTGCAGGTGGGGTCCGCCAGGATCACCACCGGAAATTCGAGCCCCTTGGCGGAGTGGGCGGTCATCAGGCGCACGCCCTCCGCTCCTTCTTCGAGCATCGGTGAAGAGGCGCCCATCTGCTGAGCGGCAGTGTCTAAATGCTCGACGAATCCGCGGAACGACAAGCCGCCGCGAACCTCGAATCCACGGGCCATGTCGACGATGCGCTGCACATTGACCAAGACCTGATTGCCCGCCGGGCGGAAGGCAAAACCGGCGTGGGCTCGGGTGTGGGCCAGCAGTCGATTGAGGGTTTGGGCGATCGGCACCTGATTGCGCTGCTCGTGCAATTCGGCCAGCAGCTGCAAGGCTTCGGCGACTTGTCCTAGGTCGTTGGGGTCGTTGGGGTCGCTGTCGTCACTGGGGTCACCGGGGTTGCCGGAGTCGCCGGAGTCGGACGCTGCAGCCACCAACGGATGCCATCGACCGAAGCGGCCTTTGTAACGCAGCAAGACCTCGTCGGTAAAGCCGAAAAGCTCACCCCGCAGGGTGGCGTAAACCGCTAGGGCATCGTCGGGCCATTCGATCGCCACCAAGGCCGCACGCAGGGTTTCGACTTCCTCCCGTTGATGGAAGGAGCGTCCACCCACCAAGACGTGATCGACTCCACGGGATTCCAAATGGCGTAAATAGTCGCCGGTGACGTCTCTGCCCCAGGACATGAAGCGTCGAAAGAGCAAGCAGATATGCCGCGGACGGACCGGCACCCGCCCGCCGGAAGGGTCGCGCACGGTCCAGCCGCTTTCAAACACCAGCCACTGGACGAACGCGGCCACCGCCTCGGGCATCGACGCTTCGATTTGCTTGCCGGTTACCCGGCTGTAACCGAAGGGAGCCGGTGCGGAAATGGCGATCAGCGACGGCTGCTCGGCGCTATCGATCTTGCCGCCTTGCAAGGGCACGTAGGCGGGTTGGCCGGCTCGGCGGTCTTCCTCCATGCGTCGGCTGAAGGCCTGGTTGACCGCGTCCTGCAAGGCATGACCGGCGCGAAAGCTACGGCTCAGGTGGACCCGAGCTACCCCGGACGCCTCGAGATGGTCGCCGATGCTTTGGTAGAGCAGCACATCGGCACGACGGAATCGATAAATGCTTTGTTTCGGGTCGCCGACCACGAAGAGCTTGCCCGGGGTGGGACGGGCCTTGAGCCAATCCGCGGGTTCCGAGGGCGCGGCGGCCAACAACAAGAGAATCTCCGCTTGAAGGGGATCGGTATCCTGAAATTCGTCGACGAAAATACAGTCGAAGGCCTGCTGAAAATCATGGCGGGTCTCGGCTTGGTCGCGCAGCAGATTGCGGCAGCAGATCAAGAGGTCGAGAAAATCGAGCCGTCCGTTGAGCCGTTTGAGCCCGGCGTAGTCTTCGAGCACCTCGGACAACTCGGCTTGCAGCAATCGGGCGAGGTCGGCACCGGCTCGGCGTTGGAATGCGTCCAGGCGATCGATCAATCGCTCCCGGGCCGCCAAGACCTCTTGGCGCGGCAAGTCCGGGGCGTAGTGGGTGGTTCGGCCCGTACGATCATTCCAGCGCAGGTCCCTCAGCAACTGAATCAGGAGCGCTTCCAGCTCGGCGTAATCCCGCCGCTGGGCGAGGGTTTCGCTGCGCTCGATCCACGCGTCGAGATCTTCGAGCGGGTCGAGGGCCTGGTAGAGCTGATCTCGGGAGTTGCCCCGGTTGCGCAACCCCATCAATTCTCGGCTCAAATCCACCAGGGTGTCGATCTCACTCTTAAGATCGAGTTCCGGCGCGCTCCATGGGTGGTCGAAATCCCGCCAATCCACCAATTGACGGCCCGCTTGTAGCAATCTCTCAATGGGCGAGGTGCCGTCCGAGCTGCGCTCGCCGGCGAGGCGGCGCAAGGCTCTTTCGAGGCCGGGGGGCAGGTCGTCGAGGCGCTGCTCGATCCAGCGTCGGAAAACCTGCTCATAGAGCCGCCGGGCTTCTTCGTCGTCCATTTCCACGAACGCAGGGTCGACCCCGGCCTCCACGGGTCGACGTCGCAGCAATTCGGCGCAGAACGAGTGGATGGTGCCGATATGGGCTTCTTCCAAACGGGCGATGGCCTCGGACAATCGTCGATGCTGATCGGCTTGTGCGGGCTCGGGGTCGGGGCCGAGGGCAGCGCGCGCGGCGTCGAGATCTTGCCGTAGCCGGAGCTTCAGCTCACCGGCGGCCTTGCGGGTGAAGGTCACCGCCACCACCCGGTCCACCCGCGCCCGGCCCTGCGCCAACATGCGCACCAGCCGCTCCACCAACACCGTGGTTTTGCCGGTGCCGGCGGCGGCTTCCACCCACAGGCTTTCGTCGAGGGATTCTCGGATCCTAAGCCGAGCTTCGGCGTCGGTGTCGAGGTCCGGACTCACGGCTTGCGACTCACTCACGGCAAGGACCTCACCCGTCGCAGCTCGGCCAGCTGCTCCGGGTTTTTTCGCCGCACTCGGATCTCTTCGTGGGGACCACAGATCGATCGGTAATCACACCAGCGGCAAGCCTGCTCGCGGGGGGCGGCGGGCAAAAATCCTTTTTCCACATGCAATTCGAGGGCTTGGAAGAAAACGTCGACGGCGTCGCGCGCTTCGTCGTCGAGGTGGGCTTCGAGCACTTTATAACCACCGCGGCGGGTGCAATAGGAGAGCCGACCGGACTCCACTTGACGGTCCAACACGGCCTCTGCCGCCAGGCTGTAAAGCACCGGCTGCAATAGCTCGCCGCCGCCGACATAGAGCCTGCGGCCTTTGGTCGACCGCGGACGTCCGGTTTTGTGGTCGGTGATCCTCAGGGTGCGATGGGCCGGATCGACCTCGACCAAATCGATCGAGCCGCGAATGCGTCGACCCCCGGCGATCACCACGTCCTCTTCGCTGCTCTCCGGGTCGTGGTTTTCGTCCCGGCGCAGGCCGAAGGCGAGTTCGAATTTCGACGGCACCCACGGCTCGCTTTCTGCGGACGTCACCAAGGAGCGGATCCATCCCCGGAGATCGAGCTGCAAACCTTCGACCTCGCTGCGCCAGACCCGCGGGATGGCCGGCGCCAAATCTTCTTCATATCGTTTGGCCACCGCTTCGAGGGTTTGATCCGTCAGTCGATAGACGGTTTCGAGGTAGTCGTGCTCTTGATGCCGGCCTTGCATCGGCAGCAGACGGCGATCTTTGAGCAGGCTCAGCAGCTCGAATTGAACTTGGTGGAAGAGCGCTCCGCGGGTCAACGGATCCATCTGCTCCAATTGTTCGATCCGGTCTCGCCGCCGGAGACGCAACATGCCTTGCAGATAGAAGCGGTAGGGACACGCCGCAAAGTGTTGCAGGGACGTGGGGGAGTAGCTGCGCTCGGTGGGTTTGTGGCTGTGCAGAATGCGCAGGGTTTCAGGATTCGAGGAGACTAGGCCGTCGGCGGGTGACCACTTCTGAGCCCAGCGGGAATAGCGATTGCGCAAACATCGGCGAAGGTGGGAGTTGGTGTCGAGCAAATAGCGGCCACGGCCGGCGGTTTGCTCCGGTTTTTGTTCCATCAAGCGGGTCAAGGTGGCCAGGTCGAATTCCGCATCGTCGATGGCGGCTTTGGGATCTTTGGGCGCCGGCCAACCCAAGCGCAAGGAGGAGCCCTCCGCCGCCCGTCGCTCCAAGTGATCTAAGTCCGGCAATCGACCTTCGGCGGCCCGCAGCAGATCCAGGGCGTAAAACGAAGGCACCCGGCTGCGGCCTTGAATGGTGTCCAGGCTCGGATAAGAGGTGACCAGTTCTTGGTCGGCAGCGCCGATAGCGACCCTCAGCAGACGTCGCTCTTTGGCGAATCGTTGCTCTTGGGTGATCAGGCCGGCGTCGAGGCGTCGGCGATCTTGGTCCAGGAGCAATGGATCTTCGAGGGCGCGACGGGGAAAGAGGCCTTCGGCCAACCCGGGCAGAAAGACCGTGTGGAATCGCCGCCCGCGCAACTCGTCGATGGTGGCGACCAACACCCGACCAAATCGGCGACGGGTGGGCTCGGTGCGCAATAGGGAAAGGCGTTCCGCCAGCACCCGTCGCACTTCCTGTAAGCGTACCGGTCCAACTTCGGCCATCGGCCGGAGTTCCGACAATACTTCCAAGACCCGGTCGGGCACCTTGAGGGAGCGGGCGGCGAGAGGGTCGAGGCGGGAAAGCCACACCCCCCAGGGCGCGGATTCCGGAAGCTCGTCCAAATCTTCGATCAGCGGCAGGGCGAATTGTTTTAGGGATTGGAGGGCGTTCAGCTCTTCGTCCAGGCGTTGGCGGTCCCGCTGGTCGCTGTCGGATAAGGACCGCTTCTGAAGCTTGAGTTCTTCGATCACGCCGGCGAGCCGTCGACGCCAGCGGTCGCGCCCGCGAATGACCGCTGCATCCACCAAAAGCCGCTCCCACCGTCGAGGGGCTTTGAGGGCGCCGGAGACCACCGGCGCGTCGGGGTCCAGTGGCGCGGCGTTGGATTCCGAGTTTGACGATAAACCGTCCTCTAAAAAGGACGATTTGAAGACCATCTGATCCCCTTCGGGCACCACCCAGGGGACTTCCTCGAACGAAGGTGGGGCCCCCAACGCGTCGGCGTCGGGTAATTGGCCCAGACTCAAATATTCGGCGAATCGGCTGGCGCTGAGCAACTCGTCGGCGCAGGCGAGCAGGGCCAGAAAGGCCCGCCCCGCGGGGTCGGGTCGTCGGGTGCCGCGGGTGAAGTGCACCGGAATCTGTGCCCGATGGAAGGCTTCTTCGATCAGTGGAATGTAGGTATCGGGTTGACGCAGGGCAATCGCGCAGCGATCGAACGGCAACCCGGAGCGCGCAGCGGCCAATAGCCGTCGGGCGATCTCCACGCATTCGCGGTCTTCCCCGGGAGCGGACAAAAATACAAGACCTTTGTCATTTGTGCCGGCGTCGCGGTCTTCGTGGCTCGGATTCTCTGCTGGATCTTCTTCCGGATCCTTTCCCGGGTTCTCTCTGAAGATGTGGGATCGCAGCCGGTCCAAGCGGGCGACGGCTTTGGAGCCCTCGGTGTCATGTGGGACCAAATCGAGATCTTCTACGGTGACGTCGACGATTTTTTGGAGGTTTTTGATCGAAATGTTGTCGTGGGCGACGGCGGTGGCCAGCAAGTCCGGACTGTGGCCGGCCAGGGCCGCCAGAAGGTCTATTTCCCGAGGGGATTCAGGGGTTAGATCGAGCCACAGCGAAGGCAAACCCACCAACGGATGGGCGGCATCCAGAGCTTCGAAAGCGAGTTGCAAAAGACCTGGCGGATCCACCAGTCGGTGCAGGCTCAGCTGGGCCTCAAAGGCGGTCAACAGGCGGCGAAGGTCCCGCCCACGGGGTCCGAGTTCGTCCAGGGAGTCGGCTTGGATGCGAAAGGATCGCAGCTCTCCGAGGGTGCGCGCCAAGGTGCCGGGTAACCCTGGGGCTTCGGCCACCGGGGCAAAATATTCCAGCGGCCGGCTGAGGTGGGTTTCGGAAATGGCCCGGGCAGCCAGGGCTTCCAGGGCGAGACCGCGCACGGGCACGAGCTCTTGGGCTGCCAAGCGTCGGGTGGCCAAATCTGCCGCGAGCTGGGGCAGAGTCATGCGGTGGATGCCCAGCAGGCCGAGGTCTGAATCTCGCAATAAATCTTCGGCCGCACCGCGCGTCGGGGCCAAGATTAAGGATTCTTCGGCCCGTTGACCGTTTTGGCGTCGTCGGCTCAGCCATTCCAGCGCCGCGCTCAATCGGCGGCCGGCGTCGGCGGAACTCAGCAATCGCTGGGCTGGAGCTTGGGGGGAGCGAGTTTCTAACACCCGGCAGATTATACGTGGCCGGGAGGTGGACGGAGAGCCCGTTGGAGTTTTGAACTAGAATAGATCCCGTTTCATGGCATCTCACCACCATTCCCATTCCAAGTTGCCCTAAAAGCGATTCTTGGAACGTCTCTTGCAAGTATTCTATTTTGACCCTAGCAGGGTAACCGCTCGGGCAAGATCCGGGAGAGGTCAACCGGCTCTGGGACGACCCGATTATCGGGTCTTTGGATTTGAAGTTGATAAAGACACGCGCTCGACCGCTGTTGAACATCCTTTGAGATTTAAGCAGTCGACCGCTTTTAGGAGAAGAAGATGAGCCAGCAATTCTCGTTTTTCGGCAAATGCGCGGCACTAGCAGCTGCTGCGGCCCTCTGTGCGAGTTCGGCGGCTGTTGCCGAACACCGCTGCTCGGGTGCGGTGAAATATCGCCTCTGGCAAGAAGACAATGTGGAGTGGTACGAATTCGGTGAAACCGTGGAAATTCTGGAAGGCGAGGAAGGTCACCTCTATTTGCACGCGCGAAGCGGGGGACCGACGCCCTATTCCACCAGCGCCGACATCGGCTACCCCTCCGCCATGGGCATGGGTGGAGATTCCCATCAAGTTCGGCGTCACGTGAAGATGCAGGCTCAAGACAAGCGCGATCGTCGTGCCGGTCGGGTCATCTTCACCGCCGAGCAACCCGGTACCGTGTATTTGGGTTACGACTTGGTAGGGGTAAAGGCACCGGGCAAGATTCAAGACGTGCCAGCCGAGTGCCGAGTCGGCAAGGTGGCGATCCGGGTGCTTCCGCGCCGCGGGGCCGGAGGTGGCCACGGCCATGGGGGCCCAGTCGGGCCTGGGACGCAAGCTTCGGCACAGCGGGTGGTTGAAACCCTTTATCGGGGGTTGTTGCGCCGGGAGCGCCACGGTGACGATCCTCGGGACTTTGTCGACCAAGTTGATCGTCAAGGCCGTCGTGGTGTGGAAGAGGTGGCGAGGCAAATGTTGGTGTCGTCCGAGTTCCGTTACCAAGCCCTGCGTCGCACAGAAGAGCAACGGTCCGAGCGTAGCCGCGACCTAGAGCAGCTGCGGGAATGGTTGTTATTCGACATATACCGCGATCTCTACGGTTTGCTCGAGCCGACGCGGCGGGAAATCGACGAGGATTTGAAGGATCTCGATACCTGCTTGTCCTCGGATCGTTACGCCAAAGACTCCTGTGCACAGCTGAGCCGCAACCTGGTGTCACATCGGCTTTTCTATGAGCGTCACCAACAGGCCTTGGACAACCTCCAAGGTCAAGGTCGTCGTGATCGTGGCCGGGACCGGGATCGCTACCGTCGGCCTTGATCGACGACGAGATTCGACATTCCGGGTGTAGGGGCGGGGCTTGCCCCCGCCCGGGCGAGGCGAAGCCGAGCCGTTGGTTAAGGAAGAGCGGGAGGGGTCAAGCCCGTCAGCCGCAGCAAATCGTTTATAATCAATGGTTTGTGGAAGTTTTGAAACGTCGGGTTAGCGAACCTCAAATGCGAGCGCGAAGCGCAAGCAAGAACTCCTCCCTCTCCCGTCCCGGGAGAGGGAGGGTGAGGGCTCACCAGGCCTTTGGCAGATGACTAGCTTTTGAGCACGATCTGCACCGCTTGGGCCAGGGCGTCGAAGGTGTAGGGTTTGTGGACGAAGGGAACCTCGCCTTCTTTGACCCCGTGATGAATGACCGCGCTTTCCGTGTACCCGGAGCTGTAAAGAACCCGGATTTCCGGATTGCGCCGCCGGAGTTCCAGGTAGAGCTTCTCGCCGCCCATTTTCGGCATCACCACATCGGTCAGCAAGAGGTCGATCTCGTGCTCACGGCCTTCGACCCGATCCAAGGCGTCGAGACCATTCTTGGCCTGGATCACGTCGTAACCCAAACTGGAAAGCATTTCGGCGGCCAGCTCCCGCACCATTTCTTCGTCTTCTACCAAAAGAATGCGCTCATGGCCGGCGGACGGCTGTGCTATGGGCAGGGGCTCGTCGTCGACATCGATTGCGTCGTACACCCTGGGTAGAAGGATGGAGATGGTGGTGCCCTTTCCTACTTCACTATTGACCAAAATTTGTCCTGCGCTTTGTTCCACCACGATACCGTAAACCGTCGCCAAACCCAGTCCGGTGCCCGACAAATCCTCTTTGGTGGTGAAGAAGGGCTCAAAAATATGCTCTTGAACGTCTGGGCTCATGCCCGATCCGGTGTCGGAAACCCTCAAGCGTACCCATTCGGTGTGATGGGTCGTCGACGAGCTATTGTCTGCCGCGCCGTCTGCCGCGCCGTCTGCCGCGCCGTCGCCGCCGGCACCAACCTCGACGGGCAAATTGTCGGTTTCAATGGTGATCCAGCCATCACCCGAAATGGCCTCCTGGGCATTGACCACCAAGTTGACGATCACTTGCTCCATTTGGCCAGGATCCATCCGGATTCGACCCGAGCCCCGGGTCAGGTGGCTGGCCAGATCCACTTCCTCGCGGGTGAGTCGACGCAACATGGGGTCCATGTCCCGCAATAGGCCGTTGAGGTCGAAAACCTTCGGCTCGACGATTTGGCGGCGCGAAAAGGCCAACAGCTGGGACACCAAGGAGGTGGCCCGACGGCAGGCCTTTTGGATTTCTTCGAGGTCGTGTCGAAGTCGGCCGTCTTCTGCCACTCGCTCGAGAGCCATGCGGGCATATCCCATGATGGCGGTCAGTAGATTGTTGAAGTCGTGGGCGATGCCGCCCGCCAAGCGGCCCACCGCTTCCATTTTTTGCGATTGGCGAACCTGCTCCTGGAGCTGTTTGCGCTGGGTGATGTCGAGCACGATCAAACCACGACCCACCAGCTGAGTACCGTCCCGCAAGGGCTGCACCGAAAGACTGCCCCAGAAGGTGCTGCCGTCTGCCCTCAGCAGCTCGACCTCGTGATTGCGCAGCTCATCTTCCCGGTGGGCAGACTCGAGCCGAAGCTGATCTTCCGAGTGGGCGAAAAGTTGGGTGCACAGCAAGCCCTTGAGATTGTCTAAGGAGTATCCAGTGAGTTGCGCAGCCAAGTCGTTGGCGATTTCGATCCGACCGTCCAAATCCACCGCGAAATAGGCGAAGGGGGCTTCGCGAAAAAAGCGCCGATAGCGTTCCTCGTTGCGTTGGAGTGCCTTCTCGACCCATTTGCGGGCCGAGACGTCAATCGCGAAACCGAGCGCGCCGCCGCCCCGAAGCTCGTCGTGGAGCAAAAAAAGTTCATAGGTCCGGGCGTCTCCGGTGTCGGTTTGCAGATCGGCCTCCAGGTGTACGGATTCACCGGCGAGCGCCCGCTGCAGGGGTCGAACCAAGGCCGGAAATCCGTCGAGGGTCTCGCCGCCGCGGCTGCTCAGACCCAAGCCGACGGCGGCTTTGCCGAAGGATTGCTCCACCTCGCCGTCGGGGCCGACGCTGAAAGCGGTTACGGGCAGGTTGGAAAACACACCTTCCATCAAGTGGGTGCGGGCTCGCCGCTCGCAACGTCGGATGTCGAGACGGTGGTCGACCCAAACTAAGAGCACAGCGAGCAAGTGGGCGCTGAGCAGCAAAAGCCAAGCGCCCAGATCCATGGGGCCGGATACCGGCGCCGCCGTCAGCCGGAGCTCGTAGCGATGGCCATGGATTTGAAACGTCGAAATGCGGGTGACGGTCGGGTCGTCGGTGGGCGTTTGTACCGATCCGACATAAGGGGTGTCGACATTGGGGCCAACATTGGGGCCAACATTGGGACCAACATTGGGAGTGCGGTCTGCAGCACGAGAACCGTCGGTGGCGATTTCTTCGATTCCGGGCAGTCGACATAGAACGACGTCGTCGTAAACCAGCTCCAGGTCGAGTTCAGGAGGTAAGGGGGTCGGCAAGCTCCGGCTGAGCACATCCCGAAAACGGAAGACCGCTTCTAGCAGTCCCTGGGCTCGGCCGTCGGCGACTACCGGGAAATAGGTGACGAAACCCCAATCCCCCTGAGGTAGCTGAATGGCTGGGGCGGTCTGAGGAGAAAGGGACTTGCGCGCAAACACAAACGACGGGGCGGTCCGGGGGTTCTCTAGGGCGCCCCTTTTAGTGCTGGAGTGGCTCTGGGGATTCGGGGCCGACCACAGAACACGACCTTCGGTGTCGATCCAGCTGAGCGCGAGCAGGCCGGTCAAACGGCCGATCAGCAAATCGACCAAGGAAGCAGGTCCCGCAGCCGGAGGCTGGGTGATGGGCGATTCCGCGAGTCCGCCGACCGCCGGGTGATCGACCCTCCAACTAAGGCTCAGCTGCTCAATGTCTCGGTGCCGTTGATGCAGCAGCTCAACGGTGGTGTCGGTGATGTCGAGCAGCAGGAGATCATGGCTTTCTTGGATTCTTCGATGTTCGAGGAATCGGTGGCCGAGGGCCACCAGCCAGATGCCGATGAGGAGGATGCCGAGCAGGGCCATGGCGCGAACCCGGCGGGCTGCTCGTTGGTCATCGGAAGTTCGAATCTCCCTGCGTCGCAAACGCTCTCACTCCTCGCTGCTCCGTCCACGTTTGTCGGCAAACGGTTGGGACGGTTCCTACCGTTGAACAGAGCGTAGGCCGAGTCAAGAGCGATCAGAATCGCTAGTCAAGAGCGATCAGAATCGCGTGGGCAAGAGCGATCAGAATCGCTAGTCAAGAGCGATCAGAATCGCGTGGGCTATATAGGCTCATGGGGAATGGCGTCACATTGCCCTCGCTTTTCGTCGGTTCGGTGATGCGGGCGACGCCTTCCTTTTCCACCTCATCGATGCGCAGCACGGCATGCATGGGCAGATAGGTTCGTCGAACCCCGTCGAATTCTTTCTTCAGCCGTTCCTCGGACGGATCGACCACGACTTGGGTTCGCTCGCCGAAGACCAGTTCTTCGACCTCAACGAATCCGTAGAGGCCACCTTGAGAGACGTGCCGGGCATAGATTTCATAAACCTGGCCTTGGCTGAAGAAGGTAATTTTGTAGAGACGTTTTTCGGACATATGGTTCCTTGGAAGGCCCTTCGGAGGCCCGTTGGCGGAAGCTCAGCATAACACAGCCGGTTGAAGAGACTGATCTAGCACACATCTTGCAGAGGAGTTCCAGCGCCAGAAATTTTGCCCTTTTGAATCCATGCGGTCCGCCGGAAGGGTCTTGCAAATCGAAAAAATTCGACGAACGCCGTTAGTTTTTTCATACAGTAAGGCCGAGCCCTTCCACCGAGAGCCCTTCCACCGTGAGCCCTTCCACTATGAGTCAAGTCTTAATTGTCGAAGACGACGCCAAGATCCGCGCCAATTTGATCTTCCAGCTGCGTGAGCAGGGTTTTGCCACCCAAGCCGTGGCCAGTGCGGAGGACGCGATCACCCTGCTCGATGGGGAATCGCGGCTGCCCGACCTCTTATTGTCCGACGTGCGGTTGCCGGGCATGAGCGGCATCGAAATGGTCCGGCAGTTGGCGTCTGAGAACCGTTTGCCGTCGACCATCGTGGTGTCCGGAGAAGCGTCGATCAGCGAAACGGTGCAAGCCTTGAAGCTCGGGGTGCACGATTTTATCGAAAAACCCTTCAGCCGTGAGCGATTGGTGCAGTCGATCCGCAACACCCTCGACCATGCCGCGTTGCGCAAGGAAGTCCAAACCTTGCGCTCCGAACTCGAAGCGGAGAACGAGATCTTGGGCAAGTCGCCCCAAATCTCCGAGCTGCGGGAGAAGATTCAAAAGGCGGCGCCGACGGATGCCCGGGTGCTCATTCTGGGCGAGAGCGGCACGGGCAAGGAACTCGTGGCGGCGGCCCTCCATCGCCAGAGCCGACGGTCCGAAGGGCCCTACATCAAAATCAACTGCGCCGCGATTCCCGATCATCTGATCGAGGACGAACTCTTCGGCCACGTCAAGGGAGCTTTTACCGACGCCCGCAGCGCCAAGGCCGGGCTGTTCGAGGAAGCGGACTCGGGCACCCTTTTTCTCGACGAAATCGGGGATATGGATTACGCCCTGCAGTCCAGGCTGCTGCGCGTCTTGGAGGACGGCCGAGTTCGGCGCATCGGCGATACCCGCGACCGCCAGGTGGATGTGCGCGTGGTTGCCGCCACCCATCAAGACTTAGAGCACCATGTGCGCGACGGCAAATTTCGTGAGGACCTCTATTTTCGATTGGCGGCCCTGCCGATCGAGGTGCCGCCGCTGCGTGATCGAGGCAAGGATATCGGCCTGTTGTTTCACCACTTCCTCGGTGTGTTTGCTAAACGGCATCGCCTGCGGCCGAAACGGGTTGTCGAGGAGGTGGATCAGGCAGTAGCTCGTTACCGCTGGTCCGGCAATGTGCGCGAGCTGCGCAACATCTGCGAGCGGCTGGTGGTATTCGGTGGGGATCCGATTACGCTGGACCAGTTGCCGTCGTGTTTGCTCGACGGCGGATCTCCCGGCGAGGGAGCACAAGAGACGGGTTTGGTGCGTTTGGGTCAAAAAATCACCCTGGGTTTAAAGGCGTTCAAGACCCAATGCGAAAAAGAATATATCGAGAGCGTTTTACAGCGCAGCCATTGGAACGTGGCCGGCGCCGCGCGCATCTTGGATATTCAACGGACCTATTTACACCAGAAGATCTCGGCCTTGGGAATCCGGCGTCCGGGCAGCGCCGACGATTGACCGAGATCGTGTTTGTGTCAGCGGGGCCTGTGTTAGATTTCGAGTTCCGATAGATCTGCAATCTATGCCCGGACCGCAGAAAAAAACGGCAGAGTCCGTTGCCGGTTTGTGGCCTATCCAACGATTGACCCCCACGAGAGCCGGCTTGTAGCCGGCCCTCTCAACTGACCCAATGAGCCGGCCCCAGTGAGTGGGTCCAGCGAGTTGGCCTTGAGGACTCGGCCGGCGTGGACTTGGCTCCCTTCAGCACACGGCCCGTGGAGCCGCTCCGAAAAACCACTGCCGACGGCACGCCCTTGAAGCGTCCGGCGACGGTGGAAAGCCAGATTGCCGAAGTTTTGGTTTCGGGCGCCGATGAGGTGCGTCGGCGAGCGGCGATTCGGGACCCGAACGATTCCCGCTTCTTGCCGTCCGAATGTTTGGTGTATCTGATTCGGGCGGCGGTGCGCGAAGGGCGTCACGGCTGGGTCGATGAGCTGGCGCCGCGGCTGTTGAGCCGTTGTGAGCGGTCGCTGAAGCGTTCGATTCGCGGCTTCGACACCGTCGGTGAAGAAGAAGCTCGGGAAGAAACCGTCGGCCGTTTGGCAGTGCTCTTGGTCGACCCGGGCAACGGAGCCGATTTCTTTGAAGTGCGATTCGACTTGGCTTTGAAGCGTCTTCGGATCGACGTTTGCCGGCAAGTTCGCCGTCGCCGCGAGCCGTTGGTGGCGATCGAAGGAGTCGGCGAAGAGAGGGGCGGAGATGCCGGTCTCGATCGCCTGGCGGACGAGATCGACCTGGATGCCCTGCCCGGAAGTCTCGACGCCGAGCAAAGGGTTTGTTTAAACCAGGCGCTTTCCCGGTTGACGGAAGTGGAGCGCAAAGCGTTGATCCTGCATCGGGTGATGGGGGTTCCAATCGCTTCCAAGAAACCCGAGATCTCCACCTTGGTCGAGATTCTCGGAGTCTCCGAGCGCACCGTGCGCAACTACCTGCGGCGGGCGGAAAGCAAGATCTCCGGGTCGACGGAGGACGAGCGATGAATGATCGACAAACACAAAACGACCCAAGCGCAGCCCAAGATTCCGCCGCGGACGAATCAAGAAACATCCCGGCAACGGATCCGGATCTGCAGGACGTCTACCAAGAATTTCTCTTACTGGCCGACACCCCCGATGCCGCCACGCTCGAAAAGATGGTGGCCAAATACCCCCGATTCGCCGCCCAGCTGACGGATTTCGCGGTGGAGTGGGCGATGCAGGATCTGCTTCCAGGTGGGGATTCGGACTCGCAAGCCGAAGAGTATTCAGCCCATTCGGGAATGGATATGAGTTCGGCAGTGGCCGCGGCCATGGATCGATTGCACGCGGGTCTGGATGCCACCCCAACCACCCATCGGGATCCGTTCAAAGATCGCACACCCTCGGATTTGAGCCGATTGGGCAGCCGACTCGGGCTCGACAAAACGCTGGTCGCCAAGCTCAGGGATCGCCGAATCGAGGCACAGACCGTGCCGGACTTTTTGCACCGTCAATTGGCCGATGAACTCGAGGTGCCGCTCGACGCGGTCATCGCCCACCTCCAGGGACCGCCGGTGCTTTCCATGGGCGCCAGCTTCAAGGCCGAAGGCAAACCCGAGGCCATGGGCAAGGAGCCCTTCGCCCAGGCGGTCGAGCGCAGTCGGCTCAATGCCGACGAAAAGCAGGCGCTGCTCGACGGTGCCTCGGATCGTGCCTCCGAAGACACCTGCGGCCGGGACTCGGACCGTGGCTGAGATCGGATCCGCTTGTGGACGCCTTTGAGATCGTTCGAACTCGGGCCGCGGATCGGCGTCAACAGGCGGCGCTCGCCCCCGATACCCCAGCTATCGAGGTCGCCACTCGACTAGCCCTGGCCGAAGGTTACGATCCTATTCCCCTAGACCCCGACGACCCTCTGCTGCAAGGCGCGGAGGCGGTGCTCGATCGCGGGGTCGAAGCCATCTTCTATCGGGGCTCCGCCGATCTGCCCGAAGCCGCAACCCTGATCGCCCACGAGCTCGGGCACTTATTTCTGCACGGCGGGCTTTCCTGGTGTCACGCCGGGGATTTGGTCGGTGAGTTGGAAGACGTCGACGGGGCGGAAGACATCGGCGCTCCCGTGCATCGGCTGGAAAGTTATGGCGCCCGGGAGCGTCAAGAGCTACAAGCCAACGTGTTCGCCCGGGAGCTGTTATTGCCTCGGCCCATGGCGCGGCATCTATTTCTAGGCACGGACATGGGGGCTTCGGAGATTTCCGAGCGGTTGGGCCTACCCCTGGAGTTGGTGCGTCAACAACTGTGCGACGCCCTCTTGCTACCCGGCGACGGACCGATTCACGATGCTTCTCCTGTTAACGATTCCGTCGGCGCTGGATCCGTCTGCGCTGGATCCGTCGATGAGGCGCAGCCCGTCGACGCCGCGGGCTCCGACGGGCCGGTCACCAGGCTGTCGGCTCTGACCCTGGATCCATCGCAGCGGGCGGCGGCCGAGCATTTGGGCAGCCCCCTGCTGCTCGAAGCGGGGCCGGGCACGGGCAAAACCCGGACCTTGGTGGCGCGGGTGTTGTATTTGATGGATCGCGGCGTCGACCCGGGATCGATTTTGGTGCTCACTTTCTCGAACAAAGCCGCCCAGGAGATCGTCGAGCGGGTGGCTCGATATTGGAGCGATGCCACACCGACCCTCTTCGCCGGCACCTTCCACGCTTTCGGCCTGGAGGTTTTGCGCAAACACCACGATCGACTGGGTTTGACCCCGGGCTTGAAGGTGGTCGACCGGGCCGACGCCATCGCCCTGCTCGAAGACCAGCTGCCGACCCTGGGATTGAAGCATCATCAAAACCTCTACGAGCCGGCCCTTGAGCTGAAGGAGATTCTGTCGGCGGTTTCCAGGGCCAAGGACGAGCTGGTGGACGCGGCGGGATACGAGCAGCTGGTACGCCAGTGGGTCGAGCGGGCCGAGGGGGAGAAGGAGCTTCTCGAAGGCGAGCGGGCTCTCGAGGTGGCCCGGGTCTACGAGCTTTATGAGCAACTCTTGAGCCGCAAGGGATGGGTGGACTTCGGCGATTTGGTGATGAAACCGACCCTGCTTTTGGAGCGCGATCCCGCCGTCCGCACCGCCCTTCGCCTGCGCTATCGGCACGTCTTGGTGGACGAATATCAGGACGTCAACCGAGCCGGGGCCCGTCTGCTGAAAGCCTTGGCGGGTGATGGCGAGCGTTTGTGGGTGGTAGGAGATTCTCGCCAGTCCATTTACCGATTCCGTGGCGCCTCCACGGCCAATATGCGACTTTTCCCCCGAGACTTCCAGAGCGCCGAGCGCAAGGCCTTGGAAGTCAGTTATCGCTCAACCCCCGAGATTGTTTCTTGTTTCCAAAGCTTTGCCCGGTCGATGGGGGCGTCCGAAGGCATGTTGCCCCTCGACCTGGATGCGTTTCGTGGCACCGAGGGGACGGGATCCCGGCCGACGTTGACCGAGGCTGCCCACAACGACGACGAGGTGGCCGCGGTCGCCGGTCGAATCCACGAGCTTTGCGAAGCCGGGATCGACCTGCGCAAGCAGGCGGTGCTGTGCCGCTCCAATGCGCAGGTCGAGCGTTTTGCCCGCGGCCTCGGGGCCAGGGGATTACCGGTTCTGCACCTCGGCAGTCTTTTCGAGCGCTCCGAGGTTCGAGACCTGCTGTCGGTCCTATCGCTCGTGGTCGATCCACGGGGAGGATCCCTGGCTCGCTTGGCGGCCATGCCCGAATACGCCATTCCAGCGACCGACGTGCGGACCTTTCTCGACGCCGTGGGCGGTCGATTCGGTGACGGCGGGGACGAAGCTTCGGTCCAGGAGCGACGTCAACGGGCCCTTTCGGTGTTGCGTCGACTCGCGGGTCTGCCCAACGAAGACGTCGGCTCAGGCGGCTCGGAGACCGCATTGGACGATTGCTGCGCTTGGCTGGTCAGCGAGCTGAGCGAGGCCGGGCTCCGGGGTTTGAATCGGTTGGCTGAGGATCTGCGCGATGCCTCGCCCAAGCACAGCCCATGGCGGATTGTGACCACCTACCTTTTCGATCGCTCCCAATTGCTGCGCCGACCGTCCGAGGGATGGGTGTTGGAAGAGCAGATGCGGGCGGTGGCGATCTACCAATTCTTGAGCTTCGTGCGCCAAGCGAAGGCGCCGGGGCGTGGATTTCCCGCCGCTCGTGTGTTGGACCGCATTCGAAGATTGGTGATGCTGGGGGAGGAGCGGGACCTGCGCCAAATGCCGGCCGCCGCCCTGCATCTCAACGCCATCCGGCTGATGACCCTTCACGGCAGCAAGGGATTGGAATTCGAAGCGGTGCATTTGCCGAGCCTTTCCAGCGGCGGTTTGCCGTCGAGCTTTCGCCGACCGCGATGTCCGCCGCCGCCCGGATTGGTCACCGGCCTCGATCCCCGGGAGGATGGCGAGCGAGCACTGCACGATGCGGAAGAAGAGTGTCTCTTCTTCGTCGCCATTTCCCGGGCCCGCAGTCATCTCGCGCTCTACCGCTCGACCACCGCCGGCACTCGGCGTAGGAAGCCGTCTGCCTTTTTGTCGGAACTCGAACCTCAGCCTATTTCAGTCGAGGAGGCTATGCGGATCCCCATGGGCCTGTCCGACTCCACGGAGACCCTCCGGCTCGAAGGTCGGGAGGTGCTGCGCCAAAGCCGGGCGCGCGACCTAGCGGTTTACGAGCGCTGTCCCCGTCGTTTTTTCTACAGTCGATTATTCGGCTTGCCCGGTTATCGACGGGACGGTGCTTATCAAGATACCCAGAGCTGCCTCTATCAATTGCTCGATGGCTTGCGCTCGTCCCAAGAGCCGATTCAACGGTCGGATTTTGTCGACCGGACGGAGAAGGTGTGGAAGCAGGTGGGTCCCACCGGCCATGCCTTCGAGCAAGAATATCGCCGGCTCTTCGGTTCCTTGGCCGACGCCCTGTGGCAGGCCTATCAGGACCTCGGGCCACTCGATGGGTTCGACCCTTCGGCCTCGGGCCCCGATGGGGCCATCTCCCTGGAGTTGGGAGATTGTCGAGTGCAATTGGAACCTGATTTGGCGGGTAAGTCGTCGTCGGGGGTCACCCTGCTGCGCATTGTGCGTACCGGTCGGCAAGGTTCGTTCAAGGCTGAGGACACGATCCACGCTCTTTGGCAGCAGGCAGTGCTGGAGCGCTTCGGGGTCGGTGCCCGAGTCGAGGTGGTGCACTTGGCGGATGGGGAAAAAACACCGGTTGCGCTGACCGCCAAGAAGCTGCAGACCCGCCTGGAAAAGGGCCGCACCATGGTCCGTGACGTGGCCGCCGGTCGATTTCCGGCCCAGGTGGATCCCGTGCGCTGCCCGCGGTGCCCGTACTTCTTCGTGTGTCCTACGGTCCCAGGAGGCCCGATTGTCTTGCGCTCGCCGGAAAACGAGGCGGGTCGAGGCGGGGAGGCGGATCGAGCTGCCCATGGACTCAAGGGTGAGAAAACCCCTGCGGGATGATGCTCGGCGGCGCCGACCCTCTGTAAGACATGACGCACGAAAATCACGGCAGCAAATCGTCATCGTAGAGAAATCTCTTGGTTTGGCCTTGCCGGTTGTGGTCCCCGGCCCCGATTGATCGGGTAGCGAACAGCTCCTTCCACCTCGGCCTGCTAGGGGCACGAGCCCGCGACAACGAGCCCGAGGCGCAGGATATCGAGCCCCAGACCAGCTCTCTTGGAGGACCAGACATGAGCAGCGTTCCCACCACCTCCCGTTCCACCGACAACCGTCCGACCCTCACCCGTCCGACCGCCGCCGTCCGTCGTGCGCAATCCGTAATTCTCGAAATCGCGGAAGACCTTCGTCGTGCGGATCGTCGATTGGCGGAAGTGGTGGAGTCTTTGGATCCCGAGTCCGCGGAGGCATTGCACGAGGAATTGGTCAGTGTTGCGCAATGCGTTCGGACCGACCT
Organism: uncultured bacterium; assembly: GCA_965366625.1. Taxonomy (GTDB): domain Bacteria; phylum Acidobacteriota; class Thermoanaerobaculia; order Multivoradales; family J023; genus JAUIJL01. Next base: position 33,914 of record CBDUGP010000039.1, read on the forward strand.
CTTGAGCGATGCGATCGAGACCCTTTACGCTCTGAGTTGCCGTACCGAGGACGAAGCGCTGCGCCGGCGCCTGGAGCTCTTCGATGCTCTAGATCGGTTGAGCGTCAGGGCGCACTAGCCCGGGAATCGGAAGTCTTGGCGAGAGCAATACGGTGGTCTTGACAAGAGAAATGATGTAAACTTGATGGGAGAGGGGCGAATCAGCCTGGGATTTCCTGCCTGGGATTTCTTACAGACTTTCTCCATTGGTTCGTCTAGCTTTCCTCTGCTACGGTTTCCTCTCAGTCGGCTCCGTCTTCGCCCTGTGCTTTCCATGCTCTCTCGATGCTTACTCAATGCTCTAAGTGAGTGATTTCACCACGCTTGAAAACAAGCGGGATCCGGCTATACATGGATCGGGGGAGGTTGTTGAGCGCCAAGATAAGAGTCTTGATTGTCGACGATCACGTGGTGGTTCGAGAGGGTACTGAATTACTGCTGGCCGATTTCGAGCACATCGAGGTGGTTGGAAAGGCGTCCAACGGCGAGGAAGCTTTGGCCAAAGTTTCCGACCTGCGACCCGATGTCGTTTTGCTCGATCTTATGATGCCCGGGCCCGAGCCGGTGGATGTCATCCGTGCCGCTCTGGCGACCCAATCCGACCTCCGCGTTTTAGTGGTCACCGGCTCTACCGAGCAAAATGAAGTGCTCGATGCCATCCGCGCCGGGGCCATGGGTTATTTGTCGAAAAACGCGAATCGTCAGGATTACCTGCGGGCGATCGAGCGTCTTCACCGTGGTGAGGCGTTCCTGCCGGCGGAACTCACCCGTGAGCTGATCCGAGATTCCGGTGGCGAGGGAGATCCCGCCTTGGCCCGGCTTACGGACCGAGAGCGTGAACTCTTGCGCCTGGTGGCACTCGGCTGGGATAACCACCGAATTGCCGACCATCTCCACATCGCCGAAGTCACCGCCCGCACCCATCTGAGCCGACTACTGTCCAAAATCGGCGTTTCGAATCGCGTCGAAGCCGCGGTTTTTGCCTTTAGGCACGGCCTGGCCAGCCTGGACGAAACTTCGGCCGACTGATGCCTTGGAGCCGTCCCTTGGGCGCAACATTGTTGGCGAACAATTCAACAGGATGAGGACGACAGGGTTTCGACGCTGCCGTAGGATCTTCTCGACGGACAGGAGATTCCCTCTCGAAAGCTCCTCCGGAATCGAAGTTCTCCTCTAAAGACCGATTCCGAAGCTTTTGAAAGCGGCATCGAGATCCACCAAACGGGAGTCACAGGGCTCCCGAATTTTTTTGCGCAAAAATTCCCAGCACGAGCTTTCGGTCACCTAAATCCTCTCGAGAAACTCACTTCGAATGGATCGATCGGCCCGTCGGTGAGGCGAGTTCGAAGCTTGACTCTGAAAAGGCCACAGCCTGCTAGAGTTTGAGAATGAAAAAGCTCAGCCTGATTCTAGTGCTCGTCGTTTTTCTTGCGTCCCTCGCATGTGGCCCCGGAGCCGGCGATGGTCGTCGGGTGCTGATCCTCGGGCTCGATGGAATGGACCCCCAAACCGTGGACTTGATGATGTCCGAGGGGCTCCTGCCGAATTTCGCCCGCATGCGCCAAGAAGGGGCCTACGGTCGATTGGAGAGCCAGAAGCCGCTGCTTTCACCGATCATTTGGACCACCATCGCCACCGGCAAAACCGCCGACCAGCACGGCATCGGCCATTTTGTCGCCCAATCCGCCTCGGGCGAGCAGCTGCCGGTGACCTCTCAGATGCGCAAGGTCAAAGCGATGTGGAATATCGCTTCGGATGCCGGTCGACAAGTCGCGACCGTGGGCTGGTGGGCCACCTGGCCACCGGAAACCGTCAATGGCGCAGTGGTCAGCGATCACACGGCTTATCACTTCCTTTTTGAAGAAGGTTTAACCGGCGGGGACGGGCCGGCGGATCAAGGGGGCGATAAAACCTATCCCCCGGAGCTGTTGGCCGAAATCGAGCCCATGTTGCGTCGGCCGTCGGACCTGTCCTTCGACGAACTCGAGACTTATGTCGACGTGAGCCAGGAAGATTTCGCCAAAACCTTTGATTTTCAAGACGACTTGGCCCACTTCAAATGGGCTCTGGCCACCGCCCAAAGCTATCGCGACATCGGGCTCGGCCTTTGGCGTGACAAGAAACCGGACCTCGGTCTCGTTTATATCGAAGGCACCGACTCCACCTCCCACCTATTCGGTCATCTATTCCGGGCCGAAGGTTTAGGTGGCGAGCTGGCCGAGCAGCAACGGAAATTCGGCGGCACCGTGGAGCAAATGTACCGCTTCGCCGATGAGCTGCTCGGCTCCTATCTCGACGCGTTGGACGGCAACACGGTTTTGATGGTGATTTCCGACCACGGCTTCGAGCTCGGCGCCTTGCACGACGATCCCTCGCGCACCCGGGATCTACGGCGGGTGAGCGAGAAATTTCATCGATTGCACGGCATCTTTTATGCCTACGGTGCCGGGGTCAAGGCAGGGGCGCGCGTCCAAGATGCCAACATCACCGACATTGCACCCACTGTGCTGTCCCTGCTCGGCCTACCACCTGCTGCCGACATGTCCGGTCGGGTGTTGTCGGAAGCGTTCATCGACATGCCGGACCGACAGAGAATCGCCACCTATGAATCCATCGACGGCTCGTCATCGGGCGATCCAAGCGCGGGATCGAGTCAGATCAGCCAAGCCCAATTGGAGCATTTGCGCAGCTTGGGTTATATCGGCAGTGAAGGGGAATCGACCACCGTTTCTCCTCAGGGTGACCGCAATCTGGCGGCTATCCACTTCCAACAAGGGAAATATCGCGAGGCGGCCAAGCTCTACAAGCAGCTGATCGACGCCGATCCCGAGGACGCCTCTTTGCGCGCCAGCTTGGCCGGTGTGTTGGGCATGATGGAGCGTTACGACCTGGCGTTGGAGGAACTGAACAAGGCGATCGCGCTCGAGCCGCTGAACATTGAGGCTTTTCACAACCGGGCAGTGATTCAAGAGCGTCTGGGCAAGGCGGATCAAGCGGTGCTCGATTATGAGCGTGCCTTGCGCTACAACCCGCAATACGAGCCGTCCCGCAGCGCCTACCAACGCCTGACCGGGCGGGTCGATGTACGGGCACCGCGCAACGACGCGGAGGCGAAAGCTTCAGACCTGGTTCAAAAGGCGAGCATGGAGGCCCGACGAGCCAACTACGATGCGGCCTTGGAGCTATTGGATCAAGCGGAAGCCATCGCGCCGTCCTACGTGCTGACCTATCAATATCGATCGAATGTGGCCTATTTGATGGGCGATATTGATTTAGGGGTCGCGGCGTTGGAAAAAGCCTTGGAAATCGAGCCGGACAACGCTCTCTTCCAACGCAATCTGCAGCAGCTCAAAGCGCCCGCGAACCAACCGTGATCCAAGTGGGTCCAGACGTTTTGCTGCGTTTGCTACACTGGTCTCCACCTTAAGGTTCGACACCACAAGACCCCGTTGCGTGATGCGTGGAGCTTCTCATGGCGCGAGAACCCGAGAGCCGATCCCCCAAGCCGGCTGACCGCACCCGGGCGGGAAGTGCCCGCGCGCCGGTTGGGCAAGGGCAACCGTCGAGCTTCAGAACCCGGCTGAGCGAAATGCCGAACGTAGAGCCGGCCACCTTGTCGGCCTACGGAGCGGGAGAGCCTCATCGTCGCGTTCTGGAAGCTGTCGAAGCCTCGATGGCGAGCCACCGAGGACGGTGTCTGGTGCAAATGACGGCAGGCAGTGGTTTGGAATCGGTGGCGCGAGCGCTCATCTACCGATTGCTTAGATTTGCCGGGGCGCGTCGGATTCTGCTCCTGACCGACGGTGATGGAGTGGGCTTTACGGAACTCGGCCGTCTCGAAAGCCTTGAGGTGGGAGACGGCTCCACGTTCGGCGAGCATTTCCAAATCGACCACTGGGCCGAGAACTCCGGACCGCAAAAATTAGACGCATCGACCCGGGTCTTAATCGCCACTCCGGAGCTGCTGTGCTCCTTTTCAGAAAGCGCTGAGTCGGCCGAGGACCTGCCGCGGCCCATGTATCTTTCCGAGCTACCACCGGAGACCTTCGAAGCGGTGATGCTTATCGGCGGTCGCACGTCGTCTTTTTCCAGCTGCCGATTGCTCGCTGAATACTTCGAGGCATTCTGGGTCGGCCTCGTTCGATCGCCATCGAAACAGGCCCTGGACCTTTTCGAGCACAACCTGCCGGCGGAATATCGCCACGAGCAAGCGGTGGCCGACGGCCTCAAAGTGGACGTGGACTTCTATCGGCCCCGGTTTTCATTGGAAGGCGGTTGGCTGCTCGAACGAAAGCCAAACGTGGAGGTCGTCGATTGGAGTCGAAGGACCCGCGCCGCTCGGTGGCAGCCATCGATCGGGCAGGCCCCCAAAAGCGCCTCCTCTGCGGAAACGCGGATGTCACACGAAGCACTTCGATCACTGATCAGAAGGCTCAAAGATCGATGGCTGGCCGAGCTATTTCCAGGGCGAGATCATCTTCCGAAGACCTTGATCTACGTTGCCGACGGCGATCAGGCTCGGCAAGTTGCCGAGGTGATTTCCGATGAGTTGGATCTCGACGACGGTTTTTGCGTTCACCTCACCCGACCGTTCGACCTGGATCCGAAGGCCGGCCCACTCAAGGATTTTAGGGAACATTATCTGCCCCGATTTGCGCTGGTGGATGCCAGGGCGCGAGGTCTTCGGGTGCCGGCCGTGGAACTCTTGGTGTTGCTCGCGCCGATAGAGGACTCGGCGGAGGTCGATCATTGGTTGGGTTGCGCCGGACCCTCGGTGTCGTCCGCAGCTCTCAGGGCCGTGACCCCCGATGCCGAGGCCAAGACCCATCTGGTGGTTTTGGATGGGGTCGGCACCTTGGATGATGGGCCGTACGAGATCAAATCTCTACTACAAAGCCCATTATTGGGGATCGAAAAACTCATAGAGCACCTGGCTCATGGACGTGTGGATTCGGTGTTGGTCCACACCCTGGTCGGACGCCTCACGCGCCTGGCCCAACGGCTCGATCCCGAGGCCCACGGCCGTCTGGCCCAAGCCGCTGAAGGTCAGAGCCTGTGGTCCATCACCCGCCGCTTGGTCGATGCCCTCGACATCGATCACCAGCTCGCCTGGGCCCAAGCCCACGCGGCCCTAAAAGAAGGCGACCTGCCCGACGAGGCCCAAGTCTCAGAAGCGGCCCGTCACCTGATCCAAGCCGCCGCTGCGCCCTTGATTGAGCGTCCCGAACTCGGTCGGCTCCTGATCGAGCTGTCTTGATCAGCGGGCGGAATCCTACCCATCTAATGTAGGCCGCCTGCTCTTCGTGCTCCTGACCGTGGCGATCGGCGAAGCGAAACGAAACGATGCCGGCTCGGAGCCATGGACAGGTGGAAGATGCAATGCTGCTCCCAGCCGTATTCGACGGCTTGGAGAAGCTGGCTCGGATCAGTGCGTATGTCTTGACAGGAAAAACTGATGTAATTAACCTAGCCTATATATCCGCAATGAGCTTCGCTCATGAACCCTGGGCTTGATAGGTAGCGGTGATTTGCCGAAGCTCGCCCGTCACTTCGCTTCGAGGAGAAGAGAATGCACGTGTTCCTGAAGAAATCCGCCGTCCTAGTCGCCATCGTCGCCGTCGGCATCCTGGCCCCCTCGGCCATCGGCACGGCCCCCGCCGGCGCCTTCGAGTACTTTGAGTACTGCCCGGCTCAGGAGTGCCTCGGCGGCACGTTGTATACGGTCGGCGTGTGCGACGAAGGTGGGCAGACGTTTGTTGTACGCGAAGATTATTGGGGCAATCGCTGCTACCAATCGTTCCCGCTGTGATCCCGGCGCCCTGGAGGCCGTCCCCAGGGCGCGAGGTCTGCCGGTCCCGGCCAACCCCATGCCGCCAGGTCCTGCGGCGTGGAGACAGCGATCTTTGCGGACGTCTCGTTCCGGTTTCCGTCATGGAGAAGCCATTGAAGTTTGAAAAGTTCACGCATGCTTACAAAAGCAGGTCGTAATGAGCCCGACTCCTGTACCCTCGGAACTCGACCGGTTGGCGAGACTGCCCGCTTGGGAATGGCCTTCTAGCGCCGCTGACGTGATTCTAGGCTCCCTAAGGGACACCGAGACGACATCTTCGGGCAAGCTGATCGCCGCAAGGCTGGCGGGTGATCTCGTCGTCATGAACGATGAGATTGCCGACGCGTTGCTGGCGATTGTTCAAAACGGAGATTCAGACGAGAAATTGCGCGGCGCAGCGGCCATTGCGTTCGGCGCGGTGTTGGAGGAAGTCGATATCGATGGATTCAATGATTTCGAGCCTCCCAGCGTCACTGAGGCCACGTTTCATCGGATTCAAGACACCCTCAAAAAGGTCTACTTCGACGGCGCGGCACCCGTGCTCGTCCGGCGTCGTGCCCTAGAGGCTTCCATTCGAGAGCCCCGAGATTGGCATGCCGGAGCGGTCGCTGCAGCTTGGGCCACCGGTGATCGAAATTGGCAAGTGACCGCTGTTTTTGCCATGGGTTGGATGCCCGGCTTTGAGGACCAAATCGTCGAAGCCCTTGAAAGCGAAGACGAACTCCTGCTGAGCGAAGCGGTGACCGCGGCCGGTATGCGTGAACTCGACGCGGCTTGGCCTGTCGTCACCCGGCTCTTGAGTTCTCGGGATACGGACAAGAATCTCTTAGTTGCCGCCATCGAAGCAGCATGCTCGATTCGTCCAAAGGAAGCTCGTTCCGCCCTGTCCGACGCGCTGCGCAGCAATGACGAGGACATTGCAGAATTGGCTCAAGAAGCCCTCGACATGGCGGAAGCTCTATCTGGGAATCCTTGGGACGACGAAGACTTTTTTTGAGCCCACTAACAGGCTGTGGCGGAAGTCTCGCGCCGGCTCGGTCCAGACTATTTCAGCCATCGAGTCATACGATTTTTGGCTTCGGCGTGCGATACCACGCGATCTTCTGCGATAGCCGTTTCGCCGCGGGCGATACCTTCGAGCAGATCCATGCGCTGCTGCAGAAGCTCAAAGGTCTCAACATCGACAATTGGGCTTCAGCCACTTGCTGGCCCAAGGCGCCCTCGATGGAGACCAAGGCCGATACCTAAAGGCCATTCAACGCAACGCGGAATCCTTATTGGGAGTGATCGACGACATCCTCGACCTATCGAGAATCGAAGTCGGACGAATCGAGCTGAGCCCAAAGCCTTTTAGGCTCAGCTCCTTGGTGGATGAGGTGGCGGAACGGTTCTCCCAGCCCATTCAAGCCAAAGGGCTGAGTTTGCGCCGGCACATAGACCCGCAAGTACCGAGCACCCTGATCGGGGACCGGTCCCGCCTGGGGCAGGTTCTCAATAACCTTTTCGGAAATGCTATTAAATTTACTTCTGAAGGAAGCATCTCGCTGGCGGTTTCGGTGGCAGAGCATCTGGACGGTGAGGTCATCCTGCGAATGACCGTCCAAGACACAGGGACGGGAATGGCTGAGGAAGACACCCAGGAGATCTTCGAGACCTTTTCGCAAATCGATGCCTCGATCGAGAGGCGATCATCATGTTGCTTCGCTATCGAACGACTGCCGGCAAGCTGGCTCGGGCCCGGATGAGCCGTCAACAGCGCCACAAGCATCGCTCTCACCAGCAACGGAAGCCCAGACAGTCGTCAATCGCCTTATGCTACCTTGGTTGGAAGGGATTCGTGGAAAGCCGGATACTCATTGAAGTATACTCATTGTATAGCTAGAAGAAGGAGCGCATGCAGACCAAAGTTCAAAAGTGGGGCAACAGCCTGGGTCTTCGTATCCCGAAGTCCTTCGCCGAGCAGGCCGGAGTCGAAGCAGGTTCCGAGGTGGATCTTTCCGTAAAGAACGGTGAACTCATCATTCGACCGCGTCGCCTTCCCAGATACGATCTTGAAGACCTGCTCCACGGAATCACTGCGGAAAATACCCACGCGGAGGTTGAGACAGGCGATCGGGTTGGGCGGGAAGTCTGGTAGTGGCGAAGGCATACGTTCCAGAACGGGGCGATATCGTCTGGCTGCAATTCGATCCACAAGCTGGACACGAGCAGGCTGGCCATCGACCCGCATTTGTCGTCTCTCCCCGCGCCTACAACAAGAAGGTAGGGCTGGCACTATTTTGTCCGATCACATCTAGGGCCAAGGGCTATCCATTTGAAGTCCCATTGCCCGAGGAGTGCAAGGCCCGTGGGTCTATCTTGTCGGACCAACTGAAGAGCTTGGATTGGAAAGCTCGCAAGGCGACTCGATTCGACGCAGCCCCTGAAGAAGTGGTTCAAGAAGTCACAGCGCGTATCCTGGCCCTCGTGGGCCCCCAATAGGCCCCTTCGTGCCTGGCCCCTTCGTGCCAGCCACTTTGCCCTCCGTGCCAGCCACTCTGGGAACGCAACTCCTTCCGTGTGCCCTCGAATCCCAGTCCCGACCAGCTGCCCTGGCCATGGGTCTACGGCGACGCCATGCAGTCTCCGGCCGGCGGGGTCCCAACACGCCCACTGCCCAACAGATGGAAAATATGGTCCATCACTTCGGCAGCATGGGAACCCTCGAAGAACGTCCGGGCCCTGAGGACGATCCCAACGTGCCGAGCCGACTCTTGGTCGCCACCTTTGGCCCCGGCCTACCGATCCCAACCGATACCGACACTGCCGCCGAAACCACGGCACGCCTCGCCAAGGCCCACAAGGCGATCCAAAACGACACCGGCTGGGCGTCCTCCGAGGAGGCGGCCCGAGCGCCGTTACCGGTCAAGGTACCGAAGAAGAAATAAACCAAGCAGTCGGGTGCCGACTCGGCACCCGACCGACATCTCCGATTCTTGGTATCCCGTTCCGAGCAACACCCCGTCGGCGCTACTACGAGCTGCGGGGTTGGGAATGGCCTGAGTAACCACGGCCGGCCATCGCTAGGGTGTCCGGGCTAGGAGTCGGAGTCCTCGGTCCACACCATGGGCGGCAGCTCCACGGACTCCGGTAGGCCTTGGAAATCGCCGGTTTCGAGCCATTTTAGGATCGCGTCCTCAAAGCCCTCGACCTCCTTGAGTGCCTCTCGCAAAGCGCCATGGGAGCCCCCCTCCACATGCACGAAGTGGTGATGGTCGAAGAATTTGCGCGCTTCCACGGCGTTCTCATAGGGCGTCGAGGTGTCCCAATTTCCTTGCACGAGCACGGTCGGCACCGAGGATTCGAAGGGCTCGCGGAACGCTTCGCCCAGGTCCGCGTCCCAGGCAGCGCACCCTTCGTCGTAGCCCAACCAGATGGGCCCCAGCATGGCAGCGGCCGGGTCGTTGCGCAGAATTTCTCCCCGAGCCCGGCTCAGGCCGGAGCTGCAATCGAGCATGTAGAAGGCCGCGTCGGGCAGATAGAGCTCCAGACGGGACTCCACCAGAGCTGCCACGGCACCCTCGAATCCGCCTTGAATCACCGAATGTAGGGCTTCAGGCCATCCGCGGCTACGGAATCGAAAGCTCGTATATCGTCTGGAGTCGGCCAGCAGCTCGCGCAGATGGGCACCGGTCAGCTCCAACTGCACGGTCTCCGCTGTTTCTAAACCGTCGAGTTGCTCCGGATCCAGATCCACGGATAGTGACAACGGCTGCTGGTCGAGGCGACGAATGGTTTCGGAATAGGCTTTCAGCAGTCCCTCAGACGGCAAACTCAGCGACGGGTCACCTTCAGCCGATGTAGCGTAGCCCTCCATGGCGGCGAGCACACCGCTGGGCATATCGTAGGTGTGATCGGGACCCTCCAGGCCGCCGAAGGTGGCGCGAGCGACGCGTTCGGCATGGCGTCGCAAGATCGTCATACCCCAGTGAGAGCCGAAGCTCACACCCCAAAGCTGAATCCGATCGTAGCCGAGAAAATCCGCCAAATCGATCACGTCGTCCGCAGCTTCCAGCACTGTGAAACCGCCGAGATCCAACCCTTGTTCTTCCCAATGCCGACGACAGGCCGCTCGGGCCTCTTTCATCGCTTGACCATAGACCTCGTCGTCGAGGGCCTCCTGGGCAGTGAGCGGTCCGGCGGGCTCGCACGGTGTGGCGTGGGATGTCCCGAACCCTCGCTGGCCCACCACCACCAAATCCGAAACCCGGGTGTGGCGCTCCAGCAAATTCTCGTAATAACCCGGACGACCTAAAAGGGGTCCTAATCCTTCAAAACCTGGGCCTCCCCGGAGCAGAAAGATCGGCGGCACGTCCGAGTCGGCGCTCGTTTGACGACGAAGCCGGAAGAATTCCAGTTCCAAGGTGGCCACGTCAGGGTTGGCCAGCCAGGACGGATCGCCAGAGCCGGCGGCACGGCGTACGGGAGCTTGGACGACGCCGCGGTCGTAGACCAAGGTATCCCCGTTCTCCAGCTCCATCGACTCTTCGAAAAGCCGCCCTTCGACCTGGTGTGGCTCGGGCTCCTCAAGCGTTTTCGGAGCGGGACCTTCGCCGCCACACGCGGTCCAAACCAAAGCCGATACGACCATACCGAGCAGGGCCAAGCGAGTTCCACGGAAAGACAGTCTTCGATCTCGCAGCCTAAGTTCCTTCAACCGATTCTCCAAAAGTTGGGCTGAGCACCAGCTTGCGCAGCAGACGCTCCAGCTCGTGGCGATCCTTCGGGGTGAGATAGCGCACCTGGCGCTCGGCCTCTTCAAAACGAGCCTCGATAGCCTGATCCACCAAGTCACGGCCCGCCTCGGTCAGCTGCACGGATCGACTGCGCCGATCGTCAGGGTTCTCGACGCGATCAATCCAACCGCGCTTCTGCAGTCGATCGAGACACGCCGTTAACGACCCGCTTTGGATCAGCACGGAGCGCAGCAAATCCGCCGGACGCAGCCGAAAAGGAGCCCCCGACCGGCGAAGCGTGGCCAGCACGTCGAGATCGGTATAGCCGAGACCAAATGGCGCTAGTGCGTCACCGGCCTGTTTTCTGAGTCGATCCCCCAGAATCAACAGACGCCCCACCACCGCCATCGCTGAGGTGTTCAGCTCGGGTCGCTCTTGGCGCCAATCCCCTTGAAGACGATCGATTAGATCTTCCGTTTTCATATTCGAAATATAGTCCTTAGTTGTCTTGATGTCAAATATCTTGATGTCAAGAGATGTGTTGATGCCGCACCATGGGCTTTTATCAACCCAGCCAAGAGCTCAGCGGTGCCAACCGCATGCTGATGATCGGCGCCACGGTGGTCTCGAGCCCCGCTGGAATCGCTTGAATGTGTTCAGGACCATGCTCGCAGCCCTGACCTCCGGCATGCTGATCCTGTTGGTGCTTAGGCTTTGAGAGAGAGCCCCCGCGCGCAGGGAGCCGCTCGGATCCCCTCTCACGCTCTGCAGCGGATCAAAAACGTGGCGGAGCCCCGCCCCAATTGACCGAATTTGGGCAAACCGCGGCCTCAAATCACCACGTATCAGGCCGCCTTGCCTCCCCGGCTGCACCGAATCTGCATTTCGAGACGATAGGTTTTCCGGTAGAGAAACCCGGAGGAAACACCATGGGAACTATTCGTTTCGTTTTCAAGTTATTGATTCGTTTTCACTTTTTCGGCAGCCTGGCAATCGTGCTTTTGGCGTCGGCGGTGATGGCGTTTCGCATTGCAGATCGATTTCATTTTGCGTCCGGTGAGCTGCATCGGGATGTGACGGAGCGCTGGGGCGCGCCGATTGAGCAGCCCGTGCCGTCGGTGCGATTTGTGGAGAGTGGCTCGGTTTTTAATCGGCTGGAAAGCCTGCCCTTGGCGCGGCAGGAGGTGCGGGTCGATGCGGAGATGAGTTATCGAAAGCGGGGATTGGTGTACTTTTCCGGTTTCGATTTCACCTTCAACGGTTCCTATCGACTTCATAACGATCAGGGAAAAACCATTGATTTGGTCTTCGTATTTCCCCTGCAAATGATCAAGGATCGGGTGTTGTTGTCCGACCTGAGCTTTCGGGTCGACGGTGAGCTGGCCGAGGCCGAGCTGGGGGAGGATCGGCGACGTTTGCAGTGGACGGGGCGCTTGGCGGACGGCGAGGCTGTGGATATCGATATTGAGCTGCGCGGTCGTGGCCTCGACAGCTTCACCTATCGCTTAGATCCCGAGCTGCCGGTGCGCGACTTCACCTTTCAGATGCACATCCGCGGGGGTGACGGTTTCGATTATCGCCCCGGCGTTTTGCCGGCCACGGAGGTTACCGAGACCGATCACGAAACCGTTTTGGCGTGGTCCTACGACTCTCTCGAATCGGGGGTCGCGGTGGGCGCTGTATTGCCGTCGGTGAAGGCCTTCGACGACATGATCCTGCAGATGATCCGCCACGGCTTGGTGGCGTTTTTGGTGTTCTTCGCCTCCGCCGCCGCCCTCTTCGAGCGCTTTGGGGTGCGGCCGCGTTTTTACCAAAGTTATTTGCTCGCCGCCGGCTGGGCCTTCTTCTACGTGTTGCTGCCCTATTTGGCGGCCTTTGTGCACTTCTACCTGGCCTACGGCATTTCCTTGGTGCTGATCGTGGGTTTGTTGCATCGATTCTTGGTGGGTTTGGCGGGCGCTTTGGCCCGGCGACCGGCGGCGCTGGTACTGCTCTGTAGCCTGGTAGTACCGACCTTCGCCCTGGTGATGCGTGGCTATACCGGTTTGATTTATACCCTGGAGCTGTTGGTGATGCTCGGCGTTTTGCTCCATCAAATGATTCGACCAGAGGTGGTGGCAGCCATAGACGAAGTGTTGGCTCCATCGGACGTTGTAGATCTTTCGAGCTTGGAGGAAAACCATGTTTGAGCCCAGAAATCGGATGCGCAGACGTGCCATGGCTCCAGGATTCGTTTCGCTAGGTATCGGCTGGATGCTCCTGCTCGTGGCGTGGAGCCGGCCAACCTTTGCCCAGACGCCCCCGCCGGACTTGCCGGCGGTGGCGTCGGCTTCGTTGCCCCTGGAAGAAGTCCTACGTCTACACCGCGAGCGCGACGAGGCCTTGGAGCAACGGCGTCAACAGGCGCCGCCGATGGCCGGGGCAGTGGATTTGTTGGCGTTCCGTGGCCGGGTGCTCGACGATGCATTGGAAATCCGCGCCAAGGTGCAGGCCACGGTTTTCGAGGATCCACGATACGAAGAGCAACCGTGGGTGGAGCTGCCCCTGCTCGAAATGGGGCCTCAGATCTTGCTCGACGCGGTGCCTTCGGGGCGGGGATTCTCCCTGGCTGTGGTGGACGATCGATTAGTGCTTTTGGCCCGGCAGGCGGGGTCTTGGTCGTTCGAGTTATCGTTCTTGGCTCGGGCCGAAAGCCTGGGTGATCGACGTCGGGTTTTGATTCGACCGGCCCCGTCCACCGCTTCGGTGTTGAAATTGGAAGTGGACGATGGCCATTTTCGCTTGTTGGAGGCGGACGGTGTGCCCGAGGCTGACGGATTCCGGCTTTTCGCCCGACAGGATCGTTTTGAAGTGGTGTGGCGTCGTCTGAAATCCGCTCCGTCCGTGGCCGAGGTGGACCTGACCCGTCCACCGATCGAAGCGGTGGTGGAAAAAGCACAACTGTCCACGGTGTCGACCTTGGAGGGGGAGATCCACCATCGCCTGCTCTACGATCTGAGGTTTGAGGGGCAGCGAACGTGGGAAGCGCAGATTCCCGACGGCACCGACCTGCACAAGGTCTTTGTCAACGGTCGCTCGATTCCCTTCGAGCTGGAAGCCAATGTCCTGCGTTTGACGGTCGAGCCGGTTCGGGCCGGGGACCGTCACGGCTCCGTGGAACTCGTGATGCGCCCGCCGCGGGAGAGCTATCACCTGTCGGGAGAGCTGGTGCTGACCCTGCCTTCGGTGTCGTGGCCGATCAACCACGTCTACGCCCGGCTGCACCTGCCGGAGGTGTTCACTTACCGATGGTCCGGCGGCAGCTTGGCGCCCGCGGAAGCCGTGCCAAAGGCCGAGCTGACCTATGTGCTGCCGACCCCAGGAGACGAGCTGTTGTTCCACCAAACGTTGGTACACGGGTCGAGCCCGACCTTGCGGGTGGAATACGACATCGAGCTCGAAGGGCAATTCTTCATCGGGCCGTGAACGTAGGCGCTGGGCTCAGGCGAGAAACGAGCCGCTGCCGAAGTTTGACTGAGCTTCCCGGCCTGGCGGAAGGGCCCGTGTGGATGGTCGGCGACGGAGATCGTGACCGCGGTCGGGAACCAATTCAGCACTTGAAGTCTTGCAGGAAGTTGGTGCCCACACGGCGAATCGGCCGGATCTCGCCGCCGGACCGTCATTGATCGAACGGTGGACGATGGCGTCGGGATCTGGTCTCGACAGGTCTACTGTCCTCGACCAGGGCTGCGGACGGGAGATTCTTCGCATTTCCAAAGCATAGCTTTCAAATGAGGGTTTTTGGATCGGCGATCGCCGTGATATCTTCCGGCCAAATCGATTTACTAGGGCAGATCGAGCCGCTTCGGACCCTCCGGCTCCGGCATCGAGCAGCCCCAGATAGGAGAGCGAGGCATGGCGGACGGCGGGATCGTTCAATTCGTGACGCTCGATTGGATCTGGACCGGTTTGTTCATCGGTCTGATGATTCTATGCGGGGTCGTCTTCTACCGTCTCGGCAAACGTAGCGAGTCGGATTTCTTCCTCGCCGGTCGGGGTCTGCCCTGGTGGTTGCCGGCCACTTCGGTCTACGCGACCCACACGGCCACGGATACGCCGATGTGGATCGCCGGCACCATTTACCGCTGGGGTTTACGCGGCATCTGGTATCCGTTCTTCAGCGCTTGGTGCGCGATCTCGCCCTTTGTTTCTACCCGCATCTTCCGGCGCAGCTTGGCCATGAGCCAAGCGGAGCATCAGAACCTGCGCTTCTCGGGGCTCGGCGCCGAGCTTTTGCGCGGCTGGATGGCCGGTTGGCAGACGTTCATGAATATGTTCGTGGTCGCTTGGGTGTCGGCGGCCATGGGCAAGATCTGCACCTACCTTTTTGCTTGGCCGAGTTGGTTGGGCATCGTGTTTTTCACCTCCATCTGTGCGGTCTATGTGCTTTCCGCCGGGTATTGGGGGGTGGTGATGGCCGACTTTCAACAGGGCTTGATCAGCTTCGCGGTGATCACCCTGGTTTCCCTGTGGGGCATCCACGAGGCCGGAGGTGCGGTGGCGATTGTCGATAAGCTGTCGGCTTTGGGCGAGGGCTGGCGCGCGGATCCCTTCCACTTCGACGCCTTTTGGGGCTTGGACGGCAGTAAATTCTACGCCCTCGACGTGATCACCCTGATGGTGATGGCTATTTTCGGTGGTCTGGGCATGGGCAATTTCATCGATTGGTATCCGGAAGCCCAGCGTATTCAAAGCGCCAAAAGCGTGCGCGACGCCGCCTATTCCATTTGGGCCGGCGGTTTGGCGGCGATCTTCCGCAACTCCTTCTGGGCGGTTTCGATCCTTGCCTTTTTCGTGCTCTTCCCGGGCATCGAGGACCCAGCAGTCTACGAATTCGGTTGGTTCCGGCTGGGTTTCGACTACATGCCGGCGGGCCTGATCGGCATGTTGTTCGCCGCCATCATCGCCATCCACCTTTCGACTATTTCGACCCACCTCAATCTCGGCGCGCTCTACGCCACCCGCGACCTTTACCACCACTACGTGAATCCCGAGGCGAGCGAAACCAAGTTGGTGAAGGTCGGCCGGATCTCCACCTTCCTGCTGTTGATCGGCAGCTTCGTATTGGGTTTGTCCATGGAGTCGATCACCGCTTGGCTGATTTTCGCCCTCTGGCTGCAAGCGGCCGGCATTTGGTTGCCGTCGATTTTGCAAGTGCTCTGGTGGCGGTTCAACTCCTGGGCTTTCCTCTCGAGCTGGATCGCCAATCTGGTGATGAGCTGGATGGTGGTTTTCGTCCTGCCCGCCTTGGGGGTGTTGCCGGCCTTGCCCGATTGGGTGAATTTCTGGCTCCTGGCGGTGTTGGTGAGCCTGGTTTATCTGCCGATTTGCTTCCTCACCAAACCGGACGACATGGATCACCTGGTGCGTTATTACGTGCAGGCTCGGCCCGCCGGCTTTTGGGGGCCGGTGCGTGCGGAGGCGATCCGTCGAGGTTTGATGGTGGAAAGCAAGACCCATAAGGAGCACGGGCTCTTTCACCAGGATTGGACCCCCGAGGACGCCGATGAATGGACCCGCCACGATTGGATCGCGGCCGGGCTTTCCGCCTTCTGTTACCTCTTTGTCGCCCTCGGCGTGGCGGGCACCCTTTTGCTGCGGCCTTGGGGTTTTGTTTGCCTGGCTTTGGGGGTGTTGTGCGGTGGAGTGATGTTCTTGGTGATCGATCCCAAGATGAAAGCCATGTCGGTGGCCTTCGAGGGCCAACAAGAGAAATACCTCGAGCACGTGAACCAAACCACTCGCTGGGAGACCGAGCCATGATCGACGAAGCGATCGGAAAAATTCTGGGCATGGCCATGGCCTACGGCGTCAGCTCCATGGGCCTCTTCCTGGCTTACGCCAACTATCGGAAACGGATCCTGAAAGCCGACAAGATCATGACCCCAACCGCGTGGATGGTGGTGGGAGTCACCTTTTTGGCGGTGGTCGGCGCGGTGTTGGTGGTGGCCCAATTGGCCCAGGCACCCGCGCCGGCTGACGCGGAGCAGGTGGTCGAGGCTGCGGCTGAGCAGCCCATCGCTGAGCATGGCGCTGAGTCGGTCGCTGAACCGGTTGCTGAACCGGTCGTGGAGTCGATTGCCGCGGCGGTCGACGAAACAGCAGCCGGCGACACGGCTGGGGCCGAGCCCCAAGTACCCCGAGACGAATGGCCGTGGGTCGGAATCGTGGTTCCAGCGACTATTTTTCTCTTGGCCACCTGGCTGACCGCCGGTTTGCACCGAAGATTCAGCCATGGCGATTCGTGATCCGAGGTCGGGTTTGGCCGTGTCGGCCCTTTGCGGCTGGCTGGTGTTGGCCGCGGGTCTTTCGGGGCAGATCTACGAGGCCGACAGCCCGGATTTCGACCGCCGAGATCCGGAGCGTACCCCGCGGGTGGCCCTCTTCCGCGCCGACGGTTTTCCCACCGTGGATGCGGACGAGGTGTCGGACGAGGACCTCGAATCGGCCCTCTCCGGCCTCGATGTGGAATGGCTCGACTCGGTGGCCTCGCTCAATGAGCGGCTGCGAATTCGACATCACGACCTGCTGGTGCTTGCTTACGGCAGTGCTTTCCCGCTCGACGCTTGGCAGGCCCTACGGTCCTTTGTCGAGCGCGGGGGCAGCTTGGTGGTTTTGGGCGGAGCTCCCTTCCACCAGCCGGTTCTGTATGAGCAGGGAGAATGGCGTTTAGGCACCCGTCAACCGACCTTCGCCGAACCCTTCTTGATCGCTCCGGCGGAGCGGTGGGCCGGGTCGACCACCGGGCACAGTCTGAAGGCCATGCCCGAGGTGCAGGGCCCCGGCTTGGACCTGCTGCGGTCGACCTTGGGCTCTGCGTCGGGCTCCACGTCGGGCTCGACGGAGAGGTCCGCGAAAAACACAGAGTCTGGCTCCAAGGTTTGGCATTTGACGGTGCGTTTGGCCCGTCACAAGGATCTGCCGAGCGATGACGGTTCGGAAGGGCATCGCGACGGCATCCTGCGGCCCTTGGCCCATTGGGTCGATCAGGACGGTCTAGCTCGGGCTTGTCCTTTGTTGGAAATCGATCGTCTGCGGGGCCGGGATGCCGGCGCCCGTTGGGTCTTTGCGCCCACGGACGCGCCGCTCAATCCCGAGCTGATCCGTTGGATGGTGGATCGTGCTTTGGACGGGGCGGCGGAGCTGGATGCGCGGCCGATATACGCCAGTCTGGAGCCCTCCGAAGCCGCGCGAATTCGGGTCGCCGTGCGGCGGCCGCTGGTGCGACGAGGAGATCCGCTGCCCGAGGTCGCCCATGTGGTGGTGCGCAAAGAGGGTGGGGCCGACGAGAAACGTTTGACCGTCGAGCTGACGGGCACCGCCCAAAGCCGCTACGGCATCGCGACGATCGAGCTCTCGGGAGAGCTGTCGGCGGGCCCGGGATTCTATGAGGTCGAGGTCCAGGTGCCCGACACCCCTTGGATCCACGGGCCGGTGAGGACCGGTTTTTGGCAGCGGGATTCTGAGCTTTTGACCGGCGGTCCCAAGGTCACCGTATCCAGGGATTGGCTGCGGGTGGACGGCGAGGTGATGCCCGTGATCGGCACCACCTACATGGCGTCGGACGTGCATCGAAAGTTTCTCTTCGAGCCCAACCCGTGGATTTTCGAACAAGATTTCGCCCAGATGGCAGAACTCGGCGTCAATTTCGTGCGCACCGGTCTGTGGACCGGCCATTCCCGGGTGATGCTCAACGCCGGGGCGATCGACGAGGCGTTTCTGCGGGCCCTCGACGCCTACGTGCACAGTGCCGCGCGTCACGGCATCGTGGTCAATTTCACGTTTTTCGCCTTCCTGCCGCCGGCCTTCGGCGGTAGCCATGCCTATCTGGACCCTCGGGCCTTGGAAGGGCAGCGGGAGCTGCTCACATTGGTGGCGCGGCGATATCGCGGCGTCGGTTGGGTCCATTGGGATTTGATCAACGAGCCGTCCTACGCGCCGCCCGAAGGTTTGTGGCGCAATCAACCGATTTGGGATGCCTACGAAAAGCAGGCTTGGATCGAATGGGTGGGCCAGCGTCACGGCCAAGCGCAAGGCCAAGACGAGGACCCAGGCCAAGACCAAGGGCCCGGACTCTCCCGTCTGCGGGACCGTTGGCGCGACGCCTCACCCTATCCGTTGCAGCAGCCCACGGGCGACGACATGGCCTACGGCATGATCCGTGGGCAACGGCATCCCCGCAAGGCCGGGGATTTCGTCCGCTTCAGCAACCACGTGGTCACCGAATGGGCGCGTTATCTGCGCTCCGTGCTGCGGGAGGCCGGCGGTGACGTGCTCGTGACCTTGGGGCAGGACGAAGGCGGCACCCTCACCCGTCCTTCCCAACAGCTGCACGCCGAGGCCGTGGATTACACCGGTGTGCATCCGTGGTGGCAGAACGACGATTTGCTGGCCACAGGGTTACAGGCCAAGGTGCCCGAAAAGCCGAGCCTCTTTCAGGAAACCGGTTTGATGCGGCTCGAAGGGCTCGACGGTTGGCCGTGGCGGTCACCGGAGCTGGCGGCGAGGGTGCTCGAACGAAAATTCGCCTACGCCTTCGCGTCCCGCGGCGCGGGCTTGATCGAGTGGGCGTGGAATATCAATCCCTACCAGCCCAAAGACATGGAGCCGGTGATCGGATTCTGGCGTCCGGACGGCACGGCGAAACCGGAGCTCGACGTTTTCCGCGAGTTTGCGGAGTTTTTCAGCGCGGTAGCGCCGTGGTTGGACGATTTCGAGCCGGATCCGGTGGTCGTGGTGATCCCTCACTCGCGGTTGTTCATGGCCCGCCCCGGGGCGACGGACGGTTTCAAACGGGTGGTGCGTTTGCTCGCCGATCGATTCGCCGTGGTGCCGTCGGCATTGTCGGAGCTGCGGCTGAGTCCGGAGCGCTTAGGATCCGCCGCCTTGGTCATCCTGCCGTCGCCCGAGGTGCTGGAGCCGTCGGCGGCTGAAGCCCTAACGGCCGCCGGGGAGCACGGCACCAAAACCTTGTTGATCGGCCCTTTGACCAGTGATGCCCTGGGCGAGGTTGGCCCGGAGCTTTCGACGCTGCTCCGGGGAAGCGGCAACCCAATGGGGCAACGGGCCACGGTCGACAGCGGGCGGCCGGTTCGACTGCGGGAGCCGACCCCATGGGGAAACGGTTGGGCGACCTTCGATCGCAACCTGCGGGAGAGCTTAGCGCGCAGCTCGAAAGAAGAGCCGGTGCGCTTCGAGGGTCCGTTTTGGCACGAGCCCTTGCCCCTCGACCACGCCCGTGAGGACGAACCGTTGGTGGACCTGCTCGCCTCGGCCCTCGATGCTGCGGGCATTTCGGCCCAGCGGAGCGACGTGCCCATAGCCACTCGTCTGCTCTACGGTCCGAAATCGATTTTGGTGGTGTTGGTGAACGAAACCGGCGTGGAGATTGAGCGGTCCTTGAAACTCGGCGGCCGACGGATCTCGATCCCGGTCGCCGCCGAACGGTCTCGGCTCTTGCTCTTCGAACGTCCGAGCGGCCGATTGATCGCGTCCACGCCCGGCAAACCGGTTGAGACAAAGCCTACGGATTAGGCTTGGGCGAAGAAGGCGCCTGCGGTCCACCAATAGGCGAAAAGCACCACTCCCATGCCCGAGATGGCGCCGCCGAGGAAAATGAGCGCGTAAACGACGATCGTTTTCATCAGTGTTCGACCTTTGGGCTCGCCGTAGAGCTGGGAGGTGAAGGCCAGCAGAACCAAGAAACCAAGGGTTCTGACGAACATAAATCCCCAAGGCTGCGAAAAGACACCCAAGGCGGCGGCCATGGCCAACACAAACATGTAATGGCCCGAGAAGAACAGCAGGGCGACATAAGTTTCTGCGAAGTTGAAACCCGAGCTGCGAAAGCAGCGTCGCATGACGACGGCGACCGGAACCATATAAACGAAGATGAGATAACCCACTAATCCGAGCACCAGACGCATGCTGGCTAGAGCTCGCGGGTCTTGGTCTTGAAATTGGACGGGGCGGACGTCGACCCCCAGCACCGTGATCGTCAGGGCATAAACCGTCGCTGCCAGAAAAGCGTATTTGGCTGGATTCAAATAGCTGTCGCGGTCCCCGGCGATGTATCGACGGATGGCAAAACCCGGCTTGCGGGTCAGGTCGAAGAGGGTCTTGCCGAGAACCGAGTCGAGGGAGAAAACGTGTTGGGCCAGGTCCTTCAAAGGCCGAGCGACGGTCAAGCGCTCGGCCCGTTTCTGGCCACAGTGGGCGCAATAGGGGGTGATCATGGGCGCGCTGCAACGACCGCAGATATTCAAATTCGGTTGCCAGGGGCCAGACGCCGTCTCGATATCGGAGTGATCTTCCACCAGCCGCCCACCTTTCCGCATTTAGGTTAGTGACTGGCATGATACTTCGTGTGGTGGTTGATTATTCGCCCTTCGATTCTCGTCGGCTTTTGATCGCAGGAATCGGATAGCGCCGCTGGGGAACCGGCCTAGAAATGACCGGCACCTGGAAATGTTGCACCTAGAAATGTTCGGCCGCGCGGGAGTCCGTGTCGGTCGGATCCGGTGGGTCGAAGACCGACAGCCAACAGGCCAAGACCTCGGCGAGATCCGACTCGCGGATGGGTTTGGTCACGTAGTCGTCCATGCCGGCGGCCAGGCAGCGCTCTCGGTCGCCTTTCATGGCTTGGGCGGTGAGCGCGACGATCGGTACTCGATGGTCGGATTCCCTCGCCCGGATCTTGCGCGCGGTTTCGAAACCGTCGAGGCCGGGCATGTGGCAGTCGAGAAAAACTAGGTCGTAATGCTCCCGTTCGAGGGCTTCCAATACTTCGAATCCGTCGCAGACCGCATCCGCTGTCAGCCCGAGGGCTTCGAGTTCGGCCTGGGTCAACATGCGATTGATTTCATTGTCGTCGGCAACCAGGATGCGGGCGCTGTGGGCCGGCGGACGCAGGGGAATGGGCATGGAGCCCGTGCGTGGCTCCTTCAGCGCTTCGGTGGCCTCGAGGGGAACCTCCACCGTGAATTCGCTGCCCACCCCCAGCTCGCTCTTAACGGCCAAGGTACCGCCCATGCTGTGAGTGATGTGCCTGGAGATGCTCAAACCGAGCCCGGTGCCGCCGAATCTACGGGAGGTCGTGGAATCGGCTTGGGAGAAGGGATTGAATAAATTCTTACAGCCCTGCTCGCTAATGCCGATGCCGGTGTCGGCCACTCGAAATCTAATGACGGAATCGCCGCGGGATTTGCCGACGGATTCCACGTGCAAATCGATCTGGCCCGTGCGAGTGAATTTGATCGCATTGCCGAGCAGATTGAGCAGCACCTGGCGCAAGCGGGAAACGTCACCGACCACCCAATCTGGCAGATCATCGCTGCGCCGGCAGCGGAGGGGAAGGCCTTTTTCTTGGGCCTGGGGCTCGGTCAGAGCCACGGTATGGTCAAGCAAGTGGTTGAGAGAGAAGGGTTGCGGGTCGATTTCGAGTTTGCCGGCTTCGACCTTTGAGAGGTCCAAGATGCTGTCGATCAGCTGTAGCAGGTTTTCCGCGGAAGAGCCCACGATTCGGGCATATCGTTTGGCTTCCTTGCCCAAGCTCGTCCGCAGCTGGAGCCGATTGACGCCGATGATGGCGTTCATCGGCGTCCTGATCTCATGACTCATATTGGCCAAGAATTGGCTCTTCGCTACATTGGCTTGCTCAGCCCTTAGTTTCTGTTCTTCGAGGGCGCGGGATTGTTCGTGCAGCTCCGAAAGCAAGGAGCGGGAAAGTCGAATGGCATGGTGGGTTTGGTCCCGGTAGCGGGTGGCGGATTTTGCGACGCCCAACATGTAGAGGCAGAACGCGACGATGAAGCTCGTTTTCAAAGCCACGGTGGACCACGAGACGTCGTGTCCGGCCAGGAGCTGAAGAACGGTCATCAAGCCGAGGTAGAGGACCACCGACCAGGTGCCGAAGAAGAGGGTACGGCGAACGCCCGTCGGCGATTGGTCGGCCGGCCGGACCATTAAATAGAAAAACAACAAGCTACGGTCCGCGCCGGTGGCGTAAATGATCAAGATGGCGACGAGCCCATCGGCGGCGAAGAAGAAATCGCCGAGATTGAAGCTCTGGATTCGGTCGTAGGCCTGAATCAGGATCAGCCAGCTGGCACCCAGGTAGATGATAGTCGCGACGGAAACCCAAACCAGCGGAGACCAAAGTGTCGGATCGTCGAGCACGATGGAGTTGTGGGCCCAGGCGATGGCGAGAAAGAGCAGCACGCCAATGGTGCGCAAGGGTGGCACCTTGGAAACGTGAAAGCGGCGCAACCGACGCTGTTGGTTGAGCTCGGTTTCCTCGGGATCGATGATGAAATCGATGTCGGGTCCGGAAAGATTTCGGCTCAAGCGAGTCCTCGCAAAGGATGAGGTCGGATGACCGACGCTCAGGAAATTTATTAGCAGCAGGAGGGGGCGAGGCTGCTTTGAGAGCCTGGAGGCCAGTAGGAAGGCCGAAAGTTAACAGCTCGTCGAGCGAGACGCTAGGGAAGAGCAGTACAAGCCTTCAAACCGAGAGGCTTTTATGGCCGTTGAGGTGGATCCGGCGATGAAGTCTGGATGCCGGTCAGAACAAATGGAGACCAGAATCGTGGATGGCCGGCACCTTTTCGGTCGTGCAGCATATGCCGTTGGGCCAGAGCTAGGGCTTGGTGGGGGGCGTGGTCGGTCAAGCGTTGATAAAAGTCCGTCATCAGCTCGGCGCCGGCCCGGTCACTGACAGGCAGCAGGCCGGCGAGCACATGAGACGAGCCGGCGTGCAAAAAAGCTTCGACAAAACCCAGCCGATCCACCTCTAGGCCTCGGTTGGCTGCACCGCTTTTGGAAAGCGCGGTATTGCAGGCGCTCAAGGTGACGAGCTCCGTGTGGAGTTCGAGGTCCAGAATTTCGCGAACGGTGAGCTTGCCGTCGTGACCGTCGCCTGCTTCCAGCTCGAGATGGGAATGCAAGGGTAGCTCCGGTTGCCACAAGCCATGGCCGGCAATGTGCAGATGTCGCGCCCCATTCGCCGCCCGGCGCAGGGCATATTCCGTTGCTTGGGGTCCAGTGACGGAAAAACCGCCGAGCACCGCGGCCACGGCCCGTGCTTCTTGCTCGGCGTAGGCCAGCTCCGGCAGCTCAGATCCCCGCGCTCGGCCCAGGCCGAAAGCCCATGTGTCTTGGGAGGACCTATCTTGGGAGGACGCATCTTGGGAAGACGCATCTTGCAAGGGCACGGTAGCCGTGGATTTCAGCGAGCCCCTGACCCACGCCGTGGCGGACAGCGCCCGCGCAAGCTGGTATCGCTCCACCAGATGGGACCCCTGGCTATCCATCAAAGCGGAGAACGGTAAGTCGTGCAGGGGTGCCATGGGAATCAGCACCAAATCTTCAATTCCCCGCAGGAATCCCTGGTTCTCCAAGGGAGAGATCAACAGTCGGTGCAGCTCATGGGCCAAGGGACGCCAGCGCTCGTCGGCTTGGCCGTCGAAGAGCAGGTGACGGAAGAGCTTGATCTGGGTGGACAGCTGCTCGACGGAGGTGTCGATGATCGCGCTTTCCAGACGGTCTTTGCGCACTACCAAAACGAAAGGTTGATCGCCGGCGAGCACGTACTCCACCAAAGCCGTGGAGTTGGGAAGGTGACGCTGAAAGACCTCGAGTTCGATCGGTCGGGCGGCGGTCACCCGTTTCAAGGAGGCAGCGGAGAGGGCCGCGTTGAGGGTGTGGGTTTCGTAGTCGAGGTAGGCGAGCCGCAGGGCGCGACGATGCTCGGCGGAGGCGGCGGCAGATCGTGGAGTTTGGCGGCTCAGGGTTTCGATACGTTCCAGAGCGCGCTCCGGTGCCACGTCCCTGGGAGCCACGTCCCTGGGAGCCACGTCGTGTTTTCTGGGTAGATCGTGGTCGTCGGAATTCCGTCCATGAAGGTTGACGACCAGGCTGCGGAAGGAACGAAAGCGCATCTGCTCCAGCAGCCGAAAGACCAAGGCTTGGCTGTCGTCCACGGGCAGAACCCCTTCAAAGAGCAGGGAAAAGAGGCGGTTGAAGACCTGCCAATATTGGGTTTGAAAGAAGTGGGATCTCGCCGTGCCGAAGGTCCGACTTTCGATTTCGGCTGCGGCCACCAATTGGTCCAAGGCTTCCTGTTTTCGGCCTTGCAGGTCGAGCAAGTCTGCCCGAGCCAGGGTGTGCATCACCGTTGGACCCCATCCTTTTTCACGGATCGGGATGGCCTCAGCCGACCGTAGGTGTTCGTCGGCTGGGCGGAGGCCGCCTTCCATCATGGCGGCATGGGCGAGCATGGTGTAGATGTTCGCGTGAACCTCGGCGTCCCGGCCGGGTCGTTGTCGGTCCATGTGCAAGGCTTCGAGGTAGGCGGCACGGGCTTCAACCGGCCGGCCGAGATGCATATTGGCGTGTCCGCGGGTCACCAAATGATCCCTGCGAGAGGTGATCGGCAGATCGGTTTCGCTGAGCAGACGGTCGAGCAGCTCTAAAGCCTGATTGTGCTCACCCCGGCGCAGGTGTAGGTGGGCGATCAATCCCCGCACCCTCGGCGCCCACAGACGATCCCCTCCTGCGTCGCTCAGCTCCACTGCTCGTTGGTAGTGGGCGAAAGCTTGTTCGTGATTTTCGAGACGTGTTTGCAAGGCCCCGAGATAGGTAAAAAGCCGAGCTTTGCCGGAGAGGCTGCCCAGGGTTTCCACATCTCGACGGCTCGCTTCGAGCAGGCGTCCGGCTTCGGCGAAGTCCTGGCGAGTCATGCTCTCGACGGCCATCAATCCTCGCACCCAAGCTCGCCCCGGCAGGTGGCCGAGCTGGTCGTAGATCTCGAGCGCCGGGGCGTAGAAATCCTCTACCACCCGTGATCGGCGGCGTAGGTAATACCAATTCAACACCCCGAGAGACGAGAGGGCTTCGGCTTCGAGCTCTGGCTGATCCAGTCTTGTTGCTTGCTCAAGAGCCTGTTGCAGCAGGCCCTCGGCGTCGTCGAGCCGATGCTCGGTGGCATAGAGCAGCTCTGCTCGACTCAAACGGATGTCTAGCTGGAGGATCTGCAAATCGTGGCGGACGGCAAGGTCCAACGCGGTGTTTAGGGCTCGGCTAGCCTCGTCGGCCTTGGCTCGGCGTCGAAAGTCCCGTGCCTCGGCGAGCAAGGTTCGACAGGCTAATCGAGGCCTGGTTTCAGCGAAGGACGAATCGGATCGGAAGCGATCGCTAAGCAGGCGCAGGGAATCCTCAGCTTCGTTCCATCGGCCTAAGAGCTGCAGGAGCGCAACGCTTTCCATCGCCGCCTGCTGGGACTCGGGATCGAGTCTTCTGGCCCAAGTGAAGAAGCTTTCCGCCCTCTCAGTCTGCCAGGTTTCAAGGGCGGCGCGTCCCGCCTCCACCAATGCCGGCGCGACGGGTCGGCGGGCAAACGCGAAACCGGCCAGCAAGAGCGCGCCGACGAGGAAAAATCGAGCGGCCTTGGAAGACGGAATCATGGCTTTATCGTATCTGAGTGCTTTTGGAATGACCCTTTCGCGCGACGGTGTCTGTTGGGTTAGGGGAGACCCGAACAACAACAGAAGGAGAGCTCTGATGATCGATCGCAAAGGGTGTGGATCCGTTCTTGCCTGTTTTCTTTTGATGTGCAGTGTCTTGGCAGGGGTGGGCGGTCCGGCGGAGGCGTGCGTGGCACCGCCACCGGAGCCGTTCTGTACGAAGGCCTTGACCTTGGCGATGGCCGGTCCACCGACCCTGCTGCTGCCCGGGGGCGGAAGCTTCGATGTGCCGTTGGTCTTGGTTTTCAAACTGTTGGACTTTCCGCCGGGCACGGGCATTTGCCCCGCGGCCCCGTACAGCGCGGATATCCATGTCACCGCGACCTGTGATCCGACCGGCGCCGACGGATCCGGCAGCCTTTTGGGCGAGAGCATTTCGACGGGATTCAATCTCCTAGATGTGACCGTCACGGTGCCCGCCGGCCCACCGAGGATTTGCAGCCTCCAGGCGCTCGCGACCGTGACGTTGATCGACGGCATGGTGTTGACTGAAACCGCCGAGAGCTCCGCGTGTCTGGTGGAGCCCGCGCCGGGGGATCCGACCGAGCCTAGAATTGAATTGGAAATGATCGGCCTCGCCGGCGAGGAGATCGCGCGCATTCATCCGGGGGATCCTGTGACACGCACCTATCGGATCACCAACCATGATCCGGATGAGACCTTCACCGGCATGTTGACGGTCAATAGCATCAGCGAGTCCCGAATGCCCGGCATGAGCGGTCCAATGCCCGAAGGCACGGCGGTGGTCTCCATTTCAGATCCGGTTCAAGGGGACAACTTCCCCTTCGCCCTGAGCGAGATTCCGGAATTCCAGCTGGGCACCGGCGGGGACGTCTGTATCCCCTTGAGCGATCCCCACGAAATCGACATTCTCGAACAGACGACGGACGTCGTTTTGCTTCCCGGCGGCACCACGATCCTCCAAATTGTTTCCCGGCCCTGGGGCATGTGCGCGGACGGTAGCTGTGGGCGGCACGATCTGCTGCTGGACGGTGAATTCTCCGACACGGATGCCGGTTTCGGCTGTTCGACGTTCGTCACCGCGGCGGATACCTCGATGCCGTCGGGATATGAATGCGATGACGGCGGTGAGGTGGCGGAATTTCCTCCGCCCGTGGACCCCAACCTACCGAAGCTGACGTTCTCCGGCAGCCCATTGCCGGATTTCGAGCCGGAACTCGATATGGAAGTGGTCCAAATCGCCCTGTTGGAAGACGGAATCGTGGTTGCCGAGAGCCCAAGCTCTTTCTCCGAACGCTTTGACGACGAATACGGTCGCGTGCAAATGCAATGGGCGGGAAACTTCGAGGTGGATTCGTTCTTTGATGTCTTTACGGACCTGACGATCGAAGGTGGAGCCTCCGGGCCTGCGATTGCGACGGAGGTGGTTTCCTTGCCGATGACGGGTGCGCCCACGGGTTTTGAGCGGACGGCGCCTTATGCCATGGCCTTGACCGAGATCACCGACTTGTCCGGAGGGGGTTTGAAGGCTTTTGCTGAGCTCACCGTTCAAGTCAGCGCAGTGGGCATCGACGACTTGGGAAATCGGCGTCGCCTGCAATTTGAGAACATTTTGTTCACGCGAGATCCGGGCGGCTCGGGGCTTCGCGGAGCGCTCACCGGCGGCTTGCTCGAGGGCGGTGAAGGTAACGACATCCTGGCTGTGGAAGTTTCCATGGACCTACGGGGTTTCCTATCTCCAGAGCCTCAAGGCGGTTTAATTTTCGAAGACGGCTTCGAGAGCGGAAACGTTTCCCGTTGGTCCAACTCGAATCCATAGCTACGAACCCATAGCTAGGGTCCATCCAGAAATGGGTTCTCGGCGTGTCGGCGCGGCGCCCTGCGCGCGTCGCTCCGAACTCGCGCCACCGTTGCGATACCGTCGCAAAGTGCTGATGTGTAGGAGCTTAAGCCGATCTATGTGCTGTATCGCTCAGACACGCTCGCTTTCCGTGCTCAGAGCGCCGCGCCTTCCAGACCTTCGAAAAGGCCAAAACTGGAGGGGCCCTAGCTAAGCCCGGCCTGTGATCGAAGGACGGGTCCACTGGTATAGTCCCGGGCAGGAGGTCCGGGACTTCGTGTTGTTCAAATTTTCCAGGCGGCAAGAGCCCAAAGAAACGTTTTTAGCCGATCTATCCGACGACGGCCTTTTGAGGCTTTTTCGATCGGAGCCGCGGCGGGCTTGGGACCTCTTTCTCGACCGTTATTCCAATTACATCCTGTCGGTTCTGCGCCACATGGGTTTCGACCACGACGAAGCCATGGACCGATTCGTTTTCGTCTGTGAAAAGCTCTGCGAAAACGACTTTCGTCGGCTCCAGGGAGTGAACTCTACCGGCAATCGAGGCGAGCTCAAACCTTGGCTGCGGGCCGTCGTGCGAAACCTGGCGGTCAGCTGGGCATGGTCGGTGGACGGCCGTCGTCGTTTATTCAAATCTGTGACCGAGCTTTCTGAGCGACATCAAAAGGTTTTCGAGTTGCATTTTTGGCACGGTCGCTCGCCGTCGGAGATTTGTGAACTCCTGTGGGCGGAGACCCAAGAAGAGATCGTCTTGCTGGACGTGCTGGCCCTTTTGGAAGAGATTTTCAGCCATTTGAGCGCCGGCCAACGCTGGCGGTTGATGAGCCGGCTCAGCCGAGAGCGGCAGGCCGTTTCCATCGCGGTGCAAGATCCGGATACCGGTCGGGCCTTTGAACCGGCGAGCCTCGGTCTCAGTGCCGAAGAAGAACTCTTGGCCCGCGAGCGCCGGCATCTGGCGGAGCAGGCTTTGGATTCGTTGGAGCCCAAGGCGCGGCTGATCCTGCAATTGCGATACGAGCAAAATCTGAGCTTGTCGGACGTGGCGAAGATCACGGATCTCAGTGTGTCGTCGGTGAAAAGGAGCCAACGGCTCAGCTTTGAGCGCTTACGGCAGAAGCTCGCCCAAGACTCTGGGCAGGGCGGAAAGGAGGGCCGACTTGAGCATTGATCCATCCGATGTCGAGCGCTCGGCGGGTTGTTTATCCCGCGACGACCTCGAAAAATATTTGAACTCGGATCCGGAGGGGCGCTCCCGGGTCGAAGTCCAAGAGCATCTCAGCCGATGTTTCGAATGCCGCGCGCGTCTGACCCGGGGGCTGGATGAAGCCTGGGACGACGAGAATTACGACGAAGTAGCCTCCGACGAGCTTCCGGCTGCGATCTTGGCCCAGGTTAGAGCCTTGCCTTTTGAGGCCTCGGTCGATTCCGGACCGAAACGACAGCGGTTCGCCCTAGCCGCCGCCTTGATCCTGGCGGTCATCGGGTTCGGCCTGTGGTGGCGTGTGCCGGAAACCCTGGACGAGATGGGTGTCGTGCCCGAGAGCCGCCGAGAAACCCTGCGTAGCGGAATCGAGGCGTCTGAGGTGGTTTTGGAGAGCCCAACTCCGGGAGCGCGCGCGACCCTCGGCGAGCTGGAGCTGCGCTGGCAAGCTGTGGACGGCGCCGACCGCTACACGGTTCAGCTTCTCGGTCCCCTGGGTCAGATTCTGCTGAAAGAACACACCCGAGAGCCGAAGCTAAGACCGGCGCTGGAGTCGTTCGAGCTTTGCTCGGCCGAGCAGGGACCGTGTTTTTGGTTCGTCACCGTGCACCGCAAGAACGGATCGTCCTCAGATTCCCAGATCCGCGAGCTGTGGATCCTCGGCGACGGCAGTCCAGAGGAACGATAGGCGCGCGACCAGGCGCCACCAGACGCAAAAAGGCCCGACTCCCAGGGGGAATCGGGCCTTCACTCTTCAGACCTGAGGTCTTAGAAGGCGTCGGTATCGCCGACGCTGCCGAAGTTGGTGAGCGGATTCTCGTAGACCTTCACCGCGCCGGTCACGGTATCGGTAACCGTCAGCTCGAAGGCAACGTTGGTCAAGGAGCCGTAGAAGACCCAGAACTTTCCGTTGGTCTGGCGTCCGTCGAGCACCTTGACCACCATTTCGAGGTTGGCGTCATCGAAGAACCAGAACGCGCCGGTATCGTCCGTCTGGGGCAGGATGGTTCCGACGCCGGTGCCGCCCTCAAAGTCTTCCCAGGTCACCGACACTTTGAATCGGTCTTGGTTGAGGCATAGGGTGTTGGCGTTCTCTTCACAGGTTTCGCGCGGGCGAATCCGATCGTCGATGCTCGGAATCACATAGTTGGGGTCGATGCGGCACGGCCCGGCAGCCAATCCGCCCAGCTCGAGCCCCTGGCAAGTGGTCTGCAAATTGGCAGCGGTCGGCTGCGGAGCGCCCGCGACCCAGCCGCGCAAGCTTTCCCACGCCGCCACGGTTTCGGCTTCGGAGAAATCACAATGGGACGGCTCGTCCTCGACGATGATGCCGACGGTGAACTTCGAGGCCGGCACTTTGGCGGCGTAATCCGATTCGTGCTCCACCAACACCAATCCGTCCTTGTCGGTGTGGATCGAAACGATTTTGACGTCGCCCACTTTGCCGGTGGGCGTGTAGTTGTCGGCCAAGAAAGCGGCTGCGGACGGGTCCGCGGTCACCCGAGCGATGCCGGCGTTGACGTCGGCGTCACCGTAGTCGACGTTGGCGTTGCCCAGGGCTTGAGCGCCTGCCAGCTTTGCCGGGTCGAAGAAGAGGTCGGCCATGCCGAAGGTGGCAAATCCCATGTCGGTGATCAGGAATTCAATATTGGGAAGGCCGGAGACTTCGAGAATCTTGTCGAGGCGTTGCTGCTGGTCAGCGGAGCGCGCATCGCCGGAGAAAACACCAAAGCACACCTCGAGAGCGAAACCCAGGGCGTTCTGATCGAAAGCCGGATCCGGGGGGAAGGCCAGACCGGTGGAACCACCCGGGATGGCGGCGCCGGGTACGTCACCACAAAGATAGTCGTAGATCAGCCGTAGATCGAAGGCACCGTTCCAAGAGCGGCTGCCGGCGATAGCCCCGCAGACCGGCAGGGCGCCGACCACATTGCCGAGGTCGGCGGATTCGATCGCTTGCACGGTCACGATGCCGCCCAGCGAGCCACCGGTGACCAACACTTGGTCGGGAATACCGTATTGGGCCTCAAAGGCTTGGACCATCTGCTCGAGATCGTCGCGGGTCTGGAATAGCGCCCAGCCGATTTGGGAGTAGCTCGAGGCGGCTACCGCATAACCCTCAGAAACTTGCAAATCGGCCAACGGACCTAGGTCGGGCTCGGTGTCCAACGGCGAGAGGCTGAAGCCGTGATTCCAAATGACCAAGCCGTCCGAGGTTTCCCAACCGTCGGGCACACGGAATTGGTAGTAGGAGCCGCTGGCGGTTTGTCCGACCGTGTCGGTGAATTGGCCGAAAGCCGCTGCCGGCAGAACGACCAACAACAAGGCGATGAGCAAGATATTGCGGGGTGAGGTCATTGAGTCTAACTCCTCGAACTCGGGTAAATCTGTGGTGCTCCGTATGGCAAGACGGGCGAGCGGGGGCTCGATAGCACGCTGTGAACAACGATGGTGGGAGAGCGCCGGTGGGTGAGATCCAGAAGAAAAAGCATAAAAGTTGATTAGAAGGCGAAGAATACCACAGCCTTTGGGCCGGAAGAGGGCCTATTCTGGGTTCTGAGAATCGTCTTTGAAGCTCAGCGAAACGGAGTTGATGCAGTAGCGTTGTCCGGTCGGCGCAGGACCATCGGGAAAGACATGGCCGAGATGTCCACCGCAGCGTCGGCAATGCACCTCGGTGCGGACCATGCCGTGGGTGGTGTCGGTGTGGGTTTCGACCTGCTCTTCGTCGGAGGGGCGAGTGAAGCTCGGCCATCCCGATCCGGAATCGAATTTGTCGTCGGATTTGAACAGCTCTTCGCCGCAGCCGGCGCAGAGATACATGCCGTCCCCTTTGTGGTCATTGAGTTCGCCGGCGAAGGCACGCTCAGTGCCGTGTTGGCGTAAGACTCGAAACTGCTCCGGCGTCAGCTCCGCGCGCCACTCTTCTTCAGACTTGTTGATCTTGTCCATGACAGATTCCTCCTTCAAAGGTATTCTCCGTTCGGCGGTTTTCGGATTCGATTCCCCGAATCTTTCATCCCGAGTTCACTCCCAAAGCGTTCTTCAGCAGCAGACCACCTCGGATGCGATCCGAATTCGGAATGTGATCCGTAGATGTGCTTAGATGCGCCGAAGTCCGCAAGGGTTGCAGTTTCTTGCGGGCCGTATTCGGTGGACCCAGTCATCAGCTTTCTTGGAGCCTATTCCATGTTCGAATATTTTCGCCCTTCCCACCCAGGTGCCTTGTCCGTCGGAAGTTCTTTTGGTGCCGGAGTCGGCGCGGTTGTGATCGCCCTGTGGTTGCTCGGCTCGTCGATCTTCGGGACCACCGGAATTGCCCTCGCCGGTGAGACCGGTGAGGCCGCCCTCGAGTCGGCACCGGACACCGAGATCTTTCCCCAACAGCTTCCGACGTTCAAGATGCTCGACGAGAGTCAAGTGGCGGTGCCGTCGAGCCGGCTGGACGGCAAAGTCGTATTGCTCGATTTTTGGGCCTCGTGGTGTCGACCCTGTCGCTTTACCTTGCCGGAGCTGGAGCGCATCCACCTGCAATTCGGCGACCGGGAGGACTTCGCGGTGGTCGGTTTGGCGATCGACGAAGGCCGAGCCGGCGGGGTCCGCGCGAGAAAGTTTGCCGCCAAAGCCAGGGTGACCTACGCGATTTACCACGACAACTCGTCCAAGCCGGCAAAACCTCAATTCAACATCGAGGTGGTGCCGGCACTCTTTTTGGTTGGCACGGACGGAAAAATCTTGCGTCGTTGGGACGGTGAGCCTGACATGTCGGAGGTCGAAGCCGCAGTCAAAGCAGCCCTGGGCGTAGAGACGGACAAGTAGGAGGCGCAAATCAGGCCCGGGTCCTGTTAGGATTTCGCCATGGACGAAACCCACGGCGAGGTCACTAAGCTACTCCGGGCTTGGAGCGATGGCGACGGCGAGGCCTTAGATCAATTGTTGCCGATGGTGCTCGAAGAGGCTCGAATGATCGCTCGCAGGGCTCTGGCAGGGGAAGGAAGAAATATTACCCTCGAGCCCACGGAGCTGGTCAACGAAGTCTATTTGCGATTGGTCGACCGTCGGACGTTCTGGTGGAAGGATCGATTGCAATTCTTCAGCTCCTTGGCGGAGCTGATGCGCCGCATCCTGGTGGATCGGGCGCGCAAGCGCAATGCGGCCAAGCGCGGGGCCGGAGTCAAGAACCTCTCTCTTGATGAAACTATTTTTTATGTCGATGATCCCCATCCGGATTTGGTGTT
The DNA here is from genome assembly GCA_965366625.1 of uncultured bacterium. Lineage (GTDB taxonomy): Bacteria > Acidobacteriota > Thermoanaerobaculia > Multivoradales > J023 > JAUIJL01. The sequence continues at coordinate 67,298 of CBDUGP010000039.1, forward strand.
GTTGGACGATGTTCTGGATGATTTGAAGTCGGTCGATCCGAGAAAATATAAAATCATCATGTTGTGGTTTTTCGTCGGCCTGACCCAAGAAGAAATCGCTCGGGAACTCGATATTTCCATCAATACGGTGGCCCGAAATTGGCAAGCTGCTCGATTGTGGTTACGCCATGAGATGAGCCGGGCCGAAGGCAAGAGCGATCCAGGAGCCGAGACGTAGGTGTCCCACGAGCGACAACGTCGATTGATGGAGCTGCTCGAAGGAGCCTTGGAGCTGCCCGAGACGGAGAGATTCGCTTTTTTGGAAGCGCAATGTGCCGACGACGACCTGTTGCGGGACGAAGTTTATGGGTTGTTGGAAACGCGGGTGGATGACTCGTCCGGTCCCCTGGGTCGCCCGGCTTTCGATTTTCGTGCCAGGGCTGGGGAGCCAGAGGGTGGAAGCGGCGAGATCGGGCCCTATCGAATCGTTCGACTGCTGGAACGGGGCGGAATGGGCTCCGTTTACCTGGCCGAGCGGGCGGACTTTGAGAAGCAGGTAGCGCTCAAGGTGATCCGTCGCGGGCTCGACCTGGATGATCTCCTGGTGCGGCGCTTCCACAACGAGCGGCAAATTCTGGCTCGTCTCGAGCACCCCCACATCGCCCGTCTGCACGACGGCGGCACCACCGAAGACCTCTTGCCGTATTTCGTTATGGAGTACGTCGAAGGTGAGCCGATCGATCGTTATTGCGAAAGCCACAACTTGTCGGTCGAGGAGATCTTGGAGCTTTTTCGCAAGGTCTGCAGCGCCGTGCAATTTGCTCACCGCAATTTGATTGTGCACCGGGATCTGAAGCCTGGCAATATTCTGATCGGTGAAGACGGCGAGCCGAAGCTCTTGGATTTCGGCATCGCCAAGCTGTTGGATCAGGATCTGGCCGATCGAACCGTGGTCACCGGGACCCGCGAAGGGCTCATGACGCCGCGATATGCCAGCCCGGAGCAGATCACCGGGGAGGCGATTACCACCGCCAGCGATATCTATTCCCTAGGTGTGCTGCTTTTTGAGCTGCTGACGGGGGTCGGTCCGTATCGTCTCGAAACCTCTCGGGGTGACGAACTCGCCCGTGCGGTCTGCGACCAGCCCGTAGAACGACCCAGCACCGCGGTTCGTCGCCGCAAAGAGCAGTCGGGCTCTTCGGAAGAAAAAGACCGGCGCCTAAGCCGAAGGCTCAAAGGGGACCTGGATCAAATCGTTCTCAAGGCGTTGCGCAAGCGGCCCGAAGAACGCTACGGCTCGGCTCAAGAGCTCGAAGAGGACATCCGGCGGCACTTGGTGGGCTTGCCGGTGGAAGCGTCCACGGGCGCGTGGACCTATCGAGCGGCAAAATTCGTGCGTCGGCATTGGATCGGCGTCGCGGTGGCGGCGAGTTTCTTTGGGCTCGTGGCGACTTTCGGGGCTGTCTCGTTTGTCTTGCTCAAGGAAAAAGAAGTGGCTGAAGGTAGCACCAAAGAAGCAATGGCTCTGTTGCTCAAGATGTTGGACGACGCAGGACCGAAAGCCGGTGCATCAGGCGATAGGACTGTAGTCGATTTCTTGGGGGAGGAGGGCTATCAATGGATCGTAAAGAGTCGAGTCGATTCGGCTGCAAAGGTCGAGTTCCTGAAGCGGCTCGGTGCCCTCTTTTTAGAGCTAGGGAAGCTCAATGGAGCGGAAAAGGTCTTCAGAGGATGCGTAAGTATTTCTGAAGGCTACTTCCATGGTCGCCATGACGAAGTCTTGACTTGCCGAGCGAACCTGGCCTCTGTGGACTTCAAGAGAGGAGCGTTTCAGAGCTATCGAGAAGAGCTGGAAGCCATCTTGAAGGTTCGACAAGAAGATGGCCACGCGCCGGCCGACATCTGGGCGGTGAAGGACAACATCGCGTCCAGTTGGATGATGCAAGGTGAGTGGTCAAGGGCTGAAATCGGTTTCCTGGAGGTGCTCGACGAGCGTCGCCTTGAATACGAAAAGAGTCCAGAACTACGTTCATACCTGGCGAGTAGCCATCAAAAGCTTGCTTCTCTGTACCGGACTTGGGGGCAAGTAGACTTAGCACGGCGCCATGCCCAAAGAGCCCTGGCGATTCGCGATTCCAAGAGTTCCGGTCGGGCTTCTACGCTCGATCTGATGGGCCGCATTGAAATGGATGAGGGGCAATTCGAGAAGTCGAAGGAACTTCTAGAGCAAGCCCTGGCCATGCGATTAGATCTTGTAGGACTGCCGAGCGTCGGCCGGACGTACGAGCACCTGTCGGAGCTGAGCCTGCTTAGGGGCGACCTTGGAGCGGCGGAAGAGCATTTCGCGAAGGCTCGAGAGCACTCGACCGACTATCAGGAGCGGGCGTGGGAGCTGGCGAGCCTCGACAGCTTGGAAGGTGCGTTGATGGCGGCCGAGGGGCGATGCGCCGAGGCCTTGCCCAAGCTGAAGAAAGCTTTTGATCGACTGCAAGAAGTCCGAGGAAGCGACGCCTTGGTGACCTTGAAGGCCGAGCAGCGTTGGCGGGCTTGTTTGCCGGCGGGGTCCCCAGAACGTGCCAACGAATCTAACGAATCTTAAGCTGTCAGCCGGGCGGGCCACCACCGAATGAATTCGGTGGCTACCCATGCCTTGCCTCTTCGAGGCGGCCCTGCATGTCCTTTCCGGGTTGCCCCGCTAGGAGCGAAAAACGCCGGCGAGCCGTTTTGGGGCCCGCCGGCTTGGTATTTTGGGGCTAAATGGCTCTTGTTCTGGCTAGCTTCTTTACCAAGGACGCGCTCGGAGGGTTGCCGGCTGGCTGGATTTGGAGTTCCATGCTTCTTCCAGTTGTAGGAAGTAGGTTCCCGGCAAGAGGAGTCTTTGAAAACCCGACTCCGAGACGGCCAGGCGTTGCCCGCGATCATCGTAGAGGCCGACGGCTCGTCCCGCGGTGTCGGCACTGAGCACCCACAGGCCGGAAGACGCGGTGTGCGGCAGGACCAATTTACGACCGGTTGTCGGGTCCGATTCTTCTTGATGGAAGGGGTCGGGATCGACGTCGACCTCGCCGGGATCTTCTTCGCCTTCAATGGATTGGCAGGTGCCGGGTAGTTGCCGGCGAGAGGTGCCGGGTAGATGGAAGGGGTCGGGATCGACGTCGACTTCGCCGGGATCTTCTTCCCCTTCAATGGATTGGCAGGTGCCGGGTAGTTGCCGGCGAGAGGTGCCGGGTAGAT
>CBDUGP010000040.1:0-69162 GCA_965366625.1 uncultured bacterium
TCCGCGTGCCGTTGCGGGTGGCCGACGCCGGGCATCCGGGCGCCGGGCATCCGGGAACCCTTGAAGCCGGTGATATCTCCAGCGAACGCCACATCGGCCCCTACCGTCTTCTCAAGCGGATCGGACAAGGCGGCATGGGAGTGGTGTATCTAGCGGAGCAGAAGGAGCCCGTACCGCGACGGGTGGCGATCAAGCTCTTGCGCACACCCATGGCGGAGGGCAAAGAGCTGCTGCGTTTCGATGTCGAACGCCGCGCCCTGGGGCGGATGGAGCACCCCAACGTGGCCCGGATCTACGGCGCCGAGACCACCGAGGAGGGCGACCCTTATTTGGTGATGGAATATATCGACGGCCTGTCGATCACCGAGCATTGCGACCAGCGTCGGATGGACCTGGAGTCGCGCCTCGGGCTCTTCATCGCCACTTGCCGGGGCGTCGAGCACGGGCATCAAAAGCGCATCATCCACCGCGACCTCAAACCCGCCAACGTCCTGGTCACCGAGCACGGCGGCTCGGCGGTGCCGAAGGTGATCGATTTCGGTATCGCCAAAGCCATCGACCATCCTCTGGCCGCCGGCACGGTGGCGTTGACCGGGCAGAGCCTGCTGGGCAGCCCGGCCTACACCGGTCCAGAGATGCTGGGTGGCGGCGAGGCCGACATGCGGTCGGACATGTATTCCCTCGGGGTGCTGCTCTACGAGCTGCTGGTCGGCGAAGCGCCCTTCGAGATCGATGAATCGACCCTGGCCCAATCGCTGAAGGAGCTGATGGAGCGGGACTCGTTACGGCCGCCGAGTGAGTTTTGGCAATCCCTGGATTTGGACGTCAAGGCACAGCGGGCCGAGCAGCGGGACGCCGAAGCGGGTGCCTGGGAGCGGAGCCTGCGGGGCGATCTGGACAACATTGTGATGAAGGCCATGGCCGAGGAGCCCGAGCACCGCTACGCCGGTGCCGGCGAGCTGGTGGCGGACATCGAACGGTTCTTGCGCCATGAGCCGGTGCTTGCGAGCCCACCGAGCCGACTCTATACCTTGGTCAAATTCGTCCGTCGCCATCGGGTTTGGGTCGCCGCCGCAGCGCTGATTCTCCTGTCGGTGGCCGCGGGCCTACTCACCACCACGCGCGAAGCCCACCGCGCCAACCGCGAGGCGGCTACCGCCGAGCACGTGATCCAATTCATGACCGAGATGTTCGAGGCCTCCAGTCCTTTCGCGGGCGACCCGGCCGAGATCACGGTTCGCGACCTTCTCGACCGCGGTGCGGCAAAGGCGCGCAAGGAGCTCACGGAGCAGCCCGAGGTCCGGGCACGGCTGCTGAGCACCCTGGGGACCATCTACTATTACTTGGGTGCTTTCGAACAGGCCCTGCCCCTGCTCGAAGAATCGTTCACGATTCAGGAAGGGCTGGACATCGACGCCCTCCAACGAGCCATGGTTCTGCGCACGATCGCCGCGACCTACAACGAGCTGTCGCGTTTCGAGCAAGCGGAGACCCAGCTGCTGCGGGCCCTCGACCTGGCGGAGCGCGCGGTAGGCCCGAACCATCCCGAGGTGGGGAGACTGCGCCGGGACCTGGCCTATGCGCTGCGCTTCCTCGAACGGCTACCCGAGGCTCGGGAGCAGGCCGAGCGCTCGGTCGCCCTCTTCGAACGGGTCGAGGGCGATCTTCCCGATTCCGAGATGCCCGAAGCCCTGCTGATTCTCGCGATGGTTACCAAAGATCAAGGGGATTTCGAGGACGCTGAGAAGGTCCTGAAGCGGATCCTCGAGATCCCGCCGTTGACGACGTTCGACCAGATCAACCGCGCCGGCGTGTTGGGAATCCTCGCCAACCTCTACCGCGACCAGGGCCACCTCGCCCTCGCCGAGCCGCTCTTGCTGGAATCCCTCGAAATCTACGAAGCCCACCTGGGCCCGGAGAATCCCTTTCTCATCAATGCCATCACCAACCTTGGGATCCTCTACAGCCGGACCGGGCGGTTCGACCAGGCCGAGACGCTGTTTAACCGCTCTGTCGAGATCCATGGGCGTATGCCCGAAGGAAGAAATCTGGCCCTGGTCAGTACCCTCACTTTCCTGGCCGAGGTCTACCTACAGCAGGGTGACCTCGACCGTCCCGAATCCTTGATACGCCAAGCGCTCGAGGTGCTCGACGAGACCGTGGGCCTCGATCATGGTTGGGCCGTTGGTGTGTTCGGGCGACTCGGCCGGCTCCTCCAGGAACGCGGGGACTTCGCTGCGGCCGAAGCTAATTTTCTTGCGGCCATCGAGATCCACTCGGGTGAACCGATGAACAGCAGAGTCGCGCTCTATTCGACCGAGCTCGGGAGCCTCTATTGCGATATGGGAGAGCCCGGGCCGGCGGCGCCTCGTCTGGCCGACGCCCGCTCTTTTTTCCAAGCACCGACCGGATCGGCGAGCCACGGAGCGGACCCCGTCGGGCCGGCCAGCATCTACCTCGTCGAGGGCCGAATGCACGATCTCAAGGGCGAGCCGGAAGCGGCGCGCGACGCCTGGCAGCGGTCGGTCGAGCTGCTGGAGCCATTAACGAGCTCGGAGGAATGGCTGCCCAAGAGCTTGCTGGCCGAAGCCCTGCTCCGGCTCGGTCGGGTGGAGGAGGCGGAGCCCTTGGTGGAGGAGCTGCGCGCCCTGGGCCTACGGCTGCCGAGCTTCGTCAAGCTGTGCCGGGAAGCCGGATTGCCGACGAACGGACGATGAGACGAGGAGGCGAGGAGGCGCTCCCACACGCTCGAAACGGGGTCGAGCGACCCCGCCGCCGCCGACTTGCCGTGGCCCGGGAGCGTCGGGATCGGTCGTGGAGGAGGAGCAGAAATCATGTGACAACCCGCCAATCGAAATAACCGACAGTTAAAAGCTCCATAACTGATTGCATGCCCCGGGCTGATTTCCTTTCGGCCCGAGGCGTTACCCGTGAACGGCTCTCACTGAGGTTTGAGCCATGCTTCGAGGGGATTCGTTATGGAGATCTTGCGTTGGAGCCGGAGATTCGGATCTAAGCTCTCGGCGGTTCTCGTCGTCTGGATGTTGGCGACGCCGACCATCTTGTGGTCAGGGGCGGGAAATCCCGTCATCTTCGGCGTTGTGAGCGACAACGAGCTGGCACCGCTCGAAGGAGTGACGGTGGAGGTCTTTGTGCCCGGAACCGAGAATCTGGTCGCTTCGGCCGCCACCGATGCCGGAGGGAGCTACTCGATCAAGGTGCCGGCGGGCACCTACGATCTTCATTACACGCCGGTGCCCAACAGCGGCTTTCGCGAGGTGAGTCTGCCCGATGTCGAGGTGCTCGATGACCTGGAGCAGGACGTGGTGCTGGTGCCCTTGGAGCTCGCCGAGATCGACTTCGTGTTGCAGGACCGCGATGGTATGCCGGCAGCGAACCAGGACTTTCGCTTCACCCACAGCGAAACCAACGTCTCGGTGATCCAGCGTACGGACGATGAGGGTGCTATTTCGTTGGTGCTTCGAGTCGGCACCTACGCCGTCCGCGTGACGCGACCCAACAGCAACGCCGGAGCCGCGCAGATCCCGCGCACCTACCGATTGGACGGCTCTTTGGAGATTACCGGTGACTTGAATGAGGTTCTGACCCTACCCAACGTTTTTGCCGACGTCACGGTGGTGGATCCCCTCGACCAACCGGTTCCCGATGCGACCGTCGACAATCCCGGATGTGACGGTAGCTTCGAGCTCTTTCCCGGGTTGGCGGTCACCGCAACCGGTGTTCGTAGCGCCGCGGGAACCACCGACGCCGAGGGCCGCGCCACCTTGACGCTCTTCCCCTGCCAGACCCCGCTCCGGGCGACCCCACCCGTCGAGACCAGCTTGCCTCAAATCGCGCCCGAAGGATTCGACGTCTTCGAAGACAGCGCTTTCACCTTGGAGATCCCACCGCCGGTGTTTTTTACCGGCGTCTTGCAGGACCGCGACGCCAATCCCGCCCTCGACGATCGAGTCCACCTGACGCTCGGCCTACTCTCAACGGCTCGACGCACCGATGTCGACACCGGCGACTTCAGCCTGCCCATGCAACCCGGCGCCTACCAAGTGAGGGTTCAAAATGGAAGTGAGACCGCCGACGAGGTGGCCGAGCTTCCTGGGCTCAACCTCCGAACCCTAGGCAACCTCGATCTGATGACCAGTGTTGAGCAAGACATCACTTTGCCCAACGTCTTTCTCGACCTGACGGTCACGGACAGCTCCTCGAACGCGGTGCCCGACGCCGAGGTAGCCGCGCAATGCCTGCAACGGGTGGCTTTCGATCTATTGCCCGGCTTGCCGATCGACCCGCTTCGGAGCGCAATCACCGACGAGCGCACGACGGATGCCCTCGGGCAGGCGCAAATCCGCCATCTCATTTGCCACAACGTGCGATTGACCGTCACGCCCTCGGAAGCGACGGGCTTGCCCCGCCAGATTTTCGAGGGCATCGAGCTGTTGAGCGATGCGTCGTTCACCGCCGTGCTGGATACCCCATCGGCATTGAGCGGCAGCCTGCGGGATCGATTCGACATCCCGGTGCCCGAGCAGCGGTATCGCGTCTTTCTCGAGCCGGAAGACATCCTCATTTTCGATGGTTTCATGGCGGCGAACAGCACTTTCTCGACCGACTTGGTGCCCGACACCTACAACCTGCAGGTGCGCTCGTCCGGAGCCGACCCGGGGGCCTCGATGATTCCCGATACTTTCGTGGTTCAAACCGTCATGACTTTGGACTTGAGCACGAACCTGAGCCTCGATCTCCAATTGCCGGGTCGGATTCTCGACATCACCGTGGTCGACCCCAACGGAACCCCGATACCCGAGACTTCCATCCGGGTGCGCTCGGCCCTGAACACCAGCAACAACCTGACGACCCGATTCGAAATCGCCCCTGGAATCGAAGTCTCGGGATCGAATACGGGTGAGGAGACCACCGACGCGAACGGCTTTGCCAGGATCGTTCTGCTGCCCCATGAAGGCACTTTCAGCTTGAGGGTCACACCGCCGAACGGCAGCGGCTTCGCCTCGGAGCTGGTCTCGGGTTTGACCCTGGACGACGACGACACGCTCTTGGTGGTCTTGCAATTCATCAACCAAGTGCCCATCGCGGAGGCCGGCCCGGCGCAGATCGTCGAGGCGACGTCTCCAGAAGGCGCTTCGGCGACCCTCGACGGCAGCGGCTCGTCCGATCCCGATGGAGATCCTTTGGCCTTCGAGTGGGAAGAGGACGGCACGCCCCTTTCGACCCAGCCGATCGACGAGGTCATGCTCGGTCTCGGCACACACTTGATCACCCTGACCGTGCGAGATCCCGACGATGCCTTCGATCAAGACGACGTCGAAATCCAAGTCGTCGACACCACGCCGCCCGACACCTTGATCACCTCCGCGGCCGGGGAAGGAGGGCTGCAAATACCCGACGGCGGTGTGACCCGGTCCCACTCGGTGACCTTCGAGTTCATCGGTCTCGACTCGGTCGATATCGCCGGTTACGAGTGCAGCTTCTCGGGCGAGCCCTTCACCCTGTGCGCTCCGCCGCTGCCGTTCGTGGATCTCCCGGAAGCGGGTTATTTCTTCGAGGTGCGGGCCTTCGATTCCGCCGGCAACGTCGATCCGACCCCGGCGACTTTCAGCTGGACCGTGTCCGACAACGTACCGGTGGAAATTCCCACCCTTTCGGAGCTCAGCCTCGGTGTGTTGATGGGTTTCCTGATGCTCATCGGCTTGTGGCTCTTGCGGACCAGTCGCCCGAATTCGAAGATACCTTGCCACGGAGAGGCGCTTTCAGACGAAAACTGAGCTAGTCTTCTAGAAGCACACCCGCAGCCCGACACCCAACCGCACCGAGGGAGATGGTGTCGGACTCGGCTGCTTACCAGGCCCTCAGGGAGGTGAGGCTTTGACAGGGTTTTTTTCGTTCGCCACCGTGGCCCACGCAGAAAAACCTTTCAGTAAGCTTATGTCCAGGAAGACTCGATGCCGATGGAAAGCCGTCTTGGGAACGGCCCTTCTGTGGATGTGGACCGGCGCGAGCCCGATCACTGCCGGGGTGATCGTGGAGGAGGTGCCGGTCGGCTCCGCCCTGGGCGCGGCCGGGATCGAAGTCGGGGATCGGTTGGACTCGTGGGAAAGGCCGGACGGCGCTTCGGGCAGCTTGGAATCACCGTTCGATTGGCGTTGGCTGCAAATGCAATACGCCCCCCGGGGCTCGGTCCGGTTGCGGGGCGAGCGCCGGTCCGGGCCTGGCGCATTGGGGGAATCGTTCCAGGTTGTGGTCGGAGTGGGAAAATGGCAGGCTAGGGTTCGGCCGGAGCTGCCGGTAGGCATTTCGGCGGCCTATATCTCAGGGGTAGATCGGCTCGCCGAAGGTGATGCCCGGGCCGCCGCCGAAATCTGGCGCCGAACGGCGATCTCGACCCCATCCCGAACCGACCGCTGCTGGTTGCTTCTGCGCGCGGGAGAGCGGCTGATCAGGGCAGGGGAGCAGGAGATCGCCGAGCCTTTCATGCGCGAAGCGATCGAGCTTGCCGAGTCCCCCCGGGAGCTTGCCGAGGTTTGGCGAGCCTGGGGCCTAGCCACCCTGCCTCGGAGTCGGCTGGAAGAAAGCGAAACCGCTCTGCGGAAAGCCCTCGAAATCTGGGAGTCCGAGTGGCGCGGAGGGCTCGGCCAAGCGGACCTCTGGAGCTATCTGGCCGAGGTCGCCGAAACCCGCGACGATGTAGAGGCCACCGGCAAGTGGCTGAGCTCTGCCTCGGAACGGGTCGACGAGCTGGCACCGCGCAGCTTGATGAGGGTACGGATCTGGACCGCCGAGGGGCGTTTAGCCAGGGTCCGTGGGCGTTACGACGATGCTCGCTCGGCTTACCAGCGGGCGGTGGAGCTTCTGCAAGAGATCGCCCCAGATTCGGTCGAGATGGCCGTCGGTTGGATGAATTTGGGGGTCTTGCCCGCGTCCCATGGAGATCGCTCCGCCGCGTTGCGCTACCATGAAAAGGCTTTGGAGATCTTCGAACGCTTGGATCCGTTGTCGTTGAATGCCGCGGCCTGCTTGAACAACCTCGGCGCATTGAAATTCGGCGCTGGTGACTACGGGGCCGCGGAAAGCTACCTGCAACGCGCCCTGAAGATTCGACGCCACCACGCCCCCGACGACAGCATACACGTGGCCAACAATCTGGTGAGCCTAGGGGTGGTGGCCAAGAATCGTGGCGACCTGGAGCGAGCCCTGGGCCACTATCACCGAGCATTGGAAATCCAGCGACGCTTGGCCCCAAATGGCTCTGCGGTCGCCGGCACCCTGCTCAATCTCGGTAATCTGACGGCCTTATACGGAGATCTCGCTCAGGCCGAGAGCCTTTACCTTCAAGCTTTGGCAATCCACGAAGAGGTCTCTCCGGAAAGTCTCGAGGTGGCCCTCTTGCGCATGAATCTCGGCTCGATCACCCGTCAACGAGGCGACTTCGCCCGCGCCGAGGCTTGGTATCGCGAAGCTCTCGAGCTTCAGCTGCGGGTGGCGCCCGAGGGAGAAAAGAGGTCGACCCTGGAAGCCGGGCTGGGCACGCTGCTGATGGAGAGGGGAGATTTTGCCGCCGCGGAGAAACACCTGAAACTCGCTCTCGAGCTCAAGCAGGAGCGAGCGCCGGATAGCTTGCCGGCCGCGTCCGGCTGGAACGATCTCGGCGTCTTGGCCCAGCGCCGGGGCCGGCCGGCGGAAGCCGCCGAGCTCTTGGGTCGCGCCCTTGCCATCCAACAAGCCTCGGAGTCGGGCCAGCTGGCGAGCACCTCGTCGAGGATCAACCTCGGTACTCTGGCCCTGGAGCAAGGCGATTTCGCCACCGCGGAGCGTCATCTACAAGAGGCCGTGCGCATCCTGGAACCCCTGGCCCCTGAAAGCCACGCCACGGCGGTGGCCTACAGCACCTTGGGTGAGGTCAAGCTCCGGACCGGCGAGCTGCCGGCGGCAAAGCGATATTTGTCGAGCGCCCTGGAGCTGTTCGAGCAGCAGGGATTGGAGAGCTACCACCAAGTGGAATGCTTCGAGCGACTGGCCCGCATCGCACGCCGGAAGAACCGGCCTCGGGTGGCTTGGGCTCATCTGAGTCGGGCGATCGAGATCCTCGAAGCGCAGATCGGCAAATTGGGCGGCGCGCGGGAGCTACAGGGCAGCTTCCGGGCCCGTTACGGTTACGTCTACCGGTCCGCCATCGAGATCTTGCTCGAGCTCGAGCGCCCCGCGGAAGCGTTCGAGGTGCTCGAAGGCCGACGCGCCCGCAGCCTGCTCGCGATGCTCGCCGAGCGGGATTTGGTCTTCGCCGACGTGCCAGAGGAGCTGGAACGGGAGCGTCGCCGTTTGGCCGTGCGCCACGATCGAATCCTGGAGCAGGTGACCCGGCCGGAGACGAGCGCCGACCAGCGCCGGGAGCTGCGCGCACAGCTCGAGCAGCTGCACAGCGAGCGTCGGGCCTTGCGAGGACGCATCCGTGAAGCATCGCCGCGTTTGGCGGAGCTCGAGGACCCCCGGCCGGCGGACCTGGACCAGATCCGAGGGGCCCTCGACCCGGGAACCGTGCTGCTGTCCTTCAGTGTCGGCGCCGAGTCGAGCCACCTTTTTGCCGTCGACGCCGAGAAGTCCCTAAAGGTCATCGACCTCGACATCGGTGAGGCCGAGCTGAGGGATCTGGTGCGGGGTTTCTTGCAATTGATCGAGGAGCGACGAAATCCCTCGTCGAGGTCGTTCGAGCCGTTGCTCGCCGCCGCCGCCGAGCTGTATCGGAAGCTGCTGGCACCGGCCCAAGGGATTCTCGATCGAGGTCGCCGAGCCTTGATCGTGCCGGATGGAGCCCTTTTTCAGCTACCGTTCGCCGCCCTGGTCCCGGGATCCCCGGCCGATCGGGCCGATCGACGATATTGGATCGAGCAAATGCCCATCCATACGATCGTGTCGGCCACGCTCTACACCCAACTACGCCATCGGCGCCCGCGGGCGGGTCCCCGAAGCGATTTGGTCGCATTCGGAGATCCGCTTTTCGCCGCCGAAAAGGCCGCCACGGCGGCCTCCGAGCCGGAGCTCCTGGAACCGCAAGTGCGTTCCATGTCGCGCTATTTCGATTTCCAGCCCTTACCCGGCAGCCGACGTGAGGCCCGGCAAATCGCCGAGCTCTTCGCCGATCGAGGGCGTTTGTGGCTGGGGGCGGAGGCCACCGAGCAACGGGCCAAGTCGCTGAGCCCGAGCGTGGATTATGTCCACTTCGCCACCCACGGTCTGCTGGATGAGCGTTTCCCCCTCGATTCGTCGATCGTGCTCAGTCTCGGTCAGGGTGGGCCTGAAAACGGCTTGCTTCAGGTCTGGGAGATCTTCGAGCGAGTGCGGGTCGACGCGGATCTCGTGGTGCTCTCCGCGTGTCGGACGGCCACCGGCAAGTACGTGGACGGGGAGGGGCTGATCGGCCTCACCCGAGCCTTCCAATACGCCGGCGCCGCATCCGTGGTCGCCGGCCTGTGGAATGTCGAGGATCCGACGACCGCCGAGCTGATGGTGCGCTTCTACCGCGAGCTGCGCCGGGGCATGGCCAAGGACGACGCCCTGCGCTCGGCCCAGCTGTCGTTGATCGGCCGCTCCGACGGATCCGAAGCCAAGGCGGCTCCCTATTATTGGGCGGCCTTCCAACTTCACGGAGACCGCCAATGAAGGCCGATTCGGGTGACCCCGCCCCCACCACCACAGACCTCACCTCCACGGGCTTCACCTTCACGGATTACGTGCGAGGGTTGGAGCCCGGTGAGGCACCGGATCCCGACACCTTCGAGCTGCTCTGGGCGCGGCTTCGCGGTGTTTTGGTGTTGGAGCTGAAGCGGCGCTCCCTTTGGTGGATGAAACCTCGATGCCTCGGCATCTTCGGCCTCGCCAGCTGGCAAGACCCCGAAGCCCTCGACGAGCTGGTGGCCGACTGTTACAAATTCGTCTTCCTCAGCCGGCTCGGCGGCCTCCGGGCACACCTCGCCGCCAAGGACAATGTCGACGGATTGGTTTTCCGTTCGATTCACAATTATCTTTACGATCTCCAAAAAAAACACGATCCGCTGGGCTTTCGGGTTTTCACCACCCTTCAATCGGCGATTCGATGCTGCTGCGACGATGGCAGGCTCTACGTTCTGGCCGGCGACGAGCGGATCCGCAACGACACGGTGCTCGGCTTTGATCCGCGATCGGACCCGAAGCAAACCACCGAGCACGATACGATTTCCTTGGGTTCGCGGATCGCTGCGTGGAACAACGACCTGCTGCCCGAAATGGTCAACGCCCGGGGCAAGAGGCGCGACCGCTTGGTCCGCCGGCTCGCCGAGCACGTGGATTCCCTGCGCGATCTCGAGCTCGAGGTCTTCACCTTTGCTCAGCTGTTGGAGCCGCTCAAGGAAGATGCCCGGCGAAAGTGGAACGCGATTTGGGCATACTCCGAGAAATCTTTGCCGGCGAATCCGGATGACGAGCTCGGCAGCTTGGCGAAACAAGTGGAACCCGACACCCGGCTCGAGCAACGGCAAGCTTTCGAAAGTCTCACCCATTGCGTCAGCTCGCGCATCGAAGAGCTTTCCGAAACCCCCAAGACCCATGATCGCCTGCGCCGGCTGTGGACACTCGTGCGCCACCAAGTCACCGAAGGCGATCCGACCCGGCCGACCTCCAGGCGGCGGGTTTCCGATCTTCTCGACATTCCCCGAGACAGCTTGAAGAGCTTATACACCACGCTCGGCCGTTTGCTTCGCGACTGCCAATCGGTGGAGCTACCATGAAAGATCTCGACCTCAAAAACGCCCTCCGCCTTCAAACCGGCCGAGCTTCGAGCCGATCCCCGGGCTCGGTCCACTCCGAGATTGCCGCACCGGGCGAGATCTTGACGCTCGTCGATCGGGCGTCGAGCCGTCCCGACTTCTGGCTGGTGGTGGAGCGGAGAGATCTTCCGACTCCAGCGTGGCGGTGGGTGCCCGCGGACCTCGATCCCCAGGCCACCGCGACGGACTTGGTAGTCGAAAGCGAGGTGGGTCCGCTGACGGTCCGCTGTGAGCTCGCTCTTTGGATCGCCGCTGATCGGCTCCCGCGGCTCAGGATCGTCGGCAAGCTGAGCACGGCCGACCTCCAGGCCGTGCTTCAACACCTCTCGGATCGGGACGCCGCGATTCAGGAGAACGGGCTCGATCAAGATACCCGAGCCGAGCTCGAGCATCGTGATTTGGTAGAAGAGCTGACGGCCGCTCGAAATCGGCTTTTGGACACCGCCGATTCCCAGCTCGCCGCCGTGCAGGAACGTGCGACCAAGCCCTCCGCCGGCCCTTCAAGCTGGCCTCGTAACGCGACTTTGGCCCTCGCCGCTTCGGCGCTGCTGACCGTGGGCTTGGCCGCGGGTTGGTTGGGGCGCGGCCAGGTAGACGATCACCCGGCGACCCGAATTTCCCGGCCGGAGGTAGAGCCCTTGGTGAATCTGCCGTTCGAATGGCTCAGCCCGCGAGCTGCCATCAGACAGGGCGAGACCTCTGAGCCGCCACGAGCCCTGACGCTCGGCGACGCCCGATACATAGCCGTCTTCCTGGACGTGGGGGTCGGCTCGAAGCTCGAATACCGACTGAAGCTCTTCTTCGAAGGATCCGAAACCGCCGTTTGGAGCGGCCGAGCCCGACGCACCGGCACTGCCGAGATCTTCCTCCTGCTACCCACCGAGCCCTTGAAACCCGGTGACTACCGACTCGAACTCTTTGATCCTTCGGACCCCGACACACCTGGCTTGATCTTCGAGCTGCGCCTGACCTCCTGAGATCGGACCGTCACCGCGCCGGGCACCTACTACGGCCCGGTCCGGCCGTTCTCGATGAGAGCCCGGATCCGAAGCTGCGTAGACGCGGTTTCCTCGGCGTCTCGCTCTTCGGTCGCACCGAGCGCTGGACACGCAAGCCGACCGGCAACTGAGAAACGCTCGTTGTGTCGGTGATGGCCCGTCGATGTAGAGCTCAGCCGCTCACTGCCAGGCGGACAAGCTGCCTGATTCAAAGCCGTCGACGAAGATTTGACCGACGGCGGATACGCAAATGACGAACAAGCCGTCTTCCCCGAGCGGTGCGGCTATGTGTGCGCAGCCGGTGGCTTCGCTGAAGACCATTGCCGCTGGGGCGAGACCGGTGCTGAGGGTGGCGGCAAAGCCGCGGGTGGACGTGTCGATCACGTGGAAGTCACCGCCGTTGGCGGCCACGTAGAGCCGCTCTCCGTTTCTAGACACATGGAGCCCGACGGGTTGGCCGGCGCCGTCGGGTTGCGGCAAAAGTATGCTGTCGACCACATCCCGGCTCGCGGTGTCCACCACCGAAATCAGTCGATCTTGGTAATTACCCACATAAAGGTTTTCCCCGGCGGGATCCAAGGCGAGCTCGAGGGGATAGGCCCCGACCCACGCCCTATCCACCTGGCTCCATGGATCGCCGATCCGTGTCACCACCGAGACGGTGCTTTCGTTTCGATTGCTGACGTAAATCGTTTCGGAATCCCGCGAAAACACGGCTCGAACCGGGAAATCCCCAACCGGGACTCGGGCGATTTCCGTCCAAGCGGTGGTGTCGACAATCGATATGTCGTCGCTATAGCTGCCGCAGGTCACGAGAATGGAACCGTCAGGGCTCAGGGTCATGCCGCTCGCTTGGTCGAAACCCAATCCGATTCCACCCATATTGCCGGTGAGGATTCGGGGTCCCTCCGGGCTCAGGGTCTGCAGGTTGATTCTCCAAACGCCGTCACCGTCGGCGACCACGGCAATGTAAGCGTATTGTCCGTCCGGTGAAATGGCGACCCGGCTGCCCCGTCGCGAGATCGCCACCTCTTCGACCGTGCCGCTCGCCAAATCGATCACCGAGGCGAAGGGCGAATCCAGATTGGCGACCACCGCGGTCGTGCCGTCAGGGGTGATCGCCACGCCGCCCGGGCGCTGTCCCACGGGAACGACAGCGGTGACGACACGCTTTTCGAGATCCATGATCGTCGCGTTTTGGCTGTGATTATTGATCACCACGGCCTGCGAGCCGTCCAAAGAAACTGCGACATCACGCGCCCTGTCGCCTTCCGGCTGGGGGCCGGTCGGCACCTCGCCTTCCAGAAAGCCGAATTTGCCGTCGATGCGGATGACCTCCGTGTGCTCCTTGCGCAGGGAATGGGCGGTAGCCGCGCGTGGATCCGCCGGAGAAACCGCCAGCTCGTCCGGAGTCCAGCTCGAGATGAGCCCACTGATCAAGGTGTCTGCCTGCCAATCCACTAGGCTGCCTTCGAAATTGCCCATCACGCAGTAGCTGCCGTCGAAGCTGGTCAGCAACCCATTGACCCAACCCGTGCTCAAGTCTCCGGATACGGCCTCGGTCTCGAGATCCACGATCCTCACGGCATTGAGCACTGTGACCACGGCCTTCGTTTTCTCCGGGTTGATCGCGACGAGGGGCAAGATGTTGGGAGTCCCACCGACGAAGATGCTCTTGGTGATGGTCTCGGTCGACATGTCGATCACCGAGACACGGGAATCGGAGCCGTGAGAAACCACCGCTGTTTTACCGTCGCGGCTCAGATCTACAAAGGCGGGTTTCGGCTGGGAGGCCACTACTTTCGAGGTACCGGTCTCCAAGTCGATGAAGAGGATTTGGTCGTCGAAGAAAGCGGGGAAAATTAACTTATTCTTGGAGTTGATTTCAAACGGAGTGAAATCTAAATCGAATCCAAAGGGACCATACGAGTAGGCCTGCCTGAAATCAGCTGCCGGCAAGCGACCGACCTCTTGCATCGAGGAGAGATTGATGATCGAGAGGTCGCCGTCGAGGGTATTGCCGACCACCGCTTTGGAATCGTCGGGAGCCATGCGGACGATTCCGGGTTGAGCCCCCACCGGGACCACGGCCACTTCCGCCCCCAACCTGAGATCGACGATCGATGCCGTATCCTCGTATAGATTTGCGGTCACCGCATAACCGCCGTCCGAAGTGAGCGCCAGGGAGTTTGGAGAGCCACTCAAGGGGATCGTCGCCAGCACGTTGCGGGTTTCGGCGTCGAAGACGACCAGGTTTCGACTGTCTCGATGGGAGATGATGAACGTAGATCCATCGGCGCTGAACGCCATATCCGTCGGGGCATCGCCCTCCGGCGGCATATTGACCGAAATGAAATCGAGATCTAAAAGAACCTCTCCGCCTTCCATGTCGGCCTCATTCGGAGGAGATGCGGGGGGTGACGCCCTGATGACCCTCGAAACCCGGGTGAGCGATTGCTCCTCGGCTTCGTCCATATCCGGCGAAGCTTCCAGCTGGGGTGCCACCGAGTAAGGCCTCAGGTCGGATTGCGCCCAAGCCGTACCACCCATCCAAAGAAGCAGGGCAGTGCATAGGATGGCCGACCGAAAAACTTTCGCGCCGATTCGGACCTTTTCCATCGGTAACCTCCCAACTCGAGCCGTCAAGTCGCCGTCACGTCATTGTTGCTGTTCACGACAGACTCTACAGGACAAACAAATATGCCGCAACAGCATTTTTACGCACCGCGCGTAAACGCGCCCGCCGAAACCGGCAAGACCGGCTTCGGCGGGCAACTCGAGATCAAACGCTCGGGCTCAATGCCAGTGGATTCGCCAGCATTCGGTGCCGCTGCCGCAGGCTCCTCGATAACCCACGTCGGCCGCGACCAAGCCGTCGTTGAAGCGTCCGGCCACCGGTGCGTGGGTGGGATTATTGCCGCCGAACCAATGGCTGCCGCCGTAATTGGTGGCGGTGAAGCTGGTGCCGTTGCTCAGATGCATGCGCCAGCAAAGCATGCCCGGGCCGCAATATCCGAAATAACCCACATCGTCGATGCCGTTGCCGTCGAAGTCGGCCGCCACGGGAGTGTTGGTGGCGTCGGACCCTTCAAACCACATGCTGCCGCCGAAGCCGGCTGGGGAGAAGCTGCTGCCGTTGCTGCGGTGGACGCGCCAGCATTGGGTGCCGGAGCCACATTTTCCTCGGTAGGCGATGTCGTCAGCGAAGCCATCGTTGTCGAAATCACCGGCGACGGGGGTGTTGGTGGCGTCGGACCCTTCGAACCACATGCCGTTGCCGAAGCCGGCGGTGGAGAAGCTGCTGCCGTTGCTCATGTGAACGCGCCAGCATTGGGTGCCGGAACCGCATTTCCCTCGGTAGGCGATATCGTCATGAAATCCGTCGTTGTCGAAGTCACCGGATACCGGACGACTCGTGGGATTATTGCTGTGGAACCACATTCCGGCACCGAAGCCGGCGGTGGAGAAGCTGCTGCCGTTGCTCAGATGGACGCGCCAGCAATCGCTTCCACCCCCGCATTTACCGTAATAGGCAAGATCGTCGATCCAGCCATCGTTGTCGAAATCACCTGAAACCGGCGTATTGTTGGCGTCGGAGCCCTCGAACCAGATGCTGCCTCCGAAGCCGGTCGTGCTGAAGCTTTGGCTACCGGTATTCAGGTGGGCCCGCCAGCACTCGGTGCCGGAGCCGCACTTCCCGCGATAAACGATATCGTCCAGACCATCGTTGTTGAAATCACCCACCACGGGGGTGTTGGTGTAGTCGGATCCTTCGAACCACATGCTGCCGCCGAAATTGGCCACGGTCAGCTCTTCGTCGAGGGGGATGAAGCCCTCGATTTCGGGCCAGATCTCGGTCATCAGAACCCCTTGGTTTTCGCAACCTCCGGCATGGTGCAAAGCGACGACACCATGGGAATCTCGGGCCAAGACCGGTGAGCCCGAGCTTCCCGGTTCAGTGTCGCAGAGATAACCCATATCCGTATCGGCCGGGCTGCCCGCAAAGGCCGGACCGTCGGTCACAGGGACATCTACCCGGCACACGTCTCCGGTGTTTTGGTCGCTTTCGATCGACATGCGTTTACGTTTGCCACCCGGGTGTTGGGGGATATAGATCTCCTGATCTTGCACCACCGGATCCAGATCGGGTAAGAGGAAGCCGTAGTGATTCACCGAGGCGAGATTCTCGATGGTGAAAAGGGCGAAATCCAACGCCACATCGTCCGCCAAGAGGGTGTCGCCGTCGACCTTGGTTTTGCCCGCGCCGAAAAGACCGACGCAATTGTTGTGCTGGTAGTTGAACCAAACCTCGGTGTTGTTCACGTCTGCCTGGCTGGTGATGCAATGCTCGTTGGTGAGCATGTGATTGCTGGGACCGATTCTCCAAGTCGTACAGATACGGGTACCGTTCAAGAGAAGCACGCCAACAGCCCGGGACCGGGCGTATTCCGTGGGGTGAGAGGAGTCGTAACACGCCACCCGGCGATGGTCTTTGCTGCCGCAAATGCTCTTTTCGTACGTCTCTTCGAAATCATCGTTCAGCCAGGGATAACCGTGGGCGTAGCTGTCGAGAGCCACGGCGGTGCCCCGCCCGTCCTTCAGGCGTGTTTCGAGAATCACCGTGTCTCCGTCCACGGAGATGCCCCAGACATCCCGTTGGGTGTTGTTTTTTCTCGGGAATTTGGAATCTGAATTCGGTTCGTCCGGCTCACCCGGATCGGACATCGGCGGTAGGTCCGGGCTGGGACCGGCGGGTGCGGGTTTCGGATAGGTATACACCTCGGTGCGATCGGCATTGGAGAGAGTCAGGGTCTCTCCCTCTTGCAAGCTCAGCTCACGGAAGTGGATCTTGATGTAAGAGGCTTCGGGATGGTGAATCTCGTGACGCTGAACGGCGCCGTATTCCCGGTCGAAGGAAAGCTCGATCGGTTTGATCTCTCCCACTTGAAAGGGTTCAGGGGAGCTGATGGCTTTGTTGATCTTGTTTATCTCCGGAGCAACAGGCTGGGCTTGCACGCCCGAGGGTGCGAGGAGATGAACGAACCCGAGCAAGAGAAGGGCTGCGGTCCATTTCAGGGAATTCCAAACACGACGCGGGGACGCTTCAAGCAGCATGATCTACTCCAAGAAAAGAATGGAAGGGTCGAAATGAGCACCACCCTGCGGAGCGGGAGCCCAATCCTTAAGAACAGTTTGAGTCGTCGAAGTGATAACCGACTTTGATGCACCGACTTGCAGACACCGTCTTGCAGACACCGACTTGCAGACAGAAGAGCACGATCTGTGCCGGCAACGTCACCAGCCCAAAAGGGCGCTTTTAGAGATAAAACCTTCTGAAGTGGGCATGCGATTACCCAAATCCTCTCGCAAGTGGGCAATGGGTTACGTCCTTCTTCGAAGCGCAAACCGAGCCGGCAACGCGTCAGGAGGTCGACCACGTCGGACTGGCCCGCGTCTACCTGGCTCAGGGCCGGCTGCACGATCTGCGCGGCGAGCCGGAAGCGGCGCGCGACGCCTGGCAGCGGGCGGTCCAGCTGTTGAAGCCGTTGGCGAGTTCGGAAGATTGGCTGTCCAAGAGCTTGCTCGCCGAAGCCCTGCTCCGGCTCGGCCGGGTAGAGGAGGCCAAACCCTTGGTGGAGAAGCTGCGCGCTTTGGGCCTACGACTGCCGAGCTTTGTGAAGCTCTGCCGTGACGCCGGGATGCCGGCCTAGCGGTGGAGGAGGAGATCGAAGGCCGCCCCAGCAAAGACCACAGTGGCCGGTAGTGCGGGAAAATATACGGGCGAAGAATGTCAACGGGCGATGAAGGCTTTAGATTGGCCCAGAGAGCGGGCGTCGCCTCGGCCGTCGGCGTAGAATGGCGCGACACAATGACGTTCCGCGCCCTCATGCCACTCTCCCTCGCCGGCAGAGGGCGCGAGGGCTCCTGCGGAAATAAAAGATAGGATCTCTGGCATGCCCTCGGACCCGGACTGGCGTCAAGCCCTGCACATGGAGACACCCCGCGCACCGACCCCGCGACCGGAGGTGGCCGCGAGTCGGATCGCGGCTCTGACGATCCTCGCCCATCCGGATCCGATTTGGGTCGGCGGCCGGGCGTTGTTGCGCGGGCTCAGCGCCGGCCGCAGCGTCGAGGTCTCCCGGCTGGCGCCTCGCTTCCTGCTTGCGATCCAGGATGCCCGTCCCCTGGCGGATGCCCACATCAGTCGCCGACCATGGCACCTCGAGCCCGTCTCCGGGGGCCGCCTGCGCCTCGTGCCGGGCACGGTCGAGCTGGAGGTCGACGGTGCTTCCCCGGGTCGCAAGCTCGAGATCGATGCCGAAATGCTCGAACGGGGAGTCGTCATCCGGCTGGGCGAGCGGGTAGCCCTCTTCCTGCACCTCCACCCTTCCGCGCCTCAGCCCTCCTTCCCCAGCCTGGGCTTGGTGGGACGGAGCGAGGCCATGGATCAGGTCCGGCACGAGATCGTCCGCGCCGCCTCCAGTGACCTACCCGCGTTGATCCGCGGTGAGACCGGCACGGGAAAAGAGCTGGTGGCCCGTGCGCTCCACGAACACGGCTCCCGCCCCAAAGCCCCCTTCGTGGCGGTGAATATGGCGGCTATTCCCACACATCTCGCCGCTGCCGAGCTCTTCGGAGCCGAGCGCGGTGCCTTCACCGGCGCCTCGTCTCGCAAAGGTGGATTCTTCCAACGCGCGTCGGGAGGCACCCTTTTCCTCGACGAGGTCGGCGAGACCCCTCTGGAGGTCCAAGCCCTACTCCTCCGGGCACTCGAGAGCGGCGAGGTCCAGCGAGTGGGTGCTGCCGCGACTTCCCGGGTCGATGTGCGCATCATTTCCGCCACCGACGCCGGCCTTGAGGCCAAGGTGTCCGAGGGCGAATTCCGGAGCCCTCTCCTGCATCGGCTGGCGGGTTTCGAGATCGTGCTCCCGCCGCTGCGGGATCGGCGTGAGGATCTCGGGCTGTTGCTCTATCATTTCCTCGCCGAAGAGCTGCAGAAAGCCGGTGATCTCTCTCGGCTGGGCCCGACGCGGTCCGAGGAAGAGCCCTGGATCAGCGCTTCCTTAGTCGCCCAGCTCGCCGCATACGACTGGCCTGGAAACGTGCGTGAGCTGCGCAATCTGGCGCGCCGACTCGTCGCCACCGACACCGAGCCGGCGCACCTGCCGGCCACCTTTGCCCGCTCACGGCGGAAGCCCTCGGGGGCGGAAGCCACATCCCCTGCCCCGGTCCAACGCCGCAAGCCGTCCGAGATCACCGACGCCGAGATCCTCGAAACCCTCGAGGCCCAAGCCTGGGACCGCAAGGCCACGGCCCAGAGCCTCGGCATGGCCCGCAGCTCGCTCTATCTGCGGTTGGAGTCGATACCGGGAGTCAGGAAGGCTTCGGACCTGAGCAGAGAAGAGATCGAAGAAGCCCGGCGAAAGACCCATGACGATGCCGTGACCGCAGCCACCGGGCTGCGAGTGTCGGTCGCGGGTCTCGAACAACGGATGAGGGCACTGAAGATCCGCTGAGCTTGGGCAGACACGCTGACACGAACGCCTCTGGCTAGAAAACGAAACGAAGGCGGATCTGGTCCGTGGGTCATGCTTGGCGCTGAAGCACTGACACGTCGTTGACACGGATGCCAGGAGCTACCGCGATGGTCTCGACACGCCCTGACGCACTCCGAAAGGTGAAGGAGTCAGACTGGGACACGGTCAAGCGTGTCAGGAGTCTCCGCTAGATCTGTCGGCCGGCGAATGGACTCGGTGATCTCGAACAGCCGGCGGTAGATCCGCTGCAGATCCATCGCCGACTCCAGCCCCGCGATCCTCCCTGAGAACGCCAAATGAGCAGCCTCGATATCGTCTCGATCAAACGTTTCATCCCGCCTCTGCTCTTGCCCCAAGCCAGGGAATCGAGAGGATCATCGAGGCGACAACTCTATTGACAAAGGATTTGGCGCGGTCCTTGCTTTAAGGGTGAATGACCGAGAGCTCGATCTCCAGCGCGGCAAGGCAGATAAATGCGTTGCCAGCAGAACCTGGAGATCTACACAAACGGAGGAAACAATGAAAAACGCAAGAACCAGAGGACCGAAGACCCCGGTGGGCAGGATCCTTGTGAATCAGCCAGATGACTATCCGGAAGTCGAGGCCCAGATCGATCTGGCGCACGGTTGCATTATCGTCGATGCCATCGTCGACGTCGTTGCCGACGCCGCTGTCGACATCGTTGGCGATGCTGGTGGCGAAGCCGTTGCCGATGCTGGTGCCGCCGACTCCGACCCCGCCGACAGCGGATATGACGGCGACGACGAAGGTGACGGCGACGACGAAGGTGACGGCGACGATGGCAGTGCATCCACCGCCGCATGACAACGACGCCTAATCCGATCACACCGATTGCCCTATCCGGCCCCCCTTCCACTGTCGCTTTGCCGGAGCTTGCCGTCGGCTAAATGGCAGACAGGTCGCGATCAACACGACAACACCTCTGCACCCGCCGCACCTGGGCGCGGCGGGTGCCACGAACTGTAAGTCCGGATGGCAGAGGATCAAAAGGGGCTCTGACCGACACTCGCTAGATTTTCTGATGAGCGGGCTCCAGTGATCCACCGGATCTGAGACCAGGCTATGGATGAATCTCGAAAGCAAATTTGCGACTACCTGGAACTGAGCTGTCAATATTTTCTCCTGCCTGGGCTTTCGGTCGGAATACTCTGTCGGGGCAAGCCCCTGGAGATCATCGACATGCCCCAGCCGCAGCAGAATTCTACTGCGTACAAAGTGGGCTCACTCACCAAATTGGTGACGGCGATCACGGTTCTGCTCCTCCGCGAAGACGGAGCGCTGAGGCTGTCGGATCCAGTATCGCTCTATCTTCCTTGGTTCGAAGCGAAGCCAAGCGATGGCTCTAAAGAACCCATGACACTTCGTGACCTCTTGCTGCATACCAGTGGATTGCCCCGGGGGGACCTTTACACCAGTAATCCGTCCATCGATCAGATCAAGATGACCATCCGGCGTCTCGCACCATTGGATGTTCTGGATTCCGTGAATGTCGTCAAGTACTCCAATCTGGGCTACATCCTCCTCGGGTTGATCATCGAGGCCGTCAGCCGGGAGTCGTATGCGTCCTTCGTACGTCGCAGACTGTTCGATCCCCTAGACATGACCACCTCGGGATTCGATACGGAAGGAGTCGGCGATACGATGACCACGCCACACCGGCCGGTTTGTTTTCTCCCGGAAAGCAATGCACCCTACGAGCTCGGAGAGATGCCGTTGCTCTCGGGGCCCCATTCCTCGTTCGACATGTTTTCGACGGTGGCCGAATTCTCCAAGATTCTCTCTTGCCTTTTGGCCAATGGGGTTTATGAAGGCGTGCGCGTTCTTGAGGAAGAGTCTGTTTCTTTCCTGCTGAGCATGCGACATCCAATGTCCTGCGGACTGAGCGCGGGCCCGGGATTCAATGTCGTTCCATCGAGAATCGGAGACATCTATTTCGAGAGCGCGGAGCATTTCGGCCACAGTGCCTCGATGCTCTTTATTCCAGATCAGGAGATCGCTCTTCTCGCCATGACCAACCGCGGCTCCGCAGGGCTCGATCTGTCGAGCTTGCTCAATACCATCCAGCGGTACCTGACCCGGAATGGGCCGCTGGACCACAGATACCGTGAGCCAGAGGCTCTCCTCGGGACCTACACGTCCGCTGCCGGCTCCGAGATGGCCATAACCGCCAGCGCCGAGGGCTTGCAGGTTTCAATGGATGGGGAAAGCTCTTCGCCGCTGGTTTACATGGGCCAGGGGCGCTTTCTGAAATTGGCAGGTTGCTGCCGCAAGTACATTTTCTTGATGGATTGCACCTCAGAAGGTGTGCTTGGATTCGGAGCTGGCCCTCACTATTTCTCCTGCGAGGGATCCGGTGGGGCGAATCAGACCACACCTTCGAAATACTCCGATGTGACGGGTATCTACAAGAGTCCTGCGGTGGGGCGGATTGCCGTTTTCGAGCGGAGCCGAGAGCTCCGCCTTGCCTTTTCACCGTGCAAAGAAACCATGCTCGAAAAGGTTTCGGCAACGGAGTTCGTGCAGCGGGAAGGGCCGTTCGCCGGGGAGCGGGTGACGCTCGACCACGAGGCGGGAATCCTCAGATTTGGTGCCCAGGTGCTCGACAAGACGGAAGAGAGATTTTGAAAATGAATCAAGTCTTGGTAGATTCTCTGGTTCGTCTGCTGACAGATGGTTTCATCGTCAGTCTGCTCCTCTGGATGATCTTTTGGGATTCGGAACCGCACAATCCGATCCGAAAGCACTGGATTCCCAAGGTGCAGTGGCTCTTCGTCTGGCTGGGGCTCAACGCCGAATGGAAGATGTTTTCCCCTGATCCCCCCAGAATAGCTATCTGGCCCATGGCGAAGCTGACGATGGAAAACCGGGATGTCGTCTACTGGGAGCCTACGCCGTTCGATAAGCTGACGGCGCTGGAGAAGGTGAAGTTCAAGAAGTCCCATAAATATTTCCAGAGGGTCGTTCTCCCGGAATCCGGGGTGCAGATCAAACAAGACTTCATAGAGTATCTACTTCGGAGATACTTGCACGGAGAGCCTCTCATCCGGGTGGAGGTCTATCGGGTTGCCCAGTCGACAGAGCCGTTCGGGGCACAGGATGCTGGGCGACCGAAACCCACCAAGGAATTGGTCTATACGTTTCGTCCTGCAGCCACGGGAGGTCTTCCTTGACCCTCGAGGAGATCGGCTTGGCCTGGAATAGCTTTTTCTATGATCCGATTCCTGTGCAAACGATCGCTGTCTTCAGGATCTGTTTTGGCCTGCTGCTCCTCGTCGACGCATTGAACACCTTCGCCAACGCCGAGCCCTATCTAGGTCCGAAAGGTCTTCTCGAGTATCGTCGTTTCTTCAAACAAAGTCACGGTAGGGCTTTTTCATTATTTGTCTTCTTCCCGCCTACCATGCGATCTGTTTACTGGATTCTGTGCCTTCACTTCGTTGGAGTCACGATGATGACAGTAGGCCTCTTCACAAAGGTCAGCACCTTGCTGGCCTTTGTGACCGTCCGATCGATCGTGACCCGAAGCTCGGCGCTCTGCAATGGTGGCGACAATGTCGCCAATATCATGTGCTTTCTTCTCGTCTTTGCGCCGGCGGGGCATGCCTATTCTCTAGATGCGGTCTGGTTTCATGCGCCGCAGGCGCCTGGAACAGAGTCTTTGCAACATGCACCCTGGGCGCTTCGCCTCATGCAGATCCAGGTGTCGATCATCTATCTCAATACGGTGTACTGGAAGCTCAAGGGGACAACCTGGAGAAATGGGACCGCCGTCTATTATGCCGCAACCCACTCCATCTATCGTAAGTTTTCGATCCCGGGGCTGCTCCTGAAAAAGCCTTGTGTGCAGTTGTTGACTTGGGGCGTTCTGGTACTCGAGTTTGCCTTGGGCGCAGGGTTGTGGGTCGAGGACTTCCGTCCCTGGCTCGTCCCCATGGGTTTCCTTCTGCACCTGGGTGCCGACTATATGTTGAATGTGCATCTGTTCGGATGGTTCATGATGGCTTCGCTCCTGTTGTTCGTCGATCCCCTGGTGTTCGTTGGCCTCTTCGGCGGATGAATCTTTCGCCTCCGCGGCAAGATCTCGGGAGATCCGGGTGTAGGTCCCCATGCGACCCCGTGTCCGTGGCTTCAGCGCTCACCGAAAATCTAGCGGCCGCGTCGGACGTCGTAGCGTAGAATCGGGGAATGGAGGTCTTCCGTTCCTCAGCCCCCACGGATCCCCGAGGCCTTCCTTCGGGACTGCCCTCAGCCATCGGGCCCTACCGCATCGACGCTGAACTCGGGCAGGGTGGCATGGGGGTGGTCTACGGCGGTCACGACGTGCGTCTCGATCGGCCGGTGGCGCTGAAGCGAGCCCATCGGTCGGGCTCCGATACCGCGGAGGTCCGGCGCCGACTGCGGCTCGAAGCGCGGTCACTGGCCCAGCTCGACCACCCGGCGATCGTCCGCATCTACGATTTGGTGGAGGACGCCACCCAGGACTGGATCGTCATGGAGCGGGTGTACGGACGGACCATGGCGGACCTGGTCGAAACGGAAGGAGTAGCAGAGGCCGGGCTTGCCGTGGATCTGGCGAGGCAGATCGCCGAGGGGCTGGTGGCGGTCCACGGGCATGGGATGCTACATGGCGACCTGAAAGTCGAGAACGTGATGGTCACCTCGCCCGAGGGAGGTATTGCCGGCCGCGTCAAGATCCTCGATTTTGGACTGGCGGGCTCTCCCCGAGAGTGCGCCGACTCCGCTGATTCCACAAAAGAGGCACCTCGCCCGTTGGTGGGTACGATTCGCGCCCTGTCGCCCGAGCAGATCATGGGCGCCGAGGCCGACACCCGATCCGACCTCTTCGCCTTGGGTGTCCTGCTTTACGAGATCCTGACGGGGCGCTCACCTTTCTTGGCCGGGAGCCTCAAGGAGACCGCAACTCGGATCTGTGTCGCACAACAAGCGCCTATCGGCGAGCTGAGGAGCGAGAAGGTCCCCGAAGCGCTCTGCGCGCTGGTGGAGGATCTGCTGGCGAAAGAGCCCGAGCTGCGTCCCACCGGTGCCGACGAGGTGGTGCGGCGCCTGGAGCGGATCATCGGCGAGCTTCCTGCCGAGCTTCCCCACGGGCTTCCTGAGGCGGATCCGGGAGCCGTAGATCTCGCCGAAGGCCGGGCCACGGCGGAAGCTCTCGCCGCTTCGACCCTAGCGTCACCCCGGTGGACCCTACATCGGCAGCCGCTACCGCCTCTCCCGCCTCATCCCTACCCGGTGCTCTTGCCCTACACCCACCCCGCGCTGATGGCCGGCCGGGAGCTGGAGCTGGAGACCCTGCGGCTCAGCCTCCGGCTACCCATACCGATCTTCGGCCTGGGAGCCCCTTCGGGCACGGGGAAGAGTTCGTTCGTGCTCGGTGGGCTGGTGCCCGCGCTGCGCGCCGACGGCCGGCCCGTGGCCGTGACCCGGCATCCCCGGGAAGCAGAGGTTGCCACACACCTCCTGGAGCAGCTGCTCGACGGCTTCGAGACCGGCCGGGCCCAGCACTCCTTCGACCCGGACTGGCGAGAATTCGTGCGCTGCCTCGGGGTCGTCGAAGAGCTCGCCGGTGAGCCGCCGCTGTTGGTGCTCGACCAATTCGAGACCGTGCTACGCGCTTCGTCGGACGTGGCGCGAGCTCGGTGGGGCCTGTTGATGGCGGCCACGGCCCAGCGCCGGCCTGGGATCGAAACACCACCTTGCCGCTGGCTGCTGGTGTATCGGCAGGAACTCTTCGGCGAGCTGCTCGCCTGGCTGGGCGACGTCCTTGTGGAGACAACCGCGACGGACGGCGAGCTGCCGTTTCTACCCCACGATCTCTCAGGTCCTGATCGTTTTTCCGGCCTCACCTTGCGACCGATCGCCACGCCCTCGCCCGGCGGCCACGACCCCCTCGCCGAAGCCGAGGCGGCGTTCCGGGCGATCATCGAAAAACCCCTGGGAATCCCGTCCGGCGAAGGCGACGTGCCCCACTACGGGCTGCGCTTCGCCGACGGGCACGCTGGGCGCCTGGCTCGGGTGTTTGCTGAGGCGCGGCTCGCCCGGCCCGAGGCCCCGCTGGTGCCCGAGCTCCAAGTGGTGCTCGCCCACCTGGTGACGCACACCGACCAAGACGGTCACATAAAGGTCCCGGAAAACCCGGGGACGGTTCTCGAAGAGGCCCTCGACGACCACCTGCGCCGGGCCCTGGCCCTCGCCTTTCCCATGGGCTCGGGAAATCCGGCGGTGATCGCGACCCGCCGCGCCAAGGCCCTTCTGGCGCTGCGCGAGCTAGCCTCAGAGACCGGCCGTCGTGATCCGGGGTTGCCGGTGGCGGACCTGGTCCGGGCGATCGGTCCAGGGGGCGAGGCGATCTTGGAAGAGCTCGCCACGCCGCTGACCCGGTTGATCGTGCTCCAGGACTCGGGCTCCGGCCCCTGCTACATGCTCTCCCACGATCGCATGGCGGAGATCATCGTTCGCAGGGTCGAAGAAGAGGGACGGGGGGACCCGCTACTGATCGACGGCGATCTGCTCGCCCTGCGTCGCTTCGTCGCCCTCGAGACCGCGCTCTACGGATCCCGCAGCTCGGACGCCGGGGCGTCCCGGATTCCCCGGCGGCATTTCCGGCGCATTGCGGCGCATGCCGAGGCCCTGCTCTGGGACGAGCCCAGACGAGCCTGGTGGGCGGTCTGCCGGCGCCGGCGCCGGGCCGATCTCGTCCGTCAGGCGTTCTTGGTGGCGGCAGCAACGGTGGTCCTGGCCCTGGTGGGATGGGGAACCTGGAGCCGAACCGAGCAGATTCGCGGGCACCGAGCCCTCTTGGACCAGGTCGTCGAGGGAGAGCCCGAGGAAGCCTTCCGAGCCCTGGCCCGGTCGGCGGAGACGGGGTCGCTCGACGCGGCTGTGCTCGCCCTGCTCCATCGCCGCCCCCGGGCCATGGAGGTGCTCGAGCAGGGCCTCGGTGGCGTGGCGGAGCCGGAACGTACAGACCTCGTGCTGCGGATCGTGGAAGGCGCCTTGCCCTGGGTGGGGGAGTCGCCGGACGATCCGGTGAGGATCGCCGCCCTGGCTTGGGCCCTCGACTTCTGCGTCGGTAGCGAGAAGGGCTCGGCCGGCCGCGCCGAGGCGGCTCGTTCCCTGCGCGATCGGCTGCTGGAGCCGCTGCGCCGGTTGCGGCCACCGCCGGAGATCGGCACCGAGGATCCGGACTGGATCCGGGTGCCGGCGGGTACCTTTCTGATGGGCAGCACCCCGGAGCGGGGACTGCCCAAGGACGGGCCTCAACACGAAGTTTCGGTATCGAGCTTCCGAATGCTACGTCGCGAGGTGACCAGCGCCGAGTATCGCCGGCTCGTCCCCACCCACGACGGAAAGGACCTGCTGCCCGCCGGCGGAGTGACCTGGTACGAAGCCTACACTTACGCCGCCTGGCTCGGCGGGCGCTTGCCCACGGAGGCGGAGTGGGAATATGCCGCCCGCGCCGGGTGCCCCTACCCTTATTGCACTCGGGCCGGCCGGCCGACCGGCGTCGACGAGGTGGCCCGCACCATTCGCACCTCCGTGGATCGAGAGAGCGGGGCCGTGCGACCGCTGGAGGTGATGCGCCTGGAGCCCAATCCCTGGGGGCTCCACGACGTCTACGGCAATCTCTGGGAATGGACCGCCGACTGGCATGCCGGTTATGCCGCCGCTGCCCAGACGGACCCGTGGGGTCCCAGCCGGGGTGGCAGGCGGACAGTCCGGGGGGGCGCCTATTCCGGCTCCGCCGACTGGGCGACCGCCACGTTTCGCCACGGCTTTCCGCCGGAATTCCGATTCGGCAGTCCCGGCATCCGGGTCGTGCTCGCCGCCGGAGAATAGCCGGACGCCTCTTACTCCCAAACGTAGCTGTCACCGAGATCGCAGATCTGACCACACTGCGGCAACGAGATGGCTCCCCTCGACACCGGGCAGGCGCAGTAGGCGTAGCGCGAGCCCGAAGCCGAGCCTGTATTCTCTTCATATTGGCAGGGAGCCGTCATGCAGCCGGCGAAGAGCGTGTCCTCGCAGCTCGTGGTGCCGGAGTTGTAGTCGGAATCCATCCCGAGCCCAAAGGTGGAGATAAGATCGGCACCGGGAATCAGCGACGTCGCGGCGTTATTGGGATCTTGCCCGCTGATGTACTCGCAGACGGGTGCGATCGTGCCGGTGCAATCGCCGCTGCCGAGTGTGCTGCCCTGGGGACAATTACCCATGTTGAGACAACCCGAGCCGTCCGTGCCGCAGGCCTCGATCGTCTCGTAGTAGACGCCGAGGTTCATGATGGCGTAAATGTTGACATAGCTAGGCCCTTCAAAAACCTTGCATTTGCAGTTGGCCATGGTGCCGTCTTCGTTCAGCTCGCAGGGCATGGGAATATTCTCGGAGCTGGTGCCCGTGGGCCACGGAGGGCCGGAGTAGTGGCAGTTGGCGTAGGTCCCGGTAGGGCAGTAGAGATTGTTGGATTCGGCGCCCACCCCGGCGCCCGACCAGGCGGGGCCGGAGCTCGTGGTCCAGCAGGTCGTGGGGCAGAATGGCAGGTTGTCGCAGTCGTCGCCGCAGTAGGGCGTCACATCGGTGCAAACAGTGTCCGGCTGGAATTCCGGACAGATGCCCGATTCCATCGAGAGCGGATTCGGAGGTTGGGCGGCGGCCGCGTCGAGCAGCCCGCCGAGGAGGACATGGGTGACGAACACGAGAAGGCAGAGTCGAGCGAAATGCATGGTTTTCTCCCTATTTTCAGAAATGGTTTCAGAGGTCGTGTCGGCAAGGCTCGGAATTTGACCCTTCCAACGTCTTTCCTTGCCCCTCGGAAGGCTGGCCAGCCTCCCGGCTCGGCCGCGCAAACGTCTCTTCCTAAGACTCTTGGAGATGCTGCGCGGGCAAGCCAGGATCGCTCAAAAGGATCACATCCTAAGTGTTGGGTGGGGCAGTTTCCAACCGTTGAGCCCAGAATCACGAGGCCCGAGCAATGTTGACGGGATCGGGCTTCAACTCTCCTGCAATACGACGCCAATCGCGTCGATTACTTTCCCAGAGCGGCCAGTGAAACCTGCAATTCGTGTCTTCTCCGTTGCCTCGTAGACAGCGGTTACGTCACCACCGTCGCCACCGAATCTGCGAGGCCCTTGCAGTTCGCTGTGGATTGTCAGAGAGTCCACTTCCGTCCCGTGTCTCACTTCAATCTGGGTAATGTAATCTCCCTCTTGTAGTTTGAACTGCCCATAGTGATCTCCGCCGCCTCCCCCGTGCTTCTCCAGTTCTCCGGTGTCCAAGATCATCTGGACGGAGTCGACTCGCTTGCCGTACCAGACACGGACCTCTTCAACTCTGGAATTGGGCAGTGGCTCGTCTGCGAACGCTTTTGCTTCGCCGTTATTACCTCCAGAAGGGCCTTGATTTAAGTTTCTCATGCCATGCTCCTTTATTTACTTTAGATAGAATCGGTGTCAATAGATCTATGTATCACAACTCGGATCCTGTACATTCCCAAAATAGTATTTTTGAGTTTGAACAGCGGACAAGATCTCGGCATTGGAGACGGTTGATTTGTCATGGACTCGACTCAGCTTGAGCCAATCCACGATTTGCCACATGACGTATCGGGCGCCGGGCGCACATCCCTTCATCGTAAATTCGACCGATGTCGTCCGCGTAGTGTTGGCTAGTGAAGACCTGCTAAAATTGATTTGCAGCTCTTCGGAGAGCTCCCTCGAATCGGTGATTGACTCCGAGCTCTCGACACCTCCACCCAAACTGGCACCAGAGAACTCAACACCTAGACTCATGTTGGCGCTCGTGGCTTGCGTCGTCTCGGTGCCAAAGGTCCAGCCGGTCGTTTCAGCTATCGAAGCCTGCGAGAAACTCTCATAACCCAATGTTATCGAGGCCGTCTGAATCTGGGTATCGTTAGAATTTACCGTCCACCCAGCTCCACTGACCGACTCGTACCGCTGATGTCGTGTGAGAAGGTAGCCTTTCTCTTTATCAGCCAATAATGACAAGAAGGAATCGCAGTGCTCGCGTATGAGATCATTGTATAGGTCGAATCTAACGTGGTCGTCTCCCCAATACTCATCACTGGAGGGCGTCGAGGAGCTCGAGCAAGCCTCGGCAACAACATCGAGATCCTTGGAGGTCAACTCCTCGAGAGCATCTATATAACTTTCCGAACAATAAGTACCACCTTTGCGCTTGGATATATCGCACACATCATCCAAAGCATCGTGAGCAAGCGCGCCGATTCTATATTGTTCATCCTCGATCTCCTTGTCCAGCTCTGGGTCGCGCACCTGATCACCGGACAACTTGACATCGCCGACGGGGTACCATTCTCCGGGTGAAACTACAGAGCTTTGCTGAGCCGGGTCAGGCTCGAGCACAAGAGGAATATCGACAAACACGTATTTATAACCTGTAGCTTCCGAATAATTGAAGAGTTCCTCCCCCAAAACCGGGGTGGTCCAAGTTACCAACCAGAAAGTCAAATGCGCTAAATGTTTCAACATGCTTTCTCCCTGCTCAAGGTGAAGGTTTCGCTACTTTCAGACGGAACTCCGTCGCTCGAATCATCGCCAATAAAATCTTTCTCTCGACCAGTCTAGATAGCAATGACCGTGCCAAAGCACAGAGAGCCGTCCTCTACCCCATACGATCCTTTTATTTTCTGGAAATCTTCACCCAGACGCTCGAGCAGGCGGGCCTTGTGACACACGGAATCCCGTCCGAATGTGCTTTGCTCGAATGATCGCCTGTGTCGAGCTGTGTCAGTGCCGGGCTCGAACCGATAGCGGCTGTGTCAGAGGTGTGTCAGCCGGATCGAAATTCCGATTCGGAAGCCCAGGCATTCGGGGCGTCTTGCCCTGGAAACCGGCGGTCTCAGGGCAGGGGTCGCTCGAGGGGCACGGCCACCCGAAGACCGATCTGCGGAATCCTGGAGTGTGGAGCGTGCGCGCCCCTCCGTGACGGACCGATGAGGAACCGGGTATATACCGCGCTGCTGCCGCGGAAGCTCCGGAGCCGGCCGGGAGAGCCGGCCGGCCCCGGCGGGTCCGTCGCGGGCTCCTCGGAATAGGGGCCGGTCCAGTCTGCGGTCCATTCGTGTACGTTGCCGTGGATGTCGAAGAGACCCCAGGGGTTGGGCTCGAGCTGCCCTACCGGTTTGCGGCCGGGCTCACCGCTTTTTGCATCCACGGAATTCCTCGTCCACCAGGCCACCTCGTCGACCTCCGCCTGGCTGCCGTCGCCCTTACAGAAGGGGTGCGGGCAATCGCCGCGGGCGGCATATTCCCACTCCGCCTCACTCGGCAGCCGGCCGCCGAGCCAGGCGGCGTAGGTGTAGGCCTCGTACCAGTCGATATAGCCGGCCGGCAGCTCGGCGGCGCCCGGAAAGGAGTAGTCCGGCATCAGCCGGCGGATCTCCCCGACGGTCACCTCCCGGGCCTGGAGACGAAAGGCCGAGATCGTCACCCGGTGTGCGGGCGTTTCCTCGAAGGGATCCCCGTCCGGCTCCTCCCCCGGGTCGAGTCCCATCCGGAAGGTGCCGGCCGGAATGACCACCCAGCCCGAATCGTCAGGGACCGGAGGTGGAGGAGGAGGGCGTGCTTCGCGCAGGGGCCGTAGCAACTCGGCGCGCAGAGCTTCCGCACGGCTTCGCAACGCCGCCTCGGGCCAGGCGAAGAAATCGAGGGCCCAGGCGATCGAAGCGATCCATTGGGGATCCATTGGCGCCGTCTCCCGCTGCAGCGGTAAGAGCCATTCCGTCGCCCGCAGCACGGCGGCGCCTCTAGCCTCGCCGTCGATACCGCCCAGGCCCCGCTCCAAAATGTCGAACGGCGCCCTCCGCCGGGCCAGCCGTTGGAAGATTCGATCTGCGTCGACCCCGAGCTCGGTGCTCAAGCTGGCCAGTGCGGCGAACGAGGCTTCTGGATCACCGCGCTCGACGGTATCGAGCTGCTCCCGAATCTCGAGGATCCGGCCCGTCCACAGAGCCACCACCAGGATCAGCGAGGCGACCACCCCCGCCGCCACGGTGAAGACCTTCGCTGCCCGTCGCTGTTCTCGGTTCCGTCGCTCGAGGCAGGCCCGCCACCAACGGCGACCGGGCTCGTCGAAGAGCAGGCAATCGGCAAAGCGCTCGATCTCGCGGAGCCGGCTTTTGGAAATCGCGGTGGCCTGCTCCTGCTCGCCGGCTGAGAAAAGCCGACACTTCAGGGCCACGAAACGCCGCAAGGCGAGGAGGTCGGCATCGATACCGAGGCCGGCGTAAGTCCCTTCGTCATCAACCTGGCGGACGATCACCTCGGCCATACGATCGTGGGACAGGCGATAGACGGGCTCCTCGGCCTCCGCTCCAGCCTCCGCCGTCGACTGCAACAGAACGATCCGCGTCTGCGCGGTGGCCAGTCGCTCGAGCACGTCGCGTCCGTCGTCGCCGATCGCCCTTGCCAACACACCGGACGTCTGCCCGGCGCTGAGCCGGCCGTCCAGGTCTGCCAGCTCGCGCAAAGCCAGGAGTGCCCGCGTGCGTGAGAGGCGCGACTCGGATCCCTTCGTCGCCGAGTAGCGACTCGGGAAGGCGAAGTCGAGGGAACGCCGTAAATGCTCCTCGAGGGCATGATCCAGAAGCGCCGCCGCATTCTCCGGCACTCGAACCTCGACGACGGTCCCTTCGGCTCCCGGTCCGGCCTGCTGGAGCAGGTGGGCCAGCACCACTTGCAGCTCGGGGGCCAGCGGCGCGTTACGCCGCGCGATACGAGCTTCGCCGAAGAGACAAGCCAGTCGCTCGGCATGTCCCGCGGCAAAGCGATAGGGGTAAATAGGGGTGCCGTCATCTCCCGTCAGGGTGAGAGGTTTTTCGATCACCTCACGGAAGATCTGTGCTGCGGCCTCGGCCCGGCCTTCCACCTTCGGGGGCGGCGTGCCGAGAGCCGGCAGCGACCACGACTGGAAACGGTCGGCGGCCCCGAGATCGCGGGGCAGGCTCACCCCGACGGGTCCCCGGGAAAGGAGATCCTTGGAAAGATCACGCAACCACTCGTAAACTCTTCCGTGGAATTCCCGGCGATAGGCGAGAAGCCAGCGGCAGGGAGGCTCGCCGAGGCCGCTCAGCCTCTGTACCGAAGCGGCGAGCAAGGAGGCGACGACCCCACGGGCCTGACGGGCGCCCTGATCGGCATCGTCTCCGGCACCGAAGAGGCATTCGAGCTGGTCGAGAATCAAAATCGGTGGAGCGCCTGTGCGATCCCGGAGTTCGCGCATCCGATCTACAAAGCCGTGGCAGTCTCTGTCGTCGATCGGCGCCGACTCGATCACCAGATCACCGAGCAGGCGGCGAACGAGCCCCGGCTCCAGCGCCCGGCGCTCGAACGCCACCGGCCGACCTTCGGCCCGCAGGCCAGGTACCAGGCCCCCGCCGAGGAACGAGCTCTTGCCCGTGCCCGACGCGGCGTGCAGACCGAGGATCGGCAACGGACGTTCGAGGAGACGGACGATCTCGCGAAGCTCCCGATCACGGCCCGCCAGGAGATCCGGATGGGTGTATGGCAGGAGCACGGGATAGGGGCTCGCCGGCAGGGAAGGCGGAGGCCACCGGCGCGGGCCGGTCTCCCGAACCGTGCTCACGCGTCCCGCCGGCTGGGCCGCCGCCGGCCTTTCCCCTCCAGGGTTTCCGCGCGAGCGAATGGCGGCCAGCGCCTCCCGGGCCTGGAAGCGGAAACCCTCGAGATCGTCAGCTTCGAAAAGAGCCGCGAGCCGTGTGAGCTCGGCTCGGAAATCCCGTATCACGGAGTCGGCGAGAGGATCGTCTTCCACCCGCTCCGCGGCGCTTTCGTCGGCGGCCATCAACACCGTCACCGGCAGGCCGCGGTCGAAAGCGGCTCGGACTTCCCACCAGGCCCAAGGATGAAAGCTGTCACCTCCGAACTCCGGCGGTGGTGCCTCACCCCGACGATGGCCTACGAGGGCGAGCACTGCATCCGCCGTGGCCACGTGACGGACCCGGGCGGGTACGGGTAGCTCGCTGCGCTCGACATTGCCGACAACGTTCGTGGGCTGCCTGGCCAGGACCCTAAAACCGAGCTCCCGGGCTAGAGTCTCCGCAGTGCCGCGGTGGGGCTCCAGGTCGTCGGGTGCCGAGGTGATGAAGAGGCGCATCCCGAGCATTATAGAGCGACGGTGGTAGGCCGACGGCCCCCAACCAAAATCATCCGCGCATCTGGATCCGTCTTATAGGGCGACGTCGACCGTTCCGACTTTGAAACCCTATTGCGTCGGGTTCTTGGCAGAGGTCAGTAGGGCGGGAGAGGGTGAAAGGAAAGATCAACGCCCCGGGCACGAATGCCCGAGGCGTGAAAGAAGGCAGCGAACGTTCTAACCCGCATTTTCTGGGTTACATCGCCCAGAGCGCGAGCTCGACGATTACTTTCCGCAGCTCGACTGAGCTGCTTCGGAAACCATGTCGCTCCGTTCCTCGTCGGTGATCAGCCCCTGGCGGACGAAGTCCTTAGAGGTCTTGGACACACAAGAAACGTATTTGCCGTGGTTTTTCCAGGGCTGGGTGGTGCCGCGCGGTCCGTCGCACGGGCAAAGCTGATCGATCGAGCAGCCGGTCGCCGGCTCTACCACTTCACCGTAGCCGGTGAAGCCGCACTCGTCGGCATTGTTGTCCACGCCGTCACCGTCGATGTCGGTGTCGCAGGCATCGCCGTCGCCGTCGCCATCGAAGTCGAATTGATCGGCATTGGGAGCCAGCGGGCAGTTGTCGATTTCGTTGTCGATGCCGTCACCGTCGAGGTCGCCGTCGCAGACGTCGCCTTGGCCGTCGGTATCCGCATCTGCCTGGTCGGGGTTGACCATGAAGGGGCAGTTGTCGGCGGCGTCTTCGATGCCGTCGTTGTCGTCGTCCGCATCACACGCGTCGCCGTCGAGGTCGCCATCGGCGTCGTCCTGGCCGGGATTCGGCGTTACCGGGCAGTTGTCGGCACTGTTGTCGACCCCGTCGCCGTCGACGTCTGAATCACAAACGTCGCCGATGTGGTCGCCGTCCAGGTCCGATTGATCCGGGTTGGCATCGAAGGGGCAGTTGTCGGCGGCGTCCTCGATGCCGTCGTTGTCGTCGTCGCTGTCGCAAGCATCGCCGTCACCGTCGCCATCGTAGTCTTCCTGGCCGGGATTGGGCTCCAACGGGCAGTTGTCGCCGGCAGCCACACCGTCACCATCGGCATCGCCGTCACAGACGTCGCCGAGACCGTCGCTGTCGAGGTCGGATTGGTCGGGGTTGGCCGAGAAGGGGCAGTTGTCGGCGTCATCGGCCACGCCGTCGTTGTCGTCGTCGGCATCGCAGACGTCGCCCAAGTCGTCGAGGTCGTTGTCGGCCTGGTCCGAGTTGGAGGTCGTGGGACAGTTGTCGCTGGCGTCGAGCACGCCGTCGTTGTCGTCGTCGTTGTCGCAGGCGTCGCCCTCGCCGTCACCGTCGCCGTCCTGCTGGCCCGGATTGGCGTCGTCCGGGCAATTGTCCACGTCGTCGTCGATGCCGTCGCCGTCACTATCACTGCTGAGCTCCACAAAGGCGATCCCGACCGGCACGCCACCCGGGTTTAAGGAGCTTGTGACCGTATGGGTCGCGGTGTCGATGACGGTCAGACGATTGAAGAAAGGACCGGTCACGTAGGCGGCGGAGCCGTCGGGTGTGATGGCCACGGCCGGGTCGCCGTTACCCGTGAAGGCGCCGCCGGAGGCCATTGTCCACGATGCGGTGTCGATTACCAAGGTCATGCCGCTACGGTGGGCCACGTAGAGGAACGCGCCGTCCGGCGTGAACGCGAAGTCGGCGGGCTGAGACTCGGTCGCCACCGTCGCCACCGTGACCTTGGTCGCCGTATCGACCACACTGACCGACTTGCTGTTGTAGTTTCCGATGTAGGCGTAGGCCCCATCGGGCGAGATCGCGATTCCCGAAGGGTTAGGCTTGGCGGTCGAGAAAGTCGAGAGAGCGACCAAGGTCGCGGCATCATAAATAGTTACCGAGTTTGCATAGAACGAAGTCACCCACGCCTCGCTGCCGTCGGGCGTGAACGCGACTGAGCCCGAAGGTAAGGATCCGTTGACCGCAAGGGTCGCAGTGTCGATCACATAGGTGGGCGCCGAGAACGATCCCACCCACAGGGTCGAGCCGTCAGGTGAAAGCTCGATGAACAATTGCGGATTACCTAAATTCTTGACTTCGAGCACGGTCAGCGTCACCGGGTCGACCACGGCAAAACCGCTGTTGTTGGCTACGTAAAGAACGGATCCGTCAAGGCTTGCCGTCATGTATTTAGGAGAATCCAAGCCGGTCACGGTACCGGTGATGGTGTTGGTGTTGGTGTCGATCTGCACCAGGGTGCCGTCTGACGAGTTGGCAACGTAGGCAAAGGTCTGCGCTTGGGCCAGGGGCGTGGTGAGTACCAGGGTCAACAGGCAAGCTGCAACGAGTTGCAGGGGGTGGGAAGAAATTCGAGACGAAAGGTTGCGTGGCATAGTTGAGAGGTCCTTTATCTATGGGTATCAATGCGGTCAGGGTTGATGTGGCGCGTGGCGCGCCGCCAACTTCTCCCCAGGTGAGCGGCTCTCCAAGTGGGGAGGTGGCATTAGAAATCGAAATAGGATGAGAGGCCCGGGATGAGCTCCCAGGTGGTCGGTCCAGCCTGCTATCGCGGCTCAGCTGGATAGAATCGAGACTCGGTCATTCGGTTTCTCCTGAGGTTAGGTCTTGGGCCCATCGAATTGAGAAGCTCGTTTCTATTCGTCGCTTCGAGGCCCGGGGTGGGGGGCTCAGGGTGAACGGACAATGACAGGTAGAAATGTCTTCTTGTATCGTCCTTAGGGAGGATTTTTTGACTGCCGTATCCTCTCCAGAGAGGAGGGGCCGAGATCTTTCAGCCGGCCTTTCAGGGTCATTCGGTCCATTCAACTCCACGGCCGAAACGTCCGGAAGGCCAGACGCAAAAAGACCCGGCAGGGCGCCGGGTCGCTGAATAGAGCAGGATGGTTCAGAGCGAAATCAGAGCGGAATCGGATCGCAGCGTTTCAACGGCTGCAAGATCGGTCCGTCGCAACCGCTGCCGATGCTGATCGAGTGGTAGTAGGTACGCACCTGACCGGCGTTGTCGGTGACACGCACTTGGATTTGGTAGTAGCCGTCGCTGTAGAAGCTGCGGCCGAGGCTCGAGCCGGAGCCGGCGTACACGCCGTCGACGTACCATTGGTAGGTGAACGGCGACACGCCACCGCTGACCACCGCTTGGAAGGTGTAGTAGGTGTAGGTTTGGCCGGAGTACGGACCGCTGATGTAAACGCTCAGCGGCGGCACGCAATTGCCGAAGGTACCACCCACGCCGACGGCGGCCCAGGCGTTGGTGACCTGCTCGACCACGTTCGAGCAAGCGCCGTAGAGGGCCTCGGCGGCGTCGATGGCGCCCTCGCGGGCGTCGTCGTAGTCGGCGCCGGCGAAGAGTTCGATGGTCATATTGCGGAAGGCCACTCGACGAGCGGCGGTTTCGCCGACGCCGTTGACGGTCACACCGTTTTGGGTGCCACCGTCCACCAGCAGGGAGTACCAACGGTTCTGCACGCCACTGTTGGTGTGCACGCCGCAATTGTCGTTGCCGCCCGACGGCACACAGCCCACTTGGTTGACCCAGAAGAGGCCACCACGGATGCTCGGATCGCCGAAGGTGTTGGGATTCTGCAAGCTGCGGATGGCGCCGAAGTCGTTGCCCATCAGCCAGTCGTAGTTGGCGTCACCGACGACCTCACGCTCGACCATGGTGCCGAAAATATCGGCGAAGGACTCGTTGAGGGCTCCTGACTCGCGCTCGTAAACGAGATTCGAGGTATGGCGAATCACGCCGTGGGTGAACTCATGGCCGACCACGTCGAGGGCTTCGTGGGTGTTCATGAACCACATATAGGACTTACTGCCGTCGTCGCTATAAGCGGACGTCGGCGAGTTGGCCATGATGCGCAGCTCTTCGTTGGAGCCGTTGACGCCGTTGCGTCCGTGGGCGACTTTGAAGTAATCATGAGCCTCTTGCACGGCCCAATGGACCGACGCCTCACGACGGCTCCAAGTGTTGCTGCCCTGGTCGATGTGACCCGCCAAATTCCAGCCCCAGCTCTGCACGTTGCTGTAATGTTTGACGGAGAATTCGCCGCGGGTTTTATCTTTCAGAATGTAGTCGTTGTTGGGGAAGCCGCGCTTGCGGGTGGAGAAGGTGTGGGTGCCGTTGTAAACGGTGTGCACGGTGCCGGTGGCGTTGCTCGCCTCTTGTAGCCCAGGCAGGACTTTCACCAGCTCACCGGTGGTTGCGTCGAGATAAACGATCGAGATGTTGAACGGCTCGGCGGACTCAATGCGGAA
Organism: uncultured bacterium; assembly: GCA_965366625.1. Lineage (GTDB taxonomy): Bacteria > Acidobacteriota > Thermoanaerobaculia > Multivoradales > J023 > JAUIJL01. The sequence goes on from CBDUGP010000040.1 coordinate 37,802, forward strand.
ACGCCAGGTCAACAAATATTCGGGCGCTTCGTCGAGGCTCAGGGGATCGCGAACGATGATCAATTCGCCCTTGGGAAAAGCGCTTTCGAGTTCTTCGGCGCTGCGGAGGCCTTTTTCGAAAGCCGGGGTTTGCCAAGCGTAAACCTCGGCGTCGACCTCAGCGAGGGCCGATTCCAAGGCGACGTCCTCGGGCAGGGCGAGGCTTGCGTCGATGTCGAGCCCTTCGGCCACCCGGCCTTTGAGCACGGCCAGCTCGCCGTTGCGGCTGTGCACCACGTATTCGGCTCCCTCAACCGGGATGCCTTTGTAGAGCTGTTGGAAACGGGAGACCTGCTCGCCGAGTTCGGTCTCAAAGTCGGCTGTCTCCACCAACTGATCGTGGTCGGTCAGGCCGAGGTGGGCTTTGTTGGCTTGAAGGAAACTTTCAGGGGCCAAGCGCACACCGCCGCGGAAGTGCAACGTGCCCTGGTCGGTGATGCGCTCCGACATCGCTTGCACGGCTTTGTTGTCGGGTTGATGGATTTTCATGGCCGTCGGCTGAGCCGAGGCCACCACGGGCAAGAGAAGCAAGGCTGAAACTTGAATGACACTAGATAACTTCACTTGAATATCTCCAAAAGGGTTAGCAATTAAGACGGAGGTCGATCCGTCGTTGCCCCCTCTCGCAAGAGATATGCCAAGCACTCAGCCGTAACTCGCCGGTTAGGCCTGTGATCAAGCGCGGATTAAGTCCTTGATTAACAGATATTTGCAAGGACGCACCCAGTTTGGGGTCTGGAAGCGTGGGGAAAGCAGATTCCCGAGGGCGAGTAAGCCGCTACTCGTTTCCGTGGGTTGAACCAAGGCTCGAGATCGGCCACAAGGTGGATGTGTTCAGCAGCCCGCTAGGTGATGAGGCTTTTGGGGGGACGAGTAGATGTGTGGAGAATCAGAGAGAGTGGATAGGGATCTATGATTAACGCAATTCAGATTACGACAATCTATAACTCCTAGGATGACTTCCTCACTTCTCAACCCACTACCCAACCCATCAGTCCACTCCTCACACCTAGGGTCCTGGAATTTGAGTCAAAACTTGCGTCGCCTTCCGGGCTGCCCCGTCAGGGGCGAGGCAAGGGTAGCCTCGGAATTTATTCCGTGGCGTCGGTTGACCATGGCATCGGTTGATTCCGCAGCATCGTTGGATTCCATGGCCCGGTTGACCGTCGCCTCGTTTGACCTCTGGCGCCCGGGTCGCTCGCAGCTACCAAGGCCCCCGAAATTCATGGCTTTGCTCTAGCCTTCAAGAGCATTGAATCCGTCTCCTTCTTGTAGGCGAAATGTACAAAACGAATCTACTGGCCAGGCTCTCCGCCGGGCTGTGCTTCGGCGAATAGGTTGCTATCATCAGCCATCGATTTGAAAGGAGCCCGACGTCCCTAGCATGATACGAAATGACGGCGAAATTCGTCGCTCATCCGGCCGACGAACCGCCATGCGCTTGTCCAGAGCACCGGTTGGGATCCTGTTGCTTTTCGCCCTCGCGGCCCAGACCACCGCTGCACCGACTCCGGTTGCTTTGCGGGAGCCTGCCTCCTATCTTTTCGACACCTGGAAGCTGGAAGAGGGCTTACCGCAAATCTCGATTTTTGCCCTGGCCCAGGATGCCCGCGGTTATCTTTGGCTCGGCACCGAAGAAGGCTTGGTGCGATTCGACGGTCGCAGCTTCCAGGCCCTGGATCGCGGCACGAATCCCGAGCTGCGTAGCCACTTTATCCAAGCCATCTCAGCGGATCCCGACGGCAGCCTCTGGATCGGCACCCACAACGGTTTGGGACACCTCAAGGAAGGTCGGCTGACCGTTTACATGCCCGCCGACGGATTGGTCCATCACGAGGTGCATACTCTTCATCTGGATCAGCGTTCGAATCTTTGGATCGGCACCGCCGGAGGGCTGAGCCGATTCGACGGTCATCGCTTCATTTCACTCGGAATCGAGGACGGACTGCCCCACGTTTGGGTGCACGCGATCGAAGAGGATAACCTTGGAAACCTTTGGCTGGGCACCGAAAAAGGTTTAGCCCGGATTGAAAACCCGGCATCCGATCGACCCACTGTTTCCCAGATGCTCGATCCAAAAATTGCCGCAACGTCCGTTTTCGCTTTAACCCCGGACGAGCAAGGGCGCTTGTGGATTGGAACCGAAAAAGGGCTATTCACCTACGTCGAAGGGCAGTTCGCCGAATCGATCCCCAACGGAGTCTTATCCCAAAGCACGGTGCGGGCCCTCCATGTGGATCCGGGCGGCTCTTTGTGGATCGGTACCGAAAAGGGGCTTGGCCGGCTCAGCCTGGACTCGGAATCGCCGGCAAGCCTCACCACCTACAGCCGAGCCGACGGCCTGTCCGACGATTGGATTGTTTCCTTTTGGCAAGATCACGAGGGTTCCTTGTGGGTAGGGACCCGCTTCGGCGGGCTCAACCGATTGCGCGACGCTTCCGTGCGCACCCTTGGAGTTCCGGAAGGGCTGGCTCACGATCTGGTCTGGGGCGTTCAAGAAGATCGGGCCGGCAACGTTTGGATCGCCGCCAACGAGGGATTGAGCCAGGTTCGCCCGGATGGCACGGTCATCAACTATTCGGTGCAGGACGGCTTGCCGGATCCAGCGACGGGTGCCCTCTACGAGGACCGTCAGGGGCGTTTTTGGGTCGGCACCTTCGAGCATGGCTTGGTGCGTTTCGAGAACGGTCGAATGAAAGTCCTCGACACGGCGGACGGCTTTCCGCCCGTCAGGGTGCGTAGAATTCTCGAAGACTCCGCAGGTCGGCTCTTTTTCGCCACCAACGGTGGACTTTTTCAATACACGGAATCGGGATTCAAGCATTGGTCGGTGCAGGATGGGCTGCCCCACGAGCACATCCGCGACCTCTACGCCGATCCGACGGGTGGTTTGTGGATGGCGACGGATGGCGGGCTCGCCCGTTTTGTCGACGGCGAGATCACCACGTTTCTCTCCGACGAAGATCCGCTCACCGAGGAGCGCATCAAGTCTATCTACGGCGATGGAGAAGGGGTGCTGTGGCTCGGAACTTGGGAACGCGGTTTGGCCCGATTCGAGAACGACCGGCTGGACTTCATCTCCGTGGCAGACGGTCTATTTCATCGCCGCATCCACCGAGTTCTGGAGGACGATGACGGTCGGCTGTGGATGTCGAGCAACCTGGGCATCTTCCGAGTCCCCAAGAGCGAACTCAACGATTTCGTCGCCGGGCGGGTGTCGAGAGTCACGTCTGTGGCTTACGGTGAGAAAGACGGCATGCGATCGAGAGAATGTAATGGGGGAGCCCAACCCGCCGGCCTTCGATCCCGGGATGGAAGGCTTTGGTTTGCGACCATCGCCGGGGTAGCGGTCGTCGACCCAAAGCAGCTGCACCCCAATCCCATGCCGCCACCGGTCATTGTCGAAGAGCTGAGGGTTGACCAACAATTGATCGAGTTCGGCTCGGAGGCGCGGCCGATTCGGATTCCGCCCCACAGTCGCCAGATCGCCTTCCAATCCGTGGCCCTGAGCTTCTTGGCTCCGGATCAGAATCGGTTCAAATATAAGCTGGAAGGTTTTGACGACGATTGGGTGGATGCCCGCGGTAGAAACACCGCGTTTTACACCAATCTCGCACCGGGCGCCTATCGATTCCGAGTGAAGGCAGCCAACAACGACGGCGTGTGGAACGAAGAAGGGGATTCGATCGAGCTCTACCTCGAACCCGCGTTTTACCAAACTCGCTACTTCATGTTCGGCACGCTGCTGGCGCTGCTTGCAGCGATTTGGACCTTCCACCGCTTCCGGGTCCAAAAAGCCCATCGCCAAGGTGTAGAGCAAGCTCGTATTGAGCTTCTAGAGGCCAAGAACACCGAAATGGAAGCCTTTACCCGCACGGTGGCCCACGACCTAAAAACCCCTTTGTTCACGATCGAAGGGTTTATCAGCTTGCTGAGCCGGGATCTCAAACGAGAAAAAATCGCCGACCTTACCGACTACGTGGAACGGATTCAAAAGGCCGCTCGGCAAATGGGTCGATTGCTGGACACGCTGTTGGAGCTTTCCCACAGCGGCAGAATCGTCAACGAACCTCAGCAAGTGTCCATGGGCGAACTCGCCCGTGAAGCGGTCGACATGACCGCTGGAATGATCGCCGACAAGGGCGTCTGCGTAGTCGTCGCCCCCGATCTACCCGAAGCGAAGGGAGACCCCAACCGCCTGCTCCAGGTCTATCAAAACCTGATCACCAACGCGGTGAAATTTGCCGATTCGGAAGCCTCGGAGCCGCAGATTGAAGTCGGATTCCGCGTTGAAGGGTCGGAATCCGATCCTTCTCGGGTCGTCTATTACGTGCGGGACGACGGAGTGGGCATCGACAAACATGATCAAGAGAAGATTTTCGGTCTCTTCGACCGATTGAGGCCGGAATCGGAAGGCTCAGGGATCGGTCTGGCGCTGGTCCAACGGATCGTCGACGCCCACGGTGGCCGGATATGGGTCGAGTCCGAGGGACTAGGGAAAGGCTCGACCTTCTTCTTTACCTTGGGCTAACCCCACGTTTCTGAACTTCCACAAACCATTGATTATAAATGACTTGATGTAGAGGAGGGGCTTGCCCCCTCCTGCTCTTCCTTAAGAAGCGCCTCGGCTTCGCCTCGCCCGGGCGGGGACAAGCCCCGCCCCTACATCCGGAGGTTGGCGGACGTAGCCCCCCGAGCACCCGCCGCACGGCAGCGGATGACCGGGGGTAGGGAGCTTAGGGCTCGTAAGAGTAGCCGATGGCGGTGTTTGACCCTTGGTCGGTCACAACCACTTTGATGTCCTGATTACTGCCGTAAGGGCTCCAAACATTGGGTGGGCTGCTGGTGTATGGGGTGCTCCAGGTGCCACAGGGAATGTCCTTTTCCGGCAGGGTGGACGAAGGGCCGGTCAGCGGAATTTCCTCGCCGCCTCCAGAACAACGTAGTTTGCGATACCAGGTGTAGGAATATCCGCCTGTTCCGCCGGAGGCGTTGGCGGTGAAGGTTCCCCCGGAGCGGGAGATCGAGACGGTCAGCGGCGGCTGTGGGGGAGCCATGGGGAAGCGTTGCTCGGAGCACCGCAAGGCTTCTTCATCGTCGTGCTCGAGGGTCCGACCATGGATCCCGAAATAGGTCGCCTGCATGGTCGGTGGCCCACAACTGGAGTTGGAGTGGTGGATGCCCAAGGAATGACCAAACTCGTGCAGAGCGACCGCCTCGACATCGTAATCCAAGCCGTTGGTATTCCAGGCATAAGCCGTGTTGAAGGTGATGTCGGATTCGACGATCTTCTGCCCGGATTGGAGGACCAGGGCGGTGAGAGCTAGGCAGCTTCCGGTGCAACCGTTGCCCGACGCCCATAGGATCGTGTTGGCGTTGTCCGTCGCCCATCCAGCGCTGGTGGTGCCGCCGTAGATGAGATGATAGTCGGAGCCTTCGACATCGTTCCAGGAATCCATCGCCGAGGTGATCGCAGCGATGTGTCCGGAAGACTGTCCTCCGAGGTTGACCTTCCAGGTGATGTCGCGGATCGTCCAGTGGGTAAAACCTTCTGATGCGTCACAAGTTACGGACGCGCCGGCAGTGACCCTTCCGGTCGAGGTATTGCAGATCATTCGAAAAGCGTCGGAAGGCGTTGCTCCGAGCACCAGGCCGACCAGCAGCAGGCCGGCGGCGAGCATTTTGGTGGTCCAATTAAACATTATTTGTTCTCCCCATTGGCGGCGTGAATCGTGCGGTTGATGTCCTCGAGCATGGCGTCGAGCGGGAAACCTTGAAAGTCACCGGCGACCTTGGCATCGCCCGATGCATCCGGGACCAACCTTTGATCCACGGCTTGGCTGACGGCCCGTAGACCGCTCCCCGTGTCGACAATTTCAAATACGCCCTGGCTGTGCTCCTTGACAGTAAAAGCTCCCGGGGCACCCGGAAGGTCGGCGTTGTCGACAAATAACACGTAAGAGGCACCGGGCAACAACTCGGCACCGCCGACGATCAGGGTAGTTTGATCACCGATCGTGCCACCCATGACGGTGATCACGACCTCGTCACCGACGCGTCCCTTGAGCACTTCACTCGGAGCGACGATCACGTCGGTGAGCACGAAGGTGCCGTCTTCATTCCAATACGAATACACATCGACAACCTCGCCGACCAGCACCGTGTGGTTGCTCTTGGTCAGATCGTCGAGGCCTTGGCGCACGAGCATGGTGGCGCTCGCCGGCGCGGTCAGGGCAATGGCCAACGCCAAAGCCAACAGGGGACGGACATCAATCAACTGCATGGGAGTCTCCTTGGAACCTGGGTTCCTACATCATGGGTTCTTACACCCAAAGTTAGACGTTCCGACAGGGGCGAAGGGGTAACGCACCCACGGAGCGCCGAATCGGGACCGCCTCACTCGACGGGTCCTTTGATCGGCACGTCTTTAATCGACACGTCTTGGTTTGACCCTCCAACGCGAGAATTTCCTTCGATCCTGATCAAGTCCCAAGCAATTTTTTCAAACGGGGTCGGCCACCGGCTTCGCGGGGCCACGCCCTCAGACACCCGTCGGGAGATCAGCAGAGGGCTCGGCGCGCAGTTCGGACAGCATTTCGTTCACAGATTCGGCCTTCGGGTGGTGATAACCCGTCCGTTGCCAAATGGCCACAGCCCGTTCGAGCAAGGCGATCGCGGCTGCCGGGTTTCCATCCTGCCGATAGACGCGGGCGAGGCCGACCATGGCGTGGCTGGTATAGGGGTGGTCCGGTCCCATGGTCTCGGTCAAGATGGCCATTGCCTTCTCGAATCGATCCCGCGCCGGCTCCAGCCGACCCAAATCGAGAAAAGCCAAACCCAAGTTGTTATAACCGGCGGCCACCAGGAAGTGGTGGGGCCCCAGGGCCGCACGCCAGGCTTCGATCGCCCGATGGAATGAATCTGTGGCTTGGTCGAGTCTGCCCGCGAGCCGATGGATCTCGCCCAGGCTGTTGTAAACCAACGCGGCTTCTTGGGTGTTGGGCCCGTGGACTTCGAGGACAATCGATAAGGCCCGTCGCTCGAGCTGCTCTGCGCGCTCGAAATCCTTTAGGTCGAGGTAAGTTTCGGTCAAGCTGTGAAGGGTGTCTGCCACCCTGGGATGTCGATCGCCGAGCGCGCTTTCTTGAATCGCCAACGCGTCCACAAGCATCGGCTCCGCCTCTTCGGCCCGGCCTTGGTTGAGCAGAGTCGTGCCCAAGACGTGCAGAGATTTTCCGACTTTGGGGTGCCGCGGCCCAAAAGCTCGACGATTGATGGCCAAAGATGCCCGGGCGAGGGGCTCGGCATCCTGGGGTCGACCTTGTCCGTCATAGATTTTGGCCAGGATGTCGAGTAGTGCAGCAGCTTCTTCGGCTTCAACGCCGCCCACTGAGTCGGCGAGCGCTTGCGCCCGGGCGAGGCTCTGCTCGGCTGAGGCGTGATCACCTAAACTCAAGTAGAGGGCTGACCAGCGGTAGTGCAGAGAGGCCAACTCGGGAGCGTCGTCACCGAGCGCGCTGCGGCGAATATCCATGGCCTCCTGAAGCACGGCTTCGGCTTCATCAAGCCGCCCTTGGGTGAGCAGGGGCGAGGCCAAGCCCTCCAAGCTGTCCGCCAGCTGCAACGACTCGGCCGGCACGTGCCGGCGACGAAGATTGAGCGCCCTCCGGTGTAACGCCGTGCATTTGGAGAGGTGACCGAGGGAACAGTGGACGTCGCCGATGGTGTGCAGCAGATCGGCTTCCACCATGGGCTGAGCGCCCAGCTTCGAGTGCACCTCGCCCTCGGCTCGATTCAACAGCTCTGGAATCGTCACCGAGTCAGAGGTGCCGGATTTGAAAGGATCCGAGGCCTTGAGCGTGCCGAGCAAAAAACCGACGACCTCGCGGGCATTCCGGGCTTCTTGGGCCGCGCGGGTCGCCTCGATATTGGCGCGCCGGGCCTCAACGCTGCGCAAATAGGTCCCGGCGCCGAGCGCCCCGATGACGGCCCCGAGCGCCAATACGGGCACCGCATGGCGCTTGACGAATTTGCGCAGACGATACCGAATGCTCGGGGGTCGGGCATCCACGGGCAGACCCGCCAAAAAGTGGGTGATTTCAGCGCGCAGGTGCTCGGCCGAGGCGTAGCGTAGGTCTCGGTCGGCGGCCATGGCTTTGAGCACCACCCAATCGAGATCCACCTCCAAGTCTCGGACCAGGGAGGCCGGATCCAACCCGCGGGCCTGTGCGATCTCCAGGGCTTGAAGCGGTTCCAAAGCGGCCAGCGCCTTGCTCGGTCGAGTCGGCTCGATCTCCAGCTTGGCTTTTAGGGTTTCCTGCACGGTCCGAGGCATCTCGTTGAACGGCAGCGTGCCGGCCAAGAGCTGGTAGAGCAACACACCCAGGCTATACACATCCGTTCGGATATCCACATCCGAGCCTTCGTCACCAAACGCCGCGCGAACCGCCTCCGGGCTCAGAAAAGCGGGTGTGCCGATCAGCATGCCGCGGGTCTCGAGAGTGTCGTCCACCAGGGGCTGGCCGAAGCTCTTGGCGATGCCGAAATCGATGATCTTGGGCACCGGTTCCTCGGCTTCGCTGACCAAGATATTCGACGGCTTCAGGTCCCGATGGATGACGGCCCGCTGGTGCAAATGATGCACGCCGGAGCACACCCCATTGAACAAACGAAGCCGTTCGACGAGCCCCAACCGGCGTCGATCGCAATATTCGGTCAGCGAAACCCCAGGCACGTATTCCATCACCAGGAACGGATGGCCGTTCGGCGAGCTGCCGATCTCGTAGACCTGAGCGATATTTGGATGGCTCATGCGAGCGAGGGCTTGTTGCTCAGCTTGGAAACGGAGCGCTGACTCGCGGCTCATCCGTTCCGGCAAGATCGACTTGAGGGCCACCAACCGTTTTACGGGCTGGGTTTGCCGAGCCAGATAAACCGTGCCCATGCCCCCACGGCCCAGCGTTTCGAGGATCTCGAAGGGTCCGAATGCAGGCAGGCCGTTCGAGTTGAGGTCGGTATCAAGCTCCAAGGGCACGTCTGGGCTGTAGACGTCTGGGCTGTAGACGTCTGGGCTGTGGACGTCCGTGGGGTGGCCGTCTCGACGGTGGCCGACCACGGGCTGCTCCATAAATTCGGGCGATGCGGAGTCGGCGGCGATCAGCCGCTCGAGATGATTCCGGAGCGTGGGGCTCTGTCGGCCGATCTCGGCCAGAAATCCGGACCGGTGATCGGGTGCGATTTGGAGCGCTTGGTCGAAGAGCCGTTCCAGTCGGCTCCAATCCTCTTCCATCATCCGCCGGCGTGGCTGTCGTCGAGATTCGACAGCTGGGTATAAAGCCAGGCCCTGGCCATCCGCCAGCGACGGGTCACCGTAGGGATAGAGATCTTCAAGACCTCGCGGATTTCCTCGTTGCTGAGGCCGCCGAAATATTTCAACTCAACGACCCGGGCGGCCTCCGGCTGAGCTTTTTCCAGCTCCACCAGGCAGTCGTCGAGAGCGACCAGATCCGGAGCCCGCTCCGCTGAAATGAAAATCGCCTCGTCCAAGGGCAACGGCGTCACTCCGCCGCCCCGTTTGGCATACGAAGACCTGCGGGCGTGATCCACCAAAATGCGCCGCATCATCTGGGCTGCAATCGCGAAGAAATGAGCCCGGTTTCGCCACTGCACCTGCTGCTGATCGACCAACCGCAAATAAGCCTCGTTGGCGAGCGCCGTGGGCTGCAACGTATGGCCCACCCGCTCCTTGCGCAGATAACGCCCCGCCTGTCGGCGTAACTCGTCGTAGACCAACGGCAACAGCTGTTCGCAGGCCCGCTCGTCTCCCCGGCTCCAGTCGAGCAAATAACGGGTGACGTCGTGGTCCTTCGTCGTCAATCGGCTTCGCGTCGCCGAAGACACCTGGTCCTGAAAGCCGGGGGCTCGCATGGCATCTCTTTCTCAATTAGAGGCTTGTGTGGGCTGAGAAAGGCATACTTACAACAAGTCGGCTGTCAAAGTCCAGCAGTCCCTGAAAGGTGGATTCTCGGTCCCAGAGGTTATTCCGAGACGCGGATCCGGCGGGCCGCCTCGTCGGCCGCCTGCTCGGCAATGGCCGTAAGCTCTTCGAACCCGAGCTGCCGATAAAGGTCCCTGGATCGCGCAAACAAGCGTGACGCCTTGGAGAAATCCTTCTCCTTGGCCGCGAGCTGCCCAAGGCCCAGGCTCACGGAAGCCTGGATCGCAGGGTCGTCGCTCTCGTCGTCGGCTTGTTGGTAACTTCGTCGGGCAAAATCCCTGAGGCCTATTCCGGCGTAGATCTCGCCTAGAGTCACGCGGATGGACGGTCCGCCGCCGAATTCCAGCGCCCGGCGGTAGGCGAGAATCGCGTCCATGTAGAGTTCGTGGTCCACGAAGTGCTTGGCTTCGAGCACCGCGAGCTGTAAGCCGCCGGCTGCTATTTGCCGGAGTTGTTCGAGCTTCCGAGACTCGGACAACGCGGGTTCGCCCGCGAGCAGCTCGACCCGTGGAGGATCTGAGCCCCTAATGGCAGGGGAAGCAATAGCCTCTCTATAGGCCATGTCGATGAAAAACATCCGACCCGCCCTCAGGCCCGGATGGGTGCTCGGCCAAGGAAGGGTGCAAACCCTCTCGTTATCCCACGCTGGATCCGGCCCGCATTGGAGGTTATTTCCACTCACCCTCTGTGGCCGTGCGCCGCGGACCGATATCTCATATTCCACCGCAGAGGGCATTTCGAGCCAACGAATATCGGGTCTGGGGTCTTTGACCTTAGTGTTGCGGGGGCTCAGCAGCAGGCCTTGGGGCCCCGCTCCCCGGATTGCGCTTTCCATGACGAGGGTACCGTCAGACTGCAGCCAACGACCGGTCTTGGGTGGGACCAAGGTGCGAAAGATTCCCGGATCGACCTTCAAGCCCTCGCTGCATGCCGACGCCGAAAGTGTCCATGTTGTTTTCCCTTCGAGCCGGACCCATCGATCTGTGGAGCACATCAAACCCAGCGATCCATCAGAAACAATAATCCTGTCGCGCTGCCGTACCAAATCCCCCGCCACCAAGAGCCTCGGCTTTCGGTCTTCACCAAAGGGTTCAATCTGACACTTGGTGCAATCACCGAGTTGGGTCACGACCCCTTGCAGCTCCGGTTCCTGGGCCCTGCCCGGGCTCGCCGCCGGCAGACCCGCCAGTAGACCCGTCAATAGGATCGCCAGCAGGATCGGCCATGAAGCGACCGGTAAACATATTCGATGTCGCCCCGGTTTCATGGAGGGTCTCTTTGGGAATATGGAGGTGTCTCGGGGGCCGGTCGGCTTGGACAACCCAATTTATTCCCTAATTCGGTGGCCGGTGGGCCAAGTTGGCTAAAACCTCCATTCCGAGATTCGAATTCGGCCAGCTCGCGGCAAGCGTCCGTGGTCCGTCCCAGCGCGGCAAAGGCGCGGGCCCTCAACACCAGGGCCTCCCGAATCGATTCGTCGTGCTCCAGCGTCGACAAGACCTCTTGGGAAAGATGTGACAGCGCGGCCTTGGGATCTTCGAGACCCAGGAATGCTTTCGCGAGATTCTTATGTAGGGTCGCCGAGGTGGCGGGCTCGATCGGCCGTTTCACATCCAGGCCTTTTTCGAACGCCGTCCGGGCATCACTCCAGCGAGCCACCTGTAAATTCGCCCGACCCAGCTCGTTGAAAGCTTCTGCATAGTCAGGGTCAAGCTCGACCGCACGGTTCAACGCGTCCAGAGATTCGTCCAACGACCCACGTTCCAACAGGAAGTGCCCCAAGTTGAACTGATGCAACGCGACGGATGGTTCGAGCTGGACGGCTCGCCGAAAATAGAGTCGAGCCGCGCGGACGTTTCCTTCGGCGTTTTCGAGCACCGCGAGATTGGTGACGGCTTCCGTGAATTTGGGATCCAGTTCCAAAGAGCGCTGCCAAGATTCCCGCGCCTCCTCGGTTCGCTGCTGCTCGAAATGGGCCATGGCTCGGCTATTCAGCGCCTGGACCTGTTGATGTCGCCACATGGAGTAGGTCGTTCCTGCCAAGCCGGCCAGGAGAACCCACAAAGCAAGATATTTGGCGAGTCTGAGAGTGCTTCCATTCTTGTCGACGGGCGTGGATGCCAGACCCGCCTCCTGCTCGCAAAAGAGCGCGGCTTCCGCCCCCGGCCGAGCATGCATGGACGGAATATGAAACTCGCCCAGACCAGCCATTTGAATCGCGTTTTGGGCGACGGCAAAAGCTTGGTGAAAGTCCGAGCCGGCACCCAAGGCATCATAGAAGGCTTCCGTGAAGGCCAGAGCAGCCTGATCGGAAACGTTTCCTTTCATTCCGACCACAAAGTCAATGTGCCGAGCTATGGCGGCTGCCTGCTTTTCCGAGTAGCAGGCGTTCAACACCACGCAGCGCACATGACCGGCGAAATTCTTGAAGAATTGATCGATCGCATCGGTACCGATGATCCTCTTCTCACCATTCCGGTCTTCGAGAATGAGGCCTTCCTGGCCCGGCTCTGCGGAGCCGTGCCCACAAAAATGAACGATCGCCGGCTTGAGCGACAGATTTGCGCGGAGAATTTCTTGTGGGCTTGCCGCCGGCCGCATCTCCAGCTTGAAACGGTCGCGAAACGAAGCTCGTTCAAGGGCATCGCTGATGCATTGCATCTCGCGACCCAAGCCTAGGTGGGCCGTGTCGAGGGGGTTGGCGGCAAGAATTAGGATCGTCGTGGGGGCGATGGCTTCATCCCTCTGGTGTTTTCACTAGGCGGCGAACCCGGTGAGATTCCGAAGCTTAACAGGCTGTGGCAGGTTTACATGGGTGGAGAGCCCGCCCTAGAATTCAAGTGGTATCCAGCAGTGTTTTTGAGCGACTGAGGTCCCGGCATTTTCGTACACCGGATCACGAGGGTTCGTGGGCCACAAATAGGTGAAAGCGATGGGGAACTGGATGGTGCACAAGAAAGTAAGTCGGCCGATGGGGGTCCTGGTGCTATTGCTGTGGGCTTGTGGGGCGCCGCCGGAGTCCGTGGAAGGCGCCGGTGGAGTGGAAAGCTCATCCGGGGCGCAGGAACAGCTGTTGGCACGTCAGGAAAAGAAGGTTGCGGAACTCAGAAAAAGCCACGGCATAGGTCGACCGGAAACGCTGATAGCGATCGCGGAGCTGATTCGACTGCGGACCGCCTCCGGTGACCTGGAGAGCGGCGCCGAACTCTTCGACGAGATTCTCGATCTCGATGTGCGCAGCTCGCCGGTACTGGCTCACGGTGAACCGCCGATCGAGCTGACCCGAAACCTCGGCGGCATCGGGGAGCTGGAGGCGTCCCTGGTATTGTTGAAAAAGGCGGTAAAAGGCCCGGGAGGACGAATCGGCAACCTCGGTCAAAATTTTGCGCTCCAGGCCTATCGGGCCCGAGCGCGGTTGCATTTAGCCCTGGAGCAGACTCCAGAGGCCATCGAGATATTGGAAAATTTGGCGGCGGGACAAGAGCAAGCCAAAGGGGTCGACGACCCAATTGCCCGGGCTCTTCGCCATGATCTGGCCGAGGCCATGGGCCAGGAGCCCGAGGGAGGTGGCAAGCAATTCCAAGCGTTGCTGGGCCGGTCAGCCCAACCGCCGATCAACTTTTCTAATCGGCCGTCGATCGGCAGACGGGATCGGAACTTTTTTCTTCCCCAGAGAGACCACTGGTCCGACGGCACGGGTGGCCACGAGCATTTCGACGTGGTGCTCGACATCGGCGCCAAACCCGCGCTCGAAACGGCTGAGCGGCTGCGGGCCACCCTGAGCCCCTACGATCTCAGCTTGGTGACCCGCCTACGCCAAGGCCGAGCCCATCGAGATGCACCGCCCCCCATTCTGCCGAGAGGGCAGGAACCCCCCGTCGGCGGAATCCCGTCCCCTAGCGCCGACCTAAAAGAGAAGAAATTCTTGATCCAAGCCTTGACCCGAGCCCTCGACCGAATACCCTTCGGGGACCCTCGGCTAGAAGCTATTCGCAAGGAACGCGAGCGTCTGCAGCAGGATAGGACCCAGGACCTGAACACGTCCTGGAATTCAACGGAGGTGGTTTATATTCCCGTCACCGTCCCAGATTTGCAACGGGCACTCGACCCCGGGACCCTAGTGCTCTACTACATGGTCGGCGAAGACCATGTGGACATGTTGTCGATCCCTACCGAAGGTGAGGCAAAGAAACATCATGTGGCTCTGAGCCGGGAAGCGTTGGCGGAAGAGGTGAACCGCTTTCTTTCGAGCCCTGATTTTCGCTCCACGCGCGGTGCCGTTCTAATCGACGAGCCGACCCAAGATTCCCAAGAAGAGGGGGGAGCCGCCGTCAGACTTTTCCAGGCGTTGATTGCCCCGGTGGCGGAAGTCGAGACCGCCAAACGCTTGCTGATCATTGCCGACGGGCCTTTGCATCAATTGCCGTTTGGGGCCTTGAAACGTTCAGAAGACGGTGGACCAGACGACTACCTCGGAGCCTGGAAACCGATCCACCTGGCCCCTTCGGCCGCCGGTTACATCGCCTTGGTCGAGCGACGGCCCGAGACTCGGCAGGATTCCCCGGCGTTGGTCGCCTTCGGCAACCCGGACTACCAGTCCGTAGGGGAAGCCTCGGAGGAACGGTCTCTACCCTTCGCCGTGCGCACGGCGGGAACCCGGGGTTTCTCGGGCGGGTTGGCGCCGCTGCCCGGATCAGAGCGAGAAGTCCAGGAGATTGGCCGACTCTTCGGCTCACGGGCGCAAATTCTGCTCGGCGCGGCGGCCGGGGAAGGGGCGGCCAAAACACAGGTCGAAGCAGCGACTTACCTACATTTTGCGGTTCACGGCTTCGTCGACTCGGAGCAGCCCGAGCATTCGTTCCTCGCCCTCAGCCTGCCGTCGTATCTGCGCGAGGGAGACGAAAATGGCATCTTGGAAAGTTGGGAGATCGTCGACGGAGTGGTGCTCAATGCGGAGCTGGTGGCATTGTCGGCTTGTGAGACCGCTTTGGGGAAGCAACGCGGCGGTGAAGGGCCGGCAAGCCTCAATCGAGCCTTCCTGGCGGCCGGCGCCCGTTCGGTGCTGGCTTCGTTGTGGAAGGTCGACGATCAGGCCACGGCGGAACTCATGGTGGACTTCTATCGACACATCCTGGCGGGAAAATCCAAAGATCAGGCCCTCCAAGCCGCACAGCAGGACCTTCGTGCTTCAGGTGGAGGTTTCGAGGCTCCCTACTTCTGGGCCGGCTTTCAGCTGACCGGGGATTGGCAGTGAGTCTCCACAATTCAATCGATCTAAGCCGACTGCTCGTCGTGATCCCGACATTCTTCTTGATCGTGACCTCCTGTCTCGGGCCCGACAGACCCTTGGCATCGGAATCGGCGAAGGAGGTCGAGCTACCGTCGTTGTGTCCCACGAGCCCGGCCATCGAGACCGACGGCAAGCGCCGGCTGGCGCTGGTCGTGGGTGTGGGCAGCTACGCCAGTCGCGAAGTTCAGGACTTGCAAGGCCCGGCCAACGATGCGCGCCGGATTTATGATTTCCTGACCGAAAAAAAGGGAGGCTATGGGTTTCCGGCCGAAAACGTTTGCCTTCTGGTGGACGATGAAGCGACCACCGAAGTTTTCCGGACCGCGTTCGAGCAAACCATGGTCAACCGGGCCCAAAAGGGCGATGTGGGATTGCTGTTCTTCGCCGGTCACGGGTCCCGGGCACAGGACGTCGACGGTGACGAGCCCGATGATTGGGACGAAACATTGCTCTTTCATGATGCTCGCTCCGGTGGGGTCGAAGATCTGCTCGACGATGAACTCAACGCCATGCTGGCCCGATTCCACGCCAAAACCGATCAGCTCACGGTCATCTTCGATGCTTGCAATTCCGCATCGTCCGTCCGAGACGGCAGCGCTCTTAAAGCGCGGTATCAGCCGCCGTCTGGCCGTCTCGCCAATAGACAGACCAAGAGCGACAGCATTCCGGTCAAGGCAGGGACCGCCGGGAGCAGCGCCAAGGACGGAATACCCGAGAATCTACCGGGATTGGTGAGCTTTTCTGCAGCCTCCGACAACACGCCCGCCTTTGAAAGAAACGGTGCCGGCATCTTCACCTCGGCCTTGCTGGAGGTGCTCCAGGCGGGTGGAAGCAAGCCCCTGACCTATGCCCAGGCAGCTCGCCGGATTCGCCCGTTGGTGGCCGCGCGCAGCTATCAAGTTCCCTATTTTCAGGGGGATTTGGAAAGGGTGTTTTTGGCCGAGAGTCGCCCACAGCGGCCTCCTTTAGCGTGGGATGTGACGGCCGTGGGGCAGCAGGTGGAACTTAGCGGCCCACCCCAGCCTTCGATGGGTGTGGGGGCTGAGCTGCGCATCTATGACGGGGCGGCAAAAGCGGGCAGCTTCCGGGATCCCTCGAAATCCAAGGCCACGGTCACCGTGATCGAGGGCGGCCACAACGGGATCAACGCGGTGACCCGGGTGGTATCCGTTCGTCCGGCAGCGCCGAACATCTTGCCCGGAGACCTGGCGATCCTGGTCAGCCCGGCCACGGATCTCGTCAAGCTCAAGGTCCGCCTGCGCCCCCGTGGCGAGCAGGGCGGATTGCCGCGGCAGCTCTCCCAGGCCATCGAGCTCGCGATCACAGCCCATCCAGAGGCGGCGGATTTGATCGAGGCGACCGATGCCGACGGAGACTTCGAACTCGCCCAGGACCCATCCAAAAACCTGGTTCTTTGGGGCCCCCAAGGGATCAGGGGGACCTGGGCTAAGGGCAGTTTCGACGGCGATGTCGAGCGAGTGTCGCGAAACGTGGTCAGAAGCTTGTGGAATCACGCTCGACAGCGCGCCTTGCTGGCTCTTCGGGGTGAGGGCGGGCAGGACTTCGAGGATCAAGAGACCCTCCAAGTAGAACTCGTGCCCGCGGCAAAACAAACACCCTGCGCGGGTGGCTCGTGGCAAGCGGCGGGGGTCAATCAGCCACAGGAAATCCCACTCTGCCACCGCTGGCAAATCCGAGTGGCGGTGGACGAGCGGGCGCCGCTGCCCTTGCTCGTCGGGGGCATGGTGCTGTCCAGCGACGGCGAAATGATGGCCTTTCCTCGGTCGTCACTCCAGGCTGGTGGAGGCCGAGCGGCCTGGTATCTCAAATTGGAGCCGGGCCAAAGCCATGTCTTCCAATCCGTATTCGAAGGACGGCCCCCCGTAGGCGTATGGGACACCATCTTGGTATTGGGAACCCAAGAGTCAAATCCCGTGGACTGGAGCCTGTTGGCCGAGGCAGGAGGAACGAGATCGGTCGAGGCCCGATCCGGAAGCCCCCTCCTACGGACGTTGGATCGCTACCTGCGACCAGATACCCGAGGGCAGCTGGAAATCGACCAAGCTTCCGATACCACTTGGACCTTGACCTCCGTGCCCATGCAGGTAAACGCAAGCTGGCGATTCTCGGCCCAGGAGGCCCGCACCACCGTTTCGGTCGACACCCTAAATGAGGCTTGCGACGAACGTTTGAAATGTAGCCGGCCTTAGAAGCCGGCTACGCTCTAGTTCCAGACATGCTCGGATTGCCACAGACTGGCTCTTGATGGATATTGACAGTCTATTAAGTAGACATAATAAAGATAATCGGACATCTCATATGCGTCACAATGGGTCTCCTCAATGGAGCCCACCCGCCCGTCGGTTTCTGGCGGTCGACTCGACGTCTTCGTCCAACAGTCACGGATGGCCCGACCGTCAAATTTTGAGCGACTCCAAAGTCATCCAACTGCTCGGACCCTGATCGTCCCTACGCCGACTCATCTCTTTGGCGTATCCGGGAGACCGCAATTTTCGAAGCACCGCCACCCTGGCCGCCAGCTCATCCAGATCTGCAGGCGGGAGGTGCTCGATTTCTTTGTATAACTCGCCGAGTTTCATGATTTCCTCCGTCGATTCTCGAAGTCTCGTTCGGGCCGGCAGGGTCCCGCAGTGTTGAAGAATCGTCGCGCCATGGGTGGATCTTATCCCAGGGCACCTTGCGACCGCCTCATGTGGCACTCAGCCAGCCAGGTCGACTCAGTCCTTCGCTTCGAACTTTGTCCATCGGTAAGGCCACCCTCCGCCCTGCTCGAGTCGCTTCTCGAGGCGATCTTGCCGGCCGGATGACCTCTGATTGACAAGATGTTGCCGGCTTCCTACAGTGACGCTGAAACCCGTCCGTTTTTTAAACCCCTTAGAGGATATTTCGATGCCAAAGAAACCCCATCTCAAAGCCCTCCTCACCGTTTCGCTCGCGTTCGTCGGAGCCGTCCTGGTCGTCGCTGTGCCTGCGACCGGCCAGATCTCGAAAGCCTTGTCGGGCACCGGCGGTCCGGTGCCGATCTGCACGCCTCCGGAACTCTCCTTCCTGGAGAACGAGGTGGTCGTCACCACGGACATCAACGTGAGCTACGAGTTCCATCAAAACGATTGCGGGCTCGAGGCGGTCTTCGCCGGGGGAACTGTCGCGGCCATCGCCGCCACCTTGGCGACGGGTCCGAGCCCCCAATGCCCCTGCACCGACGTGCTCTTCCCCGACTCGGACGCCGATGCCGCCGCGCGAGCCGACCTCCTGCTCGGCTTGGGGAACTGCTCCTTCGGCAGCCGTGCCTGCGCCTTGTCGTCGGCGAGCGGTTGCGGTG
This sequence comes from uncultured bacterium, assembly GCA_965366625.1. GTDB lineage: Bacteria > Acidobacteriota > Thermoanaerobaculia > Multivoradales > J023 > JAUIJL01. The sequence continues at coordinate 56,471 of CBDUGP010000040.1, forward strand.
GACCCATGGGCGCTCCGCCTCCCTCGGCCACTGCGAGCGCTTCTTTTGATTTCGGAATCAGTGACGGCTCGATGGGGCTCGACACCCGGAGCGTGACCTGGAACGACACCGTCTGCACGAGCTGCAACTCGACCGGCACCTGCGTCTTTCTCGGATTGCCGGCCGCGGCGAACGGCCCCTCGATCGAGTGGAAGCTCGACCCCACGGTGCCCTGCGGCGGGATCGACCTGCTCCTATCGATCTCCGTCGATGTCGACGCCGATCGTCGGCGGGATGCTGCTTGTGGTCTCTGCTGTGCGCTCTGGGACCCGGACGGCGATAAGGGCACGAAGGCCGTCACCCAGACTCCCGCCGAGCCCACCGGTGGCCAGTTCCTCTCGGTCGAGGTGACTGGGCTCGATGGCGCCGGCCAACCCTTCGCCGACGTCCACCAAGGGCTCGTCGTCGCCTGGAGCAACGAGACCTTCGACCGCGCCGGCCTGTTCGCCGATCCGGGGCTGACCGAGGGCGGCAACGGCACGGGCGGACGGCAGCTCACCGGCTCGGTCGCGCCGGTGGCGACGATCCCCGCGAGCAGCACCGAAGTAACCCTCACCGTCCGCCGCTTCCGGCACGCCGAAGCCGACGGCGATCTCGACGGCAGCGGCGCGATTTCTTGGGACGATCACGCTCTGTTCGCGACCGGGCTCGGCACCGGCCTCGGGACGCTCGGCTTCGATCCCCGGGGCGATTTCGACGCCGATCTCGACCTCGACGACGCCGACCGTCTGGCGATCCAGGCCCTGCCCTGCATCAGCGACTTGAACGGCGACCGCGTGCTCGACAACGGTGACATCTCCGCCTACGTCGCGCTTTTCAATGCCGGTGATCCGGCGGCGGAGGCGGACGGCGTGCCCGGCCTCAGCTTCTTCGACGTCACCCGCTACAACGAAATCTGGACCGCCGACACCTGCTCCCCCTGATCGCCTCCGGCGGCGTCATCGCCCGTGGCAGGGTCGCGATCTCAAGTCGGATCTTCGACCGTCCGGAACACCCGGACGGTCGCCTCGACGTCTTCATCCAACTCCTCGGACCTTGATCGTCCCTACGCCGACCCATCTCTTTGGCGTATCCGGGAGACGCAATTTTCGAAGCACCGACACCCTGGCCGCCAGCTCGTCCAGATCTGCAGGCGGGAGGTGCTCGATGGCAATGGGCGTGCCAGGTCGACTCAGTCCTTGGCTTCGAACTTTGTCCATCGGTAAGGCCACCCTCCGCCCTGCTCGAGTCGCTTCTCGAGCGCGGCTTCGAAATCTGTTGGACCCCTACGTTGCAAGAGCTCGCGGCGGGCAGCCAGGGCGCGTTCCGCCCTTTCGAGCCATGAATCCTCGCTCTCTACAAAATGCAAGCGGAATCGTGTCCGCTGCGCGGCCCACCGATGAGCTAGCGTGGCCCGACTGTCTCGTCGCTTCGCGAGTAGCACGTGCACCACCACGCGGCGAGGGATTTGCCGATCGATCTCGGCGAGGAAGCGCAAGAGAGGCCCCCATCCTACCTTTTGGTCTCCAACCGTTTTCGCATCCTGTGCCGCGGCGACCAGGGCGCGAAGACTGGCGCTCGAGGCGATCTTGCCGGCGGGATGACCGACCACCGTCGTCCCGGGGGCCGGTGGCTGGTTGGCCAATAGAACCAAAGCCTGTTCGCCGGCGGAGAGATAAACCCCAACGATATTCCGCACATAGACCGGGAAGGGAATCTCGACCAGATCAGCCTGAGGGCCAGAGCCCGGTTTGACTGAAAACGCTCGCCAGATCCGACTGATCGCGGCCTGAGACATGCCTGTGGCATCGGCTAGTGAACGCGTGCTCCAGACCGTGGCGGCGTCGGAGGCCGGCTCGAGCGTCAGGCGCACAACTTTCTCGACATCCTCCTCGGCGATGCGCCTCGGTGCCCCGGACCGCGGGGCGTCCCTCAGTCCGGCGAGACGATGCTCAATGAATCGTTGGCGCCACTTGCCGACGGTGGCGCTGGAAACCCCCAAGTCTCGGCCAACCCTCGAATTCGTTGCACCGGTTGCACAAGCCAAGATGATCTCGGCGCGCCGTGCCAGACGCGGTCGCGAGGGGGCCTGGCTTTCCAGGCTCTCAAGCTCGCGCCGCTCCCGGGGGCTTAGCTCCAATGGCAACTTGGGACGTCCGCGTCTTTTCATCACTTTGTGCCTCGGGTCGAGCATACCGCGTCGAGCGCCTCTCTAAACCACTCCCTGCTGGAACGACTGAGATCCCCACCTTCACAAAATAAGCTCAAGCTCACGCTGGCTCCGCAGTTCGTTCAGGTGAAAGCTCAAGAACGGGCAGCGTGTTCATGTTTTGCCATGGAATCTGGTTATAATCACCAAATTAGAAGATGAGGGTCGCCATTCTCAATGGTGAGGTTTACACTCAACGAGTTAAACGACGGAATAACTGGTAAATGCACAATATGGCTGCAAATCGCATTGCTAATTTGGCTTTACCTTAGACGCTCTCCACTTCAGCTTTTTACCCGGTACTATTCAAATTCTTTACCCGCTTAACTCGTCAGATTCGTAGGCCGGAGTCTAACATCACCATTTCAGCGCCTTCCCTCGCCGGTCAGCCCACCGCTCCTCTCTCCAGTCAGCCCAGCGGCCTCGTGGCTCCGGCAGGGCCTCTTCTGGACCGAAGCCTGCTGCTCGCCGCTTCCGGCCTGATCGCGACCCGCGTCACCGACGGACTCGCGGGGCTGGAGGATTCGCCTGACCTGTACGCCGGTCGCCTGGGCGCCGCCCTTTTCCTGGCAGCTCAGGCCTCCGTCGCCAAAGATGAGAGTTTAAGAGGCACAGCCGTCCGCATCGCCGAAGAGATCGCCTCCTCCGCAAGCGCCGAGTCCGGACTGGGCCGGACCGGGATCGGAGGCTTCGTCGGTCTCGGCGGAACGATTTACGCCCTGACGAAGATCGCGCAGTTCACGGGAGAAAAGGCCCTAGTCGATTCCGCCCGGCATCTGGCCACACGGCTCACCTCGGAGACCATCGAGTGTGATCGGAGTCTCGACGTGGTGCACGGCGCAGCCGGCGCCCTCCTCGCGCTCCTGGCTTTGCCGAATCCGGCCGAGGCGCTCGGCGTTGGAGGCTCGGCCATCGATCGGGCCGAGCTTTGCGCTCTCCACTTGCTTCGATCGCGCCGACGAGTCGACGAAAGCACCTGGGCGTGGATTTCAGGCGACCATCCGGCGCCACGCAGCGGCTTTGCCCACGGCGCGGCGGGAATCGCCGTAGCGTTCGCTCGGCTCTACCAGCATCGCCCCCGTCCGGAGTGGCTGCAGGCGGTCTTCGAAGCCCTCGATTTTCTGCGCGCTCACTACGACCCGACCCTCGACAATTGGACGCCGTCGGCCTCCGACAAGCACGTTTCCTCGCTGGGCTGGTGCCACGGCGCGCCGGGCGTTGCCCTGGCCCATCTCTCGATCACAGGCGATCTCACGGCGGCAGATCTCACGGCGGCTGCGGCCGAGCGCAAGGGCCGATCTGCCGAATTCGAGCACGATCTTCAAAGGGCTCTCGCGGCCTGTGCCAATCATCCGCCCACGCCGCTCGACCACCTCTGCTGCGGCAATATGAGCCGCACCGAGACGTTTCTCGTGGCACACCGCTACTTCGGCGACAGAGCGTCGCTCGCATACTTCCATCGCTTCGCTCGCTGGGTCCTGCGGTCGGCCAAGACCCATGGACGATTCGTCGTACCACAGAATCCGTCGACCCCACTCAGCTTTTTCCAAGGCCTTCCTGGTATTGGATACAGCTTCTTGAGAATCGTCGAACCGCGGAGGTTGCCGTGCGTGCTGCTGATGGAGTGACCTTCGAAGCACCGACAGGCTCCCGACCATCCGACGCGGAATTGGGGCTGCCTGACGGCCTGCCGACGGCGAGCGCCAATATCTATTGCGACGGTCATCTCGACGCGGCGCTCGCCGAGGTGATCGTCCCTATCTGGCGGAGGGCGCGCGACAAAAGCGCCGACCGTGTGGCGCTGTGGCTCATGCGGTATTCCCGTGGCGGCGAGCACCTCAAGATCCGTCTCCACGGACCGCCGGAGTTCACGACCTCGATCACGGCGGAGTTCGAGGAGGCCGCCGAGCAATTCTTCGAGCGGATGCCACCGAGCGACCCCGAGCGGACGAGGCGAACGAACGACCAAATCCCGGCCATCGACGCCGAAGACGCCGTCGCCGAGCCGCACCCGGACCGCACACTCCTCTGGACCGACTACCGGTGCCCGCCCGGCCACATGGGCCCGGCCCCGCTCTCCAGTTTCCCGGGGTTTGCCCGCTCGTACACGGCAGCCCTAGCCGCTGCCACGGACATCGTGCTTGAAAGGACCGAATCCGCCGGAGCCGAGCCGCTTGGCTCGAATACCCGCGTTTCTCTCTTCGCCAGCTTCCTTTTGACGCTGGCCGCCGTGCCCGGCTTGAACGGCTCCGAGGCCCTCGCGCACCACCGGGACTGGCTGCTCGCCGGTGCGAAAAGCGACGCTGCATCGGCACTCTCTTTCATGAACAAGCGAATGTCGGCTCAAACCGGGCAGCTCGACGCGCTCCGCCTGCGCTGGCAGGCGGTCACCCAAGGCCAGCTAATTCCCGGCTTCGCGGGCTTCACACGCGCCCTGGAGGACCATGTGGCCTTCTGCCTCGAAGCCCTCGGAGCGTCTGAAATCGCCCAACTCGACGAAGCCGAGGCCCGGCAAGTTTTCGGAGCCGTTGCCCGGATTCTCCACAACGTCGCCAACCTGCTGGCGATCGACCTCTCCAACGAAATCTATTTCTGCCACCTTCTCCACAGTGCCGGCTCTCTTCCGAGCACATGAGCCGAGGCAACCATGCAATCCCATGACTCTCTACCTGAACAAGCTATGGATCCCCACCCGATGATCGCGGACGCCGACCCCATCGTGACGGCCAATATCTACTGCAGTCGCCGGCTGGACGACCTGATGAAGGCAGCGATTGTCCCCTTCTGGTCTCAGGTCAGCGCCGAATTCGAAGACGCCGGATGCCGTCTCTGGCTCATGCGCTATGCCAAGCGCGGCGAGCACCTCAAGGTGCGCATCCACGCGCCGGAAGCCCTCAAAGATCGCCTCGTGACCGCGCTCAAAGCTTGCGTCGAGAGCTACTTCCAATCGACGGCGGGCTCTTCGGGCGAGTGGCTCAGCAACCCCGCTGTGCCGCCCATCGACATCGAGGATCAATCCCCGGAAGACCAAGAAGACCGCTCGTTCCTGCTCACCACCTACCGCCGCAGCCCGGTTTGCTTCGGCGAGCCGACGTTCTGTGCCGACGACCGGCATGTCGCCCTCTTCTGTCGAGCCATGGCAGCGCAGGCGGAGCTCCTGCTGAGTCGCCTGGCCCCGCATGCGGACGATTCCACGTTCGGCCAGCGCCGGCAGAATCTCCTTATTCAGCAGGTCATCGCGGCACTCGCGGCGGTGGGCTTCGACGACGGGAAGATTACCGACTATGTGAAATATCACCGCGGTTGGCTGACCCGCTCTTTGGTCTCCAAGGGCGACGCCCGGTCGACCACCGAAGAATCTGTCGCCGGGTTTTACAGCGGTAAGCTCGATCGCATGGGTCCAGCGATCGAAGGGCTCACCCGGCTCCTGGCAGCCCGCCACCAGGCGCAGGAGTCGAGGGATCCATTGATGGAACGTTGGCGTGACGCGGTGAGCGATCTCTTCGGCCACGTCGAGGCCTATCGCGGTGACCCCCGCTACGACTTCGACCCCTACACCGACGACCACGCGTTTCTCCCGATCTACAAGGTTCTCCACCTCGGAGCCAATCAGCTCGGTCTACGCATCAGCGGCGAGGCCTTCGTCTACTACCTGCTCGCCGCCGCCTGCGGCGTGGACGACCAGGACAGCAGCGACACCCCCGGCGCTGCTGTCTATGGAGGGGTCTCTTCTCGATGAGCGCAACACCCGCTGTCCAGCCCGGCATCCAGGCCTCTTCCCTCGCGCCGCAAGAACTCGCCGCGCCTCCGCTCAGCGTGGTCGGCGACCGTCGCTGGTTGGCCCTGCACCTTTCGTGGCCCCTGCCACGACTTCCGCTCCTCCTCGACAAGTTGTGGCCCCTGACCTCACAGCTGCTCGCCGAGGGGCTCGTCGACAGCTTCTTTTTCATCCGCTACAGCGAAGGCGGCCCTCACCTCAGGCTGCGGCTGCGTCTCGCCGTGGACGCCGACCCGGGGGCAGTCGACCGCATTCTTCATGGCGCAAGACAAATGGCCGAGCAGGCGGAAGGGCTGCTCGTCGAGCCGCGCCCCGTGGAACTCGAGATCGAGCGCTACGGAGGCCCCTCACATTTCCCCGCATCCCTCGACTTCTTCGCCCTCTCGAGCCTCGGCGCGATCGAGTTCCACGGGGTCTACGGTGACCACGCCAAGGATCGCCGGCTGCCGGCAGTTCTCGCGCGCCTGTTGTGGCAGGCCGCCGGCTCAGCCGCCGATGCGGACGAATTCGTTTCGCTGCTCGACTATTACGCCGATTTCTCCGACCGTTTCGCCGCCGCCGCCGAGCGAGCCGAAGCCGTCTTCGAGAAAAATCCCAAGCCCCTTCTCGCGCTCTTCGAACACGGAATCGGTTCTCTGCTCGACACGGAACCGACCACCGCCCGCCGCGGGTTCGAGGATGCCCTCCTACTATCCACGGCCGTCAACGACCTGGACCCGGCGCGCCGGAGTTCGGTCATGGGCAGCCAAATGCACATGACTGCGAACCGGCTCGGCTTGCGCAATCCGGAAGAGACTTACGCCACCCGCCTACTTTCGAAGATGGTCGCCGCCCAGGAGACGCCGTGGTGGTGGAAAAGCCTCGAAGACGCCCGCCGGAGCACACTCGATGCACAACGCGAGCAGGATTTCGACGAAACATTTCGATCTCGCCTGGCGCAACTTCTAGAGGAAAAACGATGAGCGGAACGGTTGGCACGATTGAAACGGCTGGAACGGCTGGAACGGCTGGAACGGCTGGAACGGTGGGTCCTTTGACCTGCGCCAGTTGGCTGAACGTGGCGCTGCCGCACATGGACGCAGATCTGCTGCCCGAAAAGAGGGCGGCCTTGCTGGTTCGCCTTGGAAGCCTTTTGCCGAACATGATGCAGGTCTTCGAAGTCCGGCTCGGACCTTCGCAGGACGAAGCCGTGGACCTCTCGATCCGCATCAACAGTCCACTGGAGGCCCGCGCCGTCGCCGCGGCTTCGGAATCCGTTTTCGTGCGCAGCTTGCTGAAAACTTGGGCCAACGGCACCATCCCGACCCTGGTCATCCCCGAGCTGTGGCTGGAATTCGATCTGCCGGGAAATCCGGAGACGATCGATCGCCTACCGGAGCCGATGCTCTGCGCCGGGCTCGGCAAAGAGGCTCCGGAAAGCTGGTACTTGGACAGCTTCATTCCGGCGGTCCACCGGGAAGCTCCGACGGCTTTCCAGAGGCGCGCCATACGCCGCTTCGTCGAATTGATGCCCGCGACCACGCGGCCCGCCTATCTCTTCAGCCTGAAGGGCAGAGGCAGCAGCGGCCTGCGCATCGACACCCAGGAGATGCTGCCGGAGGATATGCCGGATTTCGTCGATCGGCTGATCTCACCTGAGCATGCTGAAGAAATCAAGGCCATTCTGCCTTTGGCGGAGATGGCCTCGCGTCGGCACCTGTCCTGCGACATCATGCCCGAATCATTCGGCAATCGCGTCGGAGTCGAGGTCTCGTTCCGGCAGTTCAACGACCCTCGATGGCCCGATCTTCTCGACCGACTCGTTGACATGGAGCTATGTACGACTTCCCAAAAAGAGTCGATCCTGGCGTGGCGTGGCGTCAGTAGCGCCGGCTCCAGCCCTGAGCTTTGGCCCACCGACGCGGACGGGCATCCGGCGCCGGGCTTCTGCGTGCGTTTCATCAGCCATTTCAAGCTCAACTTGACGCCGGGCCGGCCGGCCACAGCGAAAGCGTATTTTGGAATCCACCACTTTGTCCGCCAGCCCCGTGCGGCCGGCAGCTAACTCGAGCACCAGATAAGTGTCATCAGAGCATTGCCCCTTCATCGTCCGCGTCGCTGGTCTGCCGTCCTCGGTTCTCCGGGATTTCGCCGACTCGCTCTGCGTTGAGCAATTAGCAAGCATCCGAGACCTAGAAAAGCAAGTAGCCGAGCTGCGCCAGGTGACGGTTGATTGGCTCTACGATCAGCTCACCTCCTTAGACCCGCTTGTACGGCGCGACGCGTTGGCTCTGAAACGGGACTGCTTCAACGGTCGAGATATCGACCGCCACCGCCGCCGCAAGCACTGGACGCACTTCGTGGAGCTGCCCGGTGGCGAGGTTCTGAGCCGGCTCATGGGCCTCGAGGACGAGCTCAAAGCCGCGCGGAAACAATTCCACGAGTTCTACCGTAGCCAGCTGGCAACCGAACGCCGGAGCCTCCTACGCCACGCTGCCCACCCTGGATTCCAGCGCGGTCTCGCGCTCTCGAGCCCCTCATTGGTGCGTGGGCTCGATCGCCTCGCCCGCAAACCTGTTGATGCATACGGTCGCCGGGAAAAAAAGGCAGAACGCAGCATCTTGCGCTACCTGAGCCGGGCCGCCGCCAAGCTCTCCCCCTACTCGACACTGACCAAGCTCGGCCTGGGAATGGCGCCCTCAGAAGGCTCGCCGGGCAACGCTCGATTCGTCGGCGAATCATGGCAGGAAAGCTCCTTGGTGCGCTCCAAGCGCTACCTCATCGACCAATGCGCCGAGTTGTTGCTGCGCCACCCGGCCGTCAAGGGCCACGTCTCCATCATCGTCAACCAGACGCTCGAAACGCTCGAGAACGGCCGATTTCGCTTTCTGCGGCCGGCGGCCCTGAAGCTCGATGCCGAATCGCAGCAGCTAGAGACCCTGCCACCTTCCCAAGTCACGCTGAAGCTCAGCGGAGCTCTCGTCGATTGGCTGAGGCAGGCGCTCGACCAGCCGGTGAACTACACGGAATGTGTGGACGCCATGGTCCGAGAATTCAACGCCCAGCACGATGAGGACCTTAAAAGCACCCTCATCGACCACCTGGAAAAGTTCCTCGACATAGGTGTCTTCGTCCAGCGGTATCCTTGGCCGAGCTACGAGCCCCACCTCGAAAAGCGTCTGCTTGATTTTCTCGAGGGCTTGCCGGACCGATCGCTCCTGCAGCGACCGATTTCGGTGCTCCGCAAGCTCGTGGATCTGGAGCTTGGTTTTGCCACCGCGGATGATCCCTCCGCCGCCCTGTCCGCCATCGAGTCCTCGATTCCCGAGCTCTTCGAAGCCGTCAAAGCCACCGCCGAGCTGGGCGCGTCGGTCCAGCTCGAATGGCAAGACAGCCACAATATCTACGAGGATGTCTTCGTCACCGCCCGGGACACGGACCACGGGGAGATCGCCCAGCTTCCGCAGCCCAAAGCCAGGGAGATTCTGCGAGCAGGGGATCTGATTTGGCGGCTCGGTTTCCTCTTCGAAAAAAAGCACGAACTCCTTTTCGCCCTGGACGAACTCATGCGGAGCCGGTGGCCTGAGCGGACGACCGTTCCGTTCCTTGAGCTTTTCAATGAAGCGAAGACGCTTTGGAACCAGTATCTCTCCCACCTTGCGTCCAAGGACACATCGGCCTTCGACCCCTACGCCCTGCCGGCTATCGATGCGCTGGAGCAACTTCGTCAGCGTATTCGCCAGGGCGTCGACGAGCTTGAGACGCCCGCGGACATCGGGCTCACCCTGCCGATGGATCAGCTCGAAGAGCTACTCCAAAAGGTGCCGGAACGCTTCCAGCCGCCGGTCGGCCCCTGCCTTTTTACCCAGGCGACGGATTCATCCGGCGATCAGTGGGTGGCCCATCGCATTTTCGAGGGCAACGGACGATTCAGCAGCCGCTTCACTCCCCTGATGTCCGGCGAGATGCTGGAGGGCTACCTCGACCGCTTCATCGAGAGGTCGGACATCGAAGACGGCCTCGGTCCAGGCGAGATGGTCGACCCGATTTTCACTCGGGGTAATACGGTGAATCTGCACTGGCCACAGACCCGTCGAGTCCTCGAAACTCCCGGCGAGCACTCCGATCTTCCGGCGGCGCGTCGCCTGACCCTGCAGGACCTCAAGGTCCGGCGTGGCGAGGAGCGCGGCGTCCTGACGCTCGAGGATAGCGACGACCGCCGAGTGATCCCTTGCTACCTCAGCAACCTCCATAACGCGTTCATCCCTCCGTTGATCAAGTTCCTGAACCTCTTCGGCACCGTGACCCGCGGCGGATTTGGTCCGCGCAACATCGCGGCGTCGATCGACGGAGCCGAGATCCTGCAAAGGATCTCGATCGGGCCCCTGATCGTTCGCCGCCAGCGCTGGTATATCGAACGCGAAAACGTACCGGACCTGACGGAGCTGAGCGCCGCCGAGGCTTTCATGGCCCTCGACAAATGGCGTTGTCGGCTGCAGCTGCCGCACCGGGTCTATCTCATCGAGCGTGTCTCCGCCCGATTCATGCTGGAAGACACCTGGAAACCGCAGCTGCTCGATTTCCGGTCGCCTTCTTTCGTGGCGATTTTCCAGGCCGCCCTCGCGGCGGCCCCCGCCGATCAGCGAGTCGTGCTCGCCGAGGCCCTCCCGGACCCGGACGACTTTCCGATCGACGGTGAGGGAGAGCCGCGGGGACTCGAGCTGATGCTCGAGGCGCTCGCCTTCGAAGAGAGGGCGGACGGGCGGGCACCTTCTCCATCGATGCCCCAAGGAGCTCACGTTGACTGCTGAATCGACTTTGCCCCCCTCTTTCCAACGTCGACACCCGTCGGAGGATTGCTGATGGCTCCTTTGCGCAAGGCCACCAAGCTTGGTGAAGCCATGGTGTGGCACCACTTCATCTCGGCGACCGGCGAACAAGGGGAGGCGTGGTTTCGGCTTTATCTCGAGGCGGGTGGCGATGACTTCGGCGGCCGGCTCGACGTGGGTGTGCTCAAAATCCGTCGAGGCCAGGAGGCCGAAGGCGAGCGGATTCTCAACGAGTGCGCGTCCACCCTCGATGCGCTCGAATCGGCGGACCCGTCGATTCCTCTCGTGCTGCGGCTCAGCTATCTCTCAGCTTGTGCTTATCGGCATTACCATCACGGGGAGCTCGACTCGGCACAGGCCGTGCTCGACGAGTGCGACTCCGTGGTGGCGGAAACGCTCGCGGTCGCCCCTTTCTTGGTTCCCATAGCCGGGCGCTGCTGTGACTTTCGCTTGCACCGCGTCCGCCTAGCTCGAGACCAAAGGCGATGGCAGGACATGTGGCGTCACCTCGACCGGGGCCGCCGTATGGTCAGCGGAGAGATACCTCTTTGCCGCGCGGCGGGGCAAGACTTCTTCATGCCCGAGGTTTGTGCCTTTTACCGCGCCTTGGAGCCGGCGGATGAAATCGAACGCGAGGCTCTGGACCTGCTCAGCCAACTACAGCAACGTCTTCAGACCTTCGCCAACCGGGCGCTGGCAGCGACCCTCATTCCCAACATGGTGGTGAATTACCCATGAGCTTTCCCATCGCTACAGCGCCGACCAAACCCACCGCGGGAGACTGGTGGCGGCTCGCCCGGCCTTGTCTGGCCGAGGACCTGCTTCCCGACGATCAAGCGCAGAAGCTCCAGGACTTGACCGACCAACTCCCCGGCAGCTTGGAATGCGCCCTCGATCTCCCGCTCGGGGACGAGTTCGATGAGCCGGCACCGGCGCGTTTGGAGCTGAGGGTCTCCTCGCCGCAGTGGGCCGGCGCCCTGCCGGACCTGCTGCCCAACCCGCAGAGCGCACTGCTTCGTGGATGGGTGGACGGCAAGATCCCCGTCCGGGCGATCAGCGCCTTCTCCTACAGCCTGCCCTTGGTCGCGGACCTCGAGACCGCTATGCAGAGCGCCGTGCCTTCGATCGAGCTCGAGCGTGCGGCACCGCCCCAGTGGTCCATGGACTCGTTCCTCCCTCTTTTCCATCAGCGTGAGTTCACCGAACAGCAGAAGTTCTTTTTGATGCAGCTGGTCCAACAACTCCCGCCGACGGAGAAACCGTTCCACATCACCAGTCTCGGCGAGCAAGGCCTCCGCCTTCGGACCTTCGACTGGCCTGCCCGTGGCGTGCTGCCCTTCTTGGAGGCCGTCTCCCTCGAAGAGCTGACCAGCGACGTCTCTAGCCTCGTGCCTCTTTGGGCCGACACCGAGCAGCGCGTGTTGGCGCTCGAATTCATCAACGATGGTCTCTTACCGCGGCTCCAGATGGAGTGTTCCTTCACCCGCCGACCCGACGGCGAACCCCGCTGGCGGGAACTTATGGAAGAACTCGTCGAACGTGATCTCGCAGCGCCCGAGGCGGCGGAAGCCGTGCTCGACTGGCCGGGAACGAACACTCCGTCCGCCCTTGGCGACCGCTGGCCCGGGCCCGCGGACGAGGCCGGCGCCCTTGGCCGCGAGATCGACCGGATCCAGTGGCGGCTGTCGTCCCAAGCTGCACCGGAGGCCCGGGCAATCCTCTCCATTCGCAGACAGGAGGGGTCGCCGCCATGAGGGTATCTCCGAAGGCGATGGTCCCTTTCCACCGAATTGGCGTTGGCGTCCATTGTAGGACGCCCTCAATCAGCCCGACCGCAGGTGCGGCCGGACCCTTTACACTCTTTTGGAGAGTTCCCTCT
>CBDUGP010000041.1:0-66704 GCA_965366625.1 uncultured bacterium
TCGGATCAGAGGGTTGGGGGTTCGAGTCCCTCCAGGTGTACCAGCCTCTCCCCCTTCTTAAATCTTCACAAACGGCAGATCTGCGCGGCCCGTACCGCTGATTTGCTCCTTGCGAAGGAAGCAGAGCCCACGACCTCGTTGAGCCAACTCGACCTCCCGTTTGCCTCGCCTCCGACCCGGCCCAGCCCTTCACCTCTCGAGCCTCCCGCTAGGGACAAGACAAAGAAGCGCCTCGGGATTTGTCCGTGGATTTTCAGCGTGGCACGACCGGCGTGGCGCATGCATCTGCCCGCATGGGGTCGACCCTCTACGGAGGTAAGATGTCCAGACCGTGCCGGTGCTTGACGACGAGGGCCTGCTCCCCGTTTTCCTCGTCCTCGTGGCCGTGAGCCGACCCGCGGTGTGGAGACGTCATGATCGAAGCTGGCCCTACTGACATCACACGATTGCTCGTCGCTTGGCGCGAAGGTGACTCTAAGGCCATGGAGCAGCTGGCGCCGATGGTTTACGGCGAGCTTCGCCGCTTGGCCCGACGTTATTTGCGCGACGAGCGGCGGTCTTCGTTCCAAGCCACCGAGCTGGTGCATGAGGCCTATTTGCGCCTGGTGGGCTCGGAGGTCGAGTGGAAGGATCGTGGCCACTTTTACGTCGTCGCCGCGCGCCAGATGCGACGCGTCTTGGTGGACCAATCTCGCTGGCGCGGGGCCCAAAAGCGCGAGAGCCATGGCGAGATCACCCTCGACGAGAGTCGAATCTCGGGCGGGCCTTCGGTGGACGTGGTCGCCCTGGACGAGGCCCTTGCGGAGCTCGGGGAGGTCGACGAGCGTAAGTGTCGGGTGGTCGAGCTATCGTATTTCACCGGTTTGACGATCCCCGAAATCGCCGCCGCCCTGCAAATCTCCACCGCCACCGTGGAGCGGGACTTGCGCACCGCCCGCGCCTGGTTGGCCAAAACCCTTCGACAGCGTTCGGCCGACGGGTCCTCCAGCGACAGATTTTGACCATGGGCGCGAGCTGACATGGACGCTCAGCGTTGGCGACAGATCGAGGCCGCGTTTGAAGAAGCCGCCGCTTTGCCCGCGGAGCAGCGCGGACCCTGGCTGCACAGCCAATATGCTGACGACGCCGATCTGCGGCGGGAGGTCGAGGAGATGCTCGACGCCGACGCCGGTAGCTCTTGGATCGGCGCGTCGGTGCAGCGCGCGGTGGAGGAGGTCGAAGACGAGCCCGTGCCCGAGCGCATCGGCATCTATCGCATTCTCGGCGAGATCGGCCGTGGAGGCCTGGCCACGGTTTTGCTGGGCGAGCGGGACGACGAGGCTTACCAACTGCAAGTGGCGATCAAGCTCGTTCGACGCGGCCTGGACACCGCGGACCTGCTGAAACGTCTGCGCCAGGAACGGCAGATCCTGGCCCGGCTCGACCATCCACATATTGCCCGCCTGCTCGACGGTGGCAGCACGGACGACGGCCGACCCTACGTGGTGATGGAGCGGATCGAAGGCATTGCCATCGACCGATATTGCCGACAGCACCGCCTGGATCTGCGAGATCGTCTACGGCTTTTCATCGCCGTTTGTGAGGCCGTCGCCTACGCCCACCGCAACCTGATCATCCACCGGGACATCAAACCCGCCAACATCCTGGTAACCGCCGACGGCAAACCCAAGCTCCTGGACTTCGGCATTGCCAAGCTCTTGCAGCCCGACCAACATGCCCCGCGCGACGCCGCCCACACCGTGCCGGGCCTACGCCTGCTGACCCCCGAATACGCCAGCCCCGAGCAGGTTAGGGGGCAGACCCTTACCACTGCCGCCGACGTCTACTCCCTCGGCATTCTGCTCTACGAGCTGCTGGTGGGCGAGCGGCCCCATCGCTTGGACCGCCTCGATGCCCAAACGCTCGAACAGACGATCTGCATCGAGCAGCCCGAGCCACCGAGCCAGAAGGTCCAACGCCGGACTCCGGACCCGGACGCTCCCGATCTGGACGCTCCAGACTTCGCCATTCCGGCGGCGCGACTACGGGGTGATTTGGACACCATCGTGTTGGCGGCGTTGCGCAAAGAGCCCGAGCGGCGTTATCCCTCCGTGGAGCAGCTGACCGAAGACATCGAGCGTTATCTCGAGGATCTACCGATCCGAGCTCGACGGGATTCCACCGGTTATCGCCTGGGCAAATTCGTGCGTCGGCATCGGGCGGCAGTGGCGATCGGCCTGGCCCTGATCACGATCTTGATCACCGCTACTCTGGTCACCGCTCGTCAAGCTCGCATCGCCGAGCAACAACGCCTGCGCGCAGAGGCCGAAAGCGCCCGCAGCGAGCGGGTTTCCGAGCTGTTGGTGAAAATCTTCGAGGTGTCGGATCCGAGCGAGGCGCGTGGCAACACGATCACCGCCCGGGAGATCCTCGATCGTGCGGCCGACAGGTTGGCGGACCAGCTCGGGGATCAACCCGCGGATCTGGCCGCCATGGCCGAGACCATGGGAAGGGTCTACCGAGGTCTCGGGCTGCTCGAACCGGCCGGTCGGCTGTTCACCACCTCCCTCGAACATCGACGCTCGCTGTGGGGCGACGACCATCCCGAGGTGGCCACCAGCCTGGCCCTGTTGGGAGAGGTGCGCTACGACCAGGGTCGGCTGGCGGAGGCTCTCGAGCTGGTGGCCGCAGCCCTCGATATCCGTCGAACGCTGCTGGGCGAGGAGCACGCCGCCACCCTGGCGAGCCTCAACGACTTGGCTGCCCTGAAATTCCATCTCGGTGAGCTGGGAGCCGCAGAAGAGCTGCTGCGAATCAACCTCGAAACCCGACAACGGCTGCTCGGGGACGGGCACGCGGACGTGGCCAATGCCCAAGACAATCTAGCCACGGTGCTGGTGAAGCTGGGCAGAAGCCAGGAAGCAGAGATCCTTTTCCGCCAAGCCCTCGATTTGCGGATTCGTCTTCACGGCCAAGACCATCCCGACGTTCTGAGCACCCGGGGAGATTTGGCCGCCCTGCTCCACTCCTCCGGACGGGCCGAAGACGCGGAGCCGCTCTACCGGCAGGTGCTCGCGGACCAAATCCGCTTGCTCGGCGACGACCATATCCGGGTGGCCCTCACCTCTACCAACCTGGCAGCCCTCCTGCGAGACCGGGGGAATAATCGGGAAGCGGAGCCCTTGTTGATTCGCGCGATCGAAATCCAGCGGCAGCAGCGCGGGCCGAAGAGCCTGCACGCCAGCTATCCGATGATGAACCTTGCGGATCTTCATCGCACCCGTGGCGATCACGAGAGCTTGGCGCAGGCAGAAACGTTGTACCGCGAAGCCCTCGACATCCGGCGGCAAGTGCTGAGCCCGGAGCACCCGGACCTGGCCGCGCCGCTCGAAGGCCTAGCCCGCTTGGAGCTGGCCCGAGCGCGGGCCGCGCCGGATCCGCTGGAGCGACGACAAGCGGCTCGCCGTGCCCTCGATCTGGCACAGGAAGCGAGCACCCTTCGCAGCCTCGCTTTTGAAGCCGATCACCCGACTCGTCGAAAGATGGAGGCCTTGGTAAAAGAATGTAGCCGAGAACTCGACGCTGTGAATTCACAGATATGAGCTCTCGGCTACGGAAGGCTGAGGCGATGTCAGCGCTGTTTCGACACTGTCTAATCAACGCCGTGTCGAGTTAACGCTTTGTGAACTTAGCGGGCTACACCCGCAAACCTCCGGATGTAGGGGCGGAGCTTGTCCCCGCCCGGGCGAGGCGAAGCCGAGCCGCTTCTGGAAGAGCGGGAGGAGGCAAGCCCATCCCCTAATTCAAGTCATTTTTAATCAATGGTTTGTGAAAATCCCGAAACGTCTATTTAACGCGAGTCAGCGCTGGGACCCGCCCTGCTCTTCCGTCGGTAAGGTATTCAAGTAGGCCCAGGCGTCGGCGAAGCTCAGGCCCCGGAGCCGATCGAGATCCACCCGTTGCAGCTCTTCGTCGATGGCGGCGGCCAGGGCACCACGACCGGTCGTCGAGTCTGCGTCGGAGAATCGAGCGGCCAACTGACGGGCCGAGTTGATCATCTCGCCGTTGACTTTGTGGCGTCCGTCTTGGTCCAGGAGATCGAGGAATCCGGGGGCCATGGCGTGCAGGAAGTCGGCGGATTCCTGGAGCAAGCTACGGTCCCGAGCCATCAGGTAGACCATACGCAAGGAATGATCGTAGAAGCGATCGATGTAGTGCTTGCCGACCCGCGTGGTGCCCAACAGCTCGTCGCGCACCCGATAGGCCATCTTCAACACTTCGCCGTGGCTCAGCTCACTCGACGGTTGACTCGCCTCGGCGTCGAGGGCGGTCTCCACCGCACAAGGCTTGCAAGAAGCCAAACCGGTCACACCATGGCTGAGCCCGAGCAGGCCGACCTCGGTTCGAACACCCGACACGGGATTCAGCTTGAAGAGCTTCCGGTGGCCTGCGACCGTGCTGCCGGGAGTCTTGCCGTCGGCCACCCACATCCAGCCACCGAGCTGATTCCAATCCATACCGCCGTAACCGCCTAGGGAATCCACACTCTGCGAAGCCACCACGTTGGCGTTGGTCTCGTCGATTTCGTCCAAATAGGTCCCAGGGATACCCGCGACGTTGCCGTTGTCGATGCCGAACATCACGTTGCTGCCGTTGAAGCTCAGGTAGGAATAGTCCGAGCCGTTGGGATCACCGATCACGGTGGCGGCGCCGGTGCTGGTGTTGATGCGGTACAAGAGATCGTCTTGAATACCGTACAAGGTGCCGTCGTCGCCGAAAGCCAGGTCGCCTTCGAACAAGTTACCGATGCCCAGGGAGCCGACGAGGGTGGAGGCGCCGGTGGTCATGTTGATCCGGTAGAGAGAGTTGGTGGCGGGGCTGCCACCGACCGACGACACCGCATAGACCCAAGTGTTGGTGGGATCGATGGCGATACCGATCACATGACCGAGACCCGTGGATCGCGGGTTGAACACCGCACCGGTGGAGGCATTTACGTCCCACAGGGTGGTGGTGAAACCGAAGGTCGATTCCCAATCGGTGGCCATCAGGCAGATCTTCGGTTTGTGCACGGGCACCACCGGTTTACAGGCCACGTCGAGCCAGGCACCGCCGAACTGCTCGGAGCTGATGTTGCGGTTCACCGACATGCCGTCGTCATAACAATTCAGCTGGTGGAACCAATAGCTTCCGGAGACGGGCAGGCAACCGCCGGTGCTCGGCGCCACGGCTCCGCCACCGATGAAAAAGTCGCCGGCGTTATCGGTTAGGACACAATACAAAACACCCGAGCTGGACTCGGCACAAACCGTCGAGCCCGGATCAGCCTTGCCGGCCACTCCCGTGGGACAAGCGACCGCGCTCTGGGCAAAGAGCAGCAACAATAAGAAGGTCGAGGACACGGTCATCAGGGACGATATAGAAAGTCGTTTCACAATAGCTCCTAGGCAATTGGGTTCAAAAAGTGGGATTTTGGCTTCCTACCGTGGGGATAGAGCTGGGTAGTGGCCGTTAGAAAATCCCGTTCAGCCTGGAGTGCGAAGAAAAGATCCGGATCCCATCATCGCCTGCGAAAAACTTTCTTTTTTGTCCCGACTCTTTGGACGCCGTATGCGCAGGCCAGCACCGCGCCGGCCACAAGGGAGCCTTTCTGGACAGGCGACAGGCCGTCGCCAAGGCTAATGGCTCTCCCAGTGGAGCACCGCAAAGGCCCGCTCGACGGTCGTGGCCCCTTTCCAAATGATGTAGAACTTGGCTCCCTGAACACTCACCCGCAGCCCAAAGGGACCGTAAATCTGGGTCAGCATAGAACCCACATCCCTGGCCACGGCTTCGGGAGTCGCGGCGATCGGCTCGACGTTGTGGATTTCGAGTCTCAGCGCCCGGGAAGGATTGCCACCGCCGTTGCGTTGCTGCTTCAAGCCTCGGGTCAGGTCCTGACCCCCGCCACCGGTGTTGGTGTCACTGCCACCGTCGATCGTCACGTTGAGGTCGATGCGCGTGGGATCCGTCAGCGACGAAAAATCGATGGCCACGGCCACGGCATCTCCCTGCTCGAAGGAACCGATCGTGCCGGGCGACGTGTTGGTGACCGTGAAGGTGCCCGGGCCGTCGGCCGATTCCGAACGTACAAACCACTCGGCCCGGCTCACGAGATAACCACCCGACTCTCCCGCCACCACCACCGACGGCAGCTCCCAGCGCACACCTTTCCAAACCGTCAACGTTCCCGTAAACGGCCCGGGCGCGGCACCGAGCACGCCGGTCCAGGAAGATTCGTCACCGGCCACCGGATCGATCACCACCCCGTAACCCACCACCCCATTGTGAACAAAGGCCCACTGATCCGACGGATCGGCAGCAAAACCGGCACCGGTCACGTCCACCAACGTGTCCTCAGCCCCACTCGTCGGCGAAAAGCCGTACACCGCCAGTCCCTGGGCCGAAACCGCACTGGCCATCAAAACCAGCCCTAGGGCCAGCCGGCAGACCCGCAAAGGACGTAAGGATCTATCGACAAGCTGAGGCGCATCGGGTTTTAAAACTAAAAGGTGGGAAGAAAAAATCATGGTGAGCTCCTTTTTGACCATGGAAGGAAGGGGTCAGGCGAGTTCTATAGCTCCCCATCTTAGGAAAGCGAATGATTTCATCGGATCCCATCATCGGGCGTCATAAAGATCCCAGCCGTCTTCGCACAAGCACTTGGAAGAGAGCCAAGGTCGGCAACTCAACGTCTGGCAGCGCCCGCGCTGAACGAGCAGATTGCAGCAGCGTTTTCTTCTCTCGAAGCGGTCATTGGTAGGCGAAGACAACACCAGCTTGTCGGGTGAAGGTTCTCTCTGGCCGAGAAGAGCCTGCGTCGGGTACGACTATGACGGAGAATCTTCGGACTGCAAGCGCTCGTAAATGAGCCAGGCTTCTTGGCCGATAAACTTCCAAAGAGCAGGTCCTTCGTGCGGCTTGGGGACTATGTCCAGCTTCAGCGGAGTTTCGTCCCGCAGCACCTTGAGAACCGACGACTTCCCTTCTTTCAATTTCCCCATCTCGGTCTTGAACTGCTGTTGAGCAGTATGCGCATTCTTGCGGTCGAAATCTAAATCATCGACCCCCGTTATCCAGTCGCCCACATTCAGCCCCGCGCGCTCAGCGGCACTGCCCGAGTGGATGTAGGTCACCAAGAAATGACCCGGCTTCGATCCCGTATGCTTGAAAGACAATCCGATCCACGGCGTTTTCGAGGCGCGGGCTTTAGATTCCTCAACAAATTGAGCGATACAAGGGTCAGACTCAGACGACCTCTCGGGCGGATTGCCGTCGCTCGACACGGCCAGGCCGATTCCCAAACCCATCAAGAAAACCAGAAATAGCGAACGGTTTCTTTGGAAGCTGTTTCTTTGGAAGCTGTTTTGCGACATTCTCCACGATCTCCAAATTGCATCCATTCGTAAGGTGGACCTATCCCGAGAGATATCAGTATCCCCGCGCCGATGCGCCTTGCCATGAACCCGAATGACCTCGGCTCGTGGAAAGGGCTTTTCTAAACAGGCCACTAGCACTAGCGCCCTTCAGTCGCCGGAAGCTGCAAACGAGCTTCTCCGGCGGCGACCAGCCGAGCCCGAGCGCAGGCAGCCTCCAAGCCGCCACCTCCCGCAGCGAGGGTGCGGGAGCAGAGACTGTAAGTCCCCGGTTCCGCTTGAATCCTAAATCCTGAACCAGCATCCTTCGGTTTCAGGCCCAACCGCCTCTGGAGGGTCGACAGGTCGATCGCGACTAGGTCCTTCTCCAGAACCAGATCAGAATAATCTCTTTCCGCCGGTTCAATAACCAAAGTTCCCGACTGCTGGTGCAGCTCGACGTTGCCCGTTTTCGTAGTGCTACCGCCGAAACTTACGCGGCGCATTGCCAGCCCATGGTTGGGCGCCAGAACTACCAAGCTCAGGACCGTGTCGGATTCAGCATTTATCTTGAAAGAACCATCTCCGGCGGTCACGACACTGCGTAAAGAGGCCAAGCCCTGATCCGAGGGACGATATTGGATCCAAGCACCTGCAACTCCGGTATCGCCTGCCACAAGTTTCCAATCCCCTATCTTCTTCTCCCGAATCGAGAGCTCAAGGTACTCAGGAGCCGACGCCAAGACTTCAACGGTCCTCCATTCGCCAGCTCCTATCGAATTGTGGGCTCGAATCTCGACTTGCTCCTCCAGGAGCCCGGCGATCTCAAACCGACCAGTTCCATCAGACGTCGTCGTGGCAACCCTCCGGCGGCGTTCCAACGAAACGACCTCTACCTCAGCTCCTGAGACACCCTGCCCCGATTCGTCCAAGACCATCCCCGTCAATAGGGTCTCTGGAATCTCGATGTCAAAGCTTACGGGTTCCCCGTCCTCGCTCTCATGTAGCTCGATATCTGCCAATGCTTGGACGCCCCCTGAGCCCTCGTACTCTGCATCGATTGGCCAAATGCCCGCTCTGGGCAACATTCCTTCAATAATTCCGTCGTCATCGGAGGAAAGAGTCACCGAGAGAGGGCTATGTTGTCCACCGAAATGCAATGTGGCTGCAATAGGACGATCCGCCTTTAGGACCCGACCTCGAACTTCAATGACAGGCACCTCGATCTCTAGGATTTGCTCGCCGGATTCCAGGTAGATTTCTTCGAAATACCAGCCCTCGGGCAATCGATGTGTATCGATAGATTCTTCCAGTCGAATGAAATAGTGCCCGGGCAGCAAAGATTCCTTAGTCCAATGCCCCGATTCATCAGCTGGCGAGGGCTTCGTTTCTGATCGATGCTCGGGATCGATCAGATGGACCGACCAACTGGAATCTCTCGGGCTCTTCGGAGGGTCGATGAATACACTGAGCTTCACAGGCGGCGTCAGAACCAACGGCTGAGCCAAGTCCAGATTTGCTTGCCCATTGACGACAACAGGCGACATGGAAGCCGGCGACCAATTCTCAGCCACGGCATGCAGTCGGTACGTGCCCGGACGAACACCGTGAATCTCAAAACCGCCTGCGGAATCCGTTTCGGTCCTGTAGCTCAGCAGATCCATGTCATCACCATGTTGCACTCGAAAGAGCGTCAACTCTGAAGGATCGGCTACCATTTGCGGCTCTAGGCCTACTTGGATCGGGCCAACATCCTCTATGCTCAACCCGGCTCCTGCTTCCACCTGCACCGTGCCAGTCAACATACTGCACTGTTCAAATTCAAGATCCCCGATGTCCTTCACCTTTCCCGCTTCAATCCGAAGACCCCAGAGCGAAATCGGACACCAAGAGGAAGCGGAGATCCTAGCTTCGAACGATCCCGCTGGAACTTGGCAGCGAAAGGACTTTTGATCCTGGACAGCGCAACTGATTCGGAATGAGCGCCTCTCATCTACCCCTGAGGCCGTGAGCGACTTGGGCGGCTCAAATAGAGCTAAATCCAAGGTCTCACCCACCCAGCCCGGCTTCGGAAGCAATCTCCCCTCAACCTGGCCTGCCGGCAACATTTCGATGACTACCTTTTTGTCGCCAGTCGTGTTCAGCTTCACCGGCTGCGAAAAATACATCTGAGAATGGGCCTGGAGCTCAAACTCCGCATCGATTGGCACTTCGATGGTGAGCTCAACCACGCTCGATCCTGGGACGAGAGCCGGTATTTCGTAGATCACCGGTTCCAGCCGGCCGCTTGAAACCGCCAACAGCTCGCCTCCCGAGTGCTTGGGACCAAGCTCCGTCTCTTCGTCGAAACGATAAACCAGAGCCACTTTCAACTCTTGCGTCTCCCCCGGCCGGCCGGCTACTGCAATAAGCGGCGCCACGAAAAGAAATGCACCTAAGGCGCCGATGAAAGGGTCAGACCTACTCAAGTTTCGCACTCTCCTAAATACTCCCTAGATATCTCCGGCAAAACAAATGGTGTGCAACGAGCACATATAGCTGACTTGAATTAAACAGAATTCCCAGCCCACACCACTGGTCGTCACACCACAAATGGCGATGGTCTCTCCGATCCAGTCATTCTGAAAGAGCCTGCACTTATAACACCAGGGAGAAGTTGACGCAGCAACAGGCAGCGCTGCCATCAAAAGCACGATTACCGAAAACAGCACAAATGCCCTGCGGATAGCCATAGCGAACTCCTTGTAGTGATACCCCTTTAAAAATTTGACTATGCTAGACAATAAATATGGCCATGTCAACAACAATCGCCATAAACCCTCTCAATCTATCCGAAAATCTCGCCTTCTATCGAAAAGTGAGCTTAAGCCTTACTTTTCGAGGATCGGAGAGTCATGAAAGACAATTCGTACGTATTCCCAAGCAGGAAAAGAAAGGGGTATTTCATCGGTCTTCAAAAGATCTGGGAGCGAATCCGGGAATCAGCGGAGCCTCCCGACGTGCGTCTGCATGACTTGCGGAATTCCTTGCCAGCGCAGGAGCAGGTGCGGGTATGGGACTCCCTATTATCGGAAAAATCCTCGGCCACGCTGATCCCGCGACGACAGCGCGCTATGCTCATCTGGCGACCGACCCTCTGGTTCAAGCAGCCGATCGGATCTCGAAGAAGCTAGCGGCCGGCTTGGGAGAGATACCGTATGCTCACCTCAGGAGGCAGTGATCGGCAGGTCAAATTGCTTGCACCCCGCTTGGATCTGGGTCTTGGTCTCCATGGCTACCTCCATGCACTGGTGAAGCCCAATTGCTTCGACCAGTTTGGAAGATAGACCGTCTATAGCTGATGGGTCCAGGCTGATAAGTGTTGAATACAGTGGCGGTTCCCAAAAGCAGGAAAGCGCATTTCTTCCAAGACGGTCATTTTTCTGAGTGAATGTGCAGACTTCTCAAACAAGGCGCGGAGGTAGGAAGTAGGAAGAGCGAGCTCAGAAATAACTCGCCTGGAAGTTTTTACAGCGAACCCCTCTGGATCATAGCTTCAGAGGCGAATTATCTTCGAAGATACTTGCGAACCTGGTCATTTTCCGAGGACATTTCGCCCACCCTGGCTCCGAGCTTTGCTCAGATGCCGAATTGCATCTTGCCCCCACCTCCAAGCTGTGCTTCCCGGGCTGAAATCTGTAGCGGCGAACGTGAGCATTAGGAATTGCTGCTTCGTAGCGGGCAAACGCTAGCTTTCAGGTCCCTAGGAATGATGGCGAGTGGGGCCTGATCCGATGCGATCGTCCGATCGCTGGGCAAGGGGCGCTGGTTACTCTGTGGTTACTCAACGCGAAAAAGGCGCCTCGTGAGAAGCGCCTTTTCGATATCTGAAAGCCTTTCGGCTGAACATGTCTGGGATGGTGCACCCGTAGGGATTCGAACCCCAAACCTCCTGATCCGTAGTCAGGTGCTCTATCCAGTTGAGCTACGGGTGCGTCCACGGCATCGCTGCCGCGGAGGCGGGATTGTAGACGATCGAATTCTGGGTCGCAAGTCTCGGAGGAAATTTTTTTGCCGTTGGCCGTTTTTAGGCTTCTGCGATTACTCGATTAGGCCGTCTAGGGGCGAGGACGCGGAGGCGTAGAGTTTTTTGGGAATTCGGCCGGCGTGGGCGGCGAGCCAACCCGCTTCGACGGCTTGTTTCATGGCGTAGGCCATGCGGATCGGGTCGGTCGCTCCGGCGACGCCGGTGTTCATCAAGACGCCGTCGGCTCCCAGCTCCATGGCGATGGCGGCGTCGGAGGCGGTGCCGACTCCGGCGTCGATGATCACCGGCACGTTGGATTGCTCGATGATGATCTGCAGGTTGGCCCGATTGCGGATGCCCATGCCGGAGCCGATCGGTGCGCCCAGGGGCATGACCGCGGGCACGCCGAGGTCTTCGAGCTTTTTGCACGTGATCGGGTCGTCGCTGGTGTAGGGCAGCACGATGAAGCCTTCGTCGATCAGGATTTTGGTGGCTTTGAGCAGCTCGACGTTGTCGGGGAAGAGGGTTTTAGGGTCGCCGAGCACTTCGAGCTTGACCCAATTCCAGCCCCCCAGTTCGCGGCCGAGGCGGGCGGTACGCACGGCGTCGTCGGCGTTGTAACAACCCGCCGTATTGGGCAGGAAGAGGTATTTCTTTGGATCGATGTGGTGGATGAAGGCGTTGGGATCCGGGTCGTTCAAGTCCACTCGACGCAAGGCCACGGTGACCATTTCCGTGCCGGAAACCTCGAAGCTGCGGATCATGGTTTGGGCGTCGGTATATTTGCCCGTGCCGAGGATCAGCCGGGAATGGAAGGTACGGTCGGCAAGGGTCAGAGGCTCGACGGTGATATGTGACGCGAGGTCGGTATCGGTGGCCGGGTTGGGCGCTTCGGTCGCGGTAGTCATGGATTGGGTTCCGTGGCAGTGAGTCGGCGAGGTCCCCGGGGTGTTCGGCACCCGCGGGGTGTGTCTTTTGATTCTAATGCCATCTCAACCCCTCTGCCGGCCGATCGATGGCTATCGAGGCTTTGGAGCCCCTTTGGGCAGCTCCACGTGCATCTCGGGCACCGGTTGGTGCTCGGCCATGTCTTCGTGGTCGAGCGCTTCCAAACGACGGGAGTACCAGCCCGCCCCAGGAAAAGCCGTGATGCCGTGGGCGACTACCGACATCAACACCGTGGCCACCACCGTGGCGAAAATCAGCTCCCGTTCCACCAG
The DNA here is from genome assembly GCA_965366625.1 of uncultured bacterium. Taxonomy (GTDB): domain Bacteria; phylum Acidobacteriota; class Thermoanaerobaculia; order Multivoradales; family J023; genus JAUIJL01. The sequence continues at coordinate 12,600 of CBDUGP010000041.1, forward strand.
CTGGGAGGCGTTGACCACCAAGAGGCCGAAGAGGATCGAGGCGATGCCCCGTGGACCGAACCAGCCGATGAAGAACACGGTTTCTTTACGCACTCCGGCGCCGATCAAGCTCAGGGCCACCGGCACCATGCGGATGACGGTCAAGCTCAGCACGCCGTAAACCCAGGGTTGCCATCCGAGACCCACAAGGCTGGGGACCATGGTCGCTCCGAAAACCAGGAAGACCAGAAGGGTGAGCAGCTGGCCTTCCGCCTCGGCGAATTCATAAAGACCGCGGCGCAGAGATTTCGGCATGGTGTTGCCGAGGGCCAAACCGGCGACGAAGGCGGCGATGAAACCGTTGCCATGGACCATCTCCGCGGCGGCAAAGGCCAATAGCGCCAGACCTAAGGAGGAGAGATGTTGGAAGGTCTCGTTCATCCACTCCCGTCGATCCGCGGCGACGATGATCTTGGCGCCGAAATAACCCACCAGCACGCCCACCAGCGGACCCAAGGTGACCTGCATTGCGGCGAAGCGCAACCAATATTCCGTGCCGCCTAGGCCGGGCAGGGCCGACGAGCAGGTGGAAAGGAAGACCAAAACCAAGGGCAAAGCGATGCCGTCATTGAGGCCGCTTTCCACGTTGAGGGCCTGCCGAATACGGATCGGTACCTTGGGGCTCGACACCACCGCTTGGCCGAGTGCCGCGTCGGTGGGAGCGAGGATCGACGCCAACAGAGCCGCCTCCCAAATGGTGAAATGTGGAAATAAACCGGTGGCGGCCAAGGTTCCGAGACCGATGGTCAAGGGCAAGCCCACCAGCAGCAGACGGACCGGCAGGGCGTGGGATTTGCGCAACGAGGCAAGCCGGATCCTCGACGCATCGGTGAACAGCACCAAGACCAGGGTGATCTCCGCCAGGGTGTGGACCATATGCTCGGGCGCTTCGAGGTGGGTGCCCCCAAACCAAGCGACCGAGAATCCCACGGCGACGAAAAAGATCGGCGGGGTGAGGATCGAGCTTTCAGCTCGGCGGGATAAGACCCCGAAAACGAGAATACATAGGGCAACGAGAACCAGGACGGGGGTTTCCATCGTGTGGGCTCCAGCGATCGGCCAGGAAGGGAGTTGGGCTTACTCTATCCCCTTGGGTGATCGCTGGGGCCTGTGGGTTACACGAAGTCGGAAAACGGACGCCGGGCCTACGCGGTCGGCGTCTCAGAAGCGTCGGCCTCAGGTTCTTCTACGATCGAGGCCTCGGGTTCTTCGGCCATCGGGGCCTCGGCTTCGGGCTCGGGCTGCCCGACGTCTGACGGTGCTTCGGATTCACCCGGCTCGACGGTTTCCTCCACGGGCCGGCCAACCGGGGCCCTCGAAGTGGCATCGGCCAGGGCGTTTTGCACCTGTTGCCTCTCAAAGTCCGACTCGATGCTTGCTTGGAATCGGAGGAAGGACGGGTCCTTCGCCACCGAGGCTCCATGGGCCTCGAGAAGCGCGACCAAGAGGGATCTGGCCTGGAAGTCGCTTTCGATTTGCACCGCTCCCAAGAGCTCGGGAATCTGGGACGGCACCAAAATCCCGCCGAGCGCTTCGGCGGCCCGGCCAAGGGCGTGGTCCGATTCGAGAACCCCCAAGAGTTCGAATAGCTCTTTCCCAAAGGTTTGACCCGGCCGAGACCGGGAAGCGACCTCGACCAGCAGCTCGGAAAGCTCGTGATCGGACTCGATATTTTTGGCGATCGAAAAGAGGATGCGGCGATTCTCAGAACTCGTTTCGGGCGTCAGAAAACCGCCGAGGGCCCGATGGAGGGAGTAGTCGGATTCGATCGATCGCAAGAGGGGCACGAGGTTGGAGGGTAGATCGAGATCCGCTGGATGAAGTTCGGCCACCTGCGACAGCAATTGCATGACCTCGTGGTCGGACTCGATCTCGCGGGCCGCGGCCAGCAGACTGTCGAGGGTCGAGGGTGACGGTTGAGGATCGGCGTAAAGTCGATCGAGCACCGACCCCAAAAGCTGCCGTAGGTGATAATCACTTTCCAAAGCTCTCGCTGCGGCGACGAAGCTTTCGAGCACTTGGGGCTCCTCCAAGCGACCCGCGGGCACGGATTCGAGCAGTTGAGCCAGGTGATAGTCGGAGTCGACTTGCTGCCGGGCTTTTTTCAGAATGTTGCTCAAGTCGTCGGAAGTTAGGTCCGACGACTCCGTGGCCAGGGCCAAGAGGTGGCCGAGATAGGAAGCGATGACCGAATCACTCGAGATGAAGGAGACTTCTTCCAATACGCCTTCCACCCCGGACTGATCAAAGAGGCTTCGGACCCGTCGCTCGGCGTCGACGCCGGTGCTGCGAAAGACCCTCAACAGCACCCCCGCCAACCAAGTCTCCGCCTCGGTGTCGAAGTCTCGGGCCTGGCCATCCACACGATAGGAATAGTCCGGCGAGCCGTCGGCTTTGGGGGTCACCACCAAACGGTGCTCGATGCCGTCGAGGCGTTCCTCAACCTTGAAACGGGCACCGACCTCCAGCCGCTCGACCCGCCGATCATCTTCGAATTCCACCTTGCCACGGCTTTTGACCTTGAGGCGATCGCGGCCGTCTCGCATGGAGATGGAATAGCTACCGTCCTCGTTTTGAGATTCGATTCGCCAACCGGGGTGCCCGGATTGGAAGGCTTCTACGGCGAGCACGAAAACGGCCGCGACACCGAAGCCGATCATGATTTGGTGGACGGTGCTCAGATTCTGTCTTTTCATGCGAGAGATCCTCTGCCTACGGGTGCAATAGGATGCGTTTAAACGGGAGCGGACACTGAATCGCCCTGAGGACATGGAGTCGCCCAGCCGGCTGTTGAGTGGCCCCGAAAGTGCTGTCTGAGCAGGCAAACGAAAACATGCGGGAAAAAGTTCCATGAACCCACAGAATCGTGAGTCCAACATGCCGGATCCCACCGAGGATAACCGCCGAAGCAATAATTATCTGCGGATCTACGAGGTCATTCGACGCGTTCCCGAGGGACGGGTGGCCACTTACGGACAAGTGGCGGTGCTCGCCGGTCTTCCGGGTCATGCCCGCCAAGTGGGTTACGCCTTGCACGCTTCGCGCCCGGAGGACGATCTACCCTGGCAGCGCATCGTCAACGCCAAGGGCGAGGTGAGCCCCCGCAGCGAGCCGGGCTACGAAGGCCTACAACGGGCCATGCTGGAGGCAGAAGGCGTGGTTTTCAGCTCCGTCGGACGCATCGACCTCAAGCGATTCCGGTGGGACGACGACTAACGACGACGTCGACGATCCGGCGACTGGCCCAAGCGCTCATGTTACAATGGCAAAGTTTCTATGGCTGATGAACTCGGTTGCATGTTCGCCCCACCCAGTCGGGGGCGCCTACCCCGGGGCCTCACGTCATTTGACCTGACCCACAAGATCTCTCATCTGGACTATCTATTTCGGAGGCTCCATGCGCCATAGCATTTCATCCCAAACCGGATTTCGTTTCCAGCGTTTCTTGTTGACCATCGCATGTTTTGCGTTGCTTGCCGCCCAAGCTCAAGCGAGCATTTTCGTTCGCGTCAGCGATCAGGACCTGGCCGACGGTAGTGACGCCATCGTGGAAGTGGAGATCACCGGAGCCCAGCCGGCTCTTTTCTCGGATTTCCCGGCCACGGATATTTCCTTGACGGTTCGCAGGGTGATCAAAGGTGATCCCGCGCTGAGCCATGTGACGGTGCGCTTGCCCGGTGGCATAGATCCGATCTCGGGCATGGAGATGTTTTTCTCCGGCAATCCCGAGCTACGACAAGGCTCCCGGGCTTTAGTTTTCCTCAGCTCCAGCTCCCGAGATCTCGACGATCCGGCAAAGGTCGATTCGAGCCCTTACCGCTTGCACCACCTTTTCCAGGGTTTCTTTCACGTGTCGAACACCCTCGACGGCCAAACGGTGGCTTATCGCCTCTTCAGCAACGCCCAGGAAATCACACTTTCCGGGCGCAAGAGCTTGAATCCGGAAGGTCCTCGGGACCTCGACCGGTTCGCCGACTGGCTCGGGGATCGCGCCCAAGGCACACGGCGCCCTGCGGACTATCTGAGCAGCGCGTCGATCGCCGATTTAGTGCCCCAGAACCAAAAGTTCACCCTCTTGGTTCGCCAAGGGTTTAATCCACGATGGCGGGACTTCCAGGGCGGCAATCCGGATAATCCGGGCCGTACCGTTAGGTTTTTCACCTTCAACGGCAATCAAGCCGGGTTGTCGAGCGGCGGCCACTCGGAGTTTCAACAGGCGATCAACGCCTGGGTGTCCGACGGCGGAAGCGATATTCGCTACGTCTACGGCGGCCGCACCAATTCCCAGGGTGCGCTGAGCTTTTTCGACGACATCAACGCCATCACCTGGAACGACCCGGGCAACATTTTTGACGAGCAGTTCTCCTGCGCCACCGGCGGTACCATCGCCGGCGCGTCGTCCTGGACCAGCCCCAACGCTTCGGACCGTCATCACAGCTTCAACGGCCGGACTTTCACCACCATCTACGGTGCCGACATCATTACCAACAAGGGAATTTCTTGTTGGATCGGGAGCAATTTACGGGCTCAGGAAGTTTTTGCCCACGAGCTGGGGCATACCTTGGGAGTGGGTCATTCCTGCACCCTCGACAACAACTCCTGCCTGAGCACCACCCTGAATCAAGCGATCATGCGTGCCCAAGCCCACGGTGACGGGCGCGGGGCGGCGCTCAACTCCGACGACCGGGCGGCGGTGAGATTTCTCTACACCGGCAACGTTCAGCCGCCGGCCGCGCCGACCAATATGGCCGCCACCGCGGTCAACGCCGGGCAAGTGCGGCTGAGCTGGAACAGCTCGGGCAACGTCAACAACTTCATCATCGAACGTCGGGTGGACGGCGGCAATTTTTCGCAAATCGCCAGCGTTGGGGGATCTCAACGGACCTATAACGACAACTCCGTGAAATCCGGCACCACCTACGGTTATAAGGCCCGAGCGGTCAACTCGGCCGGCCCGTCGGCGCAGGATTCGAACATTGCCACGGCCACCACCCCGGGTGCGACGCCGCCGAGCAATCTCAGTGCGCAAGCTTTGTCGGCGACCTCGGCCAGGGTGACTTGGACCGACGATTCAGCGGGCGAAACCGGCTTCGAGATCGATGCCGATGGTTTCGGCGCCTTTTTCCCGGCCTCTAGGCCCGGTGCCAACGCCACCTCGGCGACGGTGACCGGGCTCAATCCGAACACCTCCTACACCTTCCGGATTCGCTCCGTGGGCGCTCCTTTGGGAAGCTCCTCCTACGTGGTGAGCAATCAGATCACCACACCGGCCGGCATCCCTGAGCCGTGCGTCGTCAACGGAAATACCCAATGCCTGCGCGGTGATCGCTTCAAGGTGCAGGTCGGCTGGCGCAACTTCGAGGACGCCACGGGCACCGCCAATGTGGTGGAAGCCGGGTCTTCGAGTTCGGGTCTGTTCTGGTTCTTCGACGAAAACAATTGGGAGATGCTGGTGAAGGTGCTCGACGGCTGTGTGCTGACCGACCACTTCTGGGTTTTCGCCGCCGCCACCACCAACCTCGAGTACCACCTGCAGGTCATCGATACGGAGACCGGACGCGGAGCGGTCTACGAAAACCCGCTCGGCACCTCGTCGGCGGCGATCACCGACACAGAGGCTCTCTCGTGTGCGGCGGGTCTTTCCAATGCCGAGGATGAGGCCGAAACCGCAGCGGTGCGTTATCGCACGACTACCGATCTGATGGCGACGGATACCGGTCTCTCCGGCACGGCCGCCGTGTCGACGGCCGTCGTGTCGATGAGCGGGCAGCAAAAAGCGGATTGTACCGCCGACAATGCTTCCCTTTGTTTGACCAATAACCGTTTCAAAGTGGAGGTGGATTGGAGAGATTTTTCGAGCAACGAGGGCCCGGCCACGGTGGTGAGTCTGCCGGTGGTGGCCGACGACTCGGGTCTTTTCTGGTTCTTCCAATCGGATAATTGGGAAATGTTGGTCAAGGTATTGGACGGCTGTGGCATCAACAATAACTTCTGGGTTTTCTCGGCCGCTACCACCAACGTGCAATACACCTTAAAGGTGACGGATACGGAAACCGGACAAGTCCGTCAATACACGAATCCCCTCGGCAGCGCCTCGCCGGCCATTACCGATGTGGAAGCGTTCGCCACCTGCCCGTAAGCGGTTGCAGCGGTGGGAAGAAGAGCAGGCAAGAAGCCTGCGCTCCCAGCAAAGCTCTGCGCGCTCAGCTGAGCCAAATCGGTAAGGCCCGGAGCCTGAGCTCCGGGCCTGCTAGAGTCCTCGGGCAATCCTTGGAGGTGGCGTTCGACCGGGCTGCGCCCCATCGTGCAACAGGCCAGTCGAGCCCGATGAAATCAGGCTCCGGCACACAAAGCTCGATACGACGTCTGACGAAAGCCGGCGAAGAGCCGAGCGAGGGAAAAGGAGATCCCTTATACTTCCGTAGTCGACTCCATCGTCTTGCCCTCGGACCGAACGATCATAAGTGCCAGGGCCTGATCTAATTGGATTGAGGACTAAATTACCGGCAAAGGATTCGCCTTGAATCGGTGAAGCTCGCGACGAATTGCATGTTGAGAACAGCCACCCCTCCGACGGAGATCCTTCACGACCGCCTTTTGGCGGCGCTCGATCAATTGATCAAAGAGCGCTACGGCAACTTCAAACGCGCCGAAGAAACTACCGGCGTTCGCAGCATCACGTTGCGGCAATGGCGGCGGGGAAGTCGACGTCCGAGCTTGCTCAGAATCCTGCAAACCATCGAGCAGCTGCGATTCACTTTGCTCGATGTGGTCCGCGAGGCCAGCCTTTATCCCGAACTCTATCGAGAACCGAGCTTGCAGCTGGCCGCCGTCCTACCCAGGCAAGAGCCGCACGACTCTGTGCTCACGGAAGTGCTCGCACGCCCCTCTTGGCGCAAGCCCGGCCGAAGGGTTTGGTGTGAGATTCCGGACGCCTTCACCCGCTTGGAGGTCTTATTGGGTAAGGACCCACGGATCGCCCGGGTGGAATTTCTCGAATATTTGACCCAAGTCGAAGGTGAAGAGGGTCGGGTCGCGGCCCTATGCCTATGGGCGATGATGCTCAACTCCAGCGGGGCCAACATCGATGCCGGCCTCGCGATCCGAGCCGCACTCGAACGCATTTCACCCGCTTGCCCGCTGCACTTCCTGTTGCTCAGCGTGTCGGCTTCGGTGGCCAAGAATCTCCGGTCCTACAGCCTCGGCCGGGCCCATGCGGAGCGTTCGATCCTCGGTTTCCTGCGCGCCGGCGACACCGACAACGCAGCTCGGGGACTCTTGACCCTGGGAATCATTCTCTGGGCCGTCCAGGATTTCGAAGAGTCGGAGCGCGCCTATCGCGACGCCATACGACTCAGCCCGAATTCAAGATTCGCCTCGATGTGCCGCTTCAACTTGATCTACAACTATTTGTCCACTGGACGCAATGACCTGGCCCTGCAAGCGGTCGAAAGCGAGCGGGACAACCTGGCCACTATACCCGCTGCCTACCTGCTCAAGGCCCGATGGTTGTCGGCCAAGGTGCTGATGGGATCCAATCGACGGGAAGCGGCCATCGTGGAGCTGAAGACCGCGCTCCGCTCGGACCGGGTATTCGACGAAAACCCCCAAGTTATATTCCAAATGTTCTTCGATTTGGCGAATCTTTTGGCGGAAGCGGGTCGTTGTGATGAGCTTCCCTCCTACCAACGACACTTGATGCCCCTGCTCGCACACGGTGACGACTCCGTAGACTCGGTCGCCATCTCCCGTGCGTTTCTCAAAACGATCCGTTCCGGAACGGTGACCGGTGACGTGGTGCGTGATTTTGCCCGGCGTTACGAGAACGCCTGCGATCGCCTGTCGAAGGCCTGAGCAGGTCAGGTTGTAATCTTGACTTTGGAGGGAGCCTTCCGGTGAGCATGAGGCGAACCCCAACGGGCCGCCTCACAGGTCTTTCCTTATCGGGGACACTTCATCCGTTTGGGTCAATCTGAGGATAACCGGCTTCGGAGGTGGGTATCTCCGGCACTGGGTCCGCCTGGCTCGACGCCCCGGATGTCTCCAAGGTCTGGGACTCTTCGGCCGCGAACAGCTCAGCCAGCAGCTCTATCCCTTCTTCGGTCACGGCGCGAAGCCGATCGAAAAGGTGGTTGAACAGATTCTCGACCTGTGCATCAAGGTCCGGTCGTCGATCGGACATCTGCTCTGCCGACGCCTGGAAGGCTGCGGTTGAAAGCATGCAAACCAAGGCTACCCACAAGGCTCGAGTCGAGATTTCTTTACGCATGACGTACCTCTTTTAAGCATGGCAAAGCGCCCGGCTCCATTGCCGGTACCCGCCATCTGCCAAGTCCGACTATCGCACGCCGACAGAGGCTGCTCGCGCGCCAAAAAAGCGTGCTTGCGGAGACCACCACCGGACCGACCGCAGACTTCCGGCTCCGCGGGTCGAACTCTTTCCCCAACCTAGAAATGGAGTATGATTCGGCCGACTCGCTCTATCTCGGCGGCAGCCGAGAAAGCACCATGCCGCGCCGCGGCGCGCTCTCCCCACCATCGACTACTTTCTCGGAGCCTTCCGATGACCGATAGCGTTCGCTCGAAAAAAATGCCGACGGCTGCTCCGTCGCTGCTCGACCCCACCGACACGTTTGCTCACCGACACCTGGGACCCGACGCCAAAGAGGTCGACGACATGCTCGCCAGCCTCGGCCTGAACAGCTTGGATACCTTGATCGAGCAAACCATTCCGAAGTCCATTCGAATGCAGGGCGCCCTCACTCTCGAATCCCTCGACAACCGGGCGTTGGGCGAAAGCGAGCTGTTGGCGCGTCTGAAGGACATGGTGTCGAAAAATCAGGGCACCAAACCGCTGATCGGCACCGGCTACTACGGCTGTTTGGTGCCCGGGGTGATCCAACGCAATATCCTCGAAAATCCCGGTTGGTATACCCAATACACGCCTTATCAGGCGGAGATCTCTCAGGGTCGTCTCGAAGCCTTGCTCAACTTCCAAACCATGGTGGCCGATCTGACCGGCCTGCCGGTCGCCAATGCCTCTTTGCTCGACGAAGCCACCGCCGCCGCCGAGGCCATGGGCATGGCCCACACCATTCACCGCGGCAAACGCTCGGCGTTCTTCGCTTCCGACGACTGCCATCCCCAAACCTTGGCCTTGCTGCAAACCCGCGCCGAGGGCTTGGGTTTCGAGCTTCGTGTGGGTCGACCCGCCGACGTCGACCTGGCGGATCCGGAGCTGTTCGGGGTCCTGTTGCAATATCCGACCACCGACGGCCGGGTAGAGGACTACAGCGCTTGGGTGGCCCAGGCCCGTGAGCATCGGGTGGTGGTGTGTTTGGCCACCGATCTCCTAGCCCTCACCTTATTGCGGTCGCCGGGAGAGATCGGCGCCGATATCGCGATCGGCTCCGCCCAACGATTCGGTGTTCCCCTTGGTTTCGGCGGTCCTCACGCCGCGTTTCTCGCCACCCGAGACGACTACAAACGCCAAATTCCCGGTCGCATCATCGGTTTGTCTAAGGACGTCAACGGCAACGAAGCCTTGCGCATGGCCATGCAAACCCGCGAGCAGCACATTCGTCGTGAAAAGGCGACTTCCAATATCTGTACAGCCCAGGTACTGCTGGCGATCATGGCCGGAATGTATGCCGTCTACCACGGCCCCGAAGGCCTGCGCCGTATCGCCCAACGGGTGCGCGGCTTGACCCTGGTGCTCGCCGAGGGGTTGCGACGCCGGGGGCATCAAGTCGAGCCCGGGGTGCGTTTCGACACTCTCGCCGTGGTGATCGACGGTCTAAGCGCCGAGCAAGCGGCCGCAAAGGCAGCGGCAGCCGGATACGACGTCCGGCGCTTGGACGATCAACGCATTGCCCTGTCGATGGACGAGTCGGTGGTCGCCGCCGATATCGCCCGCTTGTTGAGCGCCTTCGGCGAGCCGGCGGACGAGTCGTCCGTGGCCGAGCTGGTGGCCTCCCTCGACTTGGACCTGCCCGAGCCCCACGCTCGGACCTCCGACTTCCTCACCCATCCGGTCTTTTCGAGCTATCACACCGAGCACGAGATGTTGCGTTATTTGCATCGTCTCGAGAACCGCGATCTTTCCCTCACAACTTCGATGATCCCCCTCGGCTCGTGCACCATGAAGCTCAACGCCACCTCGGAAATGGTGCCCGTCACCTGGCCGGAGATCGGTGGCATTCATCCCTTCGCCCCGCCCGAGCGCTACGAGGGCTATCGCGAGCTATTCCGCACGCTCGAGAGCTGGCTGGCTTCGATCACCGGCTTTGACGCCGTGTCCTTGCAGCCCAACGCCGGCGCCCAGGGGGAATACGCCGGGCTGATGGTGATCCGAGAATTCCACCGCAACCGGGGCGAGACCTGGCGCAACGTTTGTTTGATTCCGGTTTCCGCCCACGGAACCAACCCGGCGTCGGCGGTGATGGCGGGCATGAAAGTCGTGACCGTGAAATGCGACGACAACGGCAATGTGGACGTCGGGGACCTGCGAGCCAAAGCCGAAAAACACTCGGAAAACCTCGCTGCTTTGATGGTCACCTACCCCTCGACCCACGGGGTATTCGAAGCTGCGATCCGCGAAATTTGCCAAATCGTGCACGACCATGGCGGTCGAGTGTATTTGGACGGCGCTAACATGAACGCCCAGGTCGGCCTTTGTCGCCCGGGTGATTACGGCGGCGATGTTTGCCACCTGAACCTGCACAAAACGTTTTGCATCCCCCACGGTGGCGGTGGCCCGGGCATGGGGCCGATCGGCTGCACCGCCGAGCTGGCGCCGTTCCTGCCCGGTCATCCCCTGGTCGAGGGGGTTGGTGGTGAGTCGGCCATGGGTCCGGTGTCGGCGGCACCGTGGGGCAGCGCGTCGATCTTGCCCATCTCGTGGGTTTACATCGCGCTCATGGGTCCCGACGGCTTGACCCGTGCCTCGCAGCTAGCCATTCTCAACGCCAACTACATGGCCAAACGCCTCGAAGACCACTATCCAGTGCTGTTCCGTGGCGAGCAGGGACGATGCGCCCACGAGTTCATTCTCGATTTGCGACCCTTCAAAAAAAGCGCGGGCATCGAAGCCGAGGACGTGGCCAAGCGCTTGATGGACTACGGCTTCCACGCGCCGACCATGTCGTTCCCGGTGGCGGGCACGCTGATGATCGAACCCACGGAATCGGAATCGCGCGCCGAACTCGATCGGTTCTGCGAGGCGATGATCGCCATTCGCGACGAGATTCGCGCGATCGAAAATGGTGAGATGGATCGCGACGACAACCCGTTGCGCCACTCACCCCACACCTCTGCCGAGGTGACGGCCGACACGTGGAGCCACGGCTATAGCCGATCTCTGGCGGCTTTTCCCGCCCCATGGGTTCGAGAGCACAAATTCTGGCCGTCCGTGGGCAGAATCGACAACGCCTGGGGGGATCGACATCTGATTTGCACCTGTCCACCGCTGGAAGCCTACGAGGAGGCTTGAGTATCGCGGACCGCGGATGCCTCGAATTCGCGGGCCGACGGCTCGTTTGAACGATGAATGCTGTCGCCAGACGACTGCTAATTCTTCTGCTCTCGGTCGGCCCGGCCACCTGGTGCGGGGCGCCGGCCCTCGCCGAGGCACCATCGCCCGACACCTTGGCCGACGCGGGAATTCCCCTCATTCGGCATTTCTCCCTGCAGGAAATTGACGGCACCCAAGTCGTCGACATCGCCCAAGACCCAAGGGGACTGCTCTACTTCTCGGACTACAACAACGGGCTGATTGAATACGACGGTGAGCAGTGGCGCCAATACGAGCTACCCGACTTTGCGGTAGCCGTCGAGGACGACTCAGAAGGGCGAATTTGGGTCGCGGGCCCCGGACAAATAGGATTCATGGAGCCCGACGAGCTGGGCAACCTCAATTATTCTTCGTTATTGGAGCAGCTGCCCGAAGAAAAAAGAGGCTTCAGCGAAGTCTGGCCGATTCTCACCACCTCGCGCGGCGTTTTCTTCATGGCCCGGGAGTTTCTCTTCCGCCGGCACGACGGCAAATTCACCGACTGGCCCGGCACGGTCGATGAGATTTTCTATCGCGGTTATGAGGTGGACGGACGGCTCTTCTTCGCCCAACTAGGGGTCGGATTGTTGGAGCTGGTCGACGAGCAGCTACGTTTGGTCAGCGGTGATCTATTGGCGGGGTCCGCCGAAATCAACGCCATGTTCGCCCGCGGCGACGGCACGAGCTGGGTTCTGACCCGAATCCACGGGGTATTCGTTTTCGATGGCCGAAAGCTGAAGCCGGTCGTCACCCCCGCTTCACGCTGGCTGATCGACCAACAGGTTCAACACGCTTGCCGACTACCGAGGGGCCGTATTGCGGTCGCCAGCCGTCGGGGTGGCATAGCCATTCTCGATTCCGCGTTGCGCATCCTCAACGTGCTCGACGAGTCCGTAGGTCTTTCGGCCGCGGGTATCAGCTACGTCAAAACCGACGATCAGGACAACCTCTGGGCAACTACCGATCGTGGCATCGACCGGATCATTCTCGATTCGTCGGTGGTTCTATTCGGCCCGGATTCCGGCCTCGACGGACCGGTCCATACCGCTATTCGGCATCGCGACCGGCTGTTGATTGGAACCGATTTGGGCCTCTACGTGGGCGATCTAGACCCCGCCGGAGCACTCAGATTCACAGCCGTGCCGGACCTACCCTCCGCCACTTGGTCCCTGATTTCAGCCGAAGACGTGGTGCTCGCCGGCACCACCGACGGAATCTTCGAGATTCGCCTCAGCTCCAGCGCCGGCATCGGCCTGAGCTTGGTCCGGCGTTTAACTTACGATGCTACCCAACTGATTTTTCGACCCGAAGGCACCGAAGACGAGATCTTGGTCGCCCTGGACAACGGCGTCGGCCGAATTCACCGTCAGCTCGACGCAGATGGCAAAAAGAGCCCGTGGAGTTGGGCCGGCAGGATCATGAACCTGGGCCAGGAGATTCGAGAATTTGTGGAGGGCAAAGACGGTGAAATCTTGGCCTGGATGCCCGGTCAAGACGAGATCCTGATTCTCCAATTCCCAGAGGGACTCGCAGGGCCGCCGGAGGTGCAAACCTTCCCGATGGAAGGCAGCTCGCCGATCCGGATCGACGCAGAAATCGTTTCCCATATCGGCGACGAGGGCTACCTACGCTATCTCGGCCTCGATGCCTCAAATTGGATCGATGGACGCCCATTCGGTCCCGCGCCCGAGCTGGATGCCTACGCCGACTTCTTGTTGAAGATGGAAGACTCCGCCGCTCGACGATGGATCTTCGGATCCCAAGGGGTGGGTTTGGCTCAGAAGGCCGAAGGAGAGTCGATTCGCTTCCAACCCATTGCCGCCCGACCGATCGATGGATTCGTCAATCTATTTGAGGATCCCTTGCTCAAAGGCACTTTTTGGATCGGTACCGCCGATGGTCTCTATCGCTGGACCGAGCAAGCGGAAACCGTCGACCGGCCCATGACCACGGCCCTGATCCGCCAAGTCAGCTTGTTACACCAAGATCGAATCCTCTACGGAGGGGGAGGCCGCCTCGACGCTTTGCCCGTCTTGCCCTTCGAAACCAACAGCTTGAGATTCGAATTTGCCGCACCGATTTACGACCAACAATTGCCGGTCCAATACCAAGTGCGGCTCGACGGTTTCGACACCGAGTGGTCGCCTTGGAGCGAAGAATCCTTCAAGGAATACACCAATCTGAAAGAGGGTTCCTATTCCTTCCGGGTTCGGGCCTTGGACTCGTGGGGCAAAGTGAGCAACGAAGGGCTGTTTGGGTTTCAGATCCTCTCCCCCTGGTATCGAACCCCGGGCAGTTACGCCGGCGGTTTCCTGCTCGCCATCGGCCTGCTCTTTCTCGGGCTGCGGTGGCGCTCCGGCAGCGAGCGACGGGAGCGATATCGATTGGAATCCTTGATCGCCGCCCGCACCGAAGAGTTGGAAGACGGCAAACACCATCTGGAACGTCAAGCGGCGGCGCTCGAGCAAGCGAATCGTCAGCTGGCGGAAGAAAACGAACACCGGCGAGTGCTGGAAGCCGAACGGGAAAAGCTTCAGGTGCGGGTTGAGCAGTCGCAAAAGTTGGAAAGCTTGGGATTGGTCGCCGGCGGGGTGGCCCACGACTTCAACAACATTCTGATGGCTATCCTCGGCAATGCCGACCTCGCCCTCGAAGACGCGGCCATGGACCCCACGAGCTTGCGCAGTCGATTGCAGGAAATTCGCCGGGCCTCGCACCGTGCGGCCGAGCTGTGCCGGCACATGCTGGCTTACGCGGGCAAAGGTCCGATCCAAAAAAAAGAACTCGACCTGACCACCGTCGCCTTGGAATGTTTGGAAATGGTGCGCGCCGGCGTATCGGCCAACGTCGGCTTCGAGCTCGATCTGTTGGAGAATCCGCCGGCGGTGCTGGCGGACGGCACGCAGCTGCGTCAGGTGGCTATGAACTTGATTCTCAACGCGGTGGAGGCCCTGGACCCCCAACAAGTCGAATCGGGCTCGGGCAAGGTACGAGTCACCACCGGCTTGCGCCATCTCGACCCCTCCTTTTTCCAAGAGACCTTACTCGCCGACCCACTACCCGGGGGTCCTTACGCGGTGTTGAAAGTAGAGGACAACGGCTCCGGCATGGACGAGGCGACCCTGAAAAAGATCTTCGATCCCTTCTTTACGACCAAATTCACCGGTCGGGGTCTGGGCCTGGCCGCGACCCTGGGCATCGTCAGGAGCCACGACGGCGCGATCAAGGCCACCAGTCGCCCCGGTCAGGGCACGATCCTGGAAATCTACTTACCCGCCCTCGACCATGGCGCAGACCCTGAAAGTCAGAGCGGCACAGGAGAACTCCGCAGTTGGCGCAAAACCGGCACGGTGTTGGTGGTCGACGATGAAGAGATCGTGCGCGACGTGGTGTCGGTCATGTTGCGCAATACCGGCTTCGACGTTTTGGTCGCCTCCAGCGGTGATCAAGCCCTTGAAATTTTTGCTCGGGAATTCCAACAAATCTCGGCGGTGATCATGGACTTGACCATGCCCGGCGCCGACGGACAAACGACTTTTGGGCACATGCGGGAGATCGATCCCGAAGTTAAGGTCGTGCTGTCGAGCGGTTACGCGGGCGACGACATCGTCGAGAGATACTTTGAAGAAGGTTTTGCGGGTTTTCTGCACAAGCCGTATCGCGCCGGCGCGTTGCGGGAAACCCTGAGAAAAATCCTCGAAGAGTAGCTTGCCCCATCTACAAATCGATCGAATCGTCGATCGGCAGGACGACCGAGCGAGAGCGCCACGGTCGAGGAGAGATGATGACTGAGTGGTTGGACAGCCCCAGCCCGACCCGCAAGGGTGAGGAGCTCGACCTGCAGGCCTTGGAACCACAAATCCATGAGCATCTGCCCGCAACCCGGGGCAGCCGTCTAGTGGTCGAGCAATTCCCCAGCGGTTTTTCCAATTTGACCTACCTGCTGCGCTGCGGTGACGTCGAACTCGTGTTGCGACGCCCTCCGTTCGGCAATCGAGTGAAGTCCGCCCATGACATGGGTCGCGAATTTCGAGTCCTATCGGCGTTGCAAGGGGTGTATCCCTTGGCCCCGAAACCCCATTTCTACTGCGACGACGAGTCGGTGTTGGGAGCACCTTTTTACGTCATGGAAAGGCGCCGAGGGGTGATCCTGCGGCGCAAGCTACCCAAAGGTCTGGGCCTTGGACCGGTGATCGCCGGCAAGCTCTCCGAGAGATTCATCGAGAGCTTGGCGCAGCTTCACACCCTCGACTACCAAACTGCCGGATTGGGCGATTTGGGCAAACCCGAGGGCTATGTGGAGCGTCAGGTCACCGGCTGGATCCAACGCTACACCAAGGCTCAAACCGATAGCTGGCCCGAATTCGAGCAAACCGGTGCCTGGTTGCTCGACCATCAACCCGTGACGTCCGGCGCCGGCTTGATCCACAACGACTACAAATACGACAACGTGCTGTTGGACCCCAACGACTTGACCCGACTTGTGGGAGTCTTGGATTGGGAAATGTGCACGGTGGGTGATCCGTTGATGGATTTGGGAACCAGCCTGGCGTATTGGGTTCAGGCCGACGATCCGCCGGCGCTGATTGCAGCAGCCTTTGGCCCCACCGCCACCGAGGGCAGTTGGACCCGTGGCCGGCTGGCGGAGCATTATGCTCAGCGGACCGGCGCAGACATCTCCGATCTGGTCTTCTACATGTGTTTCGGCTACTACAAGCTCGGCGTTATCGTGCAACAGATCTACTATCGTTATTTCAAAGGACATACCCAAGATCCACGGTTCGCCCAGTTGAATCAAATGGTGGGTTTGTTGGGCAAAGTCGCAGCCCACACCCTGAGCCGGGGCAGAATCTGACCCACAACCGACGACCCATACGACCCATGAAATGAGCCGTCCATACCCATGAAGCAGTTTTTTCGGCGTCTGGTAGAAATTGTCGTTTTGCCGCCGGCGGGCCCTCTGTGGCTGGCCCTCGCGGGAGCCTTGATGCTGGCCACCCGCTGGCGCAAGGTGGGTCGTTGGATGATCGCCATCGCCCTGGTCTCCCTCTACCTTCTTTCCACCCAAGTGGTGCAAACCGCCATCATCGCCACCGTGGACCATCACCCGCCCCTGGCGCCGAACGGTGAAGGCTGGGAGCCCGCCGATGCGATCGTGGTGCTCGGAGCCGGGGTTCAATGGGGTAGCCGAGAATGGGACGGTGACGCCCCGAGTTCCATGGCGGTAGCCCGCTTGCGTTACGCCGCCGAAGTCCACCGGCGGACCGAACTACCGGTTCTGGTCACCGGTTACACGGGCGACGGCATGAAGGTGGTGATGGAGCGCGACTTCGGCATTCCGGTGGAGTGGATCGAGGACCGCAGCTACGACACGATCGAAAACGCCGAAAAAACAGCCCGTATTCTGCGTCGAGAAAAGATCGAAAGGGTCTATTTGGTGACCCATTTCTGGCATATGCCCCGATCCGTCCTGGCGTTCCGGGCCGTGGGCATCGACGTCGTGCCCGCACCCATGGGATTCGTCGGCCATCGCCCGGACGACAATTGGCTGGATCGCCTGCGTCCACGGGCGGGTCCCCTTTTCGTGGCCAACCTGGTCTTCCACGAATGGATCGGCTTGCTCTGGTATTGGTGGCGCTATACCTGATCACCCCCCTGGCTCAACCCGGAATCAGCTCCAAAGCCAACAGCCGATCCTTGCCGCGAACATAAAGCAAACCGTGGGACAAAATCGGCCCGTTCCAGGCCGGGAACGCCAACAAGGGCTGATCCACTTCGCCGATGGGTGTCCAACGCGTCACCTCTTGGTAGCTCTCCGGATCGACCTTGACCAGCAGCATCTCGCCGTATTCCCCCAGCACGACGAAGTGGTCTTCGACGAGCAGCAGGGTCGTGCGCCCGAGGCCGGGTTGCTTCCACAGCACTTGGCCGCTTTCGAGGCTCACCGCCCTCAGCTGGGCGTTACCCGTGCTTTGACCACTACAGCCGTAAAGCACGCCATCGACGTGAATGGGTGTGGCCCAATGGCTTTCGATGCTCTTCTTGCGTCGTTCATCCTGCCAAATCACCTTCGCTTCGCCGCCTGCGACCCGCAGCAGTGCGCCTCCCCGACCGTAGGATTCGGTGATGAAGACCCGGTCACCGATCACCACCGGCGTCGCGGCGTTGACGCTTTCGAGCTTTTTCGCCCGCCAGGGAAAAAAGAAACTCTGCTTACCCGAGCCGGGCTCGAAACCCACCAAACCTCCGCGAGTAAAGCCAAAGGCCTGAGCGCGACCGTCGATCTTCGCCACTCGAATGGACGCATAGCTCGCCAGCTCGTCCGCCAAGCGATACCGCTCCTCGCCGGTGAATTTATCGAAAGCTACGATGCCCGTGCCGTTGGATTGCGCGGATCCGGATTGGATGCCCGAGCTATCCGCAGGACTACCGCCGATTTGGGTGATCAACAAATCGCCGTGGATCGCGGGCGTGGAGCCGACCCCGAAGAAGTTCTGCTTCACCCCATAAGCTTTTTGGGTATCCAGCTCCCAACACAGCTCGCCGTCGACGACTCGGTGGCAACGCAAACGCCCTTCCGGACCGTAGGCGTAGACCCGTCCTTCGTCCACCACCGGCGAGGTGCGTGGCCCTCCGCTGTAGTTGTACATATCTTCGTAATCCGTCGGGTAGGTCGAACTCCACAGCTCGTCACCTCCTTCGCTGGTCAAAGCGCGCAAGCGAATGTTGTTGCCCAGCCGATCGAAGATGAAAATCCGCCCCTTGGAAGTGGTCGGCGCCGAATACCCTTCACCCAGCTCGAGCTGCCAGACCACCGGTAAGCCGGCAGACCAATCCGTACGGATTCCGGTTTCCGACGACTTTCCGTCCTGGGTCGGCCCCAGGAAGCGGGGCCAATCGTCACCGGTCTTGCGGCTGCGCAAGTCGGGGACTTGTTCCTCTCGTTGCGCCGCCGGCTCCGACCCAGCGGATTGGGTCTGCCCGGAGTCGACTTCGCGCTCTGCACCGGGAGTTTGGGTGGTTCCGGCGGCATCGGACACTTTGGAGCCGCAGCCCAGGTGGCCGCCCAGAACCATCAAGCTCAAGAGGATGGCGCTCATGACGGTGACGCTCGAAACGGTGGTACTCAAGACGGTGGCTTGACCTCGAATTGTTCTCGGTTTCATGGGCTGATTCTACGGTGGGCGCAAAGTTCATCCAAACCTTTTGGGCGTTTGGGCGTTCTAAGAGACTTAGACCGACAGCAACTACCCTCCCAGTTCTTGGAGACCCCCGATGCTCAACTTCACCGATCTACGCTACGGCTTTCGCCAGCTGCGCAATCGACCCGGGTTTACCGCCATCACGATCCTCACTCTCGCTTTGGGCATTGGTGCGAATACGGCCATTTTCAGCGTGGTGAAGGGTGTGTTGTTCGAAACCGCTCCCTTCGACCGAGCCGAAAACTTGGTGTGGATCGGCGAGCATTCTGAGCAGGTGCCGTCGATGTCCGTGGCCTATCCGAATTTCATCGACTGGCGAGAATCTACCGGGTCGTTCGAAGCCCTCGCCGCCCATCGCTACCACAGCTTCAACCTCACGGGGTTGGATCGCCCTGAGCAGCTGCTGGCTGTTTATGCTTCGCCGTCGCTCTTCTCCGACGTCCTGCGGGTGGAGCCATTTCTCGGCCGCGGTTTCTCCGCCGAGGAAGATCGTCCCGGTCAGGGAGCGGTCACGGTGGTCACCCACTCCTTTTGGCAGCGCCGGCTCGGCGGCGACGAAGACGCCATTGGCCGACGCATTTCCCTCGACGGCGAGTCCTATGAGGTGATCGGGGTGATGCCGCCCGGCTTCGTGTATCCCCTCTACACCGATCGCATTCAGCTGTGGCTGCCGATCGGCCACATTGCCGGCGAATCCTGGATGCAAGAGCGCAGCAATCACCCGGGAATCTACGTCACGGCCCGCTTAAACGAAGGCGTGACTTTCGACCAAGCTCACGACGAAATGAAATCACTGGCGGCGAGCCTGGCCGAGACCCATCCCGAGACCAATACGGGCAACGGGATTTCCATGCATCCCCTGCGCGATTTCGTGGTGAGGGATATGCAGCCGGCGATCTTGGTGTTGTCGGGCGCGGTCTTCTTGGTGCTGCTGATCGCCTGTGTCAACGTCGCCAATCTGCTCTTGGTCCGGGGAAGTTCCCGAGCCAAGGAGATCGCCGTTCGCTCTGCCCTGGGCGCCGGCCATTGGCGCGTGGCCCGACAGCTCTTGACCGAAAGCGTGCTCTTGGCCGTTCTGGGAGGTTTGGCGGGCATTCTGGTGGCCTACGGCAGCCTACGCCTGCTGCTGAACTCCATCGATCGCGACGCCTTGCCGGTGGTGGGCAGCATAGAGCTCGACGCGGGAGCTTTGGCCTTTACCTTTGTGCTGTCGATCCTCACCGGGATCTTCTTCGGCGCTGCGCCGGCCGTCCAAGCCGTGCGCCGCGACCAAGTGGAATCCTTGAAGGACGGCTCCAAGGGCTCCGAAGGCGGCCATCGCCAGCGGCTGCGAAGCGTACTGGTGGCCGCTCAAATCGCTCTGGCTTTGGTGTTGGTGGCCGGCTCGCTGCTCTTCTTGCAGAGCTTCTCCAACTTGATCCAAGCCGATGCCGGTTTTGATCCCGAGGCGGTATTGACCTTCGATATCACCCTGTCCGATGTCGAGCTGCCAGAAGAGGCCCAGCAAACCGCATTCCTAGAAGCTTTCCTGGCCAGGATTAGGGCCCTGCCCCAAGTGGAATCGGCTTCGACCACGCTGCCTCTTTTGGGGGGCTGGCAGACGTCCATTCGGATCGAGGGCCGGCCCGAGCCCGAACGGGGCAAGGGAATCAGCGTCGACATCACGCGGGTGGGCACCGACTATTTCGAGGTCATGGGCGTCGACCTGCAAAAGGGCCGGCGGTTCGATGATCGCGATCGGGCCGACAGTCTGCCCGTGGCGATGGTCGACCGCTCGTTCGTCGACACCCATCTGGCGGGAGAAGATCCTCTCGGCAAGAGGATTCGCTTTTCGGGCGAGCAAGACCCGTGGCTCGAAATCGTCGGCGTGGTGGATCACGTCAAGAACTACGGCGTGGCCCAAGACTCGCGCACCGAGGTTTACCTACCCGCGGCCCAAGACCCTGTCGGCATGGCGACCTTTGTTCTAAAAACCCGAGTCGACGATCGCCAGGCCTTGATGGCGTCGGTGGAAAGCGAGCTGAGCGGCCTGTCGGCCGGCCAACCCCTGGCCAACCCACGCCTGCTCACGGACATCGTGGGAGAAACCGTGCTCGCGGACCGGGTCTTGGCGAGCTTGTTGTCGGTTTTCGGCGCCCTGGCCATGCTCTTGGCCGCCTTGGGCATTTACGGTGTGATGGCTTTCCACGTCACCGAGCGCAAGCAGGAAATCGGCATTCGCATGGCCTTGGGGGCCAGCTCGTCCCAAGTTCTGCGCTGGATCGGATTCCAGGGCCTGCGGCTGGTGGCCGCGGGCGTGATGGTCGGCATGGTGGGGGTTTTCTGGGGCGCGCCCCTTCTGGGGGCCCAGCTCTTCGGCGTCGAGCCTAGGGATCCCGTCACCCTGACGGTCTTACCCCTGATGCTGATGGCGGTGGCGGTGCTGGCCTGTATCGGTCCTTTGAGCCGAGCCGGCCGGGTCGAGCCGATCGTCGCCTTACGCCATGAATGATCCCCCACGTGGTTCAAGGCAGATTCCACAAACGTTTGATTATAAATGACTTGAAGTAGGGGAGGAGCTTGCACCGCCCCTACTTCCGGAGGTTCCGGAAATAACCGGCTAAGTTCAGCTGCCCAGCTCAGGAACCTCGGCTCGAAGCCAAGTTAGGAACTCGGGATTGGTGGATTCGAGATCGAGTTCACCCATGAAGTTGGAGTAGTCGATTTCACCTTGAATGGCTCGATGCACCGCGTCTTTATAGCCGCGACGTGTCTTGACGATCAGCACCGTTTCAGGGCCGGACTTGATCTCCCCTTGCCAGCGATACGCACAACGGATGTCGAACCAATTGGTGCACACAGCCAGCTGTTGCTCGAGCAAGACACGAGAGATCCGCTCGGCGTCGTCCTGGCTGTTGAGGGTCACGTAGAAGATTCGCATGATCCCAAGTCTTCAGGAGGCGTAGAGCTTGAGGTCGGTGCCGACCCGATCCGCCATATCCATGGTCGCTTGGAGTTCGGGATGGCGCAGCAGCACATAACCGTCGGACACCAGGGTTTGCTTCCAATTCCGGCGATGGGCGCCGATCGGCAAGAGGTCGACGGACGTGATCGCTGGACCGATTTCCGACATGAGACTGCGCAACCCTTCGATGCGGCGAATACGACCCTGGCCCAGGGCCCTTTTGAAGATGATCGCGGAATTGTATTTGCGCTGCACATCTTGGCTGAAACGGTTCCATGTCACGGCTTCCGCCCAGCCGCGGAACACGTCGATATCGCAGGCATAATTCATCAGCTCCACGGACCTGGCTCCCGGTGGACGGGCGCCGATCTCGCCGAAGACCGCTTCACCGTCGTCTTTTAGGAACCATTCCATGTGGGTAAATCCGGCTTCGTAACCCAAGGCTTTCAGCACCTTGAAACCCATCTCGATGCCGTCTTGGAGACGCGGCTCGTCGACGTTGCGCAAGCTCAGAGTCTGGGGGCTGATCCATTCTTCGGTGCGCGCGATCAACGGCCTGGGCCGGTACCACGAGACGTTGTAATAGTGCACCTTGCCGCCTGAGCAGATGGTGTCGAAGGTGAATTCCTCGCCCTCGATGAATTCCTCAACGCTGAGTTCGCGGACATGACGGGTGAGCAGAATGACCCGCTCGAGCTCCTGCTCGTCGTCGACTCGATAGGTGTCTGCCGAGCCGGCTCCGGCGATCGGTTTGATGCAGACCGGATAACCGATCGCTTCTACGGCTGCGCGCACCTCGTCGTCGTGGGTGGCGCTCCGGTGCCGTGGAGTGCGGATACCGGCGTCGTCCAACATCTTTTTCATCACCTCTTTATCGCGAAAAGGGGTGGTTTCTTCGACGCTCATTCCCGGTAGGCCGAGCGCTTCACGGATCTCCGCCGCCATAATCATGCCCGGTTCCCAAACACATTCGACCTGATCGATGCGAATCTTGCGGGCATATTCCTTCACCGATTGGATGACCCCGGCGGTATCAAAGAGATTCCGCACTCGGATGTAGTCCACCAGGGATTGTCGTGCGATATCCGGTAGGGCCGGCACCGGCTGATCCCCAAGGCCGATCACCTGGGCTCCGACCTCCGCCAATCCGCGGGCGAAGAGGGGCATTTCCGCCGGGAAACCTGGTGAGAAGAAAAGCACTCGAGTCATGTTGAATTCTCCGATGGGTCAAGAAGAGCACCCAGCCCCTCTCCGTTAGGTCGGCCGGGCGGCCTGCGGGCGTCGCTGCAGAACTCGCGCCACCGGCATTTCACTAATACAAGTTATTGATGAGTAAGCCGTTACGTCTTCGATCATGTCATCTCGCTCAGACCGCTTCGCTTCCGTCCTCGGTCCGCCCGGCCTCAGGTCATCACTCGCAGAGTTAATAGTCGGCAGAATCGAGTCAAGTGCTTCAGCCCATTTCAACGCGGATTAAGGAAATGAGGCGATGCAGGGCCTTTTCGACCACCGCGGTTTCCGGATGGCGCACGACGACGAAACCTTCGCCTTCGTAGGAGCTAGATTTCATCTGACCGAGGCGCGGCAAGTTGGTTTCCACCACCAAATGGCCGATTTCTTTATCGGCTTGGGCGAGCCCGCGCACCTTCTGCACCCGCCCGTCCCCCTGGCCGCGCAAGAACGCAGCACCGGCGGCATATTTCCGCTCGGGGTTGGGGAAGCTGCCGTCGATCGCCACTTGGGCCCAGGCGCGGTAAAAGCTGAAGTCGTGAGCGTAGGACATGAGGCGTGATATTTGGGCCCCACCCGGGCGCGCACCGACCTCGGAGATGGCGATCGAGCGGTCCGGTCGACGGAACCATTCCATGTGGTAAACGCCGGTTTCCAGGCCCAGGGCGCGCACGGAATCGGCGGCAGCCTGGCGGATATCGTCGTAGTGTGGATGATCGATTTCACGCGGCAGCAAAACACACCACTGAATCCAGGGATTCTGAATCGCGTTCAATGGGGTAGGCAAATAACGGGTCAGGGAATGCCAAACCTGTTTGCCCTCGACCAAAACGCCGTCGAAGGAGAATTCGTCACCCTGCATGAATTCCTCGGCCAGCAGGGGACGTTGAGGATGGGGCGGATTCTGGGCCAGCAGCTCGTGCAGCTCGCGGTCGTCGTGGACTTGAAATGTGCCTTTTGCCCCGGCCCCGGCGAGGGGTTTGACCACGATCGGATATCCAACTTGCTCGACGAACGACTGAGCGTCCTCGAGGGTCGTCAACCGGCGATGGCGGGCACAGGGCAGACCTGCTTTCTGCAGCACGTCTTTCATCGTCGCCTTGTCGCGAAAATTGGTCGCGACTTGGACACCGATGCCCTCAATACCGAGCTTCTCCCGAACCACGGCCAAGGGAACTTGGAGCTGCTCGAGGGTACCGAGCAGGCGGTGGACTCCGCCGGAGCGTTTCGCCACGGCCGCCACGGCCTCGGCCAAATCCCCGGGATCCAGGGCATTTTCGACCTGAATGTGGGCGGCGAGGTGAGACCGCAAGCTATCGGGAAACTTCGCCGGCGCGTCCTGGCTGATCAGCACCATCCGGGCTCCCGGGTGCTGGGCGGCAGCTTCGGCAAAGCGAAGAGTGATTTCAAAGGCGAAGGGGGCAACAAAAACTACAGTACGAGGTACGGTACGCATGGGCTCTCCACAGATGGCAACAACGGGTCGGAGCTTATCGCGATCCGGCAACGATTTTGGCGAAAATCGGAGCCCATGGGAGCGAAAGGCGGTGTCCATGGGTGGTCGGCGAAGCGCATCCTCTATAAGATGCGCTCGACAGACACCGCACAACCCGCAAGACTTACGGATCGACGAGGCACCCGTGAACAACGTCGTCACCGCCATTCTCGGAGGCGGCCAGGGCACCCGGCTCTGGCCACTAACCCAACACCGCGCCAAACCTGCCGTGCCGGTAGCCGGAAAATTTCGGCTCATCGACGTGCCGATTTCCAACAGCCTGCACGCCGGCATCGACCAAATCTACGTGTTGACCCAGTTCAACAGCGCCAGCTTGCACCGCCACATTACCCAGACTTACCGCTTCGACATGTTTTCGAGCGGTTTTGTCAATATCTTGGCGGCGGAGCAGAACCTTTCCCACCGAGATTGGTTCCAAGGTACTGCCGACGCGGTGCGCAAAACCCTTGACCGGCTCACCTACGAGAATCCCACCGACGTTTTGATCTTGTCGGGGGATCAGCTCTACGCCATGCGCATGATCGACTTTGTCGGTCATCACCGCGAGCGGGATGCGGATCTCACCATCGCGGTAAAACCGGTGCCCAGAGACCAGGCTTCCGGGCTCGGAATCATGCGCATCGACAGCGAGGGGCGGATCGTCGAATTCGTGGAGAAACCCAAGGATCCGGCGGTGCTCGACCGCCTCACCCTCGACGCCGAAACCATCTCCAAGCTCGGCCTCGACGTCGAGCCCGGCACCCTCTTGGCCAGCATGGGTATCTACGTCTACCGGAGCGAGGTGCTCAAGCAGCATTTAAGTTCCGACCCCTCGGCCACGGACTTTGGTCGCGAGATCATTCCGGCGGCGATCGGCAAAAATTTGGTACAGGCCTATCTCTACAACGGCTATTGGCGCGACATCGGCACGATTCCGGCCTTCCACGAAGCCAACATCGAACTCACCAAACCTAATCCACCCCTCAATCTCTACCACCGGGATCATCCGATCTACACCCACGCAAGATTCCTACCCGGCGTCAAGATTCAGAATTGTCGAGTTGAGCAGTCGGTCATGTGTGAGGGCAGCGTGTTGAAGGGCTCGGAGATTTCCAACTCGGTGATCGGCATTCGGTCCATGGTTCGCGAGGGCACGGTGATCGACGATTCGATCATCATGGGCACCAGCTGGGGCCAGTTCTCGAACGCCGAAGACGACGTACAAATAGGCATCGGCAAAAATTGCGTGATTCGTCGAGCCATCATCGACAGTGGCGCTCGGGTCGGCGACGGTTGCAAATTGGTCAACGAGGCGGGCATCGAAGAGGCCGACGGTGATTTCTACTGCATCCGCGGTGGCGTGATCGTCGTGCCTTCCATGGCGGTCGTGCCCCCGGGCACCGTCGTCTGATCCCATCGCAACCGCTCGAGCTGATTTTCGTCCGAGCCCGAACCCGAGGCACCGAGTTAGGAGAGCAGGCCCATGGATCCCCTGAATATCTGCTTCGTCGCTTCCGAAGTCGTGCCGTTTGCCAAAACCGGCGGACTGGCGGACGTCGCCAGTGCCCTGCCGGCGGCCCTCGGCCGACGGGGGCACGATGTCCGGGTCTTCATGCCCCTCTATTCGACCATCGACTTTGCCCAACACGATGTCGTGCCGGTGGACTTCCTCCATCACGTGCCGGTGGATTTGGGTGGTCAGATTTTCCACTTCTCGATCTTCACCTGCAAGCTGCCCGGCTCCCAGGGTGCCGATCCCGGGGCGCCCCAAGATCCAGACGCCAAAACAGCGGCAGCCGAACCCGTCGCGGCCAAAAAAGCGGCCGGCAAAGGGAAAAAGACTTCCAAGCCCAAACGATCCACCCAAAAGGGCTCCCGAGCATCGAGCGCCACTGAAACAGCGGAAACCGCTGCCGACATCACAGCCGGAGACAACACAGCCGGCGATAACCCAGCCGACGATGGCGTCGATGTCTATTTCATCGGCTGCCCCCCGCTCTTCGACCGAGCGTCGATTTACACCGGCGACTGGGACGACCATTTGCGCTTCGCCATGCTCTCGCAAGCGGCGCTCAAGTGTTGCCAGCACATGGGCTGGTCCCCCGACATCGTGCATTGCAACGACTGGCATACAGCCCTGATCCCCCTTTACCTAAAGACCCTCTTCGCGTGGGATCAGCAAATCTTCGGTCGCGCCCACTCCGTGCTTACGATCCACAATTTGGCCTATTCCGGCACCTTTCCCGCCGAAGTGGTCGGCAATTTGGGTTTGGCCAACTTCAGCCGCCAGCTGCATCAAGACCATCTTGCCCAAGGCATGGTCAGCTTGTTGGAAACGGGAATCTTGCATGCGGACGTGGTGACCACGGTCTCGCGGACCTACGCACGAGAAATCCAAACGCCGAGCTTCGGACACGGCATGGACGAACTCTTGCGTCGACGGTCGGAATCGGTGATCGGCATTGTCAACGGCGTCGACTACGGGATCTGGAATCCGGAGGTGGATCCCCATCTCAACCGCAACTTCGGTCCCGATGACGTGGACGAAGGCAAAGCGGAATGCCGGGCACAGCTCTTGGCTCAAACCGGCCTGCCCGACGACCCCTCGGCGCCGGTGCTCGGCATCGTGTCAAGGTTGACGGCCCAAAAAGGGTTCGAGATCACCCACGAAGCCCTGACCCAAGCCCTGCGGTATCTCAATGTACGCTTGGTGGTGTTGGGCAGTGGCGAGCAGTCGCTCGAAGAGCATTTCCATTGGCTGCAGCGGACCTTCCCGCGCAAGGTCTGCTTCTACCGGGGATTCAGCAATCCCCTCGCCCACATGATCGAAGCGGGTGCCGACATCTTCATCATGCCGTCACGCTTCGAGCCCTGCGGCCTCAACCAAATGTACAGCCTGAAGTACGGCACCATGCCCCTCGTTCGACGGACCGGCGGCCTGGCGGATACTGTGGAACTCTTCGACCCCGACACCGGTCGAGGCAACGGCGTGGTCTTCGACCACTACGACAGCGCCGCTTTTTCCTGGGGCCTGAAGACCGCCCTGAGCTTCTGGCAAGATCCCAACCTGCGTCGCCAGATTCGGGCCAACGCCATGGCCGCGGATTGGTCGTGGCACCGCCAGAGCGCTCAATACGAGACCCTCTATCGCGCCCTGATCCGTTAGTCGGGACCCGTCCAGTTTTCCGTTTTGAGAGCGGGCTACGCCCGCAAACCTCCGGATGTAGGGGCTGGGCTTGCCCATCCCCTACATCAAGCCATTTATAATCAATGGTTTGTGGAAATTCCGGAACGTCTAGTTAATCGGGTTTCACCATCTAGACGCGATCAGCTGTTGGGCTCGAGATCGAAGCCCGAGGGGCCACAGAGATCTTGCTTCCATTCAGCTTCGCTCTGCCGATTCATTTCTGGGTGCCCCGAAGGCCCTCGCCGCAATTCCTTCCGCCGCAATTTCTTCCGGAAACCCGGCTCGTCGGCTGGGCGAGAGGACGTCGAAGCGCTCGGCCGGCTTTGGGCCAAACTGTGGGGCAAGCTTAGAGGCGAGTTTAAACGCAAGCTCGAGAAGGTCTGTTTTTCTCTGGAATGGGGCATGACTAGGCAGAGACTCTGGCACCCCAAAGCAACTGGCTCAATGTTTCTGAAATGTCCTAAGTATCAACAATGGGCAGCTCTTCCGTCACTTCAGAAACATTAAACACACTTTCCGGGTATTCCCTGCCGCTTGTCGCCCCCATCGACAACCTCTCGTGCCTCCACGGCAGCCTTAAGACCACATTTGGAGTGATTTACGGCAGAAATCAAGGCTGAGGAGCGACAACGCTCAAAGCCAAAAAATGAGAATATCTTCAAGCAAGATCATCTCGAAAAGGCTTGCAACCACTGACGTTGCAGGTTGGAGCCCGCCGATTCGAGTCAACGAATGGGTTGGGCACCCTCGGCCGCACCGCAAGAGGACGCATCCCGATGCATGGAGAGCCATCGTTCGGCGGCGAGTCGCCAACGGATCCATCGAATTTCGCGCTTCCCGGACGCTCGGCGAAATTCGGTGAGTTTGAGCTGGACTTCGTAAGCCGAGAACTGCGTCGAGAAGGCAGGGCAGTCGCCATTCCTCCTCAACCCCTATTTCTTTTGATGCTCCTGGCCGCCCGAGCCGGCCATGTGGTGGACCGCAACACCATCCAGGGCTGCTTGTGGGCAGAGCATCCCCCGTCCAACGTCGATCGGAGCCTGAATCACGTGATTCGCAAGCTGCGTGGCATTCTGCGCGACGACGCGCGAGACGCCGCCATGATCCGTACCGTACACCGGCGCGGATATCGTTTCGTGCACCCGGTCGAGTGGACAACCCAAGCGGAAGGCACGAAATTGGCCCGTCCGACGCCAACCTTCTTCACCGGAACCACAAGCACTGGGCCCAACTCTAATCCGATCGGCGCCGAGCAAGCCTTCTTCAGGCATCCGAGGTCCGACCACGGGCGTGCGGTGAACCTGGAGCTGACGATCTCGCCCCTGTCCGACAGCGCCGACGATGCTTCCTGGCCCCCTTTGGCTGAGGGCGCTCGCGAGGAACTCTTAACTCTTCTAGTGGGCTTGCCGGACTCGCTCGGCCTGACGGTGATTGACGACTCCGCCAAGCTTCACGAAGCCGCGACCCCAGCCGAGTCTTTGAGCCGCAATCCTTGCCAATTGGAGCTGCAAGGCTCCGTTCGGCGGATCGGCCATCGGGCCCGTTGCCATCTACGCCTAATGTCGATCGCAGACCGCACCTTGGTGGCCGCCATCGCCTTCGAACTCGAAGTCACCAGTGTTTTCCCCCTTCAGCGCCGGATCGCCGAGTTGGCGGTGGAGCGACTGGTTCGGCCGATGCTGTCGATGACCACGGCAATCAAGCCGGGGTGAAAACCGGGAAGCCGGGGTGAAAACGGGGAAGAGCTGAATCTCCTTTAAGTAAAGATTTTCTGATTCTTGCTCGGCCAGAACAATCCGAATCGGAACAACATTTTCTGTATGGCGAAAATACTTCTAAACAGATCGCCTCCTACTCGATAAAGTATACATTCGAAGACACAAAGATCTTCTGAAATCCGTGCATTGCCCACTCATCAGAGGGCTTACGGCTCTGGGAGCGCGGATTCTCCGCAACCTCTCTTGATTAGTAACAATTTTCATGGGGAATGCGACCCCTGCAAAGATCGGCTTTTTCCGTTACAATACTCCGATGCGCTTCCCGCTCTGGAGGCCTTTTTCTAAGACACCCTCTTGATCGTGTCGATTTTATGGAAAATCCACTGAATGATTAGAAGGCTCCACTTGTGATCGCAAAATTCGACCGATTCGAGCTCGACCTAGCCAGGGAGGAGCTACTTCTCGACGGAGTGGCAACGGCCATCCAACCTCAGCCGTTGAAGGCCCTGGTCCTGCTGGTGTCCCACGCCGGCAAATTGGTGAGCCGAGAACAGATCCAAGATCACCTCTGGCCGGACGCTGCCTCCACGGATGTGGAAAGAAGCCTGAACCACACGATCCGCAAGCTGCGTCAAGTCTTGGAAGACGACGCTCGGCGTCCGCGATTCATTCAAACCGTGGCGCGGCGCGGCTATCGGTTCATCGGTCGGTTGGCGAAAACCGACGTAGGTCGCACCATGGGCGGCATGGACCGTCTGAGTTCCGGTGAGCTCTTGAACTCCAAGTCGGACAAACCCGGCTCGGCAAGCGAGCCCACCGTGCGGTTGCGTATTTCGAGCTTCCAAGAGGTTACCGACGATCGAGCCTGGCCACAGCTCTCGGAAGGGGTGGTCGAGGAGCTGACCACCATGTTGGTCGGCCTGCGGGATTCCGGCCTAGCGGTCTTGGACGACTCCTTTCGCGGCGACAGCAGATCCGGTGAGCCCAGCAGCCGCTTCTTCGGTCTCAAAGGCTGCGTTCGTCGGTCCGGTGCGAAAGTGCGAGTCAACGCCCATCTGGCCCAGCTTCCAGAAGGCGCCTTGGTGGCCACCACCGCCTTCGAGCAAGAGCTCGGCAATGTCTTCGACCTCCAGGGAGTCGCCTCCCGGCGTATTATCGAAGACCTGATCCTGCCCCTGCTCAGGGCCCAATCCAACCCCCTATGATAAAGTGACCCCTGCCGAGGGGCCGCCCACGGGCGTACCACAAGGCCTGCCCCAGCGACGAGCGACCGGCTGAACATCAGCCGGCAAGCTCCTGAGCGGCGAGCCACAGACCCCCAAGCTTCACCTATCTCTTGCCGGCGACATCAGCTGCCCGCGGGCCCGCCCGTCGGAAGTGCTCCCACGAGGACCCAAGCCGTCGATGTTGGATTCGAAACACGGGTATCGCCCCGTGACCCGCGAAAACGTTACCCGAACCCGCCAATGGCGCCTGCTCTCACCCGCCCTGCGCGAAGCGGTCGAGGTGGTGTCGACGGTCTTCCCCTTCCGCACCAACGCCTACGTGATGGACGAGCTGATCGATTGGTCGCGAGTCCCCGACGACCCCTTCTATCAGCTCACTTTTGGCCAAAAAGACATGCTCGCTCCAGAGCATTACGCACGCATGGCCTACCTGATCGACACCGGAGCCTCGAAGGCCGACCTGAACCGTGCGGCCAATGAAATCCGCCTGAGC
The DNA here is from genome assembly GCA_965366625.1 of uncultured bacterium. Taxonomy (GTDB): domain Bacteria; phylum Acidobacteriota; class Thermoanaerobaculia; order Multivoradales; family J023; genus JAUIJL01. The sequence goes on from CBDUGP010000041.1 coordinate 43,685, forward strand.
CTCAATCCCCACCCGGCCGGTCAAATGACCCACAACGTGCCGACCCTGAGGGGCAGAGCCCTCTCAGGATTGCAGCACAAATATCGCGAGACGGTCCTGTTCTTTCCGAGCGCCGGGCAGACCTGCCACGCCTATTGCACCTTCTGCTTCCGCTGGCCCCAATTTGTGTCCTTGGAAGATCATCGCTTCGAAGCCCGTGAAGGCTCAGACCTCTTCGCTTACCTGCGCGCCCATCCTGAGGTCAGTGACCTGTTGGTGACCGGAGGTGATCCTCTGGTCATGAACAGCCGACGGCTTCGCCGTTATTTAGAACCGCTCATCGGCCCAGAATCGGGCCTGGAGCACCTCAGAACCGTTCGGCTCGGCACCAAATCCGTGGCCTATTGGCCGCAACGATTCGTCGACGACGCCGATGCAGACGAGCTTCTCAGGCTCTTCGAGCAAATCGTGGCCGGCGGACGCCACCTGGCGATCATGGCCCACTACAGCCATGCCCGCGAGCTGTCGACCCCGGTGGCTCGGGAAGCCATCCGCAGAATCCGCAATACCGGCGCCCAAATTCGAATGCAGTCGCCGCTGATCCGCCACGTCAACGACAACCCCGACGTTTGGGCCGAGATGTGGAGCGAGGGAGTCAACCTGGGTTTGGTGCCCTACTACATGTTCGTGGAACGGGATACTGGCCCCAAACCCTATTTCGAACTACCTCTCGTCCAGGCCTGGGAAATCTTCAGACAGGCCTACCAACAAGTCTCAGGACTGGCGCGCACCGTCCGCGGACCCTCGATGTCCGCACTGCCGGGCAAGGTTCAGATCGACGGCGTGGTAGAAATCGGCGGCAAGAAACACTTCGCCCTGCAATTCCTCCAAGCCCGCAACCCCGATTGGGTCCGACGCCCCTTCTTCGCCGAATTCGACCCCAAAGCCACCTGGCTATCGGACCTTGAACCGGCCTTCGGAGAGCCCGGATTCTTCTACGAGTTAGAAGATCCCCAACTCGCGCCCGAACCTCGACGACAAGCCCTTGAAGTGCTGGACTGGGAATTCTCGTAGGCTAGGTGTCTCGGGACGGCGAGGAGAGTCGTTTGCCTTCTAGGGCTGAGAGGATGCCGTGCAGGATTCGGACGTCTTGTTCGGTGAGTTCGGCCCGTTGCAGGAAGCTTAGGATCTTGCGCCAGATGGCCGGGCGCATGCTTTCAATGCGAAAGAATTGAGTTTCCTCGAGGGAAATTTCGAGACGGTCGAGGAAGCTGCCCAAATTTTCCCGGGTGGCCGGATGGGTGTCGGGGGTGATCAACTGCTTTTCCGGCGTTTCGTCCAGGATCTGACGCCATTCCCACGACAGCAGGAGCACCGCCTGTGCCAGATTCAGCGATGTGAAGATGGGGTTGAGCGGCGCCACCACGAGGGCATCGCATGAGGAGACCTCGTCGTTGGTCAATCCGATACGTTCGCGACCGAAGAGAATGCCCGACCGCTGCCCTTTGGACGCATCCTGGTGGATTTTCCTCGCCATGTGCCTGGGGGTCAGCTCGTGGATCACCATGTCGCGATGCCGGGCGGTGCTGGCGTAGAGGCGATGGAGGTCGGCGACCGCTTCCCGCAGGGTGGGGAAATGGCGTGCCCGATCTAAGACCTCGTGGGCCCCGGAGGCCATGGGGATGGCGGCCTCGTTGGGCCAGCCATCGCGCGGGGCCACCAATCGCAGATCCAAGAGCCCACAATTGAGCATCGCCCGCGCGGTGGCACCGATATTGTCCGCCAGCTGCGGCTCGACCAAAATGATCGCCGGTGGTAGGGCGTCTTCAGGGATGTCCGTGGGGTTTTCTCGGCTCACGTCGACTTTCGCGGAAAAATTGGAGTGGGTGTCGGCTGCCAAAGCCGGCGGCAGATCTTATCGAAAAAGCCCTGCCGGCGCCCCTGCCGCCCAGCCGAGGAGTTGGGGCGCCGCAAATCGGTGCGATAAAGTGAGGTTCGCGGACGAGCTGCGCGCTGCCCCTCTGTTGCTGGTCTGCCGAGACCTTTCCGCGGGATCGCCCATACGATGGAATCTAGATGTCGACATTGACCCGAATAGAAACGGTAATGCACCTTCAATCGGTGGAACTCTTTACCTACTGCTCCGCCGAGCAGGTGGTACGCATGGCGTCGATCGCCCGGCCGCAGCAATTTGCAAAGGGTGAATGCATCTATTCCGTGGACGATGTGGCCGAAAGCCTATTCTGCTTGGTCCAAGGACAGGTCGAGCTGAAGGGCAAAGACGGGAGTCGCCGAGTTTCGCCCCCGGGCACCTTCGGCGCGAGAGAGATTCTCAGCGACTTTGCCCGCGCGGAAAACGCCACCGCACTGGAAGATTGCGACATCCTGGTGTTCGACGGCGACGATTTCTTTGATTTGCTTTCGAACAACATCGAAATCGTGAAGGCGCTTTTCCGCCAGTTGTTGCGGCCCGAGCATGCCAGGGCCACAGACGCCGTGGGTGGAGGCTCTCCATCTTGATTCGACCCCACCGATTCCACGGCAGGCACTGGCGCCTCGCGGTCGCTCTCTCCCTGATGCAACTCTTGCCGGCATTTTGGGGCGGCCCGGCAGCGGCCCAATCTGCGGACATGCCTGCCGATTCCCAAAGAATCATCGCGATCGGCGACATCCACGGTGCCCTGGACTCCTTCGAACTGATTCTGCGTCGCGCCGGCTTGATCGACGAACAAAGGGCTTGGATCGGCGGCCGCGACATCTTGGTCCAAACCGGGGACTTCTTTGATCGTGGCGCCGACGTCAAAGCGGTGGCAGAGCTGCTCCAAGACCTCCAAAAGCAGGCGAAGCGCCACGGCGGCCAGGTGGTGGTGCTGCTGGGCAATCACGAAGCCCTCAATTTGACCATGAGCTTGCGCGACGTGACCCCGGAGATCGTGCAGCCTTTTGCCGGCAAGAAGTCCGAGAAACGTCGGAATCGCTACTGCGATCGGCTGTTTCGGCGCGCCAAGCAGAAAGCTGGATCCAATCCACCTCCCGACGGCGCCGCCTTTGTCCAATCGTGCCGGCAGGAACTGCCGGTCGGCATGTTGGAGTACATCGAGGCCCTGGCTCCAGACAGCTCCCTCGGTCGTTGGCTGAGGCGCCTGCCGGTGGCTGCCGAGGTCGGGGGCCGACTCTTCTTACACGGCGGTTTGTCTCCCGAGTGGGAGCATCGATCCGTAGATGAGATCAACCGGCAGGCTTGGGACGAGCTGGATCGATTCGACCGGTTGAGAAAAGGGTTGATGATCCAGGATCTCATCGTGCAAACTTCGTCGCTCACCGAAATCACCGGAGTGGCCAGGGCCCTTCATTTGGTGGTCAAGGAGCGCGGAGTGGAGATAGAAAACCCTCCGCCGGCACTGTTGGAAGCCGTCGGCTCGTTCGAGACTTGGGTGCTCTTCAGTCCCAAAGGACCCTTGTGGTTTCGCGGTTACGCGAATTGGGACGACGACCAGCTGAGCACAGGCGTGCAGCCCATGCTCGACGAACTCGGAATCGACGGCATCGTGGTCGGGCACACCCCCCGCAGCAGCCATCTGATCGAAAGCCGTATGGCAGGTCGGATCCTGCTGATCGATACCGGCATGCTGACCGGCGTCTATGGTGGACAGCCCGCGGCCCTGGAAATCGTCGGAGACCAGCTGACCGCGATTTATGCCGAGAGCCGAGAGCCACTCCAAGTGAGTCACTGCTGTCCCGGAAGTCACGGCCACTGATTCGATCCGATCCGATTCGAAGTGTCGGACTTCGACACAAATTTCCGATCCCGAGAAACTCGCTGCTAGTCGAACCCCTGAGACTGCTTGTCCCAGAGGACGTAACAAACAGCGATTTTCTGCGTTTTACCTATAGAAGACAGAGCGACGCCCGAAGCCGACTTCATCGCTAGATGCATACATCGTCAGATACGACCGCAAAATTACTCCCAGACTCTGTGCGGCGGCGGGCGAGGCTCTGTTTTCGAAGATAACTAACTGAAAACAATACTGTTTCGAGGCTAAAAACATGTTTATTCTGCTGCGGGGCCAACGCTCTGCTGTGCCGCAGGTGCGCCCAGGCCTCTCTACTCGATGTCCCCGACTTCACACCGTGACCCAAGCCTTTGTGACCGTTTTGGTCGTCGGTCTCTCGATTTCGGCAATCCCGAGCCACGGGGCCGAAATCAACGGACTCGGCCGATCGACTCCGCAAGCCCCCTTTCGTGGTTGGCTGGGGCCGGATCTGAAACCTCTGCCCTTCAAAACCGACGAGCAAATTCTCGACTTCCTGGCCACCGCTGAAGTCATCAAATCCAAAGAGCTTTCGAGCGGATCCACCAAACCCTTGAAGGTCTTGCTCGAAAAAAACGGCGTCCGCGCCAACGCGATCTTCCGTACGATCGACCAGTCCAACGGATCGGGCCCACGTCAATTCCGGGACAGCTATCTCTTTGAAGTAGCAGCCTACGAAACATCCCGACTGCTCGACCTACGCAACGTTCCCCCAGCCGTGGTCCGCGTCCTGGGAAGACAACAAGGCTCCATGCAACTCTGGGTAGAAGCCGCCCGCAGCGAGACCGATCGAATCGCCGCCGGCGAAGCTCCCGTCTCGCCTTCCACGCTGGTCTACCAAAAGCATCTAGTGCGAGTTTTCGACCATTTGATCCACAACTTCGACCGCAATACCGGCAACATCTTGATGGACTCGACGGGTCAGATGTGGATGATCGACCACACCCGCTCTTTCAAGGCTTCGGCGGGTTTCCCAGAGGGTCCGGGCGTGGTGGTTTGCGAGCGTGACTTGTGGCGACGGCTAAAGAGCCTGGACCTCAAGGCTTTGAAGAAGAGCCTGGCACCCCATTTGTCACAACTCCAACTCGCCGCCTTGATCAAACGGCATCAGCGCTTGGTGGCGGATCTCGAGCTATTGATCGCGGAGCGCGGTGAAGACGCAGTGCTCTACGACCTGAGCTAGGGCCCGTCCAAAATGAATTCTCGGTGGATCGGCGCGGCGCGCCGCGCCTTCTAGATCCTCGAAAAGGCCAAAACTGGACGGGCCCGAGCTAGCTCAAAGTCGGGGCATCCAGGCATCTCGTTCGCGCGAAGGTAGGGGCACGCGATACCCTATGGGCTACATACGCAGGCCCGCCCTTCCCAACGAGGTGTCTCTTTTGACTGATCCCAAGCCCACTGCCGAATCGGAAGACCGCCCCTCGCCCCTTGGATTGGACCGCCGGGGGTTTTTATCCCTTGGGGCCCTCGCCACTGCGATTGGAATGAGCGGTTGTTGGTCGACGGAGAAAGCGCCCAAAAACCCTGCTGAATTGGACGCATCCGAAGCCTCAGCCTTCGAGCTGGAAGAGATCACCATCGACCAGCTCCAAGAGGCGATGGCGGCGAAAAAGTGGACGGCAGAGAGCATCACCCGGCAATATTTGGACCGCATCGAAGCGATGAATCTCAAGGGCCCGGAGCTCAGGGCGGTGATCGAGGTGAACCCCGACGCCCTCAGCATCGCCCGTGAGCTGGATGCCGAACGGGAAGCGGGCACCGTCCGTGGACCCTTGCACGGCGTACCGATTCTGCTCAAGGACAACATCGCCACCCACGACCGAACCACCACAACTGCCGGGGCCCTGGCGTTGCAGGGCTCTGTGCCGGATCAAGATTCCTTCGTCGCCCAACGGCTGAGGGAAGCGGGCGCGGTGCTGCTGGGCAAGGCAAATTTGTCGGAATGGGCCAACTTCCGATCAACCCGTTCCTCCAGCGGCTGGAGTGGGCGCGGGCGTCAATGCAAGAATCCTTACGTGCTCGACCGCAATGCTTGTGGATCCAGCTCCGGCTCCGGGGCCGCGGTCTCTGCCAACTTCGCCACGGTCGCTATCGGCACCGAGACCAACGGCTCGATCGTCTGCCCGTCCACGGCCAACGGCATCGTCGGCGTGAAACCGACCGTCGGCCTGGTCAGCCGCAGCCGTATCATTCCCATTTCCCACACCCAAGACACCGCCGGTCCCATGGCTCGCACCGTGCGCGACGCGGCCCTGGTGCTCGGCACCTTGGTGGGCGTGGATCCCAACGACCCGGCCACCCTTGCCTCCGAAGGCAACGCCCACATCGACTACACCCCCTTCTTGCGAGCCGACGGGCTGAAGGGAACGCGCCTCGGTGTTTATCGCAAGGTCTTTGGATTCCACCCCAAGGTGGACGAGATCATGGAGCAGGCCCTCGAAACCTTGAAACAACAAGGGGCCGAGGTCGTAGACCCGGTCGAGCTGCCCGCCTATAAAGATTTCGGCGAGGCCCCGTTTACGGTTTTGCTTTACGAGTTCAAAGCCGGGGTCAACGGCTATTTGGCTGCATTGGGCGACGACGCGCCGGTCAAAAGCCTGGCGGAGGTGATCGAGTTCAACAAGGAAAACGCCGACCGCTCGATGCCCTATTTCGACCAAGAAATTCTGATCCGCGCCCAGGAGAAAGGGCCACTCACGGATCCGGAATATCTCGAAGCCCTGGAAACATGCCGCCGCTTGTCCACTGAGCAGGGTATCGACAAGGCCATGGACGAGCACGGCCTCGACGCCATCGTTGGCCCGACGGGCGGTCCCGCCTGGGTCACCGACCTGGTCAATGACGACCATTTCGGCGGCAGCAGCTCCACCCCTGCGGCGATCGCCGGATACCCCAACGTCACTGTGCCGGCCGGTTTCGTCTTCGAGCTGCCGGTGGGCATCTCTTTCTTCGGCCGCGCCTGGAGCGAACCGACCCTGCTTAAAATTGCCTATGCCTTTGAACAGGCCACCCAAATACGGCGCCCACCGAGGTTCCTGCCGACCCTTAAGCTGAGCTGACGAGCTAGGGTCCGTCCAGAAATGGGGTTTCCGATGAAAACAAGGTCGGATGGACCGAGGACGGAAGCGAGCGTGTCTGAGCGATACACCGAAGCATCGGCCTAAGCCGATGCTTTTCAGCAATTTATGGCAGCAGTGCAGCAGTGGCGCGAGTTCGGAGCGACGCCCGCAGGCCATCCGGCCGACACACGCGAAGGAATTTCTGGATGGGCCCGAGCTAGGGTCCATCCAGATTTGGCCCGATGGGGTCGGCCCAGGCTCGCATATCACCGAGTCAACCCTGTCTATCTCTGACGCAAGTAGGTGTCGAGGGCCCGGGCAATATTTTCCGCCTGATCTAGGTAGGCCCGTCGTTCGTGTTCGGACTCGAAGACCTGCTCCATGCGGATCCGTTGGACGTCGAACATCGGCGCATCCAGAGCCGCCCGCAGACCCGATGTATCCCTTCGACCCTCGGAGGTGAGCGGAAAATGCTCGGGCATGACCCCGGCCGGACCATATTTCTTCGGCTCGAGAATCCAGGCCCGCACCCAGCTCGGCCGAAGGCGCTCGGCCACCGCCATATAACCGGGAGCCGGGGCCAAGGATTGCAGACCGACGTCCGGCGCGTTCCAATGGCAACGGGCACAAGCGAGCACATCAAAAGCCGCCCGGCCGACCGCCGAATCGATCTTCGCCTGCTTCGAACTCGGCTCCGACGGACGATCGAAGAGCGGCGCCCCAGAGCGTTCGACGAAGAAACGCACCAACGCGTCGAGCTCTTGGGGGGAGAAGTGAAACGACGGCATGCGGCGCTCGAGCCAAGGGCGAGTGGGCGGACGAGACCCCGGGTCCGACAAATACTCGTGCAGCCATTCGACCCTCAGCTTGGCGCCGATGCCGTGCAAGGACGGCGCGTCGATCAAGGGCTCGCCGCCGCCCGGCAAGTGGCAAGCAAAACAACCTCTGCGACGCATCAGCTCCAGGCCGGGATCGACGAGCTTCGAGCCCATGGATTCACCCGCTGAAGCTGACGTCCAAGACAGCATCTGAATCGACACATCTTGCCGAATTTCCCGACTCAGCTGCCATTGGCCGGGATGATCTGTCAACGCATCCAAAACCCGGGGTTGTGCGCCCGATCGGAGCTGGGCCCGCAGAACCCGGCCACGGTCGCTTAAATCACCGCCATCGGGAGGAGGCGTGTCTTCGAAACCCGGAATATCGTGGCAACCGTGACAGCCGTATCGCAAGATCGAACTCTGGCCCAAAAAACGGGTCCGTTCGGCCGAGTTCATGGTGTCGAAACGAGCCCGGGCTGCCTCCAAGGTGTCTTGGCTTTCCAAGAGTTCGAGCACGAGTCGGTCCCGCACCTCAGGACCGGGTTTAGGCAGCGCGGATGGGGGTGCCGCAGATAGGGGTGCCGCAGATGATGTGGCCTCGGAGGAGGCATCGGCAGCCTCAGGGACTCGGTTGATCAAATAGGCCGTCAGATCCGCGGCCTCGGAATCGCTCAGGCGAAAGTCGGGCATGGGCGTGTCGTGACGCCACGCCGTGGGCTGCTTCAACCAACGGAACAACCAATCTGCGCCGACCCGCTCTTTCAGCCCCAGCAGCGACGGTCCAACCGTCGGCTGCGCACCGGCTTGGGAATGGCATTGGGCACAGCCCAAACCGTTGAAGAGATCACGCCCGGATCGAAAATCTGCGGCCTTCGACAGGGAATTGCTGAGATCCGGCAGGGATTGGAAAGGCTCCGGCGGCCGGCTGAATTCGAAGAGATAGGCGACCACCGCCTGGATCTCAGCCTGCTCGTCCGCATCCCTGCCCCGCCCCGGCCAGAACTCGGGCATCATGGATCCCGGACGGTGGTTGGACGGAGAGGCCAAGAGCATGGCCACCCATTCGGCGTCCAACTTGTCGCCGATCGAATGCAGGGAAGGTCCCACTTTGGCAACAGCTTTGGCGCCGTCGAGCCATGGGGATTGCCCAACGCCCAGATCGTGGCAGGAGCGGCATCCCAGCCTCGCGATCCAACGCCGGCCGGATTCGGCACGCGGAGCGGCATCCTTTGCGGACTCCGTGTTTGGCTCCAGAGAGGCTTCGTCGTTCCCATGGCAAGGCAGACAGCCCGCCTGGACCCAAGGTCCCGCCAAGATCACTTCCTCGGGGCCGACCCGCGGCGCCGACGGCTCCAGTGAGCTGTCGAGATGACCCGCCCGTCGAAAGTCCGTGGATCGACCATTGCCGCCGTGGCAATCCGTGCAAACCAGGTCGCGGTGGCTCGGCGTGGCCGACGGCCCCACCAGCTCCGGTCGCGGATGGGCCGCGAAGACGGACTGACCCGCCAGGGTCGCGACCTCCTGCTCACCCAACTCGGGATCCATCGTCAAATGGCAGGTCACGCAGCGCTCGGGCTCGGCTCGCACCCTCAAGGACGGGGCGAAGAAGCGCAACCCTGGAATGGACCTCAGCCAGGCGTCCCGCCGCACGGTCCGAAGCCTCTGCTCAAGGTGACGATGGGGGGCTTCGGCTTCGGTCAACCGGTCCTCGACGCCTTGCAGATCCGCGAGCAACGCGAATCTCTGTTCACGCTTGGCTTGGATCGTTTCGCGCAGGGCTTCGACTTCGGCCCGGCTTTCTCGTTCCGCCGCGAGATCCTCGGCTTCGGCTAGACGGGCCTCGGCTTCTTTCAATCGGCGTCCTAAATCAAAGGCTTGGCGGTCGAGGGACTCGATATCGTCCTGGCGGTTGCGCAAACCGTCCAACGCGACTTGCTTCTCGCCCTCGAGAAATTCGAGATCAGACTCCGAAGCAGCCCGCTGCGCCTCTAAACGAGCTTCGAGCACTTTCTCCAAATGCTCAAAATAGGTTAGCTGCAAGCGCTTCCAAGGACGATCGAGTTCCACGGCTCCCAACATCAGAGAGCCGACCAAAGCCAACAGCAGCCAGAGTCTCAAATAGCTGCTCGGAATACGAGGACGCGTTTCGGGGCTCACGATCCACCCCCGGCAATCCACGGCCCCACCCCTAATCCCGCGCCGGCGAGCACGGCCAGGAAAATCCAAACAATCCACAGGATCAACAGCATGGCCGGAAAATACAACCGACCCAACCGTCGGCGATGGCGTGAAAACGCACCTTGGGTCGGCTTCCAGCTCGGAAGTCGCCACGGCAACACCACGAAGAGCAGGGTCAGGGCCACCATGCCGGGAAGCTCGCGCACGATCCACGGATCGGGCAACTGCACGCCGATCCAGTCCACCCAAAATCGCTGGGAAAGAGGAGCATCGGGCGATCGGATCGGGCCCAAACCGCCGCTGGGGCGCAGGCACGTTGCCATGGCGATCGGCAACAGGCCGAGAAAGAACCAAGCAAAGAAGAAGAAAGGCACCTCGTCGGACCGACCGCGAAAACGAACCGCCAAATCAGGATCGCGAGTATCGAGAAAAGGTGCGGCCAAAAGGGCGACGAGGATCGCGGTGGGCAGCAAGACCCAGCCGATCCACGGGGTCGTCCAAGCAGCGATTTCATCCAAACCGGCCAGGAACCAAGGGGTGGCGGCGGGCGCATCCAAGGACGGCGGCCGAAGCCAAGCCAGAATCAGCACCCCGAGGATGCCCGCACAGACTCCGACCGGCCGACCGAGCAAACCGGCAGGGTCTTCATCCGGCTCCGGCGGCGCCTCGGTCACGGTCGACGTTTTGGGCCGCAGGGGTTCCTGCTCCCGGTGCATGCTCCACCAAAAAGCACAAGCGGCGAGCAAACAGAAAAGAGCAGCCGGCAAGGAAGCGGGGGACGCTCCGCCACTGGCCTCGGGAACGATCCACAAGCCGAAACCTACCGCCAGCCCACCCCAGATCAACCCTCCGAGCCGGGTCCAGGGCAGACGGGAGCCCATGGTCGCAGCAAAGACCACCAAGGCACCGAGCAGAAATCCACCGGCACTCACGGCGACTCCTCCAGCACGGAAAGATCCCGAGATCTACGCCGCCGGCGCCACATGAAGATCAAGGCCACGGTGAGAATCGGCAGCACCGCCACATGCAAAGCATAAATAGCCGTCAACGACGGCGCGGACCCGAGCCCGCCGATCGGCAGCAAGCATCCGGTCCAAGCCTGCCCGACCGCCAGCACCACCAATAGGACCGAAATCGTCCAGCCCAGCAAACGGCGATAAGAGCCGACCACAAACACCCTCATGAGATGCAGCCAGGCGGCGATGATCAAACCGTGGGAAGCCCAATAGTGAAGGCTGCGCAGGAAGTCGAAAGAGGTCGCTTCCCGCAGCTCCACCAGGCTCTCGCGGGCCGCTCCGGGCGAGGGCTGAAAGAAGAACAGGAGCCCGAGACCGGTGATCGCGAGCAGCACCCAGAGCACCACGGCCAGGGAACTCCACAGCCAGGGGCCTAGGGGAAATAGAGGCAACGTCGCCGACTCGGGGGTCGACGTTCGTGCCTCGGGGGAAGACGAAATTTCAGCGGGCATGCTCCCCTATTGTCGCATTCCCGGACCTGGATCGGTAGATCGGATCTCTTCATCTGGATGAGGGAACGGGGCAGCGGGTAGCAGCTCGACCCGCGCTTCAGCCAAGGGTTTGCCGAGGCGATTCTGGAACCAATCGACGTGCTCGAGCACCAAATCCAATTCGAGGGTCACCGGGCCGGGGTCCAACGGCCATTGGACGGCGATGGGCAAATCCAGAGTTTGACCCGGCCCCACCTGATCGGGAATGGCAAGACGATCACTTTCGAAAATCTTCTGTCCGTCGCGCCACAGCCGATAGCGGCCCGTGACCGCCACCACATCGTCGGATTTCCACTCAGCCCCACTGGTGTTGCGCGCCCTGAGGCGCACGGTCTGGTTGCTGCCGGCAACCGCTGTGGACGCCATTTCCAAGGGCTCCGCTTCATAGGCAAAGGCCTCGGCGGCGACCTTAGGGTCCCCGAGATGATGGAGTCGGGCAGTGCTGCCGGCGGGACCTTCGAGACGCAAGGTGAACGCTCGCGACCAGAACGGCCCGGGCGCAAACCAGTAGCCGTGGTAGCGCCAAGGTGCCCCGGTATTGAATTCGATTCCGACCACCCCACCCTCGGGAGACACAGACCGGCCGACCTCAAATTCTCGTTCCCCGCGCCAATCGCCGACCACCAACTTGGCCTCGGGCGCGTCGCACTCCACCACGTATCTCAACGTCCCGATCGGCTGCCAATGGGCGACCATCAGCTCACTGCCCGGCCGACCCGCGGTCAGGTCAAAGGCGAGCTTCGACACCCTGGGAAATGGGTCGACGAAACGCACATATTGGCCTGCCCAATAGCGGGTGTGGATGCCGTCGAGTGAGATCGAGGTCGACTCGAAGGGCAAGATCCGCAGCACACCCGCCCGGGTATGGCTCTGGCTCGAGGTGTCCAGCTCATGGTGACGCCCCACGGAAAGGGCGACCGAGCCGTAAGTCAAAACCGCGAGCCCCCAAGCAAGGGTCAAGGCCCGCCAGGAGGGAAGGCGGGTCACGGCCAACAAAAAGGCCGGGTAGACGCTGAGAAAGTATCGATTACCGATGAACGTGCCGCCGCCGAAATAGTTGAGCGGTTTCGAGATCCAAAAGAAGGCCAGGGTGATCGCCACGCCGATCAGGCAGGCGGTGCCGATCCGGCTGGGGTAGCGCAGAGCCAGCCAAAGGAATATCACTGCCGCGGGAAAATAGAACAGCAAGCCCGAATGGCGACCAAACCAGAAGTAGAAGACCGAGTAGGCGATCTGCCCGCTATCACCGAATACCTTGACGTGATGGGTCGCGGGACGGGCGTCGAATCGCTCGATGGCGTCCGCGGCAGCCGGCCCGGCCGGATAACCCGTCGACGGCACAAAGGAGGTACGTTCGGCGCGATAGGGATCCAGGGCACCGGTCAATCCCCAGGTCAGACCCGCGATCGCACCCACCACCGCGAGCACCAAGAACGCTTTGGCCCCCGCCTTCCACCAGCGCCGATGCAGGGCGTCCGCGAACACAGGAATCAAAGCCAACGCGCCGTTGGAGAGACGCATATTGACCGTCAATGCCACCAAAGCAGCGCCGATCCACGGGGCCAGGGGATGGTAGAGCACGCGATCGACCCGCGATCGAATCTTTTGATGACCCACCGGCACCCGAAACGACGCCGCGCAAAGGGTCAATCCACCGAGGCACAAAGCCAATTGCAAGAGGTCGGCCATGCGCCAAAAAACGTAGGGCACCACCACGGCGCAAAAAACGAAGGTGATCGTGGTCCACAGAGCTTGCGCCCCGTCGTCGTCGGGTGGCGCCAGGCTGGTCAAATATCGGTGGGTCAAACAAAGGGCCAAGATCAAGGCCAAGGCGTTGAGCGCCACCAAACCGCTGTCCCCCAGCAGCGCCCAAAAAGGAGCGCCCAGCAGGGCCAAGAGGATCGGTTTGGAATAGGCGATGCCCTTCTCGGTACGTTCGAGGATCAACGACGAGCGGGCCGCATCGTCGACATCCAAACGAGCCAAATCCGCTTCCTCGAACAGCAAATCACCGTCCAGCACCAAGCTACCGGCCATGGCCAGAAAAGTCCCCTCGTCGGCCCAAACACGATCGATCGGGGTCCTCTTCGAAGCGATCCAAGCCAGCAGCAGGGAGACGGCCAGGGCCGTGAGCAGAGCGGCACGACGGGAGCCGAAAAACGAGGCGAATCGAGCGGTCATGGACCGCCGCATCCCGTCAAGGTGAAACCTCTACGTCACCCCCGAGCCATTCGATGCCGTTGATCAGCGTTCCCACCGGCGTCGCCGCCTCCTGCTCCGTGAACTCGAGGCGTCCGGTTCCAGGGGCCAACGCCTCGAAGCGCACGGTGAGCAAGGTTCCCGAGCCGGACGCTCCAGTGGCAGCGGCACGGGTCATCAAAACTTGGAGTCGATTCTGATCGAGAGCCGTGGTCACCAACACCGCGTTGATCCCCAAGAAATCACCGCCTTGAGCAGTGGTGGGTCGTAGCAGGGTGCCGGGGTAGGTCAGCACAAAGTCTACGGTGCGAACGTTCTGCAAGTCCGTGGCCAGGATGTCCAGAACCAGATCGGCTCCTTCCGTGGCGCTATTGCGGGCGACAGAGAAACTCGCCCCGTCACCGGAATCCGGTGTCACGCTGACGAACGGCTGGGGATCCGTGGGACCCCCTCCGCCACCGTCGTCGTCGTCACCGTCACAGCCGACGGTCAAGATTGCGAGCAAGGCCAGGCAGAATCCAAAAGTCGTTTGGACGAAAGCCTTCGTCCGGGCATGACGCGAAAGGGGTGCAGGGCTCATGATGTTCTTTCGGGGAGCTGGGAGTTGATGTCGATGTCGTCAGGGGTGACGACGGGTGACGACGTCGTGACGATTCGAGTAGGAGCCGATATCTTATTATAGGTCTTCGGGATACGAGCCTAACCGGACTTTTCAGCCACCTGTTTTTCAACCACCCTGCTTTTGAACCACTTTGTAGAGAGAGACGCCCGAAGCGCCATGCCAGTCACCACCCTCGATCTCCAAGTCCCCGGCCAGGGCCTGCACGAATTCACCGCCGAAGCCCAGGCGGCGGTTCGCAGCTTCGGCGCCCAACAAGGCCTTTGCACCTTCTTCATCCAGCACACCTCCGCCAGCCTGACGATCCAAGAAAACGCCGACCCCTCGGCCAAACACGACTTGGAGCAATGGCTCAACCGTCTAGTGCCGGAAAACGACCCCCTCTACACCCACACCTCCGAAGGGCCCGACGACATGCCGGCCCACATCAAAGCCATCCTCACCGCCACCTCGCTATCGATTCCCGTCCTCGACGGACGCCTAGCCCTCGGCACCTGGCAAGGCCTCTACCTGTGGGAACACCGCCACCACCGGGGCCATCGAAGGATCGTCGTGCATTGCCTGTCTGAGTAGCTCCAGGCGTCTGAATCTCCGACGCCGAGCGGCCAGGGCTCAAGCGAAATCTACAGACGCTCACTGGATCACCTGCCAGCCCGATCCACTTGTCCGCTAGTTGAAAACCGCCTCCGGTTACCTTGTCAAAAATGGTCTCGGTGTTCTTCTATCTATTTCTATTTGTGAAATGTCTAGCCTTTCACAGACATACCAATATGCGGTCATTACGCCACAAAATGACCAATTCTTGATCACGAGAGCTTAGACATTTCAGTTTTCCCCTAACTTGAGACAAACCAGTATGAAAAAGAGATCCCCTCGAAACATGCCATTAATGCTGCTCATTTCGAGCTTCCTCGCCTGGCCCGCTCTCGGACAATCCGAAGGCTTCATCCTAACCAGACCTGACTGCGTCCCTGGAGCGCAACAAGACATCAACTACATCCAGGGCCCCGATCCAATCCTCGCTGAAGACAATGACATTCATATCTTTGTGGATGTCGGCGAATGCTGTGTCGGTGGCTGGGAAGGAATCTTCAATCTCCAATATCCAGGAGCTGCAAGCACCCCTGGAACCCCGAGATTCCATCCGATCTGGGGGGCGAACAACTTTGGAACCAACACCAGCAGAAATGAGCATGAAGCCCCTTTTCCATCTCTCTTCTGGTGGCAAGAGAGCTGGCACATCGCCTACACCTCAACCTTCTTTCCGCTAGGACACCCCAATCGAGACCGGGCCGCTCGAATCGACATCAACAATCTAACTAACCAAGCAAATGCAACGCAGGTTACAAATCGATGGGTTGAGCCTGTGAATCCGAGCTGCCGCCCCCTCGGTAGCTGCTCGAACAAAGGCACTGGCGTCCTAGCCACAGCAGTTATCGACGCCAGTGACATACTGTATCTCTACCATCCAGACAAAAATCTCACTTCCTGTGACTCCAAATGGATTCGACATCAAATAGCGGCAGACCTTTCTGTTGTAAATCCCGGAAGCCATGATGGCTGCCTCACTTTTTCAGGCAGGGACACTCCGCCACCATTTATCTCGGATATCGCCCTTGGCTCGGACGAGAGACTCTACATGCTCGCCCGAAACCAAGAAGATCTTCAAAGCATTCAAGAGTGGGTCTCATCGGACGGACTGAGCTGGAGCCTCTCCGGAGCTGAATGGCGCTCCCCAGACCACCCAACTCCGGGCTGGATCTACCACGTTTGGGATGCTGGATACTTGAAAGACAAGACCCGAAAGCTCGTACATCCTCGCCTCGTTGTGTCACAGATCTCAGACGGCACCGTCTGGGAAGACATAGTCGACGCCTCCTTGGGCCGATGGTACCTCTACTACTGGGCTGAGGCCGGAGCAAACCTGCCGCCAAACTTTGGCCAAGAGGCCCATTCTTGCGACACATTCGGAGGATTCGCGGATGAAATTTCGTGCGACAGAGTTCTTGGCTGGGCTTGGGATTCAACTTACCCCGACCATCCTACGAGCGTAGAGCTTTGGGACAACAACACCTTGATTGCAAGGATCCCTGCCGACGGCTTCCGTCAAGACCTATTGGACAACGGTATCGGAGATGGCTTCCACGCATTCGGATCACCATTACCCGGTATCCTAAAAGATGGCCAATCCCACAACCTCGCTATCAGGATCCGAGAGTCAGATCACCTGCTAACTAATGGCACGGCGACCATCAGTTGCCCCTTGGCCTCATTTCAGCTTTCCACCGAATTCTCAGGCGACGGCTCAGGGCAGATTGCAAGTTCCCCACCCGGCATCGACTGCGGAGCGGATTGCTCGGAATCGTTCGTCGGAGGCACAGAAATTGTCTTAAGTGTGGTTCCCAGTCCCGGGTCCGTTTTCACCGGATGGGGCGGAGGCAGCGCATGTGGAAATTCGCCGATCACCCTATGGGAAGAGCTGCATTGCATCGCACGGATCGAGCAGACCCTATTCGCTGACGGTTTCGAATCCGGAGACTTGGCAGCCTGGGCAACCCAGTAGTCAACACCTGCTAAATCCTCCTCACGACAAGCTGATCTTGCCCGGTCGGGGTCGTTTCTGAGCCGGGCCAGAAACCTTCAACGTGATGGGTGACCTCTAGCCCGGCTTCACGCACCAGCTCCAAGGCCAGCTCCTTGTCAAAGGCAACAGCCGCATGAGGTCTGTTGGCCAGCCGCCAACGGACCCTTGGCTCAGCTGGGTCAAAATACTGAAAAGCCGGCGGGTCACCCTTCACTCGATCGAAGAGAAAGAAAGAAATCAAGGCATGCCCCGAGTCGGTGAGCACTCTGTGGATTTCACCGAGATAGGGGCGTAGCTCATCTTGCAACATATGGGTAAACACGGACTTGACGAGCACAAAGTCTGCCCACTGCGACTCGACGGGAAATTGGTAGTCACTCAGAGCTCCAGTTTCGGCAGTCGAATAGGGCGTCTTGATCCGTGCCGTCTCGAACAGGATACGAGAGTCGCTCGCCCAATGCCGCTGAGCCCAGCGGATGCTCGGGGCATGGACATCGAAACCGACATACCCACCCGATTCACCTAACCGGCTCTGGAATTCAAAGAGCATTGCCCCGCAACCAGAGCCGACATCGAGAATTTGAGCGTTCGGTTTCAGCAGGCCCAATCGCTCAATCCACGCCATGGTTTCAACGGCAGCCGATCGAAATTTTCTCGGATCGCCAACATGCCTGCGCAGCCAAAGCGGCGGCAGCCCCGGCTGCCCACGAATCTTCAGCAGCATTTGCTCAAGGGGGCTCGCAGCCCAATACCCAGCAGTTCGGATCCATCGCAGCAACTCAATGGCCTGCATCTAAAACCCTCAGGCGCAGTTTCTATCTGGACCTGCTCTGAAGGCCCTTCTTCAACTTGACGCAGTGTACCTGATCGGTAATGCGGGACGGCTCTACATCCTTCCGAGCTGCCCCGGCAGGGGTGAGGCTTGAGGACCTCGGAATTTTTCCGTAGCGCCCGCTCGAAACCTCCTGAATCAACTCGGCCATCACCCAGCCGTCGGCCAAGAATACGGGCTAAGCCTTACTTCCCATAGGGATCATTGAAAGGTTTTCCCATTTTCCGCATTTACCTTTATAGGCCGATTGATCGAAACGGGCGAAGAAACTCGCCTAATAGGTGACGGCTTTAATCATCTCGTGTGTTACCCACCCACGCCAAGGAGATCAGGATGGATCGATTTAGGATGCGAATTCATAGGTTGAGCACTCTCTGGGCCGTTTTGGCCCTAATTTGTTTACCACTTGTTTCACTCGGCTCCGAGCCGGAAACAGATCGATTTGGACGCCCGATTCACGGCGTCGACGGCACGCCGTTGATTTACGGCCAACAGGAAACCGAGGCCCTGCGGGCGGGGTATTCGGAACCCGCGCCGGCCGAACGAATCGGCGGCGCGCCAAATGAAACCCTGACGGCGACTAAGAATGCTCTGGGCGCACAGCTGGAATGGCATTACGTCAATTTTGGCTCCGGCATCGGTGACGCGGGCCTGGTCTCCAGCACCTTTGACGGCTTCAGCCCCCACATCGTGGCCACTGCCTCGGTCGAAGGCTTTTTTGCCAACCGTTATTGGTACATGGTCATTGAGGAATTCGACGAGTTCTTCTTTGTTTACCAAAGCGACCTTTACGACGCCGACATCCGCAGCCTGATCGTCGCCGACACGGACGGCGACGGCTTCGATGAAATCGTGCTCGGTGTGGGCAATCGGGTCGAGATCTACGACTACACTGCCGGCGTGGTTTCCCTCGAAACAACTTTCATCACTGCGGCCTCCCGGATCGATGGTTTGACCATCGCGGACGTGGACGGGGATTCGGACCTCGAAGCGATCTTCTGCCAAGACGGCTCCGCGCTCTACGTCTACTCCCTCATCGGCTCCGAAGAATTCTCCTCCACCAGCTACCCGTGTTACGACGTGACCGTGGCTCAGGTGGACGACAACGCCGATCTAGAAATCGTCGCCTCACGGGGCACCCTCGGCGGTTGGGTGCTCAACGGCGTGACCCGGGCCGAGGAGTGGAATCGGTCGGGTGGTTTCGGCACCTGGGTGCGCGCCGCCGATTTGGACGGTGACGGCCGGGACGAGATCGTCGCCGGCTTCCGCTGGAACGGCATCACCGTTTATGACGCCGACACCCAAACCCAAGGCTGGAGCCACTCCCCGAGCTCCGACATCGGTGCCTTGCGCATCGGCGATTGGGACGACGACGGCCAGATTGAGGTGCTCTACGGCGACGGCCAATTCGGCTCGATCCACGCCCTCAATGCTGCCACCGGCTCCTCGGAGGGCACCATCGCCAATCCGAAGCACGGGGTGACCGACATTCTGATCGCCGACGTTTCCGAGTCCGGCGAAACCGAGGTGCTCTGGGGGGCCGGCTACAGCTCCTCCGGCTCCGATCATCTTTACCTCTACGACACTTACAACAGTGTGTTGGATATCGAAACCACCGACCTCTCCGGCCCGTTCTATGGCTTGGGTTTCGGCAACGTCGGCGGCTCCGCTGAAATGGCTTTCGGCTCCTTCGAATCCGACGCCGGTTACGGCGATGGACGTTATCGTCAAGTCTTTGCCGATGGGGATTTCAACCCTGTAACCCTCGGCCCCGAGCCCACCGGCAACAGCAACTTCGGCCAGCAGCGCATCGCCATGGGCACCCTGGAATCCACCTCTATCGTGGTCGCTGCGGACCGGGTGGGTTACGGCAAGCTCGTCGCTTATGCCGGCGCCTTTCCCCACGGTGAGCTGTGGCGGACCTCCGAATTTCAAGGTTATGCCTTCCAAGGCATCCAAATCGCCGACGTGGATGGGGACGGCCAACCCGAGGTGATCGCCTCCGCCGGATTGCAGGCGGGTTATAGCGGCAACGGCGGCAAAATTTTTGTTTTCGAGCATACCGACGGATTTGTGGAATGGCAGACCGAGCTCACCAACGGCATCGGCGACCTGGCCTACCTGCGGGTGGCCAATGTCGATGCCGATGCCAATCTCGAGATCGTGGTGGCGGAGCACGGTGGCGCCCTTTGGGTTTTCGACGGTGTCACCCACGCCCAAGAGCTGGCGACGGCCTCGCTCGATCTCACCGCCCTCGACACCGCCGACGACGATGGTGACGGCATCGACGAAATCTACTTTGGTGACGATCTCGGCGGCCTGCGCGAGCTCGACTTCAACACCGGGACCGTCAGCTCGACCCTCGGCACCTTCGGTAGCCAAATCAACGGTCTCCAAGCCTCGGACATGAATGCCGACGGCTCCGTGGACTTCGCCCTCGTGGCCGGCGGGGTAGCGCGCATCCAAAGCGGCACCGACTCCTCGATCCTGTGGCAGAGCGGAGACTTGGGCAGCGACGCCGGTGAGCGCGACAGCTTGTTGGTGGACAACATCGACAACGACGCCAACCTCGAGCTGTGGGTGAATTTGGGTGTCGTCGGCATGAAAGTCTTCGAGCTCAACGTCTTCAGCAACAATCAAACGCCAACCGTGACCATCGACAGCCCGATCGGCGGCGGCTCATTCGCCGACGGGGATCCTGTGACCTTCACGGGCACGGCCACAGACCCCGAGGAGGGCGACCTTTCCGCCCAAATCGCATGGTCGTCGGATCTTGACGGCAGTCTCGGCACCGGTGCCTCGGTGGTGGCAACCCCATCGGTGGGTATTCACACCATCACAGCGGCGGTGAGCGACTCCGCCGGCGCGTCGGACTCCGACCTCATCACCATCGACGTGGTCAGCAGCGCCTGCGAGCTGTTCCGCGACGATTTCGAGTCTGATCTGAGTCTGTGGGCCTCCCCCAGCTTGCTCGCCCATCAGGTGAGCGACAGCACCTGCGCCATTCCCGGTTACAACACCTCGATCAGCGCTGTTTACTTCGGCGTCGACTCCACTTGCACCTACGACGTGCAGGATCCGTGGGGCTCGCTGCAAAGCCTGCCGATCGACGGCAGCAGCATCACCTCCGAAACGGTGTTGAGCTTCGCGCACTACCTCGAAACCGCGCCCGGCGCGTCGATCACCGTAGCCCAGGTGGGCGCCCGGGTGGTCAACGGCACTTGGATCGCGCTGTGGAATATGTCTGGAGCTACCCAGGGTGCTTGGACGTTTTCCGAGGACATCTCCTTGGCTGCGTTTGCGGGTCAAGATATCGAGCTGCTCTTCCAATTCAACGCCTATGGCGAAACCGACCGTGATCACACGGGCTGGTTGATCGACGACGTGGCCATCACCAATCCGTCGCTCTGTGGCGGCGGTGGCGGCGGGGGGGGTGGCGGTGGGGGTGGCGGTGGTGGTGGTGGCGGAGGAGGATCGTCCAGCGTCACCATCACCCTGCCCGCCGACGGTTCCATGATCCCCAGCGGCGCTTTGACCACCTTCACCGCGGACGCCTGGGATCCCCAAAGCAACGACATCTCCGAATACGTGGAGTGGTCCAACAACTTAGGTGAATTCGGCATCGGCAGCCCGGTGCAGGCCTATCTGCCCGACGGCGCTCACACCATCTACGCCACCGTCGATGACGGCCTGGGCAATACCGCAGAGGATTCGATTCAAGTCTTAGTGGGTGACAACGCCGTGCCCGAGGTGACCATCGTCAGCCCGGTGAATTACGAGGTCGGCGACACCGGTACCACGGTGTTGCTCGACGCCACCGCCACCGATGCGGACGGCAACACCACCTTCGAGTGGGAATGGTCGTCGGATTTCGACGGCGTGGTTTCCACCAACGCCAACGGCAGCGTTTTGCTCAGCGAAGGCATCCATCGCCTCACCGCCGCGGCCAATGATCCGTTCGGCGCCATGGGCTCGGCCGAGGTGTGGGTGATCGTTCACGGAACGAGCGGCAATCCGCTGGTACGTATTCTCGAACCCGCCGACGGCGGCTCTTACACCACCCAAGACGAGGTTCTTTTCACCGCCATCGCCCACGACGCCGCCGATGGCGACCTGAGCGCGTTTGTGCAGTGGCGGTTCAACGGCCAATACGTGGGTCAGGGAGCGTCTTTCGCCACCCAACCCTACGAAGGGGATCCGACCACGGTCACCGCTAAGATCGAAGATTTCAACGAGCAGCAGGCCACGGATTCCACCTACATCACTGTGGTCTATGCCGAGCCGCCGCCGGTGGTGACCATCACCAGCCCCACGGACGGCCAGGTCGTCTACTTGGGCGCCGACGTTGAATTTGTCGCCTCTGCGGTGAATGACGATGGTTTCCCGATTTCCAGCACCTGGACGTGGACCTCGGATATCGACGGTCAAATCGGCACCGGCGAGAGCTTCTGGAATTACGGCACGCTGACCGAAGGGGTGCACACGATCACCGCCACGGTCGACAATCCGGCCGGCCCGCCGAGCGAAGCCGGCTCGGCCTCCATTAGCCTGAACGTGACGGTCAACAATCCGCCGTCGGTGTCGATCACCACCCCGATCGATAGCGACACTTTCCATGTCGGAGAATCAATCCTCTTCTTCGGCAACGCGAGCGACACCGAAGAGGGAGACCTTTCGGGATCGATCGTCTGGGTGTCGGACCTCGACGGCATCTTCGGCACTGGGGCTTCCGTCAACTTTGCGGGTCTCCAGGAAGGCAGTCATCAGATTGCGGCCGAAATCACCGATGGAGGTGGCTTGAGCGATGTCGCTTACATCACCATTCAGGTGGTCAACGATGCGCCTGTGCCGTCGATCAGCTCGCCGGCCGACGGCAGCTCGGCGGTGGCGGGCGAGTCCGTGAGCTTCGCGGGCACGGCGACCGACACGGAGGACGGAGATCTCTCCGCGTCCATCCAGTGGGTGTCGGATCTCGATGGCCTGCTCTTCACCGGCGCGGGATTCAGCACCTCGACTCTGTCGGTGGGCAGCCACCAGATCAGCGCCGAGGTCACGGACTCCGGCGGCGCCTTCGCCCTCGACGCCATCACCTTGACGATCAACGCCAATCAAGACCCGACCGTCTCGATCTCTGCGCCTTCCAACGGCACCTCGGTGATCGAAACCGATCCCGTCACCTTCGCAGGTGCGGCGAGCGATCCCGAGGATGGTGACCTCACCGCCGGCATCAGCTGGTCGTCGAATCTCGACGGAACCATCGGATCCGGAGCAGGGTTCACCACCGCGGCCTTGAGCGTCGGCAACCACACCATCACCGCTTCCGTCACCGACGCCTACGGCGCCACCGACAACGCGGTCATCACCGTGAACGTAGCCGCCAATCAAGACCCGACCGTCTCGATCTCTGCGCCTTCCAACGGCACCTCGGTG
>CBDUGP010000042.1:0-66409 GCA_965366625.1 uncultured bacterium
GTGACTGCCCGTGAGTTGGCGTAACTCGGTGTGACGGCCTGTGACTCGGCGTGACTGCTTGTTAGTTGGCGTGACTCGGTGTGACGGCGTGTGACGGCCCGTATGTCGGCGTGACTCGGTGTGACGGCGTGTGACTCGGCGTGACCCCCTGTCACGATTTGTGACGGAGCGTCACGCCGAGCCCTACTTACCTAGGCGGACGTGACCGCAACACCGAGCTTGGATAAGGCGTCCGCCAACACCGGCCGAGGGTCGAGCCCCACCTTCGACACCGTGGCCTGGGTCACCTTCAGGCGCTCGCACTTGCCGTTGATCTGCGCAAAGGCCCCACTGCGATAGCCACCGCGGAGGAACCGCCGGTAAGCCGTCTCATCGAAAACCGGGTTCGGCGGGCAAAAAGCGCTCGTGCTCTCCAACGGCTTACCGTCATCGGCAAACACAAGCTCGGTACCGAAAAGCGGGCCACCGATTGCCGGCGATCCCGACACCAAAACGGCAGGGCTCGGCGGAGACGCAGATTCGAAAAGGGAGGGCTGAACCTCGCCCGTCGACCGTTGAAGCCAATAGAAGGTCAGCTTGGTTTCCACACCCGGCTGGGTCTCCAAACCCCCGCGAAAAAGGGGAATCTCAAAGCCCTGCCGGCGCAGCTCACGAATGGAGCGCGTCCCGCGTCCACCGCCGCAATAGGGCTGCGAGAAAACCGGCGCCGGAACCCTGCCGGGCGGTCCGTAGAGGTCCAATTGAGCAATCTTCCAACGATGCCGGCGAACCGCCGATTCGTTGAGCACGTGCCACACCTTCGCCTCGCGAGTGCCCGCACCGAACAACCGACCGGACGGGCACCGCACCGCCGTCTCCGGCAACCGGAAAGGAAGGGGAAAGTCGTTGGTCAACATGGGCGGTCCACCCGCGCGGCCTTACGCCCGAGCTCGTAAGCGTTGAGCACCGCCTCAAGAATTTTGGGATCTCGAACCTCGCTCTCGATCGCCAGCGGCTCCCGGTCCGCCAGCCAGACCACCGTGCTCACTGTGCTCACCCAACAGCCTTCCTCCGAGAACCGGCTGACCTCGTAATAACTGATCTCCCGCTCGCCGTGGACCGGGCTCTGATGAACCCAATCCAACGGCCTGGCCTCATCCCAAGAAACCTCGATCCCGGCGCCGTCGGCCCCGAAATCAGACAAAGCTGCGCCACTCCGCGCCATGTCGCGGTCTTCCATCGCCGTCCCCTTTAGTTGGAGAGTTGTTGTGAAATCCCGGAAAACCCCATCCGGGCAAAATCGCTCATGGAAACCGACCCTTGAGCCGGCTCACATCAACGATCCAGAATAGGGAGACATCGGACCCGGCGCTTGGACCGGTACCCATTACTGATACCCGCCGGGCCCGCTGTCTCCTAACCCTTCAGACTCCTAACCCTTCAGAATGCGTCTCACACTGTCGGCCCGCAACGCCTTACCGCCCTTGCGTCCGACCCAAAACGGCACATCCATTCCCAAACAAAACCCCCTGTGCTGCAAATAGGCCATCAACGCCTGAACCGCCCCCTGAGACAAACGAATCTGACGCTCCGCCAACCGCGAGCCGTTGCGACAAACAAAACAAACCCGATACCCGTCCGCCGCCCGCATAATGTTCGAGCCCAACAGCTCCGCCAACTGGCGCCGAGACAGCCCAAGCTCACCGAGCCCCGTACAAAGCTCCTCCGCAAAGATCCGAAGCGCATGATTCCGGGCCCGGATGCCGGCTTGGGTCAACGTGGGATTACTCCTTTGGTCTTGGGGCCGTGTTTTTCGGTGAAGTCATGGACTGCTACGGGTTCAAGGAAAGCTGTGTCATTGAGCTTGCGTAGGCTTTGGCTGTTCTCTTTAGGGCGCTTCTTACTTCCTGGTAGAGAACCGCATCTAGCAAAAGCTGCTGAGCGCGGGCTGAGATCTCCACTTCGGTCGGATCAGGAATAGGCGAAATGTCATAGCTTCCGATTCGCTCTCGCCGGATGAGAAAACGAGCTAGCCGTCTGGCATCTACTCGTCTAGGCGCTCGACCAGGTGTGCCGTCCTGAAGCGCGACTCCTTCTAGCCGTACTTCTTTGACACAATGGACGGATCCAAGGCCGTATTGAGGGTTGTCCATCCAGTCTCGGACCGTGGCTTCAGAGACGTCAAGGAGCTTTGCCACGGTATTCGGGGAGAGGTAACACATGTTGTGGCTCTCCTACCGTCCAGAGTGACCGGGTTTTTCGTGAAGTGGCTCATTTTTTCTCATGTCAGGTGAATTATCGTATGGTGGAAATCACGTGTCAAGTGAACATCACCTTAAAGTTGATTTTTCGTGAGCTATAAAGCTTAACTCGCTGATTTTTATGGACTTAAAGTATGACTTTGGTCGAGAATTCACTCAGGACGTGAACGTGGACGTGAATTTGTTTAAGAATCTTCCCGGCTTTCTCAAGTCGAGACGAAAACAACTCGGGCTGAATCAAGCTGCCGTGGCGAAAGCCCTTGGGGTAAGCATTCAGCAGATCAGCCGCTATGAATCCGGGGAGTCGGATGTTCCGGCATCGCGTTTAGGAAATCTGTTGGCCTATTTAGGGCTTAGGCACGACGATCTTGGTCGTTTCGGAGAGGATCTAAGGGCTCTGACCCAAGGCGAGCCTTTGGCGGATCGGCCTGATTGGGCTACGCTCGCGATCGACGAATTGGGAAATGAAGGGCAGGTCGAAGGGCCTGATTCAATGGATCTGCAAGGCAGGTTGGAACGGCTTGAGAGGGAGCTTCAGCTTCTTCGACAGGCTACTTCGAGAGAATCGTAGTATGGCTGGTTCATTGGAGGAGTTGCTGGAGCTTTCGTTCTGGCACCCGTCGAAGTGCCTCACACAGGCAGTTGAGGTGTTGCGCGTTTCTACTGACGCGCACACCAGAGTCCGGGGGCTTTTGGCCGCATCGGTTTCGGCAATTCACTTCGGAGCCTTGGAAGCCGGCGATAGCCTGCTGGCCAGAGCCTTCTTGGAAGCGGATGCAGACGACCACCCTTTTTGGTTCTCTTCTGCTGGTGTTCTAGCGCATATTTACCGTTCAAAGGGCTGGCAGGTTCGAGCAGAATCCCAAGCCAACATTCAGATTCTCTTGGCTCGCTCTGATTCGGAAAGAGGGCAGGCCCATGTCGGCCGCTCATCTATCTTTCGGTGGGCCAACGATCCCAGCTCGGTTCTCTCGGATGCCGTAGCAGGTCTGTTGTATTTGGACAGCTCTCCGGGACACCGACATTGGGTTGCGGGACATCTGAATGCGGCGGGAGCCTTGGGTCAATTGGGGCATGGGAGGCAAGCTCTCAAGTTCCTCGAGAGAGGACTGGCCAACTCATCTGGCGACGAGCGCGTATCTCTCCGGCATCAATGGGTCCGAGCAGGAGCGCTGGCTTCTCTTGGAGAGGTAGATTTGGCCGTCGGCGCCTATTTCGAAGTGCTCGACCAGGCTTCCAATCAAGGATGGGGGCTTGAAGCTGCCCAGGTCACTATCGAGATTGCTGCTCTTTGCCTTGCGATCGGACGCTTGGAAGCAGCGCGGACCCTAGCCCAATACTCATTTATCGTCTTCCGGGCGTTTAGGCATCACGAGGAAGCGACCCAGGCATTTGTTGCTCTGTTTGAAGCCTGCAAGCGGCAGCGGGTGAGCTCCGAGCTCATCGAGACCGCTACTTCAAGGATGCAGACTGCAATACTCGGACGGCTCGCATTTCTAAGTTGACTTAGCCGACAGGATCGATTCCAGGAACAATCTCTTGGTTCTGTTCGGTCGGGTCGGTCGATGTCCCTACTTTTAGATTCGTCTTTGCTTTCATCGCGTGTGTCTCCTTTTTGGGGTTCCCCTGAACATGGGTTGGCAATTCGGACACCGCGTCCGAATTCACCGAGGCGACCTAGGTCTAGATCCGTTTCCGAGGAAAGGATTGACTCCGTCGGCTACGGGATCTGGGGAATTGTAGAAGACGGGAGTCTGAAGCCCGTCAAAATCGGAGAATCTGCGACTTTTCGCGCGGCTTTGAATCGTTTTTTCGCTCTCGCTGAGATGGACTGGCAATAGACCGTCCCGAAAACACGATGATTCCTGCTCTCCTACCGCTCCTCTCTCCGGCCGAGGGATGAATCTAGATGGATGGTTTCGACAGTAGTACGGGGCCCTGCGCTCGGGACGGTTGCCGTTCCAAGATCAAGGCTAACCGCTAACCAAGTTGTCCATGTGAGCCTCCAAGACAGTGGCAAGCTCGATCATTCTTGGGGCCTTTGTATGGCGGTAGGTGTGGGTTGTGCCTTGCTTGGCGGTACGGTGGTCGACTAGATCCGCAATATCTGCGATGTCGATTCCTGCATAGGCATGTTGGTTGATGATCGTGTGCCTGAGGGCGTAACGAGTTGCTTCTCGATCGGTTCGTAGATTCAGGCCAAAGATCGAGTCGGTCTTTTCCTTAAGTTGTCGCCACGGCGTTCTAGTTCCGGACGGATCCATGGGTCGGCCAGGGTCGACCCATGAAGGGAGCAAGAAAGGGCTGGCGCCGATACTCAGCTCAGACATTAGCCTCAGGTCTTCAAGGGCGGCCGGACCAAAAGCTAGAATCCTCCCTTCGGGCCCTCCGCGGTCCCCTTTGGCGGTTCTGGTATCGGCGAATCCTTGGGACCATCTGACTTCATCCTTGCGCAATCGTCGGAGCTCCACAGGACGGAGCCCGGTCCTTGCAAGGACTCGAAAAGAGAGCAACGAGCGACTCTTGAATTTGGCGTGTCTGTCGCCCTGCTTGGCGCGATCAATCATCTCTGAAAGGAATTGGTCAAGAGCGAGGCGCAGCCCTCGATATTCTTCTAGCGAGTAGATTCTCTCTCGCCGCTTTTCCGGGAATTTCTTGACCTGCTTGCAGGGATTTTCCCAGGTGACCAGATCGGACGGCTTCAAAAGACCGTATCGAGGGGCCATATTGAAAGCATGATGAAGGAGGGATCGGGTCCGATTGAAGGCGACCGGAGTTTGCTCCATCATTTTCCTGAGCTCCCAGATGTGTGGGGGCCCTACCTCCAAGACCGGGAGGTTTCCGAAAACCTGACCCCTGATTTCGAGAGCTAGCAGCTTTTCCCATTTCCGGGATTCTTCCTTCTGCGAGGAAGTAGCCTTGGTGGAATGGGATTGATATTCGGCTGCCAAGTCCGACACGGTGGCCTGTTGCTCATTGGTAGGGTCGGGTAGTCTGAGTGGATCCACCGACCCTTCAAGCTGAGCTTGCCGAGCTCGATTTCGATGCATTCGAACAGCTTCGGCAGCCTCTTCTAGGGTCCACTCTTCAAGGGGTCCGAGAACCCTATGCCTCGTCTGTTGGTGCCATCGGTAGCGAACATACCACTCGCGACGCCACCGCCCACCCCTCACTGGCCTAACCCGTAGGCACAGGCCGGGAACCAAAGAGCAAAGCAGCCAGGGATCTCGTTTGGGCTCCTTAGGGATCCACCTTAGGGCGAGACTGCGTGTGATCTTAGCGACTCGCATTGCTCCGATCCAAGATAGGTAGAGATGGGTTCAGATTCTTGTATAGTTCCTTGTATAGTCATTGTATAGCGCTAACCCTGAATTGCCCCTAATTCTCGATATTTTTGGGCGAGAATTGGAGAACGAACCGTCGAGCCATCGGTTCGTCAAGAATCTCTAAGCCTAATGTTTTCAGTGCTTAAGGAGGGGGAGAGGCTGGTACACCTGGAGGGACTCGAACCCCCAACCCTCTGATCCGAAGTCAGATGCTCTATCCATTGAGCTACAGGTGCTTAGGGAAAGTATTGTAATGCCGACCCACCGCTGAGGTCTATCTTCGGCTTGCTCTGTGGGTATCTCGGCCGTGTTTTTCTGGGTTGGCTGCGTGGATGCGCTTGAGACGGTAGAATCCGGCTTCGCCGTCGCCCGACGGTGTTTCAACTCGGGAGATCCATGCGAAGCTTTGCGAGTGACAATAATTCCGGGGCTCATCCGGTGATTTGGAAGGCCCTTGAAGCGGCCAATGCCGATCATGCGGTGGCTTATGGTGGCGATCTTTGGACGGCGCGGGCGGTGGCGGCGATTCAGGGGGCGTTCGGTACCGAGGGGCCGGTGCTTTTTGTTTATAACGGCACGGGTGCGAACGTGACCGCCATGGCGGCTTTGACCCGTTCTTATGAGGCCGTGATTTGCACCGAGATGGCGCATTTGCATGTGGACGAATGTGGGGCGCCGGAGCGCATTGCCGGCTGCAAGCTGCTGACGGTGCCGTCGGACGACGGCAAGCTGACGGTCGCCGATATTGAGCGGTTTACGTGGTTGATGGGTGATTGCCATCACCCGCAGCCCAAGGTGGTGTCGATTACCCAGGCCACGGAACTCGGTCAGGTCTACGAGCCGGCGGAGATTTCGGCGTTGTCGGCCTGTTGCCGAGAGCACGACCTCTTTTTGCACATGGACGGTGCACGTATCGCCAACGCGGCCGCCGCCAAGGGTTGCACCTTAAAAGAAATGGTGACCGACACCGGGGTCGATGTGTTGTCCTTCGGCGGCACCAAGAACGGATTGATGTTCGGCGAAGCGGTGGTTTTTCTCCGCCCCGAGCTGGGCGAGCGGGCCCAGTTTTATCGCAAGCAAAGCGCCCAGCTGTCGTCGAAGATGCGTTTTATCGCCGCCCAATTTGAAGCTTTAATCCACGACGATCTGTGGTTGCGCAACGCGTCCCACGCCAATGCCATGGCCCGTTTGCTGGCGGAGCGCATGGCCGCGGCCGGGGTGGAGGTCACCCAGGACGTGCACGCCAACGCGGTGTTTGCGCGCCTCGACCCCGCCCTTTGTCAAGCCCTGCAACAAGAGTTTTTCTTTTACGTCTGGAATGCCGCCACCGACGAGGTGCGTTGGATGACCTCCTTCGACACCACCGAAGACGATATCGACGCCTTCGTGGCCGCTCTCCAAGTTATTCGTGCCGATCTTCGAGGAAACCAAAGCTTATGAGCCTAGACATTTTCCAGCTCAGCGACCGTGCCCAGGACTATCGATCCCGGCTGCTGGAATTCATGGACGCCCACGTTTACCCGATCGAGCGGGAATTTCATCGCCAGGTCGACGAAGGGCAGGATCGCTGGCAGCCGCCCGCTATCCTGGAGCCGCTCAAGACCAAGGCTCGGGAAGCTGGGTTATGGAACCTTTTCTTGCCCGAAAGCGAGCTCGGCGCCGGCCTGACCAATCTGGAGTACGCATCCCTGTGCGAAATCATGGGACGGGTGATTTTTGCGCCGGAGATCTTCAATTGCTCGGCGCCGGATACGGGCAATATGGAGGTTCTGGTGCGTTACGGCTCCGAGGCGCAGAAGGAGCAATGGCTGAAGCCCTTGCTCAACGGCGAGATCCGCTCGTGTTTCGCCATGACCGAGCCCGAGGTGGCCTCGTCGGACGCCACCAACATCTGCTCGACCATCCGGCTCGACGGCGATGAATACGTGATCAACGGTCGCAAGTGGTGGACCTCGGGCGCCGGGGATCGACGTTGCAAGATCGCGATTTTCCTCGGCATCAACGCCACGGACGGTCCTCGGCATTTGCGCCACTCCATGATCCTGGTGCCTCTGGACGCGCCCGGGGTGACCATCGAACGCATGCTCACCGTCTTCGGGTATGACGATGCTCCCCACGGTCACGCGGAGATCGCTTTCGACAACGTGCGCGTGTCGGCCGCGAATATGTTGCTCGGTGAGGGGCGGGGATTCGAAATCGCCCAGGGGCGTCTGGGGCCGGGGCGCATTCACCATTGCATGCGTTTGATCGGCGTGGCCGAGCGGGCTTTGGAGGCCATGTGTCGACGGGCCTCGGAGCGGGTGGCTTTCGGCCGTCAGCTGTCGGAAATGGGCACTTTGCGGGCCGATATCGCCGACTCCCGGATGGAGATCGATCAAGCACGTCTGCTGACCCTGAAGGCGGCGCACATGATGGATACGGTGGGCAATAAGGTCGCTCGCAGCGAAATCGCCATGATCAAGGTGGTAGCTCCCAATGTCGCCCTGCGGGTGCTCGACCGGGCGATTCAAGCACACGGCGGGGCCGGGGTGTCGGGGGACTTCCACCTGGCTTACCACTGGGCCATGGCCCGCACCCTGCGCCTGGCCGACGGACCCGACGAGGTGCATCGCGAGACCGTGGCCAAGTTGGAACTTAAACGTCAGCTGCGGAGCGCCGGCTGATGCGCAGCCGCTTTTGTTTTGCGGTTGGCCTGGTGCTGTTGTTGACCTCCACGTTGGGCTGCAATCCGGTTCGGCGCGCCCAGGTCGGCAGCGGCGAGCCCTTGCCCGAACTCAACATGCCGCTGCTCGACGGCGGCCGATTTGTGCACGACGACCTGCGCCAAGCCGGGCAGCCGGTGGTGGTCAACTTCTGGGCCACCTGGTGCGGGCCGTGCATTCGCGAGATCCCGACCTTGCAGAAGCTGCACGAGAGCGGCGAAGTCAAGGTGGTGTCGATCTCGTTGGATACGGGCGGCGCCGAGGTCATCAGACCCTTTGTGGCGGAACAGAACATCGCCTATCCCGTTCTGATCGGCAACATGGGATATTTTCAGCAGCTCGGTGGTGCCGCCATTCCCTACACTTTGATTTTGGATCCGGAGCTTCGGATCCGGTCGGTTTTCCAGGGTTTGGTGAGCAAAAACACCCTGGACCGAGCCTTGGCGGACGCCATGGTGTCCGAAGGTTGAGCTGCGGTCGAGGTCGAGCCCGGCCTAACCGTCATTCGGCGCGTTGACAGCCTGCTTACCGGGCGGTAAGTTCCTGATGGCGCTGGAGTCCTTCGTTAGGTTGTGAAATTTCTCGGTGCCCTTCCCATCGTCAAGACGTTCGGTGGCGCCCTTTGCTCAGCGCGCCCGAACTCAGTTCAGACATAGCTTTCAGCGTTCTTACCCCTAGAAACCTCTCGTTTCATCCTTTGGAGACACACCATGCGTGAAGCTTGGATCCTCGATGCGGTGCGGACCCCCCGCGGCCGCGGCAAAAAAGATAAAGGCGCCCTTTCCGGCATCCACCCCCAAGAGCTGATGGCTCAAACCCTTCAACAGTTGGCTCAGCGGACCGGATTCGAAACCGCCGACGTGGAAGACGTGGTCTTGGGCTGCGTGTCCCAGGCCAACGAGCAGGGTGCCAACATCGCGCGCAATAGCGTGCTCTCCGCCGGTTGGCCCTTGGAGGTCACCGGCGTGACCTTGAACCGCTTCTGCGGCTCCGGCGCCCAGGCCCTCAACTTTGCCGCCATGGGCGTGATGAGCGGTCAACAAGAGTTGGTGGTGGGCGGCGGTGTGGAGTCCATGTCGCGGGTGCCCATGATGTCCGACGGCGCCGGCATCGACGGCAACAATCTGCACTTGCGGGAGAAGATCCACCAAGTGGCTCAGGGCATTTCGGCGGATCTGATCGCCACCCTCGAGGGATTCTCGCGCGAGGATTGCGATCGATTCGCCGCCGAATCTCAGCAGCGGGCCGAGGCGGCCCAGAAAAACGGCTACTTCGATAAAAGTCTTTTCCCGGTGGTGGATCCAGCCACCGGCGAGGTGGCCTTGGAGCGCGACGAGCATCCCCGCGCCGGCACCACCGCCGAATCCCTGGCGGGGCTCGACGCGGTTTTCGAGCGTTGGGGAGCCAGCCCGGTGGACGGCCCCGGCTCCAAGACGTCCGATCAAATTGCGTTGGAGAAATATCCCGAAGCGGGCGATGCCATCCAGCACGTGCACACCGCGGGCAACTCGTCGGGCATTGTCGACGGCGCCGCGGCGATTCTGGTTTCCAGCAACGACTACGCCAAAGCCCATGGGCTGAAACCGCGGGCACGGGTGAAAGCGGTGGCCACGGCCGGTGCCGAGCCCCTGATCATGCTCACCGCGCCGACCCCGGCGTCGGAAAAAGCGCTCAAGAAGGCCGGCATGGCCGCTTCCGACATCGACCTGTGGGAGATCAACGAGGCTTTCGCCGCCATTCCGCTGCAAACCATGCGCAATCTGGGCATCGACCACGACCGGGTCAACGTCAACGGCGGCGCTATTGCCCTGGGTCATCCCCTGGGTGCCACCGGGGCGATCCTCATCGGCACGGTGATCGACGAACTCGAGCGCCGGGATTTGAGCACCGGTCTGGTGACCCTCTGCATCGGCGGCGGCATGGGCATTGCCACGATCGTCGAACGGATCTGAGGTCTCGACGGTGACTGATTCGACGAAGGCTGAGCAGACGGCGACGGTCGGGATTCGGCTCGAAGACAAAAGCGTGTGGGAACGGCGGGTGCCCCTGGTGCCCGCGGATATCCAAGGCCTGGCAGCGGACCAAGGGTTGCGGTTCGTGGTCCAGCCTTCGGAGCGTCGCATTTACAAAGATGCGGCGTTCGCTGAGGTGGGGGCGTCCGTGCAAATGGATCTCTCCGAGGCGGACGTGATTTTCTCGGTCAAGGAAGTGCCCATTCCCCTGCTGCTCGAGGGCAAGACCTATTGCTTTTTTGCCCATGTGATCAAAGGCCAGCGTTACAACATGCCGTTGTTGCGCACCTTATTGGATCAAGGCATTACCCTGATCGACTACGAGCGCATCACCGACGGTCAGGGCCATCGTCTGGTGAAATTCGGTCTCGAAGCCGGCCAAGCGGGCATGATCGACACGCTTTACGTCCTGGGGCGCCGGCTGGCGGGCGAAGGCATTGCCAATCCGTTCTCGCAAATCGAGCAAGCCTATCGATATCGAGACCTCGCCCATGCGGAAGAAGTGATCGCAGGGGTGGGCAAGAGTATTAAGGCAGGTTTCGACCTGCCCGACGGGCCGTTGGTGGTGGGTTTCACCGGCCGTGGCAGCGTCAGTCAGGGGGCCCAGGAGGTCTTTGATCTGCTGCCCCATGAAATCGTCGAGCCGGCGGACCTGCCGGAGGTGATGGAGCGCAAGGAGCGGGACCGTCTATTCAAGGTCGTATTCGACAAACGCCATTTGGCCCGCCCGGTGGAAGCCGGACGGCCGTTCGTGGAAACGGAATATCACCAACATCCCGAGCGTTTCGAAGCGCGGCTCCAGGACTACCTGCCCTACCTGACGGTGTTGATGAACGGTATTTTCTGGACCGAGGATTACCCCAAATTCGTCACCAAGGCGCACGTTCAGCGCCATTGGCAAGACGGCCAGAGGCGTTTACGCGTGATCGGCGACGTGACTTGCGATATCGACGGGGCGGTGGAGCTGACCTACAAATCCACCCAGCCGGATCAACCGACCTACATCTACGATCCCGAAACCGATGGGTTCGTCGACGGATTAGAGGGTCGCGGGATCGCCGTGTTGGCAGTGGATAATTTGCCTTGCGAGCTGTCCCGAGACGCTTCGGATAATTTCAGCCGCTCCCTGCGTGATTTCGTGCCCGCCATCGCCAACGCAGACTACTCGCAGCCGTTCGACGAGCTCGATTTGCCCAACGCGGTGCTGCGGGCGGTGATCACCCACCGAGGGCGGCTGACCCCGGAGTATCAATATTTGCGCGAGGCCTTGGCCTCTGAAGGCTTGCTGCCGGCAAGGGATTTGCTGAAGAAAGTCGACGGATCTCCTGAAAGCCCGTGAATCCCGCTGGATCCGGGCTGCGAAGGGAATAAGAAGAGCGATTGATTCTTCGTTTCCATACAAGTCGTACTTCTCCATCGTACGGAAAAACAGACGGCCCATGCACAAACAGCCCACACACAGACAGCTCATGCACCGTGAGCCCGGCCCGGCGGCTCCTCAAGGTTCACAAGATAGTTTTCACAGGATTTTTTTCATCATGAATCACCCCGACGTTTCTCGTGTTTCACGGATCCCCGTCGTTTTCGGTTTCTTGCTGCTCTTTCTCTTTGCTACCACCGCAGCCACGGCTGCGGGGCCACCTTGCCGCCCTTGCGCGGGCATTTGGGTCGAGGAACCGGGTGTCGCCATCGATGCTTTGGCCGCTGGGCTGAGAATCGAAGGGGATGCACGGCTCTACGTGGTGTGGCCCACGGAGCTCGACGGCAATGGCTCCAACGCCGCGTTCGAATCGGTTCGACGGGTCGGCGGCACCCCGTGGACGCTGACGATTTTCCGTTCGCCGGCGCCGATCCAAGAACATCTCGACAGCTTGCAAAAAGAGCTCGAAGCGCTCTCGGCGTTGGCCTTGAATTCCGGTGAGCGGGCCCACTTCCAGCTCACCTGGCGTCCGTCGTCGGGGCAAGCCAACACCCAAGACTTCGCCTACCTGGTGAAACGCGCCGCGGTGGTGGTGACCGGCGCCCAGGCCGACGCCCGCGTTTTGGCCGGTCCGTTGGTGCCCGACGCCGCGGCCCTACAAGAATTTTACGCCGAGAACGTGGCCGCTTATGTGGACGGCGTGGCCCTCCAACCGGGCGGCTCCGACGAGCAGGTTAAAGAGGCGATCGACGCCATCGGCGAGCTCGATCCGGGTAAACCCATCGTGCTCGACCGTCTATCGTTCCCCGCCGAAGCCAGCCGCAGCCTGGCGGAAACCGCGGCCGCGGCGGAAAAAGGATTCGCGGTCACCCTCTTCCGTTTCACCCGCGACGCCGCGGCGTTGAATCCGCTCAAGCTGTTGGCCCGGGAGTTCCAAGGGGATATGTCCTTTGATCCCTACACCGTGCCCACCGGCGCCAAGCGGGCTTGGACTTACGTCAAAGGCGAGGATCTCTCCCTGCGGGTGATCGCCGAGGCCGAGCCCGAGGCCGCCCAGGTCAACCTCTTCTTCAGAGATGCCCAGCTGCGCAGCCCGCGGATTTTCGACTATAAGGACGGTTTTGAAGGCTCGGTTTTCGGCCAGAAACGCTCCGGCGGCGGGCTTTTAGTGCCCCTGGAGTCGCCGGCGCCCGTGAGCGTGATCAAAGTCGAACGTATGAGCGCCGCCGAGCTCGAAGGTCTCGAAGAAGAGGTCCAGGTCGACGACTCCCGGCAAATGCCGGTGGAAGAAATTCTGCGTCAGTTACAGGCGTTCGAGGACGCCCAAACCCGCAAGGTGGATCACTACCAGGCGCGCAACATCCTGCATTTGCGCTTCGAGGTCGGCACCGGCACCGGGGGTGTTGAGGCGTCGTTCGACGGCGACTTCTTCTTCCGCCAAGGCCAGGGTTTCGATTGGACCTGGGAAGACTTCTACTTCAACGGCGTGAAGTGGAAGGGCAAAAAGCTGCCGGAGCTGCCGATTTTGCAGCCGGAAAAAGCGGCGGTCTTGCCCCTGACCATCAACTTCACCAAGGAATATTCCTATCGCCTGCGCGGTACCGAAGTGATCGACGGTCACGATTGCTGGGTGATCGATTTCGAGCCGGCCGTGGCGGCGGAGCCGGGCAAGAGCCTCTACCAAGGCACGGTGTGGGTCGACCGTGAGATTTACGCCCGTGTCAAAACCCGAAGCTTGCAGCTCGGGCTCGACGGCGAGGTGCTCTCGAACGACGAAACCGTTTACTTCAACCCGGTGGACGCTTCCGGCCAACCGGCGCCCTGGAGCCCGGACAGCTACTTCCTGCCCACGCGCATCGTCGGTCAGCAGGTTTGGTCGTTGCTCAACGCGGCGCTCCAGGTGGAACGGGAATCCCTGCTGTCGGGCATTCGCATCAACGGTGAGAGCTTCGAGGCCGAGCGTCAGGTCGCCATGGACTCGGATTCCACCATCGTGCGCGATACGGACGAGGGCTTGCGCTACCTGATCAAAGACGAATCCGGCGAGCGGGTGGTGCAAGAAGAATTCGATACCAGCCGATTCTTCCTGGCCGGCGGCATTTTCTACGACGAAAGCCAGGACTTCCCGATTCCGTTGGCGGGCGTGAATTATCTCGACCTCGACTTCCGGGATTCCGGTGGCCAGCTGAATGTGCTGTTCGCCGGTCCGTTCCTCACCGTCAACCTGGCGCAGCCGCGTCTGTTCGACAGCAAATGGGACTTCGGCGGCAACGTCAACGGCATCTTCATCAACTTCGGTGACGAGCTCTATCGCGACGGCGAGGAGATCTTGGAGGAAGAGATCGAGCAGCGTCAAAGCTCGGTCTCGGTCTTCTTGGGCCGCCAGCTGGGCAACTACGCCAAGCTCGACTTCACGGCGGGCCTGTCGTCGGTGAGCTACGGCCGTGCCGACGATACCGCCGAGGATTTCATCATCCCCGAAGACACCCTGATCCAAAGCTTCGGCACCGAGCTCACCTACTCCCGCTCGGGTTATCGCTTCAAGGTTGAGGCCACCCTCAGCCAACGTCAGGATTGGGAATTCTGGGGCCTGCCCGACAACACGGAATTCAATCTCGAGCAAGAAGACTACCTGCGCTGGGGCGTTTCCCTGGGCAAAACCTGGTGGCTGCCGAAGTTCACCAAATTCGGCGTGCAAGTGGAGCATTTGAACGGCGAAGACCTCGACCGGTTCAGCAAATACGACTTCGGCCTGTTCAGCGACGCCAGCGTCGCCGGTTACCAAAGCGGCCTAGTGCGCGCCGAAGAAGTCAACGGCCTGCACCTCAGCTACGGCGTCGGCGTGTCCGACCTGCTGCAAGTCGAAATCGACGGCGACGTGGTCTGGGCGAGCGACGAAGCCAACGGCCTCGACAACGAAATGCTCGCCGGCATCGGCCTCGAAGGCACGATCATGGGCCCGTGGGAAACCATCCTCAACTTCGAACTCGGCGTGCCCGTCGCCGGCCCGGGCGACGGATACTCCGCCCGCCTGGTGTTCTTGAAGTTCTTTGAAGGTTTCGACAAGTGGTTCAAGAAGGACCGCGCCAAGAAATAGATTTCGAGGCTACCTTTGCCTCGTCCCTACGGGACAGCCCGGAGCTGAAATGCAGGGCCGTCCCGCAGGGACAAGGTTTGAGCAGCCTCGGGTTTTAACCCGTGGCGCCTGCTCGGAAACCCGCATAGAAAGCGGGTGTCAACAACCTGAAATCTACCCGGCACCCGCCTTGGACCGCACCCGCCTAAGACCCGTCGTCGACATGCTCCGCCAGCTCACGGACCCGGGCCGCGAAGGAATCGATGATCGCCCGGGGTGAGACGTCGATTTCGGCCCAAGACTCGTCTTTGAGCAGGGCTTCAAGCAGTGGAATGGGAGACCATTCGCAAACGTCCGGTTGCAGCTCTCGCCAATCCAACTCGGCGCGTTTTTTCATCTCGGGATCCTGAAGCGGGCCGGTCATGGCTTCCGCAGAGCTCAAGGAATGGAGCGCGTCCGAGACCTGACCCCGCTGGACGCGGGTCACGCCGTTGTTGAGCATACCGCCGTTGGCCAAAGCGGTGAAGAGCCAGGAAAGCAGCAGAAGGCTGGTTTCTTGAATGTTTTTGGGCTTCTTTTCCTCAAGCCCAACCTTAATCAACAGCTCGACCGCCTCGAGCAGCTCGGCCTGCAGCTTATCGTCCAGAGCCAGATCCAGAGCCCGAGCCAGAGCCAGATCCCGAGCCAGATCCAGAGCCCGAGCCCGATCCCGAGCCCGAGCCAGATCCAGAGCCCGAGCCCGATCCCGAGCCAGAGCCCGAGCCCGAGCCAGATCCCGAGCCAGATCCAGAGCCCGATCCAGAGCCCGAGCCAGAGCCAGATCCAGATCCAGAGCCAGATCCAGAGCCCTCTCACGCTTCCCCCAAGAAATTTTTTCGCGACTGACGTCGCGAAAAAATTTCTTGGAGTGAAGCGAAAGCTGCAACTCGCGGGCACACCAGATTTGCTCAGCGCCCCAAGCCAAAGAGATAACCTCTCTCAACCACGGGCGTTGCCTAAGCCCGGCGCCGCCAAACTCGAAAAGAGCTCGATCTGTGAACGCCAAATGGGTGAGCGCGAAAGATGGAGGTGTGTGATCCAAGAGCGCTTGGCTCAAAGCCACGTCGCTCCACGACCAGCCTTCCACTGCCCACCACAAAGCGGTGGGTTTTCGGATGGCTGCTTGCCCTTGGGTTGCGAAGAGCCCGTGACCGAGCTTATGGAGAATGGGTTTGAGGTGTAACGCAAGTTTATCGGGGCGATATCTCGCTTCGGCGGGCAGCAAGATGGCTCTGGCTGCGGCGTCTGAACGCTTCAAGCTCGAGATCAACGTCTCAAAGGTCCGTTGGGCCGGCTCAGCCCAATGCCCGTCGCTTCGGTCGATGGCGAGCCAGCTGGAGGGGGAAGCCGTCGTTTCGGTGCTGGATTCAGGCTCATCGTGCTCTTGAAGCCCATTCAGCGCTTCTTTCCAGGTACCGCCGGCCCAGCCGAAACCCTCTTTCGCCAAGCCATGGCAAAGGCGCTGCCAAGCCTCTTGGAGCAGAGGAAGGTTGTCCTCCAACCTTCCGATTTGCTGGGCGGATTCCGTCCATCTCCAAGCGGCCGCCGCGGCGTACCACACCAACAACCAGGCATAGCGCTCGTCCGTGGTCAACCGCACCTCATGGCCGGCGAGCACCCGGGTCAAGAGTTCGAAGTGGTGTTTGTGCTCACGGTCCAAGCGCAAGCGGGCCAGCACTTGGCGGTGG
Organism: uncultured bacterium; assembly: GCA_965366625.1. Classification (GTDB taxonomy): domain Bacteria; phylum Acidobacteriota; class Thermoanaerobaculia; order Multivoradales; family J023; genus JAUIJL01. The sequence continues at coordinate 16,504 of CBDUGP010000042.1, forward strand.
CCGGAGTTTCGGCTGCGTCCGCCGTCCACGGCCAGCAGCAGAATCGCCACCTCCTGCCAGCCGTCGCGCTGTAGGAGATCGTTCAAGAGACGTTTTTCCAGGAATTCCGCTTTATTGGGCGCGGCGGAGGCTAAATCGAGCACGAAGAGGGCCGCCAAATACTCCTGAAAGCTCAAGTGGAAGAATTGGAAGACCCCTTCCCGGGTTTCTGCCAAAAGGCCCGTACGGGCAATGAAATAGGCAGTGAGGTCCTCCGCGTGCTCGGGTTTGAGGGTGCGCAAACGGCCGGCCCCGGGTTCGATGACCGCTCGGACTGCGTCCACCAGCTCCTGGCGGCTCCAGCTGAAACGTCGATCTTCGGGATCCCGATCCTCGGGAGCTTGGCCTTCAGGGCCGGTGGCGTGGAAGTGGGCGGTGAAAGCCAGGGCCGAGAGCACTTGGATCTTGTCGGAGCGCTCCCAATTCATCGGCTGTTGGGCGGCTTCCGGTGAATCCCCATCCTTGGTCTGTTGCACCAAACCACGCTGCTGGTCGAGGATCTCCAAATAGGCGTCCACCAACAGCTCGTAGAGTTCGGCGCGGGTGTGGGGCAATTGGCCCCGGGTGCCGTGCACGAACGCCAGGGCAGCCAAATAGGCCGGCCTTCGGGCCATGGCCAAGAGCCGCAACTTTTGGTCTCCCTGGGTGAGGCGCTCCATCAACACCTCAACCGGCGAGGCCTGCTCGCCGCTCACCCGAGTTGGTCTGAGCTTGAACCAGCGGGTCAGATAATCCTCGATTTGGGGTTTTGAGAACGGCGCCACGTTGAGCCGCAATCCGGGCATTTCGTCGAGGGTCTTTCCCAAATCTGCGTATCCGGTGGGACGTCCGGTCACGAAGACGAAATTGGGATGCTCGCCGTCGATCCAACGATGTCCTTTCAAGGTTTCGAGAAATTGGCGTCGGCGTTGCACCGTGCCCAGCTCGTCGAGGCCATCGAAGAGCAAGAAGGCGTGGCCGCGGTCGAGGAAGAGCTTCAGCTGTTGCAAATCCAGGCTATCTTGATCCCGCGAAGAGCTGGGTCGGCCCAGACGTTCCAACCACCAATGCACCAAACCGTCGAGGTCATTGAGCAGGCGGACCGGCGTTTCCCGCAGGAGAATGGGAATCGGCAACCAGGGCTCGAAATAACGGTTGAAGCTGTCGGGGGCCGTGCCGCACAGGCTGGCGACGATGCTGCGGGTGAGGGTGGATTTACCGCTGCCGGCCTCGCCGGAAATCAGCAGAGCTCGGTGCGGCTGTCTTAGATTTAGGGCGTTTCGCCCTAAATGCTCCAAAACATGGATGGAATCGCTCTCATCGTGCTCTGCTTTCCGGAAGAGCTGGGAGCACCACGTTTCGAGTCTCTCGGCGCCCTGGTGGATCTCCGCCTCGTCCACTTCCTCGAAAACACTCCCCTGGGTCAGCAACAGGGGCACATAAATCTTGCGCAGCAGAATCGGCTCTTCGTCCGGCAGCCCGGCGAGCTTGATGCTCGAATAGGTTTCCCCCAAGCGACGGCGAAAAATTCCGCGGGCGCGCATCATGTTGCCCGTGGCGGAGATCTTGAACACGTCAGACATGGGCGGCTTCCCCGGGTCGGAGGTAGGGTCTCAGGGAGGCTTCGGCTTCGGCTTCGCCGAGCTCCCCGTAGGTATTCATCCAAAGCTTCAGAAAAGCCGTGTCACTGCGGTGTCGGTCCAGGCGGTCGGTGAGCTCGGTGACCACGGCGTCGGAATCTCCGCGTTTGGGGCCGTCGTCGCCGAAACCGGCAATCCGACTGAAGGCATGGCGGAAGGCGTTGTTGAGGAAGTAGTCCGCGGGCGAAACTTGGCTCCCCACTCCCTGCTCCGACAATACCCGATGGAGCCCTTGGACTTGACCGGGGGCATAGCTGACCAGGCGAAAAACGTCCGGGTGGTAGGCGCGTAAGTAGGCTGCCAACAGAAAAGGCTGGTAGCCTTCGGGGTCCTTGGGTGGAGTCACCTGCCAGCAGGCGGCCAAGGAATTGAGGAAATTTTTCATTTTCCGGGGATTGGGCTCCACCAGCGCGACAATGTCTTTGGCCCATGCCTTGCGCTCGTCGTCGGTTTCACCCAGGCGCAGCTTCTTCAACTGCGAGGCCACGAACGACTCCCGGCCCACGGGCAAGGGCACGTGAAGGGTGGTTTGGAACAGCTTTTCCAAATACTCCCGTGCCACCTCGTCTCCCTGGCGCAGCTCGGCCCTCACCGCTCGCCGGGCGGCAGACGCGTCCATGCCGAAAACGAACACACAGTGGGGAGTCTGCAAATAGAGCTTGATGGCCTCCAACAAACGCACGGTCTGGCTTTCGGCGCAGCGGTCCAAGTCGTCGATGAAGATGACCAAGCGCCGCAGCGCCACGGGCGAGCCGTCCTTGCCGTCGGGAAAAGAGTCGTCGTCCTTCTCCCGTCGCAACAACCTGCCCACCGCCTCTCGAAAGAGTAGGTTGATCCGCTGGGCATCGTGGATCGTTTCAAACCGTCTCTGCTCGTAAGCTTCGCCGATCTGACGGATCCTCGAGGTGTCGAGTCCGAGCTTGGGCCCACCCTGAAGCGCGCTGAGGCTGTCGATCATTTTGTTGATCATCGAAAGCCCGGATTCCACCGCCACTTGAGAGAGCTTCAAAGCTTTATCGCTGAATTTCAGCAAAAAAGAGAATTGCTGCCGAAGCTCGTGCAGCAGAGCGACCACGGGGATGGGAGCATCCTGATGTTGCCAGGGGTTGAACCAAATGGGGACCACCTGAATTCGTGCGTTGAGATCTCGGGGTGGTGTCAGGAATTGTGCTTTGAGCTGCTTGCGAAGGAAGACCTCGGCATCCTTGCCACGTTCGGCCCATTGGACTTCTAAGTCGCTGGGTAGCTCGCTGGTTTTCTCATTCGAGGTTTCGAGCACCGTGGTCAAAGGCTCGCCACCGAGCCTGGCCATGGCATAACGCATGAGGCTGGTTTTGCCGCTGCCCCACTTGCCTTGCACGCAAATGGCGTATGGTGGACGACACGTGAGAATTTGGCTCGCCAGGGCGTCGCCGGTGCCCTTCATGCCCAGGTCTTCGAGCTGCAGGGTCCAGAAGTCGTTAGTAGACATCTTGGAATCGTACCGCAAAGCGCAATTCGCCTGTCGACACGGGCCCGGAATCGTCGAAGATCGGGCCGGAGAAATGCCCGGCACCTCAGACACCCGGAAGTTCTTTGAAGGTTTCGACAAGTGGTTCAAGAAGGACCGCGCCACGAAATAAATTTCGAAGCTACCTTTGCCTCGTCCCTACGGGACAGCCCGGAGCTGAAATGCAGGGCCGTCCCGCAGGGACAAGGTTTGAGCAGCCTCGGGTTTTAACCCGTGGCGCCTGCTCGGAAACCCGCATAGAAAGCGGGTGTCAACAACCGACTACGCCATCCAAGCTGCGGGCACTTGCACCGCTTCGACCCGGGCCCGAGCCCGGGTTTTGCCGTCGGAGTCGAGGGTGCATTCCACCCACAGGCTTTTTTCGGTCGCGATGCCGACGCTCGCCCTCAGCTCGATGGGTTGGTGGATGGACACGGGCCGGAGGTAGTCGATTTCGAGCCGTCCGGTGGCGAAGTAGATGGGCTCGCCTTGGCCGATGTCTCGCCCCGCTCGACGATAGGTTTCCGCCACCGCCGTGCACACGCTGTGGCAATCGATGACGGTGGCGATGACGCCGCCGTTCAAGAATTTGGTCGGACCGGCGCAGTGGTGGGGCGCGGGTTGGAAGCGGCAGATCGCTACGGACGGGTCGTCGAGGGACCAGGCGCTTTGGATTTGCAAGCCGTGGTCGTTGGTGGATCCACAGCCGAAGCAGTGGTTGTTGGGCATGGAATCTTGAAAATACGGCATCGGGTCCTCGGGGCAGCCGGCTTAGGGTTTGGGCTCGCTTTGGAGCTTGGGGTGGAAGCGAGTCCACCCAGGGCAATCCGTCGGTTCCACATTCGACTCGGGCTCTTGGAAGCTGTCGTTCACGGCCGGTCCTTTCCAGAGTCGGAGATTCTGCCCTACACTTTATCGCAGCCCCGTTTCGGCTTTGTGGGCGCCCTGAAATTTTGGCGCCGACGCGGGCTCCTGCTATAATTACCGCCTGAGTGCCGCCCTGGAGGAGAGAACCAACTCCGGGTATCCTCTGGCGCTGCGGGCCCCACGGCCGGCGGTTGGTAGATGGCGCTTCTTTCTTATGTTGTTGGGCCACCCTTGAAGGGTTGGACCCTGGTTTGGCGACTGGCTCACCGAAGGAGACGAAATGGCCCGGCAGGCCGTGCTCTACGACGAAAACGCAATTCAGACCCTCGATGCCTTGACCCACATCCGCAAACGTACGGGTATGTACATCGGTCGGGTGGGCAATGGATCGAACCCCAACGACGGCATCTATGTGCTGCTCAAAGAAGTGGTGGACAACTCGATCGACGAGTTCATCATGGGTGTGGGTAAACGCATTGAGATCAAGCGCGACGGCGACCTACTGCAAGTCCGTGACTATGGGCGTGGCATCCCCCTCGGCAAGGTGGTGGACTGCGTTTCGAAGATCAATACCGGCGGTAAATACAACGACGACGTTTTTCAATTTTCCGTCGGCTTGAACGGTGTCGGCACCAAGGCGGTGAACGCCCTCTCCGACCATTTCGAGGTGTGCAGCTGGCGCGACGGCAAGTATAAGAAAGCCCGTTTCGCCCAGGGCCGAATCCAAGATGAGAAGGGTGGCCGTGAGCAAGAGAAAAACGGCACCTTCGTGGAGTTCCGCCCGGATCCGGAGATCTTCGGTGAGTATGAGTGGCGCGACGAGCTGATCCACCATCGCCTACGGTATTACGCCTTTTTGAACACCGGTTTGACCGTGGCCTACAACGGCCAGATTTTCAAATCGAAGAACGGGCTTAAAGACTTGCTGCAAGAGGAGCTGGGCGAGGAAGAGTCCCTTTACGACGTCGTCCATCAGTCTCAGGATCGTTTGGAATTCGCCTTCACCCACACCCACAACTACGGCGAAACCTATTTCAGCTTCGTCAACGGTCAGCACACGGCTGATGGCGGCACCCACCAAAGCGCCTTCCGCGAAGGATTGCTCAAGGGCATCAACGAATTCGCCAAAAAGAGCTTCGCCGGGCCGGACGTGCGCGACGGTTTGATCGGTGCGGTGGCGGTGAAGATTCAAGAGCCGGTTTTTGAGAGTCAAACAAAGAATAAGCTCGGCTCCACCGACGTGCGCAGCTGGATCGTTCCCGCGGTCAAAGAGTCGGTGCAGCTGTGGTTGTTGAAGAACCCCGAGATCGCCGAAAAGGTGGTCAAAAAGATTGAAACCAACGAAAAGCTGCGCAAGGAGCTTCAGGCAGTCAAGAAAAAGGCCCGGGAGCGCGCCAAGGCCACGGCGATCCGAATTCCCAAATTGATGGATTGCAAGGTCCATTTGGGATCCAAGAAACCGCGCGAGGAAGAGTCGACTGTCTTCTTGACCGAGGGTGATTCGGCGGGCGGATCGATGGTGCAGTCGCGGGATGTCGATACCCAAGCGATCTTTTCTCTCAAGGGCAAACCGCTCAATTGTTTCGGCCTGAAGCGCGACGCGGTGTATAAAAACGAAGAGCTTTACAACATCATGCGGGCGTTGGGCATCGAAGATTCGATCGATGATCTGCGCTACAACCGTGTGGTCATCGCCACCGACGCCGACGTCGACGGTATGCACATTCGTAATCTTTTGCTGACCTATTTCTTGCGTTATTTCGAAGAGCTGGTGACCCGAGGTCACGTTTATATTCTCGAAACACCGCTCTTTCGGGTGCGCAACAAAAAAGAAACCGTCTATTGTTATTCCGAGAAAGAGCGCGACCGAGCCATGAAACGTTTGCGCGGACCGGAAGTGACACGGTTTAAAGGTTTGGGCGAGATCTCACCGAAAGAGTTCGACAACTTTATTGGTAAGGACATCCGCCTGCAGCAAGTGCAGGTCCGCGCCATGTCCGAGGTCACTAAAGCCCTTGAGTTTTATATGGGCAAAAACACGCCCCAACGCAAAGAATTCATTGTCGACAACCTGATTCACGAGGTTGTTTGAACGCCGATGATCCTTTCTTTCGAGTATGAAGACCTAGACACCGGCTGGAAGCTGGAGCCGGTCGAATTCGATGCCCTAAATCTTCTGGTGGGGCCGTCGGGGGTCGGCAAGACGCGGATTCTAGAGGCTTTGTTGAATGTTCGTCGCCTCGCCCTCAGAGGCGTTTATGAACTGCCCAGCAGCCGTTGGGACTTGACCTTGGGGCATGAAGATCTGTCGTACCGTTGGCAAGGTGAGCTTCGAGTGACCTTTTCGCGGCGACGCAATGGCAGTGCCTCGCGCGAGCCCGAAACGGACGGCCATATCGTTTGGGAGAAAGTCGAGCGGAACGGTGAGGTTCTGGTGGACCGCAGTGCCGACTCGTTTCAATTCCAGAGCCGCTCTTTGCCGTCATTGAATCGGCACAACAGTGCGGTTTATTTGTTGGCGGAAGAGCTGGAGCTGATACCGGTCGTCGCTGCTCTAGAGAGTTTCCGGGAACTCAAAGAGCTGTGGATTTTTGGTGCCGTGAGTTCGGTTTCAGAGGCCGAGCAAGTGAGAAAAGAACTCGACGGGAGCCTGGATGAGCTGATGGCGAGCCATTTGATCCCGTTCCTTAAGCTGTATGTGCTGCAAACCGATCATCCAGAAGTTTTTGAGCGGTTGTGCGGAGATTTCAAGGATGTGTTTCCGGGAGTCTCAGAGCTTAGGGTAGCAACCCCCGACGAGCTGAACGTCCTTCCTAGGCAGGACGAGCATTTTATGACCGAGAAACTGGTTCTGGCGCTGCATGAAAGGGGTGTGGGGCCTTGGATCACCTACAAGGCGTGGTCGACCGGCATGCTCAAGACCCTAATTTTCCTAATAGAGACCGCCCTGGCTCCCGACGGTACCGTTTTCCTCATCGACGAACTGGAAAACGGCCTAGGTGTTAATTGCTTGCCGGAAATTGCCGGGCGAATGCTCGAAGGCCTCGACCGAGTCCAATTCATCGCCACTAGCCATCACCCCAGGGTCATCAACGAGATCCCCATGCGACGTTGGAAGCTGGTGACGCGCCAGGGCTCCCGCGTCCAGGTGATCTCTACCGACGATATTCCGTCTCTCCAGCGTAGTTCTCGCTTAGAGCATTTCACCCAATTGCTCAACGCGCCTGAGTACCAGGAGGCCGTGAGTTGAGGCTGTGCTTTCTGTTGGAAGGTAGGCGGACAGAGCCGAAGCTCTATCGTCGTTGGTTGAGCTTTGCCTTCCCCGACCTGTCGGAGGTGATAGACCCGGTAAATTGGCAGGGTGACGGCTACTGGTTGGTCACCGGCGGGGGACAGCCGGGCATTTTCGATCGAATTCCTGAGGTGACGGCAGACCTCGATGATTGGAATGCCGAAATCACAGGTTTCTTTCTATGTCTGGATTCCGAGGATGAACCTTTTGTGGACGTGCAAAAAAGGGCCGTTGAGCTCTTACAACTGCACGCTCGCCCCGGTTTTCATCCTATCGCCGTGGTCCAGCATTGCTGCATCGAGACCTGGCTGCTCGCGGATCGCGAGCTATATCGGCAAGCGGCTCGGGATCCGGAGCTGGCCGCCTTTCGGTCGTTCTATGACGCCTCCAGGCAGGATCCGGAAGAAATGCCCTGTGCGTCGGGCTTCGAAACCCGAGCGCAATTTCATACTCGTTACCTCAAGGCAGCCGCCAGAGATATCAATAAAAGCTATTCGAAAACGAAACCGGGAAAGTTTTTCTCAGAGGAATCTCATTTCCGGAGGTTGATCGAACGGAGATTTGAGTCCGGCCATATCCCCAGCTTCGGCACGCTGACCGATTCATGGCAGGCTATGGGTGGGCATATTTAATGTTGGGGACCTGCTCGGCGGGCGGCAGCCGGTCGTTTGGGTTGGCCGAAGGAATTCAGAAGAATAGAGTCGGAGAAGTATGAGTTACATCGAGCCGCTGATGCGGCAAAATTTCCTTGAATATGCAAGTTATGTGATCGTCGATCGCGCTATTCCGGACTTGCGGGACGGTTGCAAGCCGGTTCAGCGACGCATTTTGAATACCCTTTTCGAGGTGGATGACGGTCGTTTCCACAAGGTGGCCAATATCATCGGCGAAACGATGAAGTTGCATCCCCATGGCGACGCCTCGATCGGTGATGCGTTGGTGGTGCTGGCCAATAAAGAATATTTTATTGAACGGCAAGGGAACTACGGCAGTGTGCTGACCGGTCATCCGGCTGCTGCCGCTCGATACATCGAATGTCGTTTGACGCCGCTGGCTAAAGAAACCCTTTTCAATAAAAAGCTGACCGAATATCGGCCGAGCTACGACGGTCGTAAAGATGAGCCGGTTTTCCTGCCGGCCAAGCTGCCGGTGCTGCTGATGTTGGGTACCGAAGGCATTGCCGTCGGCATGTCGACGCGCATTATGCCCCACAACTTCGGGGAGCTGTTGCAGGCGCAGATCGACCTGCTTGAAGGCCGTAAGACCTTGTTGCTACCGGACTTCCCCCAAGGCGCGTCCATGGACCCCTCCGAATATGAGGATGGGGTGGGCAAAGTCAGGGTTCGGGCCACCTTAGAACCGTCTAAGGATCGAAAAACCATCATCGTGCGCGAGATCCCCTTCTCCACCACCACCGAAAGTCTGATCGCCTCGATCGAGCAAGCGAGCCAGAAGGGCAAGCTGAAGGTGGCGTCGATCGATGATCGGACGGCGGATAAGGTGGAGGTGGTGTTGCATTTGCCGCGTGGCATCTATGCCGATGAGGTGATTCCACAGCTCTACGCTTATACCCAATGTGAGGTGTCGATCAATTCGAATCTGGTGGTCATTCGGGATCAGCGTCCCGCAGAGCTGACGGTTTCCCAGGTGCTCGAGGATTTGACCGGTCGGTTGAAGCAACAGATCAAAGCAGAGCTGGAGCTAGAGCTGGGGGAGCTGGAGGATCGCCAACATTGGCTGACCCTGGAGCAGGTCTTCATTGAGAACCGGGTCTACAAGCGCATCGAGACCGCCAAGACCGCCGAGCAAGTTCGCAAAGAGGTCTGGGACGGCATGCAGGAATACTCTGAATTTTTCGTGCGGCCGATGGTCGACGAAGATGTGGACCGGCTGCTCAAGATTCCGATCCGCCGCATTTCGCTGTACGACATCGAGAAGTCGCGCAAGGAAATTGACGACATCGTTCGGCAGATCAAGAAGGTCCAAGGCAAGCTGCGCAAGCTGACTCAAACGACGATCGAATATTTGAACGGTTTGATCGAGAAATTCGGTCCGCTCTACCCGCGCCGCACGGAGATCACCAGCTTCGAGGCCGTTTCGAAACAAGAGGTGGCTCGCCAAACGTTGAAATTGTCGTTCGACAAGGAGACGGGGCTCTTCGGTTACGAGGTCAAAGGTGACGATTACGAGATGACCGTCAGCGAGTACGACAAGATCGTGGTGGTGTCGACCGACGGTATATACAAGGTGATCTCCCCACCCGACAAGCTTTTTGTCGGCAAGAAGGTCTTGGCGATCGTGCCTCACGACCCGGACCAAGGCGTGGTGTTGACCTACATCTACCGGGATCTAGACAAGAATCCCTGGGCCAAAAAGATTCGCATTACCGGCTTCATCAAAGATAAGGAATACGAGCTGATCAAGGACGGCAACGGCAAAATCGACAAATTTTGGGTCGGTGAGCCGCAGCATCAGATCTTCATGAAGTACGTGCCCAAGAAACGGCAACGCAAAGTTGAAGACTATTACGAGATGGGCGAACTGGATTTTTGCGGCCTGGCAGCCCGGGGTAGCCGAATGGCGCCGAAGCCTGTGAGTTTGATTAAGGTTCATCGGCGCGGTGCGCCCCAAGATCCTCAACCGTCCCAAGAACCGGACGAGGTTGAACCGTAAGCCGGAACGATCTAGAGTAAGAGTCGCTCAAAAAGATCAGCAGTAAGGAGACGAGATGAGCCAAGGCCTGTCGGACGACCGACGTATTGATACGCGAGTCGAAAAAATCAACCTGGTCCAGGTCAGTCGATTCGACGAGGAGGGCTTCCGCGCGGATTTGGCCACTGGCCGAACCCTCAACATCTCACGCGGAGGGCTCCGTTTGGAGCTTCATCATCCCTTACCCCTGCGTTCGAAGGTCTCCCTCGACCTCCAGCTCGGCACGGAGCTGGTGCAAATCTCCGGCAGCGTGGTTTATCTCGAAGCCCTCGACGAAGAGAGTTGCTGCATGGGCGTCGCCTTCCGCAATGTGCCTCCCGACATCCAGCAGATCCTGGATCGTATCGTCGACGAGGGCGAGCCGATCGAGGTTCAATAAGAGCCCTAGCTAGCTAACCGTCGATTCGACGGGTGAGCCATTCGGCTCGATAGCGTCGGTGCTGCTCCGTGTCCGGATAGGACTCCCCTTCGCCGTAGGGATAACCGCTCATGGCGTGGAAAGGCAGTGGCTCGAGCTGGGGCGCTTCCCAGGTGTTGCGGTCGGCGTCTTTGTCCCAACCGTGGCTTTCCAAGTACAGGGTGCGACGGAAGCCCTCCGGCGGCGGTTGCAAGCCGGAGGCATCGAATTCCAACGCGATTTCGTCGCCCGGCGCTAGGATCACGGAGAAATCGTCGACGGTTTCGAGCAGCGGACGCACGTCGCCGAAGCGGGTGTAGTTGCCGGCAAAAACGATCCATGGCGATTCGAGCCGCGTTTGTTGATAGTCGAAGGAGTGCGGGGCGTTGGGAGCCTGGCGAACCACCTTCGAAAATCCGCGAAAACGAAGATCGGCGGTGCCCGGGGCGAGACGCTGCACCACGGTCAGCTCGTCGTCGGCCGTTTCGGTGGTCCAGGCAATGCGATCCCAATGAAGCCACAGTGAGGTCACCATTCGCAGCTTGGAAGCCCCGTCCGGCAAGGCCGGAAGGTCGATCACCATGGTTTTGGTCTTGCCCGGCGGGAAACCCATGTTTTCGATCAGGGTCTGCCAGCCATCGGCGGTTTCCACCTCCAGACGGGGAGGGAGATACGGAAAGTCGTCCCTTTGAGCGACCGCCAGGTTGAGGCTGGCGTCGGCGGGGAAAATCCAACCGTCCATGTGCAGCCTGACCGGTCGGGTCGGAGTTTCTCCGAGCTCGAACGTAAACGTCCAGGGTTCGGCGACCCCTTGGTACGGGCTCGGATGGTAACCGTCGGCGTAGATTTCGTCCCGCTTTTGGACCCGCTGCGTCACCTCACGTCCACGACCGTCCCAGGCCCGATGAACCGGGCGCAACTGCCTGGAGCCCAAGACCCGGTCGTCGTCGTCCGCAAGCTCTGCCCCGGCGGGTCCGGGAACGATGCGCAGGTTGGAGGCGGTCTCCACGTCCTCGGGATGATCGACCACCCACAGGCGAACTTTGTCGAAGAAGGCCGCTTCCCACAGCTCCTCGGTGATGCGCAGGGAGTATCGGCCGCGGTCTTGCTTCAGCCCGTCGACTCGCACGAGCTCCGAAGGATCCGACCCGACCCACACGCCCGGCGCGGCGGGCAGGCCGAGGGGGGCGCCCCACAGCAGATCGGTGACGAAGGCATATTTTTCGCCGTCCCAGGCGTAGAGGAACGGGCAGCTGCCCTTGAGCAGCTGCTCTTCCACCAGCTGCTGATTGCCCTTGAGGTCGAGACGGTTTTGGGGCACGCCGTTGGTCCAAACCACGCGCACGGAGTCGGCTTGGGCCTGCTTGCCGAGACCGATGTGCAAGACGTCGCCCCGGGCTTCGTGGAATTGGTAGGCCTGGCCGGTTCGAACCTCGACCAACGAGCCGACGCCGTAGAAGTTGTTTTTCGAGCTGCCTTTGTCCAAGCCGCGGAGGCGCAGGGCGAGCCAGCGGTTCTGATCGCCGCCACGGTTTTCGTAGCGGTGCAGGCCGGCGGCGTCGGAGGTGACCAAGTCCAGGTCACCGTCACCGTCCAAATCAGCGGAGACGACTGCGGACACCTGCACGGACAGGGGCGGGGGCATCGGCGGATACGACTCCGTCTTCTGCGGGCTCTGCCCGGCTTTGCCGGCCGGACCCTTCTCGATGGAAAAGGGCAGGGCGAGGAAACCGCCGTCGGGGGTTTGTCCAAAGGCGGTCGGCCCGCCGGGTCCGATCAGCACTAAGTCCTGACGTCCATCGTTGTCGAGATCGGCGGCAATGACTTGGTGGAAGTCGCCGTCGGAGGGCAATCCGTCGAGGGTGATCGGAACCAGCCGCCGACGGTCGTCGGGGCTTTCTTGGTTGCGCCAAATCCTGAGTCCCGGACCCGCGGCGACCACATCGGGAAAGCCGTCCTGATCGAGGTCCACGGCCACCGCCGAGCGCATCGGCGCGGCCGGTTGTACCCCAGCGGAGGCGGTTCGATCGACGAACCGTCCTTGACGAAGGTTGTCCAACCATTGAATGCCCCGGGCGTGGGCCACCAACAAATCCAGATCGCCGTCGCGGTCGAGGTCGCTGGCGAAGACCGACTCCGCCGCGCTGTTGGGCAGACGGGGAAGGGATTGGGTGCCGACCCGTTCGAGGGGCCCCAAGAGTGAATTCCGATAGAGGTCGGCAGGTCCGGAAGCGCCGCCCACCAGGACCAAGTCGAGATCTCCCTCGATGTCGAAATCCACCACCTCGTGTCCCCGGGCACCGGCGTGGCCGAGCCCGAGGTCGTCTTGGGCACGGGCGAAGGTGCCGTCTCCTTGGCCGAGCCAGACCCGTCCGGTTTTGGGGCTAAATCCTAAGATGTCGAGGGTGCCGTTGTTGTCGATGTCGGAGACCAGCAATCGGTCGAACCCCGGGGCCGGCATCTCCGAAGTAATGTCCCATGTCTTGGCCGCCAAACGGATTTCCAGGGTGCCGTCGATCCGAATGCGGCATAGATCTGCTCGGGAATCGCCGTCGAAATCTCCCGTGCCGAGGGCTTTTCCGGCCCCCGGTCGGGCATCCATCTGCCGACCCAAAAGGCTGATCTCAGCAGGTGGCCCGAAGTCGGAGGGCGGCGGCTCTTCGGCGAAGCGACGGATGGGAATGCCCTGGATGCCGGTCTTCAGCTCGCGCAGGCTTTCTCGAAACATGGCGCTGACTTTGAGCACGTTTTCCAATCGCACGGCCGGCACCCGAGCTGAAGAGAGGTCGTCGGCTTCGAGTCCCTTTTTGACCATGTCCAGCGCCCGGAAAGCGATCGGCTGCACTTGCCACAGCAGCTCCTCGACGCGAAGGAAAACGGTACTGGCGAGGGCCCGGTCGCCGTCGGCAATGGCGCGCTGCCCGAGCTGGAGCAGGACCACGAGGTTTTCGGGTCGGAGTTCGACCAGGCGTCGCAGTACCCGCCCAGCTACCGGATCCGCTTCCGGGGTGCGCAGGGTGCCGGCCGCGGAATAGGCGGCGTAGAGGATTTCCAAGTCGTCCGGCGCTGCCTGGGAGGCTTGGTCGAGATCCACCAACGCGCCTTCCAAATCCCCCATCCACTGCCGAATCTCGCTGCGGATGGCGAGCAGATCCGGGCGGTTTGGGGCCAGCTGTAGGGCGTTCTCTATGACGGCCAATGCATCGTCGTATTTCTGTTGGCGCAACAGGGCGATGGCGAGATTACCGTGGCCGAGAGGTTCGTCGGCCACGAGTTCGATCAACTTCCTATAGGTGGCCTCTGCCTTGTCGGGGTTTTCGTTTTCCAGCTCGGCGAAACCACGGTCTCGAAGACTGGCCGCTTCCGGAGAGACGGCACCTGCGACCGCGGCCGACAGCAGCAAGCCGATCCAAAGCAAGATCACAGAACGGGCAAGAATAACCGGCGAACCTGGGGGAGAGTCGGGAAGAGTGTGCATGTTTAGATCTTATCCTTCGCAGTCCTGGGTGCCTATGGATCCGCCGCGGCCGATCCGCCGTGGCCGAGACTCTTCAGTCGGCGGAGGCTTGGTGAACGAGCCGGGGCTTACCAGGAGATCAAAAAAGTGCAGGAGTCGCCGCCCCGCTGGCGGGTCTCGGACAATTCGTCGAGCTGTATGTCGACCAGGGATTGGGGTTCGAATCGCTCGGCCAACGCGGTCAGAATTCCCCGGTCGAATTCAGTCGGATAGGCGGTGGTGGAGATCATGGTGCCGCTCCGCCTGCCCGTGGAGATGTAGTGATAGTGGCCGATGTCGCCACCCCGATGCTGGGAATAGTAGGCGTCGTCGAGAGCGCCGTAGACTTTTTGTAGGGTGTCGATTTGAGGCGGAATCGGAGCTGATCCAGAGACCTGGCGGCCGATTTGATGCAGGGTATTCGGTCCGACGTCCGCAATGATGGTGTCGAAAGAAGCCAGCCAATCCCGAAGGTTGTACCAGAGGTGTGGCTTCGGGTCGACGATGTTGTTCTTGGCCAAGATGCCGAGCGCGACGGAGCGGAATGCCCCCATCACCTCGATCACGGCGTTCACCACCGTGCCGGAAACCTCGACTTTCGGATCTACTGGATGACGAATCACCTCTGAGCTCCTAACGCTCAACCGGCTTTAAACGGATAGATGCTTGGGCCAGGGGCCTGAGCGATGCCATCCGATAGATGCCCACTCCAAACTACGTCCAAATATTACCAGCTCGCCGACGCACGGTGATAGGTACGGTGATAGTTTCCGTACACGATTCCTGCGGCCCTGGGTCCGGCGGCCGGGCCATTTTCAGACCGGTGCGGGAGTCGATCGCACTGCCCTTCCGCGAGGCCGATCCTCCCGTGTCTTCCCCTGTGTTTTTTCCCCTGGCGTCATGAGACCTATGAATCCAGTGTGGCCCACCAAGGACCGCGCAAAAACATCACCGATGCTCTCGGTTCGGCGCCTGCCCTTGCCGCTGCTGGTGTTGTTGGTGTTGTTGCTGTCGGCCGGCTGTGGTCCGCGCACCGTAGAACGGGATCCGCGGCCGAACATCCTGCTGATTTCGCTCGACACCCTGAGGGCGGACCGACTCAGCGCCTACGGTTATGAGCGCGATACCTCACCTTTCCTGCAGCAGCTGGGGAGTCGTGGGGTGCTCTTTACCCAGGCGTTCGTCAACACCCACGGCACGCCGCCTTCCCATGCGACCCTTTTCACCTCGTCGTATCAGCAAACCCACCGGGTCTCGATCGATGCGCTGACCCGATCGCCGGATCACCGTTTGCCGGCCGATCTATTGTTGCTGCCCGAGGTGCTCAAAGAGCAAGGGTACGCCACCATCGGCGTGACCGGCGGCGGTTATATGTCCGAAGATTTCGGCTTCGACCAGGGCTTCGACGTTTTTTACAGCCGGCCCATCAATGTCCGCCGAGCAGCGCGAAAGCTGCTTTCAGAGATTCGATCCGAGCTGCATTCCGGCCGGCCGATTTTCGCCTTCTTTCACACCTACGAGATCCACTCTCCCTATGATCCTCCGAACTCGTACCGTGATCGCTACGGTGACGATTCCGCCAGTGACTTCGATCCGACCAGCAAGAATTTGCGTCGGTTTAGGGGCCGGGCCCACGAGATTGCGCCCGAAGATATGGACCGCATCAACAATCTCTATGACGCGGGTATTCGGTTCACCGACGACACCCTGAGGGAGCTGTTCACCGATCTCGAAGCGGCGGGTTTCTTTAACGACCACTTGACGATCATCACCTCGGACCACGGCGAGGAATTCGGTGAGCATCGGGGTGTATTACACCCGGCAACGCTCTTCGATGAGCTGTTGAGGGTGCCGTTGATCGTGGTGGGCACAGGGGTCGAAAGCGCGGTCGAAGACCGGTTGGTGAGTTCAGTAGACGTGGCACCCACCATCTACAGCCAGATCGGAATAACTGCTCCGGCCGGGTCGCAGGGCCGGGACCTCTTGGCACCCATGACCCCTGGGAATTCGAATGAGGCCGATGAGCAAGCGATTTTCGCCCAATACGGCAACCTTCTCTACGGTGTACGCACGCCGCGGTTCAAGTTGGTGGAGAACCGTCGAAGCGGTCGTTTCGCCCTCTACGATTTGACCCGGGATCCGCGAGAACGGCGGGACGTTGCGAGCAAGTTTCCTGAGCAGGCGGCGGCGCTGAGGGCGCGCCTCGGCGAGTGGCTAGAGCGAGTGGATCCCGAATCGGACCAGGCCGAGCCCACGGGACCGTCGATGGAACTCGACGCCGAGCGTCGCAAGCAGTTGGAAGCTTTGGGTTATATCGACGGATCCTAGCTACAACTATGAGCTGAGCTGTGATTCCAGCTCACTTGGAACGTACCCGGTGGACTCGCATGAGGTTGGTCAGGGGTCGTTTTTCGATCGGATCGCCCATCAAAATGATCACCGTATCTCCCGCCTTCGCCAAGTTCCGCTGAACCAACATCCGGTCCACGGCTTCGACGACCTCGTCGTGATGGTTCACGGGGTGGTCCATCAGAACCGGATGTGCACCCCACACGAGCTGTACCCTGCGCGCCACCTCGATGTTGCGGCTGAACACGGTGATCGGTGTTGCCGGACGATAGCGGGCGATCATGCGGGCGGTAAATCCACCTTGGCTGAAAGCGACGATCTGACGCACGTTTAGGCCGTTACAGGCATGCACGGCCGCAGCGGTGACCACTTCGGGGATCTCCAGGTGCACGTCCTTGTTGGTGAGGTAGGGCTGCTCGGTTTTCAGAGGCACGAGAAATTCCGGGCGCTTCGAATCCAAGGCCAGCGCCTTTGGCCGTCGGAAGGTCTCCGCCTCATGAATGATGCCGGCCATGGTCTCAACCACTTCCACCGGAAATTTCCCGGCTGCGGTCTCGCCCGAGAGCATCAAGGCGTCGGCGCCGTCGAAGACCGCGTTGGCCACGTCCGACGCCTCGGCGCGGCTGGGCCGGGGTTGGGTCATCATGGATTCGAGCATCTGGGTGGCTACGATCACGGGTTTGCCCCAGCGGCGCCCAGCGTTGATGATCTTCTTCTGCAGCACCGGGACCTGGTGGATCGGAACTTCGACGCCCAGATCACCTCGCGCCACCATGACGGCGTCGGAAGAGCGTACGGTATTGACCAGATTCTCGATGACCTTGGCCCGTTCGAGCTTGGCCACCAATGGAATCAGGCCCTTATGCTCGGACATCACCGCCCGGATCGCGTCGAGATCCTCGGGACCGCCAACAAAGCTCACGGCGATGAAGTCGACCTTTTCTCGAATGGCGAAAGCGATGTCGTCGCGATCCTTTTCGGAGATGGTGAAAGGCAGGTCGGTGTCCGGAAGATTGATGCCCTTGCGGGTCGAGACGTGACCGCCATGAACGACCTCGGCGTCGACCCTGCCTTCACTCTTTGCCAGCACCTTCAGCTCGAGCAACCCGTTGTCGATCAAGATGCGTTCGTTCATCTGCAAATGGTCGAGGAATTCGGCGTCCTCTACCGGTAGATCTACATCTCCTTCACCGAAGGTCACCTGTTGACCGGCCTCCAGCAGCCGCGGACCGTCCTCGACCGTGGCCAGTCGATAGCGGGGTCCCATCAGGTCGGCGATCACCGGCACGAAGCGCTCTAACTCGTCCGCCAGCCGTCTCACGGTTTTGATCACCTGTCGGTGGGATTCGTGATCGCCGTGGGAGAGGTTCAGGCGGACCACGTCGACGCCGGCTTTGAGAAGGCGTCGCAAAACCTCGTCCGAAGAGCTGGCGGGGCCGATAGTAGCGACGATTTTGGCTCGTTTGATCACGTGGGTCACGCTGGCACGTCCTTGCGAAAAGAGGATAGAGGGGAATAATGGAGAGGTATCGAAAGCTCGAAGTGATGTTCGCCGCTGGTTTCCAGAGACAGAAAAGCGGAGAGGCAAGGGCCTCTCCGCTGCTGAGGGTCGGTGCGCTGAGGCCCCTTGCTCCCGATGGGTTGGCTAGCCGGTGAAGCTTGGCTGCTCGACCGTGGACGCACTGCCCGCTGAGCCTATCCGTGGGAGTCGACTGGCGCCGGGGCTTCTTCTTCGGACTCGCTGTAATCGTCGCCCGGGGCGTCGCCGCCGCTCGGCGTGGCCTCATCCTGGGGGGTTTCAGGACCTTGATCCGCCGGTGGAGTCGGGGAGTCGTCACCCTGCGGGGCCGTAGCCTCCGAATCGGGTGCGTCACCAGGTCCGCTGTGACCATCGACGGCGCCGCCGCCGCCGCTGCAAGCGGGCAAGATTCCGGCAGCGAGCACTAAGAGCAAAAGGCACATCCAGCTGTTGAGCTTCTTCATTCAAATCTCCAATCCAAGGGTAGGTTCTATTCCGAAGTTTCCCAGAAATTCCCAGTGTGGATCCCCACGGTAGATTCCAACTGTAGATTCCCACTGCAAATTCCGCATGGGGGAGCGCATCACAAATTAACGATTCAGTATCGGATACTAGCCCATAGAAAGGGCCTGTCAAGATCCGGTAAAGCAGATAGCGTGCCACTCGTGGCCCAGGCCCTGTTTTAGGGCCGGCGTTGCGGCGTCCAAGCGGTTGTTCTAGGATCAAGGGCCCGTCTGAGCGCCGCCGGCGCCACCCCCGATTCGCAGCACCAGGGAGATTGCGGAATGTTCGATGGCTTGCAGGATAAGTTGCAGGGTGTTTTTACCCGGCTGAAAGGCGAAGGAAAAGTCACCAAAGAGGTGCTCGACATCGCCTTGCGGGAAATTCGCCTCGCGTTGCTCGAAGCGGACGTCAATGTGCGCGTGGTGCGGACTTTTGTCGGACGCATTCGCGAG
Organism: uncultured bacterium; assembly: GCA_965366625.1. Taxonomy (GTDB): domain Bacteria; phylum Acidobacteriota; class Thermoanaerobaculia; order Multivoradales; family J023; genus JAUIJL01. The sequence continues at coordinate 35,239 of CBDUGP010000042.1, forward strand.
CGCGCAGAAGGTGAAGCCGTCCTGGCGAGCCTGACCCCGGCCCAGCAGGTGATCAAGATCGTCCGCGACGAGCTTCTGGAACTGCTGGGTGAGCCCGGAGCGGACCTGAGCTTCAAGAGCACTCCGTCGGTCACGATGATGTGCGGTCTCCAGGGTTCAGGAAAAACCACGACCTCGGGCAAGCTGGCGTTGCGCTTGAAGAAAGCGGGCCGTCAGCCGTTGCTGGTGGCAGCCGATCTGCAGCGCGCAGCCGCCGTCGAGCAGCTCCGGCAGGTGGGTGAGCAAATCGACGTTTCGGTGATGACACCGGAGCCCGGTGAGGACGTCTTGGGGGTCGCGCGCCGCTGTGTGAAATACGCGCGCGAGCGCGGTCACGATGTGGTGATCGTCGATTCGGCCGGCCGTCTACACGTTGACGAGCAGCTGATGGGCGAGCTCAAGCAGGTGGTCGAAATCTTGAGCCCCGACGAGGTCCTCTTCGTCGCCGATGCCATGACCGGTCAGGACGCGGTCAAGAGCGCCCAAGAATTCAGTCGCATCCTCGACCTGACGGGTGTAGTGCTGACCAAGATGGACGGTGACTCGAGGGGCGGCGCGGCGCTGTCGATTCGCACCGTGGTGCAGAAACCGATCCGATTCGTCGGCACCGGTGAAAAGCTGGAAGATATTTCTCTCTTCCACCCGGACCGTATGACCTCGCGTATCCTCGGCATGGGCGACGTCCTGTCGTTGATCGAAAAAGCGGAGCAAGGTCTCGATCAGGATGAGACCGAGCGTCTGGCCAAACGCTTTGTGTCCAAGGATTTCACCCTCGAGGATTTGAGGGACCAGCTGCGTCAGATTCAACGTCTCGGCCCCCTTTCCCAGATTCTCGAGCTGATGCCGAAAGTCGGGCCGTTCAAAGGTTTGGCCGGCGCCCAGGTGGATGAAAAGGAACTCCGTCGGGTTGAGGCGATGATCAACTCCATGACCCCGCAAGAGCGTCGCAAGCCGGCGATCCTCAACGCCAAGCGAAAGAAGCGAGTGGCCAGGGGCTCCGGCACCCGCGTCCAAGACATCAACAGATTGCTCAAGCAATACCAGACCATGCGCAAGATGATGAAGGGGGCCCAGGGCAAATTCCTGCGTCGCGCTCTCAAAGGGGGCATGGGCGGTGGGGCCCCGAAGGGCGGATTCGGCGGACTGGGCGGGCCCGGCGGCGGTTCGTTGGGAGGTCCGTTCGGCGGTCTGGGCTTTTGACCCCGGGGGCCACCGGTTCCCGGCATTAGAATTCCGCTCAAATCTCTAGCCAACACTAAACCTTCCTGGTACCATCGGCGGCTCGGTGCGCCCCGCACCCTAGGTTTTTTGCGCCCTGGCGTCACGAGCCAGGCCCCACACCGCATTCTCGCGACAGCATTCGTGCCTTAGCCCTAAGGGTTTGAGGGCATGATCCGATAGAGAACGCATCGTTCCGAAGATAGATCGATTGGAGGATTCGACATGTTGAAGATTCGGCTCCGCCGTATGGGCAGCCGGCACCGTCCTTTCTACCGCGTGGTGGTTTCGGACTCTCGCCGCACTCCGCTCGCCACGGCATTGGATGAGCTCGGCTACTACGACCCGCGGCATTCGCCCTCGGTGTTCAAGGTAGATCTGGACAAGGTGGACCACTGGATTTCCAAGGGCGCGCAGCCCTCGGAGACCCTGAACAAATTGGTACGAAAGGCCCGCAAGGGTGCTTTCACTGACGACGCGCCGGCCGGCGACGCAGCCGAGGCGCCCGTCGAGAAGAAGGCTGAGAAGCCTGAGAAGGCCGATAAAAAGGCCGATAAGGCTGAGAAGAAGGCCGAGAAGCCTGAGAAAGCGGCAGCGACTGAAGTGAAAAAGGCAGAGGTGAAAGCCGAGGCCAAGGCCAAGGCAACACCGGCCGCCGAGGAAGCACCCGCTGCTGAAGCCGAGAAGGCTGAAGACGATAACGCTAAAGACAAAGGCGAGGCTTGATGACCAACGACGAGGGGCACGAAGAGGTTCCAGAGCTCGGCGAAGCCCTGGCCCAGCTGATCGGGATGCTCTTGGACTCTCCGGACGATCTGGAGCTGGCCGAAGAGATTGACCGAGGCGGTGATCGAACCTATAAGGTGCACGTAGATCCCGACGATCTCGGCAAGCTGATCGGGCGACAAGGCCGGACAGCTCGTTCTTTGCGGTCGTTTCTGGAAGCCCGCGGCACTTTGGACGGTCAGCGATATGCCCTCGAGATCCGCGAGCGGTGATCGAACTCACCGGTCGACCCTGAAAGAGCCGCGCCCCGGGCGTGGACAGAGTCGTCGGAGCAGCGCGGAATCCTCCCGGGAGGACCGCGTTGCAGTGGGCAGGATTCTTCGTCCGCACGGTATCCGGGGTGAGCTGAAGGTCGAGATTTGGAGCGACGTTGAAGGTCGCTTCGAGGTCGGCGCAGAGTTGTATCTCAACGTTCAAGGACGCAGCCGTCGGGTCAAGCTGGAGCAAATTCGACCCGAACGGGGAAACCTCCTGGTGAGGTTGCCCGGGATCGATTCCAGGGACCTCGCCGAAGAGTTGCGGGGTGGCCAATTCGAGGTGGACGCCTCGGATGTGCCAGAGCCTCCCGAAGGTTTCTACTACCACCACCAATTGGTGGGTTGTGTCTGCCACGACGAGCGCGCCGGTTTGCTCGGAGAGGTCGCGGAGGTGGTCGAAGACGGAGGCGGTATCTTGCTCCGGGTCGAGAAGGAAGGGCGGTCGGTTCTGATTCCTTTCGTCGACGCCTTTTTGGCCGAAGTAGACGTGGCAGCCCAACGCATCGATACCCGGTTGCCCGAAGGACTGATCGCCGTATGCACATCGAAGTCCTGACCATCTTTCCAGAGCTTTTTGAGCCGTTCTTTTCGACCAGCTTAATCGGCCGAGCGGTGGGAGACGGTCTGCTGAAAGTGGGTGTGCACGATCTTCGCTCGTTCACCGAGGACCGTCATCGCAGCGTCGACGACGAACCGTACGGTGGAGGCGGGGGCATGGTGATGACGGCGCCCCCCTGGATCCAAGGGACGCGTGAGTTGGCGGAAGGTTTCGAAGGTCAGGCGCCTTGGCGGGTCTTGATGTCACCCCAAGGGCGTCGACTGAACGAGCAGAAGGTGCGCGAACTCTCCCGTCGCCAGAATCTGCTGCTGCTTTGCCCGCGATACGAGGGACCGGACGAACGGGTTCTCGACGCGGTGGTTGACGAAGAGATTTCGATCGGTGATTTCGTGCTTTCGGGTGGAGAGCTGCCGGCCATGGTCCTGATCGAAGCCGTCTCTCGGCAGATTCCGGGAGTGGTCGGACTGGGAGACTCGGTGGAGAGGGACAGCTTTCGCAACGGCCTTTTGGACTTTCCTCACTTCACCCGTCCGAGGGTGGTGGAAGACATGGAGGTTCCGGAGGTTCTGCTGTCGGGAAACCATGCTCACATCGAAGCATGGCGGCGAAAGAAGTCTTTGGAAACGACGCTGTTGAAGCGCCCGGATCTGTTGGCCGAGGCGGATCTCTCCGACGACGAAAGAAGAGCTTTGTCGGTAATGGCGGAGCGGCTCGGGGTCGACTATCCCGCGGGCTTGCAACACCACGAGTAGTTACCAATAATTAAGGGGCCTGTTCCAACATCGGGCCCCAAGGCAGACAGGAGCGACGCGGGTTTAGACCTCGACGTCGCCCGAAGGAAGAATGCGATGAGCGTACTAATGAATGTCGAGCGTCCCTACCTCAAGGACGAAGTGCCCGAGTTCCGGGCGGGCGACACCGTCAAGGTCCACGTGCGAGTGCTCGAGGGCAAGAAAGAGCGGATCCAGATCTACCAAGGAGTGGTGATCGCTCGCAAGGGAGGCGGTACCCGCGAGACCTTCACGGTCCGCAAAATGTCGGGCAGCATTGGCGTCGAGCGTGTTTTCCCGCTCCATTCGCCGGTGATCGACAAACTCGAAGTGGTCCGTCGCGGTAAAGTAAGGCGTGCGAAGCTTTACTACCTCCGCGAGTTGCGCGGCAAAGCGGCTCGGATCGAAGAGCGGCGCGACAAATAACAGTCGAGCCGAGCGTCCGGGAGGCCCCCGGATCGCCGGGCTCGACGCTGTCCGCTCGGCGGGCAGGAGCACGTTAGGTGGCGGTATCGTCCGACTATCGCGTGCTCGGTCAACGGTGGGAGATGGCTTGACGACTATGGGCCAGGTCTTCGCCGAAGCGTATCGGCTTCGGCTAATGCGGGGTCTCGAAAACCTCTTGGGAGACTCCGGCATCCACAAGATCGCGGGCGTCGACGAGGCTGGGCGGGGCTGTTTGGCCGGCCCGGTCGTCGCTGGGGCCGTGGTCGTGGAACCCGGTAAGCTCGTGCCCGGAGTCGACGACAGCAAGGCCCTCTCCAGCGACCGGCGTGCTCGCCTTGCCGATGCCATCCGTTCGGCCCATCCCATTTCCGCGGTGGTCGCCATCTCGCCCGACATCATCGACCGCATCAATATTCTCGAAGCCACCCGGCTGGCCATGGCCCGCGCCGTGGTCGGGTTGGCTGAGCTGCCAGAGTTCGTGCTGGTGGATGCGGTTCGGTTTGATTGCGAGATCCCGTGCTTGTCCGTCATCCGCGGGGATCAGATCAGCTATGCTGTGGCTTGCGCGTCGATCCTGGCAAAGGTCGAGCGAGATCGGCTGATGACCGAGCTGGATCGCTCCTTCCCCCAATACGATTTCGCCGGCAACAAGGGTTACGGCTCCGCCGCCCACCGCCTTGCTTTGGTCGACTACGGACCTTGTGAGGCCCATCGATTGACCTTCCGCTCGGTCTTGCCGAGGCTCGACAAGCCAAAGGGCTCCGGCCGCCGCAAGCCCCGATCCAGTCGGGCCGAGGTCTCTCGTCGCGCTCCGAATGTCCGTGTTTCTAGATCGACGGGGGGACTCTGATGGCTTTGAAACGCGAGAAGGTCATCAAGGCAGCAGAGAAATATGTTGCCAAGGGCAAATTGGAAGCCGCGATCAAAGAGTACCGAAAGGTCTTGGCGGAAGATTCCAACGACACCAACACCCTAAATAGGGTAGGTGACCTCTACGCCCGATTGGAACGTTACGACGAAGCGGTCAAGCTTTTCTCCCAGATCGCGGACAAATACAGCCGCGACGGTTTCTTCGTCAAAGCCATTGCGATCTATAAGAAGATCATTAAGCTCGACCCGACCGTGTTGCGGGTCTACGAGCGCTTGGCGGAGCTTTATCACCGACAGGGGCTGATCAACGACGCGCGCAGTCAGTATCAAGTTCTCGCGGACTACTATCAAAAACACGAGAACGCCACTTCAGCGATCACCATCTACCAGCGCATGTCGGAGATGGAGCCCGACAATCCGAGTTTCCATCTGAAATTGGCGGAACTTTATTCGAGCCAACGGTTGACCGACAAAGCGTTGCGGGAATTTCGCGCGCTCGGCGATCTGCTGGTCGACAATGACTCGGCCGACGAAGCGGTGCAGGCTTACCGCCGCGGCATAGAGCTGGCGCCGGACAATCTGGACAATATTCGTCAATCGGTCGGTCATCTGAAGACCCGAGGCGCGATTGGTGCGGCTGCCAACCTGTTGGCCAAAGCCGTTGATCTCAATCCGGCGGCCGAGGAGGTCGGGCGGGAAATCGGATTGGCCGAGCCTGAGCCGCCCCCCGAGGAAGCCGCCGCCGAGGCGGAAGACGAAACCGGCGTTCCAGGAGACGGATTCCACCCCAACGAAGGCACTTTCACCGGCCGCCGGCCAGAGGTGGACGATACGGATTTCAGTGCCCCGTTTGAAGATGCTCCGGCGTCCTCCGATGGGGAGATCTCGTTCGATCTGCCGATGGAAGGAGAGGCTCCCGCGGCCGTAGAGTTCGACGACGCACCTATGTCGTTCGATGCTCCGGCCTCTTTCGATTCCCCTGCGTCTTTCGATTCCCCTGCGTCTTTCGACTCGCCCTCTTCCTTCCATTCGTCGACATCGTTTGATTCCCCCGCCTCCTTCGATGCCTCGAACACCACGGGGGGGCTCGCACCCGAGCCTGGTTTCGGTGGCGAGTCCGGTGAGTTCACGTTCGATCTCGACGACGAAGCTCCGTCACCGAGCCAGGTGAGCCCGCCGAGCGACGACGCGCCGTCAGCCACATCCATTGACGGTAGTGAGGTGGCAGTCGGACGAGTGCCGTCATTTGATTTAGACGACGAGTCTATGCCCCCCTCCCAAGTCCTGCCTCCGGACGACCTCACCGACACGGCCGGGCAGGCTTTCAAGATGGATCTGGCAGACCTCAAAGGTGCCCAGGCGGATCCCGAGCTGAGCGAATTGGACTTCGCGCCCCAGGAGGCGAGCTACCAGCCACCGGGAAGCGTCGGCACCGACGCCGATTTCGAATTTGAGATCGAGCCGCCTGAGCCGGCCGCACCTGAGCCGGCCGCACCTGAGCCGGCCGCACCTGAGCCGGCCGCACCTGAGTTGGAGCCGTTCGTGGAAGCGGTTCCGATAGAGCTGGAGCCTAGGCCGGCCGCATCTGAGCCGGCCGCTCCTAAGCCGGCCGCTCCGGAAATCGAAATCGAATGGTCGACGGGCGAGATGGACGATCTCGACGTCACCTTGCCTGCCGTGACCCCAGAGCCCGCGGCACCCGCAGAGCTGGAAACCGCTACGCCCGCGCCCATTTCAGTGCCGGCAGAAAAGCCCGTTGCCCAGCCCTTCTCGCTTTCATTCAGTCTCGACGACGACGAAGAAGAAGACGAAGAGCCGGAGGACGATCTCGACGCAACTCGTCCTGCTACCTCTGTGCCCCCAAGTCGTCCCGAGCCGCCACCGCCGGCCCCAGTGCCCACGGTTCCGGCCGTGCGTCGCGACGAGGATCTCGTGGCCGAAGCCACGGTTTTCGCCAAATACGGCTTGTTAGAAAAGGCCGTCGACCGTTTGGACGATTTGCTGGAAGGCAACCCCACCCATCTCGAAGGTCTGGCTTTGCGCGCGCGCCTAGATTTGGAAGCCGGTCAGGTAGATGCCGCGATCGAAAGGGCCCGGAATCTCCAGGAGCAGTCGGAGGCTCAGGGTGACTCGACCCATTGGCAGGCCCTAAAACAAGAGTTCGCGGATGCCGGCCACTCTCTCGATCCGGAGGAGCCTCAGGCTGCGGTGGTCGAGAAGCCGCCCGAAGATGATCGCATCGCTCAGTTGCTTGAAGACCTCAGTCTGGACAGCTTCGACAGCTCCTCGTCTTCTGCGCCGTCGGTGGTCGATAATTTGCTGTCCCAAGAGCCGGCCGTCGAGCCTGCGATGGCCTCCGACCCAGGCAAGGGCAGCGCTGATGAAGGGAAATTCTCCCTCGCGAATGAGCTCTCCTTAGACCAAACCGAAGAAGTGCCCGGGCAGCCCAGCGGCGATGCTCTACCGCCGCCGTCCGAGGACTTGATGGACGAGACCGGAATGAGCTGGCTGGACGAGCCCACTCCGGCACCCGAGAAAGTTCGTCAGATCGTAGATACGTCGACGATGTTCGACGACGAGGACGATTTCTTCGACCTTGCTGCCGAGCTGGAAGAAGAACTCGGCGAAGAAGCAGCGAAGATCGACGAGTCGATGCTGACTTCGGTGGAATCGCAGGAGCAGTCCCTGGAGGAAGTCATCGAAGGTTTCAAACAAGGGGTCGCCGAAAACCTTTCACCCGAGGATTACGACACCCACTTCAACCTGGGCATTGCCTATCGCGAAATGGGGCTGTTGGACGAAGCGATCGGCGAGTTTCAGCTCGCATCCAAGGATTCCCGCTATTTGGTGGAATGTGCGTCGATGCTCGGTATTTGCTTTCAAGAGAAGGGTTTGCCCGAGTTGGCCGTGCGCTGGTACCAGAAGGGTTTGGCCTCACCGGACATCAATGAAGACGCCACTTTGGGTCTACTCTACGATATGGGAGTCGCTTACGAATCCCAGGGAGACACCACTTCCGCGTATAAGACCTTCGTCGAGATTTACGGTCTCAACACCAATTTCCGCGACGTCAGCTCACGACTTCAAGAGCTTTCGCCTCAGTAGGCGAGCAGGACGCGCTCGAACGTCCCATCGCCGGGTGTCGGCATGCCGCGGAACCGGGCAGACTGTTCTCGGGTCTGATCGAGCACATCGAAATCGACCCAGAGGTCATCATGGAAAACAGAGCTTTTTGGATCATCGTCGCACTTTTGGTGTTGGGCATCGGGTTCGTCTTTCTACAGCCCACGGTCGAAGATCGACTGGCTCCAACCCTGACCGAAGCCTGGGTTGCGATTGAGGTCGAAGGCACGGGCGTGGCACGTGTGGGACCGGTGGAGATCGACGAAGGCACAGGTTTCACCCTGCACGCTGTGGTCGGTGCCACCAAGCGAAACGGCGACACCGTTTATTACACCGCCGCCGATCGACTGAAAATCGACGATCAAGAGATCCCCGCCGAGAGTCTGCAGCCCTGGGATAGGAATCGCCCGGTGAAAATTCGTTGGTATACCCTCGAAGGCCGTTCACCCTTCATGACTCTGGGAACGGAGGGGATTTCGACCTTTCGCTTCGAATCCTTCCTTCGCTCAGACTGGCCTTTAGCTTGGTCCATTCCGGGGGCGATCGATCCCGCCAATGACGACCATCTGCAAAGCGATGATGCCGTGCCACGACCGATGCTCGGGACCCAACGGTTCCGAACCCAACTCGAGCTTTATCGATTTGCCGATGATTTGTTGCCTACCCAGGTCGTACGTTCCTGGGACGTGGACGATTTGAAACGCGAGGTCGAGCGCTTTCCCACGGTGACCGTCGTGTCCAACGACGGGGCTCGGGAAGTCTCGCGGTGGTTGGGGCTGACCCAATTGGTTCCTCCCGCGGATCCGCCGGTGGAGCTGGTGAGGCAAATCGACGAGTTGGCCCGCCATCGAATCGCTTTTAGCCGATTGACCCTGCTGCGCGATCTGGCCCGTGCGTCTGGAACCTCCTTCGGGAATTTGGTCTGGAGCAGCCTCGACATTGCCGAACAAATGCGCTGGCCATCCGACGCCCAAGCCGGAGACCTGCTGCGGGTAGGAGATCGTGTGGTGGTTTTATTCCGCGACCGCGGAGAGCCGGGCCTGGTGGACTATCAAGATCTTTGCTTCGACTTCGTCCAAGGCATCGAGGTCCGTGCCCTAGGCGACGTGTTCAGCGGCGAAGGGTTATCGGTAGAGATCGCCCGCATGGCAGAGCAGCCGGCCGCCACTGAAGCGACGCTCGCGGGCCAACCCTAGATTTTAATCCCTTCGAGCGACACGAGACTTTTTCCACTTAGAGACGTTTACATCCATCGAGACCAAAAAATCGGGCACTACGGTGCTCTTGCGAGGAAAGTAGGAACCCATGGCACAAACCTTGACCTTATTGCCGGGAGACGGCATCGGACCGGAAGTGACCGCAGCCACGGTACGCGTGTTGGAGGCTGTCGGCTGTGATTTTGAATGGGAGTCTTACGTGGTGGGCGCGGAAGCGGTGGAGCAGGACATGGAGCCGCTCCCGGTCAGAGTCTTGGATTCGATCCGACGCAACAAAGTATGTCTCAAGGGCCCGGTGACCACCCCGATCGGCAAAGGGTTCCGTTCGATCAACGTGCTTCTGCGCCAAGATCTTCAGCTCTACGCCAACCTCCGGCCCGCCCGTTCGATTCCCGGCATCGATCACAAATTCAAGGATGTCGACCTGGTCATCGTGCGCGAGAACACGGAAGGGCTCTACAGCGGTTTAGAGCATCAGGTGGTGCCGGGCGTGGTGGAGAGCCTGAAAATCATCACCGAAAAAGCGTCGACCCGAATTGCCAAATTCGCTTTCGAATACGCTGAGAAACACGGCCGCAAGCGGGTGACCGCGGTGCATAAGGCCAACATCATGAAGCTTTCGGACGGTCTCTTCCTCGATTGCTTCCGCGAAGTTTCTAAGAGCCATCCGTCGATCGAGGCCGACGATCGAATCATCGACAATATGTGCATGCAGCTGGTGATGTATCCCGAAAAGTACGACATGTTGTTGTTGGAAAACCTCTATGGCGACATCGTTTCCGATCTGGCGGCAGGATTGGTCGGCGGTTTGGGTGTGGTGGCCGGTGCGAATATCGGCGATCACGAAGCCGTCTTCGAAGCGGTGCACGGCTCGGCGCCGGACATCGCCGGACTGGGTGTGGCCAATCCCATGGCGTTGATACGCTCCGCCATCCTGATGTTGCGCCACCTCAACTTGATGGACGAGGCGGATCGATTGGCGAAGGCCCTTCGCAAGGTGGTGGTGGAGCAAAAGATTCGCACCCGGGATCTCGGCGGCACCGTGGGCACCAGCGAATTCACTGAATCGGTGGTGCGCGCGATCGAATCGGGGGACTGACGATCCGAACTCTATTCGACGAACAGCTGCCGTCCAAAGGCGGCTCGGCCTCCGACGCCGACAGGCAGCCCGAATCCTCGGATATTTCGGGGGCGCCCCTGGCGGAGCGATTGCGCCCGCGCACGTTGGACGACATGGTCGGCCAAGACGCGGTGGTCGGTCCCGAGGGTTTTTTGCGCCGAGCGATCGCCGAGGACCGGGTGCCGTCGATGATCCTGTGGGGACCGCCGGGCTGTGGCAAGACCACCCTGGCGGAAATCGTGGCCCGTTCGACCACCAGCCGCTTCGTGCCGTTTTCCGCGGTCACTTCGGGCATCAAAGAAGTGAAACAGGTGATGGTGGACGCTGCCCGATTCCGTCGTGCGGACGGCCGCAAGACCCTGCTTTTCGTCGACGAAATCCATCGATTCAACCGTTCCCAACAAGATGCCTTCCTGCCCTACGTGGAACAAGGAGATATCGTGCTGGTCGGTGCGACGACCGAGAACCCTTCCTTTGAGGTGGTCGGCGCGTTGCTCTCGCGGTGTCGGGTGGTGGTGCTCGAGCCGCTGTCGCCCGATCATCTGAAGCAGGTGCTGAGCCGTGCCCTGGCGCAGCCCGGGGATAGGGGATTGGCGGATTTCGGGGTCGAACTCGAAGACGAGGCCTTCGGGGCGTTGATCCAAAGCGCTGGTGGCGATGCACGCCGGGCGCTCAATCTCCTGGAGCTGGTGGTGGTCGACAGCCGATCCGCCGGACGGGATCGAGTCGACGCCCAGGCGGTGGCCCAAGTGGCCCAGCGCAAAATCATGCTCTACGACAAATCCGGTGAGCAGCACTACAACCTTATCTCGGCCTTGCATAAGAGCTTGCGAGACAGCGATGCCGACGCCGCCATTTATTGGTTGGTGCGCATGTTGGAGTCCGGCGAGTCGGCCGGATATATCGCTCGTCGATTGGTGCGTTTCGCCAATGAGGATGTGGGGTTGGCGGATCCCAACGCGGTGCGCCGGGCGTTGGAAGCTTGGGACGCTTACGACCGCCTGGGCTCACCCGAAGGTGATTTGGCCTTGGTGCAAGCCGCCATTTACCTGGCATTGGCACCGAAATCCAATGCCGCTTATATGGCCCTCAAAAAAGTCCGCAAGACCCTTGAAGAGCGTCCTGCGGATCCCGTACCCATGTCGATTCGCAACGCGCCCACGGGTTTGATGAAGAACCTCGGTTACGGTAGCGGATATGTCTACGCCCACGATACCGAGGAAGGTGTGGGGGGATTGTCGTGCCTGCCCGACTCGATCGCCGGAACTCGTTTCTACGAGCCCAAGGATGTTGGGGTCGAAAAGCGATTCCGCGAGCGCCTCGCCGAGCTGGACCGCATTCGCAAGCGGCTGCAACAACAGCGCTCAGACTGAGAGCTGCCCCTGCGAGCCGGCCGGATCAATGCTTCAAACGCAGCAGACGGTAGCGACCGTGGTGGCAAGCGATCCAGATGGTCTTGCCGTTTTCTTTGAGGGCGCGGTAGCGGTTGGCGTCGGCTCCTCGCTGGGAATCCAGAGCTGAAGCCAAGGCCCAGATGTGTTGCAGTGCGGTTTGGCCGATGGCGGACTCGTCACCCACTTTGCGCACCACGTTGAGCAGGGCTCCCAAGACCCCTCGGAGGTGACGACGGGAGGTCTGAGCTTCTTCTCGCTGGCTGTCCAGGCGATTCCACAGGCGCTCGGCTTCCTCGGCCAGCAAGCGGATACGCTCGAAATCGAGCACGCACTGACGTCGGCCCAAAACCCCGGCATATTGGCTCAGAAAACGCAGGCGTCGACCCGGCCGTAGACATTTGGATTCGGGCCATAGGGCAGCGAAATCAGCGGTCGCCCCCACAATATCGCCTGAGTAGGCGCGTCGTCGCGCATGGACCGCCCGTCGTTCTAGACCGCTCGAAATTAGCGTCTCTTCCTCATGGATCATGGATCTTCCCCCTTTGTCGATGGCTCGAAGTCTGTGAGCGTCCGACGCCAACGTGTCCCAGCCGATGTCAGATCTAGCCAAGGCCGCCTCTCGGTTTAGTGGCTCCTATCTCTAAACGCGAGAAAATGGGCAAAAAGGTCTTATGGCATTCAAAAAGGCAGTCGAAACCTTCCCTGAGTTCATCGCAAGGGTGTGCCTGTGAAATCATACGGGCTTGCCAATTAAGTTCAAGAAAGGGAGTCCCATGATCCGAATCCGTTCTTCTGCGGCGGTGCTCGCCGCCTTCGTCGCTCTTTCGGTCGCCTCCGCCCCATCTGTCGATGCTCAAACCGTTGATCCGGCCAGACTCGAATCCATGAAATGGCGCGAGGCCGGGCCCTATCGCGGCGGCCGTGTCGCTGCGGTCACCGGCATTCGAGGTGATCGCAACACCTACTATTTCGGTGCTACCGGCGGTGGAGTGTGGAAAACCGTCGACGCCGGTAGGGAATGGACTAATGTTTCCGACGGCACTTTCGGCGGCTCCATCGGCGCCGTGGCGGTTTCGGATTGGGATCCGAATGTGGTCTATGCCGGTGGGGGTGAGAAAACAGTCCGCGGCAACGTTTCCCACGGTGACGGATTATGGAAGTCCGTCGACGGCGGCAAAACGTGGAAATCCGCGGGGTTGACCGACAGCCGACACATTTCGCGAATTCGTATCCATCCCAAAGATCCGGATCGGCTGTGGGTTTGCGCCATGGGCCACCTTTTCGGGCCGAACGAGCAGCGCGGGGTCTTCCGTTCGTCCGATGGCGGGGCCACTTGGAACCAAGCCCTTTTCGTCAATGCCGACGCCGGCTGTGTGGATTTGGCCATGGATCCCAATAATCCGCGCATCCTATACGCCGGTTTTTGGCGGGTCTTGCGCACACCTTGGACCTTGGAATCCGGGGGTGAGGGATCCGGCCTTTGGAAGTCCACGGACGGCGGTGAGACTTGGACCGAGCTTTCTTCCAACAAGGGCCTGCCCGAGGGCACCTGGGGCATCGTCGGCGTTTCCGTATCGCCGAGCGACTCCGAGAATCTCTACGCCATGGTCGAAGCGCAAGAAGGAGGCGTTTTCCGCTCCAAAGACGGCGGTGAGACGTGGAGCCGCACCAACGACAGTCGGGATCTGCGCCAGCGGGCCTGGTATTACACGCGGATTTACGCCGATCCAGCCGACGCGGAATCGGTATACGTGCTGAATGTGGGCTTCCACCACTCCAAGGACGGCGGTCGCACGTTTTCTCGAATTTCGGTTCCCCACGGTGACAATCACGACCTGTGGATCGATCCCGACGACCCCAAACGGTTGATCCAATCGAACGATGGTGGAGCCAACGTTTCCGAAGACGGCGGGACTTCCTGGACCACCCAAAGCAACCAGCCGACCGCACAGATGTATCGGGTGTCTACCGACAACGCCTTCCCCTACCGGCTGTTGGGTGGCCAACAAGACAACTCGTCCGTGCGCTTGCGCTCCCGATCCTTCAGTGGCAGCTCCATCGGTGTGCGCGATTGGGAGCCGTCGGCGGGCTGCGAATGCGGCCACATCGTGGCCAAACCCGACGATCCCGACATCGTGTTCGGCGGTTGTTATGGCGGCAACTTGGAGCGGGTCAATCACCGCACCGGCGAGCGACGCAACGTCAGCGTCTGGCCCGACGATCCCATGGGCTGGGGAGCGGCCGAGCTCGAATATCGATTCCAATGGAACTTCCCGACCTTCTTCTCCCCCCACGACCCGAATCGCCTCTACACCGCGGCTCAGGTGTTGTTCAAATCCGATGATTTGGGTGAGAGCTGGCAGAGGATCTCCGACGACCTAACCCGCAACGACAAAGACAAACAAGGTTCGTCCGGCGGGCCGATCACCAAAGACAACACCAGCGTGGAGTATTACGGCACGATCTTCGCGGGTTTGGAATCTCCCCACGAAAAAGGCGTGCTGTGGGTGGGTTCGGACGACGGATTGTTGCACCTCTCCCGAAATGGCGGCGAAACCTGGAGCGACGTCACCCCGCCGACCCTGCCCGAATGGAGCCAGATCAACGGCATCGACGCCCACCCCTTCGAAAAAGGCGGCCTCTACCTGGCCGCCACCCGTTATAAGTCCGACGACTTCAGGCCGTTGCTCTATCGCACCGAAGACTACGGCGCCACTTGGAAGAAGATCACCTCGGGCATCGCCGACGACCACTTCACCCGGACGATCCGTGCGGATCCCGACCGTCGAGGATTGCTCTACGCCGGAACCGAGCGTGGGGTCTACGTGTCTTTCGACGATGGAGCCTCGTGGCAGAGCTTGCAGCTGGAGCTACCGGAAGTCCCGATCACGGACCTGGCGGTCAAAGAGGGCGACCTGGTGGCCGCCACCCAAGGTCGCGGCTTCTGGATTCTCGACGACCTCTCGCTCTTGCATGTCCTGACCGACGACGAGTCCGGAAATCGGCTCCACCCGCCCCGAGCGACCATCCGATTGACCTCTGGAGGATCCTTTGACCGCTCGAGCGGCCAAGCCGGCACCAACCCTCCGTCCGGCGCCGTCTTCCGCTATTTCCTGACCGAAAAACCGAGCAAAGAAACGGAAGTTCGTTTCGAGGTCCTGGACTCGGCAGGTGAAATCATCCGTGCTTTCACGCCCAAAGCGGAAGGTGAGCCGGCCGAGGGCGAGCCGGACGAGGGCGAGGCCGATCCGGACCAGATCCTGGAGCTCAAGGAGGGAGCGGGCACCCTCGAGTGGGACTTGCTCTATCCGGGGCCGAAGGATTTCCCGGGCATGGTGATCTGGAACGGCTTCACCATGGGCCCTCGGGCAGTGCCGGGCACCTACCGAGCGCGTTTCACGGTCGGAGATTGGTCGGAGGAGACCGAGTTCCAGGTGGTCGCCGATCCCCGTAGCGCCGCGACATCCGACGACTACCAGGCCCAATTCGAGTTCTTGAGCAACGTGCGCGACAAGCTCACGGAAACCAACCGGGCGGTGGGCAAGGTGCGCGAGGCGAAGTCTCAAATCGAAGGTCTGGAGAAACGCCTGGACGACTCCGAAGGCCATCAAGCGGTGGCCGAGGCGTCGTCGGCACTCAAAGAGAAACTCGGCGAGGTCGAAAAGGCGCTCTACCAGACCCAAAATCGCAGCCGCCAAGATCCGCTCAACTTCCCGATTCGCTTGAACGACAAACTCGCCGGGCTCTACGGCAACGCCTTTTCCGGCGACTTCGGGCCCACCGACGGCGCGCAACAAGTCCGCGATCAACTCTTTGCCGCGATCGACGAGCAGCTGAAGACCTTGGAAAAGGTCTTGGCCGAAGAGCTGCCGGCCTTGAACGCCCAAGTGAAAGCTGCCGACGTGCCGATGATCTACTTGAAGGATCCGGCCGAAGACTCGGCGGAATCACCGACCGCGTCGGCCGGTGACTGAGCGTGTGTTGAGCCGATGCCCAAGTGCGAGATGCTTGGGCTAAAATAGCCGGATGCGAATATTTCGATGGTCACCGGTCCTGATGCTCTGGGTTTTGCCGACGGTCGCCTCGGCTCAATCCGATTTTGCCCTGCGCTTCTTCGGCACCGGGGTGGGGCCACCGGGTCAAGAAGATCGGATTCTGCTGCCGGTGGACGACAACGCCCCGGGAGACAGCTCGACGCCCATTGATGTGGGGGCCGGTAGCTTTACTCTCGAGCTGTGGTTACGGGGGCGGTTGGCTGACAATGCCACCTCCCATTCCGGTGGGGACGTGGAGGTTTTTGATTACTCCTGGATCGAAGGCAACATCATTCTCGATCGCGATGTTTGGTGCGGCACGGCCAACGCCTTTGGGGTCAGCCTGGCGGGAGGAAAGGTTCGATTCGGAGTCGATTCCGGCGACGTGAATCCCAGCTCGGTCAACACCATTGAAGGCAGCGAGGATGTGCTCGACGACGCTTGGCACCATGTGGCGGTGGTGCGCGACGTCTTGGCCGGAGACTTACGAATCGTGGTCGATGGTGTCGAGGATTTTCGCTCGTCTCCGGGTGTCTCCACCACTGACCTCTCCTATCCCGACGGTGGCATTCCGGTCACCGGCAATTGCGATACCGGCCAGCTCACCGCCTACGGCTGGTACTTGGTGGTGGCCGCCGAAAAGCACGACGCCGGAGCCGCTTACCCTTCGTTCAACGGTTATGTGGACGAGCTGCGCATTTGGAGCACCGCGCGAACCAATGCCGAAATTGCCGCCCATCGATTTCAGATCTTGTCGCCGGGCACGGTGGGGTTGGTGGGTTCGTATCGATTCGAAGAGGGGGCCGGAGTCACCGTTTCCGACTCTTCGGGCTCCGGATCGCCGGACGGTGAGCTACGTTCCGGAGTTTCAGGCAACGGCGAATGGGTCAGCCGTGCGGACAACGCCGCCAATACGGCACCGATCGGTGGCTTGGTCTTCGAAGACGGCTTCGAATCGGGAGATACTTCAGCTTGGTCTTTCGAGCCTCTACTCGCTCAGGCCATCATGAGTGGCCCGGGATACTCGCCAAGCTTTGTGTCGGCTGTCATGAGTGTGATGCCTTCGCTAATCGCTTGCGCCAAGAGAATTCGATCGAATGGATCCTTGTGCAACGCCGGCAAACCGGCGACGCTGATTGCATGCAAGCTACTTATTGCCAACTCAATGTAGCCATTATCAAGTAAACCTTGGCGCAGCACTCGTGGATCAACTAGAAAGTCTGATCTACCTAGTCCGAATTTGATGGTGACTTCCCACAGGCTCGCTGCGCTGAACAGAAGCTCGTTCTTTGGGTCTTGGAGCACCTCTCGTGCTGCAGGTGAGAGCTTGCCGGAGTGTCCGGCGGCCCACCATAGGAGAATCTGAGTATCCAGCAGTAGCTTCATGGTTCGCTTTCAGATGATTTTCCTTCGAACAATGAGGCGATTTCGTCTTCTCCCATGCGATCGAAATCATCCGGAATGCTGATTTTTCCCTTCAGGAAGCCGAAGCGGTTTGGAACTGTTGGGGCATCTAGAGCTATGACCTTGACGAGGGGTCTGCCGGCCTTAGCAATGATGAAGGACTCGCCTTTAGCAGCTTGATCTACAAGCTTCGAAAGATGAGTTTTTGCTTCATGGATGTTCACCGTAACCACAGGGTCTCCTCCTTGTTTAGACCTGTAAACTAGGTCCGTTAAACTAAGTCTGACTATTTCTTTCCTTCATGTCAATTGGCTGGTCTCTTTCCGTTGAGCTAGGAATACGAATAGTCTCCAAAGCTGGGCCATTGGAGTCGTCCTAGAAAAGGTGGACCGGGGTGCCATCTTTCAAACTCAGGCAAGGTTGTTGCCGCTCGAGGCGTCGCCCAAAGACCGAGAAATGTTCGGGCCAGGCTTGGGAGTAGGGCAGGTTGCGGGAGCGGGTCGTCGGTGGAGCCTGGGTTCGGGTGTCGGCATCCAACCACGGCTCTAATAGCCGGCTCCAAATGAGGTGACGGTGACGCAAGCGATAGTGGATCGGGTCGAGGCTGAACCAATCGTCCGGCTGTTCCACGACTTCGATGCCGCGTTCGGCACATAGATTCCTTAAGGAGTCGTCGACGATTTCCGCCCGGCGCAACAGCTCGGTCACGGGCTGGTCGGAGCTGGGAAAGAGGGTCTTGCGAAAGATCTCGAGGAAAGGGATGGGAAAGCGATCCAGATTGTCGAGCGGCAGGGCAGTGACCGACACTCGGGTGTCGGTCGGCAATTGGTCCAAGGTCGCCGCCAGCCAATCCACCAGTAGCTCTGGATCGACGCCGTAGGCGATGTCGTTGCCGATGTCCGTGAGCAGAGCGTAGGTGGGCCCCGGCGGAGCCCGGTCGAGGGCTTGCCACAAACCCGATGGCAGGATGCCCGGCAGGGTGCGACCCAATAGGGTGCTGGTTTGACCGTAGGACCGTCCACGCCCTGCGGCCACCGCGATCCAAGAGGGGCGGGTGGGATGGGCAGATAGGGAAAAGGCCCTGGCGGTGGCCAGGGCCGTGGGCAAACAACGGGCGACGTTGCTGGCGCCCAAAATCACCAATCGGCAGATGTCCGAGGGGTCCTTCTCAGGCCGAGAAGATTCCCGAGTCGGGGCCGATGGCGGCTCTTGGGCGGTCGTCAAGGAACCTCCGGATCAACGGGGCGGCATGCGCAGCGCGCCGTCCAGGCGGATCACCTCGGCGTTGAGGTAGGCGTTCTCCACAATATGCTGGGCCAGATGAGCGTATTCGGCGGGGTTGCCGAGCCGCCGCGGGAACGGAATTCCGGCGGCCAGGGCCTCGCGCACGTTTTCCGGCAATCCGGCGAGCAGCGGAGTGTCAAAGGTGCCCGGGGCGATGGTGACCACGCGCACGCCGAGCTTCATCAGATCCCGGGCCGCCGGCAAGGTCATGCCCACCACGCCGCCCTTGGACGACGCATAGGCGACTTGACCGATTTGGCCGTCGAACGCAGCGACCGAGGCCGTGTTGATCACCACACCACGCTCGCCGTCGGCGTTGGGCTCGTTCTTCGCCATGGCTGCGGCCGACAGGCGCAAGACGTTGAAGGTGCCGATGAGGTTGACCTCGATCACCTTGCGATACATGTCCAGATCGTGACCGCTGCCGTCACGCCCAACGGTTTTGGCCGCCGGGCCGATGCCCGCACAGCTGACCGCGATCCGCAGATCGCCGAGCTTGGACGCCGCGTCCACCGCTTGTTGAACTTGCTCCGGGTCGGCGACGTTGGCTTTGACGAACACCACGCCGTCGCCGAGTTCCTTCGCCAGGGCCTCGCCCCGTTCTTCGTTGAGGTCGACAATCACGCCCTTGGCTCCGGCGCCCACGAGGCGACGGATCGTCGCCTCGCCCAGGCCCGAGGCGCCGCCGGTCACCAGCGCTACACAATCTTTTATTTCCATGGATCAATCCTCCGTAGGAGTCGGTGGGTTAGTTGAGTAATCGTAAAAACCACGGCCGGTTTTGCGGCCGAGATCGCCCCGTTTAACCCTCAGCTCGAGGGCCGCGGGGGGTTTGAAGCGTTCGTCACCGGTTTCTTGGTAACGCTCGGATCGAGCGTTATAACCGATATCTAGGCCGCTGAAGTCGCCGAGCATGAACGGGCCCATCGGATGATTGAGGCCGAGCTTGCAAGCTTTGTCGATGTCTTCGAAAGTGGCGACGCCGTTCTCCAATAGGTCGTACGCTTCGTTGGCCAAAGCCCGCAGGATGCGGTTGACCAGGAATCCCGGCATCTCTTTTTCAACCCGGACGGCCACTTTACCCATGCGCTCGGCCAGGGCGAGAGTCAAATCCATGGTTTCGTCGGACGTCGAGTCGCCGCGCACGACTTCCACCAGCTTCATCACCAAGGGCGGGTAGAAAAAGTGCATATTGACCACCTGGTCGGGGCGATTCGTGGCATCGGCGATGCGGGAGTTGCCGAGGTAGGAGCTGTTGGTGGCGAGGATGGCGTGGTCGGGGGTGAAACGATCCAGGTCGGCAAAGACTTGCCGTTTGATCTCGAGCTTTTCGACCACGGCTTCAATGACGAAGTCCGCCCCTTCGCAGGCTTTTCTAAGGTCCGTGGTGGTGGTCAAGCGGGCGAAGGTGGCGTCGACCTCATCGGTGGTCATTTTGCCCTTCTCCACCTTGCGACCGAGGTGTTGGCGATTCTCGGCCACGGCGCGTTCGAGCTGCTCGGCGGAAATATCGTGAAGCGCCACCTCGAGCCCGTTCAAAGCCGCCTGAACCGCGATTTGAGCGCCCATTTGGCCGGCACCGGTCACGCACAGGCGGCGGATGTCGTCGATCTGCATGGAGGTTCTCCTGGTCTGGGAAATCGGTGCCGGGGAGGCATCGTGGCGGAAGCGTAGCGCACCCCGGGTCGGGGCTCAACTTTCGGCTCGGGCATCCGTAACAGGGCCGGGCGGGACTGTTGGTCCGGGCGGGACTGTTGGCCCGGGCCGGACTGTTGGCCCGGGCCGGAAGACAGACGCCGGCGTAGACTCTGGGAGCAAGTCGAGCTAGGGAGAAATCTTGGATCCATTGACACAAGCAAGCCTCGGCGGCGCCATTGGCGCGGCTTTTTTTCACCGGCGCCTAGGGCGTCGAGCGGTGCTTTTCGGTGCTTTGGCGGGCATGTCGCCGGATCTCGACGTGCTGGCGGGTCTGTGGAGCGACGAGTGGGACACCCTGGCGGCCCATCGAGGGATTAGCCATTCTCTCGTGGCTCTGCCGTTCATCGCTCCTTTCGTCGGCCTCTTCGGCTGCCGGGTTTTCGGTGGTGGACACGATCTCAAAGTTTGGATCCAGCTGGCCTTCTGGGCCCTTTGGACCCATCCGATTCTCGATGCTTTCACCACCTACGGCACCCAGCTGCTGGCGCCGTTCAGCCGCGAACGATTCGTTTTCGATGCCGTCGCAATCATCGATCCAATCTTTTCTCTGCCTCTGTTTATAGTGCTGATGCTGACCTACACCCGCTGGGGGACGCCCGATCGACTGAGCCGATGGGGGCGTTTCGCCTTACTGTGGGGCTGCCTCTATTTGGCCTTTGGCTGGACCCTAACCCTGCAAGCCCAGAGCGCCGCCCGTGAAGAGCTCAGAACCGCAGGTTTCACGGCTCTCGATCTCCGGGCAGGCACACCTTTCTTCTTCCCCCTGATCCGCCGAGTTTCGGCATACGACGATCACGGGCAATTTCGGGTTGGGTTTCGCTCCGCCCTGGTGCCCCGACCGATCCAATGGACGGCGCTGGAGTCCGACGACGGGCCGCGAGTCCGCCGGGCTTTGGAGCATCGGGGAGCGAAGATCTTCACCTGGTTCGCCGCAGATTTCGTGCAAACCACGCGCGACGGTGAGCACGTGGTGCTGCACGACCGCAGATACGGCTTGATCTCTCAACCGTCGTTCACCCCTTTTCGCGCCCGAGCCATCTTCGATGCCGAAGGACGGCTGGTCGATGTCCGCCAAGATCAAACCTTTGATCGCGGTCAGCTCAGCCTCAAGAACGAGCTGCGCCAAGGCTGGGCTCTACTTTTGGGCAGGCTCTAGTAGCCCATGATTTGACCTGTGCTGACCTTGTGTTATGCTATTATGGCATTTCTTGAACTGCAGGGAGACATCATGCGTGAGAATGTGAAAAGTGTGAATGTGAAAAGTGACCGGCGAGTCCATTTGTGCCTGAATTCTGCCGTCTTCAGCGCGGCTCTCCTCCTCTCGATCGCGGCGAGTTCCTCCGCTGAGGTGGTGGGATATTCCGGTTTAGGTAACAACATCGTGGAACTCGGGCTGACCCAAGCGGGCGATTCAGTGCCCGATGGCGAGCAATGGGAGATTTCAGGTCTCAATAGCATTCGAGGGATTGAGGTCGACGAGAATGGCCAAATGTTCGTCACGTCCAACGCAGCGATCGGCGGTATCTCGACCCTCTTTTCGATCGATCTCGAGTCGGGGACCAGTGTTCTGTTGAGGTCCTTGGGTGTCTGGGGGGATTCGGATCTGGCATTCGATGCCGATGGTCTGCTCTGGCTTTCCAACTCAGCGGGAGAGATTTATTCCTACGATCTGGAAATGGACCAGCTGACTCTCGAAACGACGCTATCGGGCGAACCGGGCGGTATCGCCTGGTGGGGCGGCCGGTTCTATGTGGTACTTCGGCCTGCGATCCATGAAGAGCCGCCGGTCTTGGCGGTCGTCGATACCGCTACTGGAGAACTTTCCGGGCATCAGCAGCTCCCGAGCTTGGCGTCGGACGACGCCTTTCTGAAATCCGTGGACAGCCTGGATTTCGACTCCGGTGGTGGCATGTGGATCGGGTTCACCAGCGCTTCGGGCATCATAGATCCGCCTTTGTCCTTGGGTTCGACGGCTCATTATTCGAGCCTCGCTGACTCGTCGCCGACGATTCGTTCGTTGTCGGTTTCCCACAGGCCCAGTGTGCCGCTGGCCGTTAGGGGTCGGGTCGCGCCCGTTGAGGTGCCCGCCCTTGGGCCCGTGGGCCTTGGTGTTCTGGGAGCGCTGCTCTTGATGTCGGCCTTCTGGCGATTACGAGCCGGCGCCCGTCCTTAGCGACCCACACAAGAACCGACACCGCAAAAACAAGAGTTGGAGAGATTATGAGCCGGAATCACACGAGCCGGAATCAAACGAGAAGTCAGCGTCGGCAAAGGTATGCGACCGGGTTGCTGGGGACATTTCTCTTGCTCTCGTCACCGGTGAGCCTCACCGCGGAGGTGGTGGGTTATAGCGCCCAGAACGACGAGATTGTGGAGCTGTTCTTGACCCAAACCGGGGATCGAGTCCCGGAAGGACGGCGCTGGTCGTTTCCTGACATCCCGAGAGTTCAAGGGTTGGAGCGCGATGACAACACCGGACTTCTCTACGCGGCAGCCATTTCTGGCCTGAACAACGCATGGCTGTTTGAGCTCGATCTGGAGGCGGGAACCAGCAATCTGCTGACGTTCATCGGCGTATTCGGATCCACCAACCTGGCTTTTGACGACCAAGGTTTGCTCTGGATGTCGAGATCTTCAGGGGAAATACTCTCCTACGATCTGGAAACCGACACTCTGACTGTCGAAACCACCATTGCTTCGGCCACGCCGCGGGACCTCGCTTGGTGGGACGGTCGACTTTACGTTCTGCTGAGCCCGATTGGCGGCGTTGCTCCGCCGACCCTGGCGGTTCTCGACCCGGCGACCGGCGATCTCACCGACAGCCGCGAGCTGACCAGCCTGATCGGTGATGACCTCTTCCCCTATTTCGTGGACAGCCTGGATATTGACGCCAGCGGCGGTATGTGGATCAGCTTCATCAGCACGCCGGGCATCGCCGATCCGCCGCTTTATTTCGGCAATACCGCCTATTTCTCCGATCCTATAGCCGACTCGACGCCGGTGATCCGGCAATTGGAGGCCGAAATCTGGAGTTCGGTGCCATTGACCGTGGCAGGGCTTGTGACACCCGTCGAGGTACCGACCCTTGGCCAAGTCAGCCTCGGTCTGTTGGTATCTTTACTGGCGCTCGGCGGTCTTTGGAGCCTCCGGCGGACCTCGGCCACAGGCCCTTAGGTTTGTAACACGCCGGTGCGGAAGGCCGGCAGCTCGGGCTGGCAGGCGGCACAGCTCAGGGAGCGGGAGATCGCGCGGCGGGTTTCCACCGGGGTGATGATCTCGTCCACCCACAGACGTGCCGCCGCGTAACGCGGGTTGGTGGCGTCGTCGAAGGACTTCTGGATCCGATTCAGCATTTCGGTCTTTTCTTCTTCGCTGACCTCGCGATTCTTGAGCTGGATTGCCAGCAGAGTCTTCGAGGCTTGGGCGCCGCCCATCACCGCGATCGCTGCCGACGGCCAGGCGTAGAGGAAGCGCGCGCCGTAGGCCTTGCCGCACATGGCGTAGTTGCCGGCGCCGTAGCTGTTGCCGGTGAAGATGGTGATCTTGGGCACCACGCTGTTGGCGACCGCGTTGACCAATTTGGCGCCGTCTTTGATGATGCCACCGCGCTCGGCGCGGCTGCCGACCATGAAACCGGTGACGTCTTGCAGGAAGACCAAGGGGATGCCCTTTTGGTTGCACAGCTCGATGAAGCGGGCGGCTTTATCGGCGGAGTCGGAGTAGACCACGCCGCCGATCTGTAGCTCCTTATCCTTGGCCTCGAGCCCGGTTTTGCGCGGCACGATCGAGCGTTGATTGGCCACGATGCCCACCGCCCAGCCGTCGATCCAACCGGTGCCGCAGACGATGGTCTGGCCGTAGCTGGCCTTGAACTCGTCGAATTCGCTGCCGTCGAGCAATCGGGCGAGCACGTCGCGCACGTCGTAGGGGCGCGAACGGTCGAGTTCCAGCAGGCCGTAGATCTCTTCGGGTGAGAATTTCGGGGGTTTCGGCTCCCGTCGGGCGAACGGCGCTTTTGGGGTCGTGGCCAGCTGAGAAAATTGACTGCGGATCTTGTCCAAGCAGCTCTTGTCGTCGGGATGGCGATGGTCCACCACGCCGGAGATGTCGCATTGCACCTCGGCGCCGCCCAACGACTGGTTGTCGATCTGCTCACCGATCGCCGCCTTCACCAGGTGGGATCCGGCGAGGAAAATCGATCCGGTGCCTTCGACGATATGGCTCTCGTCGCTCATGATCGGCAAATAGGCGCCGCCGGCCACGCACGAGCCCATGATCGCCGCCATTTGGAAAATGCCTTCCGCCGACAGTCGGGCGTTGTTGTAGAACACGCGCCCGAAATGCTCTTTGTCGGGGAAGATCTCGTCCTGCATGGGCAGGAAAACGCCGGCCGAATCCACCAAATAAACCAAGGGCAGGCGGTTTTCGAGCGCAATTTCCTGGGCCCGGAGGATCTTTTTGCAAGTGATCGGGAACCAGGCACCGGCCTTGACGGTGGCGTCGTTGGCCACCACCATCACCTCGCGGCCATGAATCAGGCCAGTGCCGCAAACCACCCCGGCGGACGGTGCGCCGCCGTGCTCTTCGTACATGCCTTCGCCGACCCACAGGCCCCACTCCATGAAGGTGCCGTCGTCGCAAAGGTATTCCACCCGCTCGCGGGCCAGCATCTTGCCCTTTTTGCGTTGTTTTTCACGGGAACGCTCGCCGCCGCCGAGGGAGATGGCCTCTTCCCTTTTTCGCAACGATTCGATCGCTTCGAGCCAGGTCGCGGTGCGACGCTCAAAACGCTCGTCCTTCAGAACATCTTTTCCGAGAATGGTCACCGTAATATCCTCCGAGCCGACGCATCCCGGGCGTCTCGAAAGCAGTTGACGAGCGGCAGGACCGTGGCGTGGTGTGCTGGGTAGGCGCGGCGGAGCTTTCGGCCGTGCCATTTGTCGCCCGATGGTACCAGCATCGGCGGCCGATTTTATGAAGAGAGGAGCGCAGCCTTGGCCGATTCGCGGGTCGCGGCCCAGATGGTGAGCATCACCTCAGCGTTGTCGATCACCCGGTACTCGGGCGTCTTGCCGCTAAGGGACCGGCCTTTTTCGAGAATGACCGGCACACCTTCCCCGCGTTTTTCCATCAGGGATCGGAGCCCCGGCGTGCCTTCGGTGGGGTCGTCAAAGAGGCCCTTGGCCAGGAGTGAGGTGATCAGCTCATTGCGAGTGGATTGCCGCAGGGGCAAGCTGTCGACGGTCAGGGTGTTGGGCAGAGCACCGGGGGAGTACAGCTCGAGGCGATCGGAGAACATGACAAGCCGAATCTTGGAGCCGTGGATGGAATAGTCCCGGTGAGCCACCGCGTTGACCAACGCTTCGAAGACGGCTTGGATGTTGTATTGAGGCAAGTCTAAACGGGCGGGATCCTTGATCGCGGCAGTGCGCATGTTGTGTTTGACGAATTTCACGGCGCGTAAGATTTGCTGGTCCAGGGGGCCCGAAATCTCCGCCGCGTCCAATTGATTGTTGGAGTCTCGTTGAGGTCCTAGATAACAAACCGCCTGGATGAAGGCCCCGGGCAGCCAATTTTGCGGCTCCTCACTACAGAGCAAAATGCCGGAAACCGTGGCCCGCTCCACGCCTAAATCGTCCTCTTGCAACAATCGGAGCTTGCGCAGGACCAGAGACTCGTCTTCCCCTGAATTCTTCAAGAATCGACGGTAAAGGCGCGGTTCGAGATCATCGATCGTTGTGTCCGGCACGACCTGCTCGTCAAATCGAATCAGCCTGGCTTGGCTACGTTGCTGAAAGAGCCGAGCCAAAACGTCCGGGGGCATGGGCTGCTTTGAGCTTCCCTGACGGTGAAAGTATCCGCCTGGGCTTTGGTGCACGAACAGACTGCGTGGGATTTCGACTTTGAGAATCGGCTGCAGTTCGCCGGCGGCGTCGGGCAGCTCGAGTCTGAAGGAGCGAAAAAGCACCGGAGGGCGAATGCTCGACGAGCAGATCTCGAAAACAAATCTCTCGACATGGTCCAATCCGTCGAGCGGCATGCCGATCACCTCGCGATCGTCACTCACACCCAACACGAGGACTCCATCGGAGGTGTTGGCGATTGCGGCGATTTCGTCGGCAAGATCCGATCGTTTGGGCTCGGCGACTTTACTGCCCTTCAAACGGACGGATTTCAGCTCGAGGACGGTATCCTCACCCAAGCGAATTTTCCGTAGCAGCTCCTCGGTAGAACTCAACATCTCAGGTCTCCATGGCGGGTCCGTGGGTTCGACGGCCCAAAGGTGCGGGTCGCGGCAAGGAGTGGGGCGTTGCCGTCGAACGTTGCCTCTTTGGAGTCTATCGGAGGAGTGGCGCCTTAGGTGCAGGGCACGGATCTGGAGGTGCTGAAAAACGGACGCTTGGTGCTAGCATTTGCCCATGAAGATCAAATTGCTCGCGTTCGCCACCGCCAGCGACATTGTCGGTAAGGGACCCCAGGAACTGACTCTAGAGGACGGAGCCCGGTTGTCGGATTTGAAGGCCCATTTGGTAGAAAAACATCCGGTGCTGGTGGCCGTTTGGGATCGGCTTGCGGTGGCTGTCGGTGGAACCTTGGTGCGGGACGAGGATCCCGAGCTTAAGGATGGCGACGAGGTCGCCCTTTTGCCGCCGGTTTCCGGAGGTTCTCCGGGGGTCGACCGATGACCCAAGCGCTTGACTCGGGCAAGGCAGTCGAGTCGGTCAGGGCGGCTTTAGTGGACGATTCGATCGATGTGGCTGCGGTGGAGCGCTCGGTGGCGTCTGCAGAATGCGGTGCCGTGCTGTTGTTCTTGGGCACGGTGCGCAACCACCACGCTGGACGGGAGGTCTCCGGCCTGACCTACAGCGCCTATCGCACCATGGCGCAAGCCAATCTCCATCGAATCGTCGATGAGCTCGAGGCAGGCGGGGATCGGTTGCGGGTGGCGATCGTGCATCGGCTGGGTGACGTGCCCCTTTCGGAGCCGAGCGTGGTGATTGCCGTGGCGTCTCCCCATCGCGAGGCGGCCTACGACGCCAGCCGGACGGCCTTGGAGCGACTGAAGAAAGAAGTGCCGATCTGGAAACGGGAGCATTATGTCGACGGCGAGGTCAGCTGGCGGGAAGAAGAGCCGCTGACCTAATCCGTGGGCCCGTCCAGGAATGGATTCTCGGTGGGTCGGCGCGGCGCCCTGCGGCCTGGGCGCCCCCGGCGTCGCTCCTAACGCGCGCCGCCGCTGCGGTTCCGATCTAAGATACTGATGAGTATAATCTTACCCCGAATCACTGGCTGTGCCGCTCAGACAAGCACCACGGAATAAATTCCGAGGCTACCCATGCCTCGCCCCTTCGGGGCAGCCCGGAAGCGGAAATACAGGGCCGTCCCGCAGGGACAAGGTTACGTAGCCGGGGGCGCCTAGCCGGGGGCGCCTAGCCGGGGGCGCCTAGCCGGGGGCGCCTAGCCCGTGGCCTGGCGGCGAAACCCTCAGTTCTTGGTGGCATTCGTCCGCTTCACAGCCCCTTCCTTTCTTTCTCAGGGACCTTTAGGTCGGGGTCGAGCCGTTTGATCAGGATCGACGCCAGTTTGCGGCCGACGATCCGATAGCCCTCTTGGTTGGGATGGCAGCAATCGTCTCTGTAGAGGGTGCGTGAAGCGTTGCTGAAGACCTGGGTTAAATCATAGAAATCAACGCCGCGTCGACGCAGTCGTTTGCCGGCGTCGAGCAATAGGGGATAACCCTCCACCACCCCGATTCGATAGGGGTGATCGGCGCGAAACGCAAGGTGCTGTTCTTGTGGCGTCAAGACTTTGCTGCCCTCCAAGTATTGGTTCGGCTGCAGGAGGTGCACGTAGGTGATTTCCTGGGTATCGCAAAGCGCTTTCATTTGGATTGAGCATGAAGCCCAATGGTCCGCGAGACGCTGGTAGAAGGGTGCGCCTTGGCGAGGGCCTAAGGACGGTCCGACGGACCGAAAGCTGGTGGAGCCGGATTGCTCGGGGGCTCGGATGCGCTCCTGTTCTCGGTTGATTTGCGCCAACCAGGCCCGGTCTCCGGCCCGCCACAGGACGTTGCCGAGGGCGCTCCACGCCGGCAGATTTTCAAAAGTCGACGCCCAGCCGCGACGCCGGTCCTGCAGCCAGACGATTTTGCCGATGCGTCGCAGGGTTTGGCGATCCTCGACTTCAAGAGTGCGTTGGTACCAATTTCGCGGAAAGAACGGGTTGACGTCTCGGGTGAGATTCTCAGCCCCGGGTAGGGCGACCTCGTTGAAACCATCTAGATTCACCACCACGTCGAGCTCGGCACCGTGGGAAAGGAGATAGGCCAAGGCGATCAGCTGTTGGGGTTGTTTATATCCCCCCATGGCGACGGTGAGCACCCGGGATTGAATGCCCTGCTCGGCCAGTGCCTCACGTAGGACAGGCTCTCCGAAGCGGGCAACACCCTCGGCAAACGAACCGCCGAAGATCGCGATATTGAGCACGCCCGGCTTTCTAACGAACGGATTGTCGTCCGCCTCGGGGAAGCCCAAAAATGAGGTGTTTTCGGTCCGT
Source organism: uncultured bacterium (assembly GCA_965366625.1). Classification (GTDB taxonomy): domain Bacteria; phylum Acidobacteriota; class Thermoanaerobaculia; order Multivoradales; family J023; genus JAUIJL01. The sequence continues at coordinate 64,015 of CBDUGP010000042.1, forward strand.
TCGGGGTCGAGCACGAAGCCGAGGTATGGATGAATGACCTCGGTCGATTCGCCGGATCTCGCGGTTGCGACGCCGGCAGCAGATGCCTTGGAACCCTCGGCAGCCCTTAACATGGCGGTTTGGTAGGCCCGCAAGGGAAAAGCTTTGCCCTTGAGCACCAGATAGGACAAGTGCAACGCTGCTTCTAGGGCCGTCCAACTGAGCAGGACGGTCAGGGCATAGAAGACGGCTCTTCGGGTTCTTGAGATTTTTTGCATGCTCGTTGGCGTCTTATGAGCCCGGTGTTCTTCTTGCTGGAGACCTGCTGCTCAGGCTCGAACCCGGCGATGGTAGCAGGCGGTGAGCCGGGTGCCTGCGAGAAAACCTTTGGCCGAAAGAGGTTGCTTGAGATTATGCTACAATGTCATTCCTCAAAGGAGATTATCGTGCTTCCATCCAGGAAAAATCCGTCCGTCCCGAGCACGCCGAGCCCGCGGACGAGAAGCCGGCTCGCGGTTGGTTTCGTCGCACTCGCCTTGCTGCTGACCGCCTGGCCCGGCCAAGCCCAAACCACGGACCTCATATTCGTCGCCGAGCCGAGCGTGCCGGTCGCCAGCCGGCCCTTTCGCTTGGTGATCAGCGGCACCGTCTTGGCGTTTCAAGCCTCGCCTCGGCGTGAGGATCGCTCGGTGGTCCTCGAGGGAAATACCATCCGGATCGTCCAAAAAGGTGGTTTGTTGGGGATTCCGTCCATCGAGTCCTATTTGGCTTCAGTCGATGTGGGCCCCCTGGCGGAGGGCACCTGGAATGTCGAGGTGGAATTCGAAGCGGAAGGCACGGCCCCGCCGTTGACCTTCGGACCTACCAAAGAAGAACTCGGATCGATCCAGGTCGGTGCTCCCTATCGGATCGACGGCCCGGACGTGAGTTATTCGTCGACCGCGGTGTCTTTTACAATCTCGCGGGTCGATACTTGCTCGAGCCTCGGCGGCATCGAGGTGATTCCAGGCTCCGCGGACGACGGTGCGGACGGCACTGTGACTATCCCTTGGAATCAGGGGTGCCCGATTCTTCCCCCACCCCCAGAGCTTCGGACTTTGGAAACCGGGCTCATTGGCCCGTTGACCGCCGGCACCTGGAATATCGACGTGGTCGACGGCTTGGGCTACCTCCAAGCTCGACATCAGCTCGAGATCTTGCCGAATCCGGTTCTACTGCAAAACGGCCGTTTTCAGGTGGATTTGGTGTGGTTCAACAACCTGGCTGCCGACGACGCATTTCCAGCGACACCGCCGACCGAGGATTCGGCCCTCTATGCATTCTTCACCCCCGGCAACTGGGAAGTGATGCTCAAGGTGCTCGACGGTTGTGCGATCAACGGTTTCTATTGGGTCTTCACCGCCGCCAACACTAACCAGGGATACGACGTCTTGGTCACCGATACCGAAACCGGGCAGGAGTGGACTTACCATAACCCCTTGGGCACAACGGCTCCTGCGGTCACCGATACTTCGGCGTTTCCCTGCGGGATTTGAGCCTTCCTGTCGGCTCGGGTACGGGTCAAGGTGGATTGGATCGGAGCTTTCGGGCTTGGGTCACGATCCAAGCTCGAAAAGCCGTGTCGAGGTTCGACCAAGGTTGACCTAGGCGTTGACGCAAGCGCTCTGGATCCACTGACTGTCCGGCGGCCACATCCTCTAGAAATGCGTGCAAAGCGTCGGCCTGCGGTCCCTCTGGATCGTCGAGCAAGAAACGGATCCAAAAGCTCGACGCGTCGTAGTACAAACGGCTGTCGCCGGCCATGAAGGCTTGCCAATCGAAGCTCAACAACGTCTGAAGCTTGGGCAGATCCCCGCTTTCCACCGCTCGCTCGAGATTGAGCAATGCGGCCCAACCCCCTTCGAAGCTGTGGTGTCCTCCCCAATCTAAGCGAAAACCCGAGAGCCGCTCCGGATGATAGCGACCGTCCGAGGCCATCTCGCCACTGGCAAAATCGTCGCCGATGCCCTCGTCGAGCCACGGTGGCAGGGCAGGGCCGATTGCCCGACGGTTGAGCAAGTGGCCGAGTTCATGGGCAAGGGTCGAGCGAATCTCATGACGTCTGCGCTCACCGACAAAGAAAAATACGGTGCCCCGGCTAACGTGGCCGGTCGCCGCCAGGCCATGGAGATGGCGGCTTCGGTGCTGGACCAGGCGATAGTGGGCTTCGCGTGAAAAGAGCACCAGGCTTTCTGCGGGGGCTCCCAGGGGGATTCGGCCGTATCGTTGTGCGTAGATGGCGTCCAACCCGATCACCAGCCGTTCGAGTTCGCGGATCAAGGTTGGATCCTCGACATCGGTATGCAAGGTATAAGGACCCAGAGGGCCTGCGTCATGAAAGTGGGTCTGGCAAGTTGAGCTTGATTTTTGCTAGCTT
>CBDUGP010000043.1:0-65689 GCA_965366625.1 uncultured bacterium
CCACCGCCACCGCCACCGCCGCCACCACCGCCGGGAACGCCGACGGCGTCCCAAGCCTCTTGCACAGCGGCCTCTTCAGTGGCGCCATAGAGAGAGGTCGCAGCAGCAGCCGTGCAGTTGCGGGCCGCTTCGAAGTTCGAGGAAGCGGTCAAGCAGTTGGCGTTGGCATCGTAGAAGATCGCCGCAGCCTTGGTGAAACCAATTGCCGGCACGTTGTTGCTGGTGGTGCCACGGGGGTGGGTGCCACCCTCGACCAAGAGCACAAAGGCCAGGTTGGCGATACCGGAGTTCCAGTGCACGCCACCGTTGTCTTGAGAGCCGGTGTAACGGGTCGGGTAGTAGTCGTAGTCGCCTTCGTCTTGCGGATCGGCCATGTTGCGCAGGCCGTCACCGGGGGTACCGGGGGTGTAGATGTCCTCACCGAGCAACCAGATGTCTGCACCGGTGGCGCCTTCTTGGCGATCGACCATGGCACCGAAGATATCGGACCAAGCTTCGTTGAGCGCGCCGGACTCGTAGGAGTAGATGAGACCGGACTCGTTCTCGGTCACACCGTGGGTCAGCTCGTGAGCCACCACGTCAGCGTCTTGCGACAGCGGAATGAAGGTCACTCCGTCACCGTCACCGTAGGTCATCTGGGTGCCGTCCCAGAACGCGTTGTTGTAGTTGTTGCTGTAGTGGACCCGCGAACGCAAGGTCATGCCGGCGTTGTTGATGGAGTCACGACCGTGGTTGACGTTGTAGTAGTCGTAGGTAGCAATGGCATAGTTGTGGGCAGCGTCGATCGCATCGTCACCGGTGTTGATCGGGTTGCTGGAGCTGCTGGCCAAGGAACCGCAGGAGGTGCCGTTGTTGCAGTCGTAGGTGCGCAGGACGCGAGCGTAGTGATGTTGCGGATGACGGGCGACCATCTTGCCGGTCATGGCGCTGGCGAACACACGGTCGACTTGGGCGCCTTCGGCGTTGACGTAGGAAACGGTGGCTTGCCAAGCGAGGTGAGCCTGGCCGTCGGTGTCGAGCACGTAGACCAGCTCGGCGCCACGGTCGAGACGCTCACCGGCGATACCGGCTTTGCCGAGCGCCATGGCGAGAGCTTTCGGAGCTGCGATGGCGGGCGAGAAGGGCACGTCGCCACCGCGCAAGAAGGAACCGTTGACTCCGACGATGTTACCGGCAGCGTCAGCGTGCAGGTACATGTCGGCGCCGACGACGCGCAGACCGTTGTAATTCTGGTGGAAACGAACGTGGGTTCCGCCGGCGGCGTCAACCTGGGAGCGAACCATCACCATGTCCTCGTCGCCCATGGCGCCGAGTTCGGACATCAAGACGCTTTGAAGAGCGGCCTTGGCGGAATCTTCCAGACCGACTTTGGCGTTCAGGCTACCGAAGTTGCCTTGAACGAAAACATTGTTGCCCGCGAGAGCGAGGCTGGGGACGAGAAGCACGGCGAGAAACATAACTACGCCACGATGCTTGATCATAAGAGATCCTTTCAACCGGAGGGCCCTCCTGGGGAGAGAGCGCTATCAATTCTTTGCCGAGCCGGCCGAATCGGGCACTTGAAGCTCAGCGTTCATCAACACGTGTCTCTATTGTGTTGAAGTGCCGGCGAAAAAATATAGCGGCTGCCGAAAAAAACCGTCACCGAATTAGCCTAGCACCCATAAACACTGTAATTGCTGACTTTATGTGATCTCAATTTTTCCGGTCGTCGAGCAAATCAAAGCCCTGGGCCAGGATCTCGAAAAGCCCTGGGCCAGGGTCTCGAGCTCGAATGACCCATGCTTACCGCCCAACTACCTTCCAATGCACGCCGGAGGTACAATGTCCCGAACGGCCTTTCTGCTGTTCGAGCCGATGCCCACCCCCCGAGGACCGCCCATGCCCGCCACTGCTCCGGACATCCTTTTGATCGAAGACGATCCCATGACCCGGTTGATCATGAGATCCTTGCTTCAGGATTCCGGCTACACCGTCCGGGAAGCCGAAGACGGTAAGATTGCCCTGCAAAGCATGAAGTCCCACAAGCCGGACTTGGCGGTTTTGGACTTCTACCTCCCCGACATGAACGGTGCCGAGGTCATGGCCGCCTTGGCCCTTTTGAAAATCTCTATGCCGATCATTGTGGTCACCGGCTACGACGATCCTGATCTCGCCGAACGGGTGCTGAAGGCCGGGGCTTCGAGATTTGTACACAAAGATTCTCAATGTGCCTATCTGCGCGACTTACCATCCATAGTCGCCGATACTCTGGGGACGGCCACCTAAACAGGCTCCCCTACCGTGTTTCAGCGGACCACGAAGCTACCGTTGCACCCATCGTTTCAGCGGACCACGAAGCTACCGTTGCACCCATCGAAACTATTCCTACGTATCCCAAGCCTTGGAAAGGAATCCCATGACGGATTGGAAGGTCGTGACTTGTGCGCCAGAAGGGCCCGGTTTTATCGTGGCTCAAACTTTGGACTGGCCACTACCGTTGACCGGTGAGGTCGGCATGATGCTGGAGCTTGCTCACGGCGAGCCTGCGGAGTTCGTTGAGTTCGAACTCCAGACCGACTTCTCCGGCCGCTTTTCAGCTTTTTCTTCGAATGGACTTTTCGAGCTACATTTCGTTTCCAACGAGGACCTCTTCTCCTCTCCGGAGACCGGTGGGCTTCATGTGCTGACCGGAGCGGTGATCCGACATCGCGCAGACAGTGAGGAGTCGGAGTCTTTTACGGCTCTCGCGCGCATACCCCGGGATTAATCTCGCTTTCTTCGAGCACGGCGGGTCAGGGTAAGTTGGGGCACTCTCTCAGACTGCCGGCGGCCCCGGTGGAGTGCGCCCGACACCGAGATATGCGACCCGCATATCGTCCCCCACTTCCACCCGTAGCGTTCCCCCTCCTTTCGATCGGCCCTTGACCGTCAGACCGGCCATCGAAATGTCCATGAATCCATGGGACTCGAGCTGCTGTTTGAGTTCCGCGGGTCGGATGAACTTTCGCCAGTCGTGGGCCCCTTTGGGATGGCGCCGCAGCAGAGCTTCGAGCAACCACACTTTGACCACGCGGGAGGTCCAAGTGCGGTTGATGGAGTCGAAGAGAAAATAACCTCCAGGCTGAAGGACCCGTGCCATTTCGCGGATCGCCTGGGCCGAATCTTCCACATGCTCCAGGACATCGACACAAACCACCACATCGAATTTATGATCTTCGTAAGGCAGCTGCTCGGCCGAGCCGAGCCGATAGTCGATCGCCAGCCCTTCTCGGATCGCTCGCTCGGCCGCCAGCTTGACACTCTCCGAGCTCGGGTCGACTCCATACACATGGCAACCTCGATGGGTCAGGAACTCGCTGATACATCCACGGCCACATCCGACGTCTAGCACTTCAAGATCCTGCCAATGGGCCAAAAAGCGATCGAAATACTTAAAGCGGGGCTCCGCCCTGGCGAGTTCTGTCGAGCACGCTTCCGAGTCGGCAGATGCATCTCTTGCCGCCACGAATTTCGAGTTCTTAGGGGATAAACCGACGGATTCGGCCATGGCTCGACTCTCTTCTCCAGCTATGGTCACCCACCGGACCGGCGAGCAACCCTATTTCGACAATATGGGATCAACTGATCGGATCTTAGCAGGCCCCGAAGATGCGGTAAGGTCTTCTGGACTGCGGTCGAGTGACCCGCCCATGTGCCGCGATAGAAACCCGCCTCCATCCCGGATAGAATCGAAAGGTGCCAGATTCCCTTTCCAAACACCCCCAAAGAACGTCAACAACGTCTCGTTCCGGCCGTCGCGGCAACGTGGCGACGATCGTTATCCCGCCGCCGTTTTCCGCCGTGGAGACCGTTTACAGCAGCTCGCGCTACCGAATCGTCAGGGCCACGGACCCGGCCGGCGAGAAGGTGGTGCTCAAAATTGCCCTCGACAACGACGCTGGTGCTCATCAGCGCTTGCGCAATGAACTGGACCGGGGTCGAACTCTGGCGGAAGCCTTCGCCGAGGATCCTCTGCTCAGGCCCCATCGGCTGATCTACCACGACTTGGTGCTTTCCCACAGCTTGGCCCTCGAATCACGACCGGTGTTGGTGATGCAGGACGTGGGTGGCCGAAGCCTCGACCAAGACCTGCCCCCGGACGGTCTACCCCTCGACAGGTGGCTCGAGCTGGCCATCCAAGCGACCACCATTCTCCGCGGCGTGCATCGACGGCATTTGATCCACAAGCAAATCCAACCGGCTCACATGGTCCTGGGTGCCGATGGCCGGTTGCGCTGGATCGGCCTCGGCCAAAGCTCCCACAGCCATCTGGAGCATGCCCGAGCCGTTCCGCCGCGGCAGCTCGAGTCCAACCTCGCCTACCTTTCGCCCGAGCAGACCGGTCGAATGAATCGACCGGTCGACTATCGAAGTGACTTCTACTCCTTGGGCGTCAGCCTGTACCAGCTGCTGACCGGCCGGTTGCCTTTTCCAACCACGGACGTCGCGGATTTGGTCCACAGCCACTTGGCCAAAGAACCCCCCTCTCCCCAAGAGATTCGTCCTTCTCTGCCGATCATCATCGTCGACATCCTGCGACGTTTGATGGCTAAGAACGCCGAGGACCGCTATCAAAGTGCCGCAGGACTCTTGGGAGATCTAGAACAATGTCTGGGCCATCTTCAGCTCAGTGGCAAGATCCCGGCTTTTCCCTTGGCGCGGGGGGAGAAGCCCCAGCAATTCGAGCTGCCGCAAAAACTCTACGGACGCGCCGACGAAATCGAAAAGCTTCAGCGGGCCCTCGAACGCTCCCGTGCCCAACCGTCCATCGGGGTCGAACTCTTGCTGATCGAAGGCCCTCCCGGAACCGGCAAGTCCGTCCTACCCCTCGAGCTGTACAAACCCATCAGCCGAGATCGCGGTCATTTGGTCAAAGGGCGATTCGATCCTTTCCGGCGTGAGATCCCCTATTCCGCCTGGGTTCGAGCGTGCTCCGAACTCTGCCGACACATTCTGACCGAACCCGCTCATGCCCTTGAAACCTGGAGCCGACGGATCAAGGAATCGGTCGGTGAGCACAATCTGTCCGGGCTGTTGGAATTGATTCCTCGTTTGTCCGCCGTCCTCGAGCCGCAGAACCCGAGCACAGAGGCCGTCCCGGTTTCCCCGGAAGCTCCTGGACGTCTGCTTTCCGCCTTTCGTCGTCTGATCGCGGCCGTCGCCACCCCCAGCCGTCCCCTGGTCATCTTCCTCGACAACTTGCACCACGCTGACAACACCTCCTTGCAGCTCTTCGAAGAGCTGGCCCTCGGCCCGCCCATCCCCCATTGCCTATTGTTGGCTACTTTCCACCGTCCGGAAGATTTCGAAAACCACCCCATGGGGCAGAGCTTGGCCCGCATTGAGGAATCGGCCGGAGGGATCGAGCTGATCCGGCTGGGGAATCTCGACCGTAGCGATGTCGCCCAGATGATCGCCGATGCTTTCGGATCGGATCCAGCGACTTGCCGGCACCTGGCAGACCTCGTGCACACCAAAACCGACGGCAACCCCCACTTCGTCCGTTATTTCCTCGGCTCCCTTCACGATCACGGCCTGTTGACACTGGACGTCGAACCGGCAGGCCGATCCGCCGAAAGTCGCTGGGTCTGGGACCTGGAGGGCATTCGGGCGTTGAGCATCACCGACAACGTGGTCGAACTCTTGAACCTTAAGATCGACGAGTTGCCCGAGGACAGCCGAGACGTGCTCAGGCTTGCGGCTTGTTTGGGGGTCTCGTTCGAGCTCGGAGCTTTGGCCACCGCGGCAGGCCAAGGGCGGGGAGCGACTCTCAGAAGTTTGGGCCCCTGCCTACAACGGCATTTGGTGATTACCGTCGCGGCGCGACCCCTAGAAACCTCGACAAGGATCCGTGCGAGCGGCACCGACGACGAGGATGAAAGGCGCTGGTTCCGCTTCTCCCACGATCGGGTCCAACAAGCGGCCTACGACAGCCTCGATGGGGCAGAACAGCAGCAAAAACACCTTCAAATCGCACGCCGCTTGCACGAACTGGACGACGCCCTGAGCCGGGATCACCTTTTCGAGACCTTGACTCACTATTTGCGCGCCGAGCCCAGCGTCACCGACCCCGACGAGCGCCTTCGGATTCTGGAGCTGACTTTGGCGGCCAGTGAGAAGGCGCTATCGTCGGCCGCCTATCCCACCGCCGCCGACTTTCTCGACACCGGATTGTCGAAGATCGACGAACGGCTGTGGACGAACGAGCGTACCCTCGCCTTCGAACTCCACCGCACCCATCTCCACAGCCTGGGCTTGGCCACCCGTTTCGAGCAGGCCGATGCCCTGTTCGCCCGTCTCAGTCGAAGAGATCTGAGCCGGGCAGAACGGCTGGCGATCTGTCGGATTCGATTGGAGCAGCTCACCACCCGGGGTCTTTACTCAGATGCCCTCGAAATAAGCGGCGAGGCCCTCGAGCTGCTCGGCTCCCATTTGCCCGCCGATGAGCAGGCCGCCGAGCGCGCCCTTCACCAAGATCTACTCGAGCTACCCGACCTGCTCGCGGGTCGCAGCATTGAAGACCTCCGAGATTCCCCTCCCCTGACCGATGCGGTTCAGGGTCGATTGCTGAAAGTCCTGGGCGATGTGGCGACCTGCGCATTTCCTTCGGGTCGACCGATGCTCGTGGCTTGGGCGGGTTGTCGTCGAGTCCACATTATTCTGCGACACGGGTTGCAACCCGGCGATGCCTTGGCCTTTGCAGGTTTTGCCTATTCAACCCTGATCCACATTCGCAAAGACTACGATTCCGCCTATCGTTACGGCCGCTTGGCAATTCAGATCGTTGAAGAATCTCCGAGTCTCTCTGCTCGGGCTCGGGCCTTGGTCATGTTCGGAAGCAGCATCCAGCACTGGCGAGAGCCTCTGGGTGAGTCCCTTCCCAACTTCCGCAAGGCCTTGCGCTACGCCTTGGAAAGCGGCGACTTGATCTTCGCCAGCTACGCGGTGTGGTCCCTGTTCATCAGCCGTTTCCAAGCCGGCTCACAGCTGGCCGACCTCGACCGTGAGGCACGTCAACAGCTCACCTTTCTGAGCCGGTCCTACCGCAACAATCTGGAGGGCGCATTCCGCCCAGCCCTGCTTCAGCCGATCGCCCACCTCTTGGGTCGAACCACAGGCCCTGCTTCCTTCGACAACGACGAATTCAACGAGCAGGCGTTCCTCGCAGGCCCCGGAAAGGCCCCCTACTTTCGAGCTCTTTTTCAGGGTGCCAAGATCCGCGGTCTCTATTGGATGCAGCGCATCCCCGAAGCCCTCGATTTGATCGAAGAACGACATGGGATCGAGGACGCCCTCTACGCCCAAGCTCAGCTGCCGGAATATCTGCTCTTCATTGGTTTAACCCTCACCGCCGCTTTCGACGCCGTGGTCTCCGAGGATCAACAACTCTACCTCAAGATTCTCGACGACTACGAAGAGCGTTTTCGATCGTGGTCCGAGCTTTGCCCCGAAAACGGTCAGCACCGATATTTCTTGTTGAGCGCGGAACGGGCAAGGATTTCCGGGAATCTCCCACGGGCCGTCCGCAAATTTCGCCAAGCCGTGGATGTCGCCGCTTCAACGGGTTTGGTGCAATACGAGGCCCTGGCGAACGAACTCTTCGGTAATTTCTGGAAGCACACGGGAGAGCCCACCGCCGCTCTCGGTTATTGGCTTCGGGCCCGGGATCTCTATGCTCAATGGGGAGCCCAGGCAAAAGTCGATCAGCTACACGTAGCAAATCCCCAATTGTCGGCCCTCGGGCACCGGGGCCCAGCTCCGGAAACGGTTTTGGAAGTCGGCCTCGACACCGAACTCGACCTCGATCATGCGCTGCGTGCTTCCCGAGCTATTTCGAGCGAGATTCGACCCGACGAGCTGCTTCAGGCCCTGATGCTCAGTGTGATCGAAATCGCCGGAGCGAGGCGTGGCTGTTTGTTGTTGAAGAGAAGCGACGAGCTGACGGTGGAAGTCACCGTCAGCTTGGGAACCCACAGCGCACCCGAGGTCCACGTCGGCAGCATCGAGCTCGATGCCTTCTCCGAGATTGCACGGTCCGTGATCCACTTCGTCAGCAGGACCGAGGAGGAGGTGGTGATCGGCGATTCGTCGGCCAGCGCCCGATTCAGCGCCGATCCTCGATTGTCGGGCCTGCGGATCCCTTCGGTGCTCTGTTTACCCATGCGTCGTCACGGCGAACTAGCCGGCATGCTCTACCTTGAAAATCGGCTGACCGCTCACGTCTTTACCGCCGACAGGGTGGCCCTCCTCCACACCTTGTTGGCCCAGGCTGCCATCTCTCTCGAAAACGCGCACCTCTACCAGGACCTCGCGAAAGAGGTGCTCGAGCGCAAGCAAATCGAGGATCAGCTGAGGGACCACAACGCCGAACTCGAGTCGAAGAACGCGGAGCTGGAACGCTTCGCCTACACCGTTTCTCACGACCTCCGCAGCCCCTTGGTCACCATCAAGGGATTTCTCGGGCTGCTCGAGGAAGATGCCGAGGCGGGCAACCTGGAATCCATGCGCGAGGACATTGCGCGCATCACCAAAGCCAGCGATCACATGTCCGAGCTGTTGGAAGATCTGCTGGAGCTTTCCCGGGTGGGTCACCTAGCCGGGCCGCCAACCGAGATCCCGCTGCTCGATCTGGTTCAAGAAACCCTGGAGCTGCTGACCATCCCGCTGGCCAACGCCGGCATCGAAATCCAAATGTCTCCCCCCTTTCCGGTGGTTCAGGGCGACCGGGTCCGCCTGCGGGAGGTATTACAAAACCTGGTGGAAAATGCCACCAAATTCATGGGCGATCAGCCCCATCCGAGGATCGAAATCGGTACCTTCGAGGACGCCGAGGGAACAGTCGTAATTTTCGTCCGAGACAACGGCGCGGGAATCGAAGCCGAACACCAACAAGTGATCTTCGGCCTTTTCCAGCAGCTCAATCAAGGCATTGACGGGACCGGCGTCGGCCTGACGTTGGTGCGCCGGATCGTCGAGGTTCACGGCGGAAAGGTTTGGGTCGAATCCGAAGGCCCTGGACGTGGCTCGACTTTCTGTTTTACCCTCGGCGCGCCGCCGACTTAGAAGCTCACAGCCAGTGCGAGCACTGAGCCGGCCCGCGACTTCGAGAGTCGCTCGAGCATGGACCGATCAGCTTGTAATACATATTACGTATTGCAATACGTATGACCGTAATACAACACATCCTGCCACTCTAGTTTTCTAACATTCTGCCTTTCTCCCTGGCTTGCATCTTCCGGCCTTTCCGCCCCTTGATTCGTGTATTCTTATTTGCGTCTTGTGCGCCCCTTCGTGAATCGCGCTTTATTCTTGGTTGCTTGTTCATTTTCCCCTAGACTCTCTATCCGCTTTTTAAGTAAACTACAGTTGCGGTCGCCTGACACGACTGCCTTGCACATGGCCTGTTGTTCCTTTACTCGTCTTCTTATTACTTCGTCTTTCTGCTTGCTTGACCTCCGGTCTTTTCGTTCTTAAGTGTTTCCATGGAGCTATTGATGCCAAAGAAAACTCGTTTGTCTAAGATCCTCGGCGTAGGGCATACCAAGGGAGGGGTCGGCAAGAGCACCATTGCGGTGAACTTTGCCGTGGTAGCAGCTTCCCTCGGGCTGAAAATTCTTCTTGCCGACCTCGACCCGGTTCAGAGGTCCTCGAGCAAATGGGCCGGCGTCCGACGTCAACTCCAAGACTCCGGACGGGACCTGCTTTCCATCCGTTGTGTGGGCATGGAAGGCAAAGGCGTGCATCGAGATTTATTGGAGGTGGGGGAGGATTACGATTTGATCGTCGCCGATGCCGGAGGTTTCGACTCCGTGGCGCTCAGGGGGCTTTTGGTAGTCGCCGATACCTTGCTGATGCCCGCCAATGTGTCGGCCTTTGAAATGTGGGAATTCAGTCGCATGCAAGAGCTGATTGAGCAGGCCAACGGATTCCGGGTCAACGACGGCGATCTACCCGCCTGGGTGCTGCTGAATCAAGTCGGTGTCACCGGCGGAGCGAAGGAGGCAAGAGAGGCTCGTGAGTTCCTGGCCGAAGACGGGTTCCGGGCGATCGAGAAAGTGATCCACTCGCGCAAAGCCTTCCGTAGAGGAGCCGAGGTCGGGCTGAGCGTGCTCGAGCAGACCGGCCGAGCCAAAGATCAAAAAGCGATCGACGAAATGATCGCCGCCTTCCGTGACGTTGCCGAAAACGTGCTCGAGCTGACGCTGCCGCGTTGAGTTCAGTCCTAGAGATTCGAGAAAGATCAGGAGATTCGCTGTGCGCAGACCCCCAGCCAACCTAGACGACTTCTTGCGCGGTGGAGAAGGAACCACCCCTGAAAGCCCTGCCGGCTCGTCTGAGCCCCCAACGCCAGAGGCTCCAAAGGACGAGGCTCCCAAGCAGGCGAGCAAAACGGCCGCCGAGAAGATCGGCGCAAATAAAAAACCGGCTAAACGCTCGGGCCAAAATAAGTCTCAAAAACCCGCTGCCCATACGAAACCTGCCGCCGCCGCGCCCACTGCCGGCACAAGGCCCCGGACAAAATCCACTCGCGGACCGAGCCGCCAATCCTCGAACCAGCCATCCCCTCGAAAGGTCCCCGCTCCCATGATCGAACCCACCGAAGCTCCGAGCGAATCCGGCGACCGACGCGGGCGCACCGTGCCGGGCGAAGCAGCCCCTACCGTCATCATGTCCGTCCGGGTACCCATCGATCTCCGGGAGCGGCTGGAGGATATTCTCGCCGCCTACTCGGGGGTCACTTTCTCCGATCTCGTCATCCGCGGTTTGCAGACCATGGTCAACGAGGTCGAGCAGCGCCATCGAGAACGTACCGGTGAGGAGCTGCCGAGGCGTCAAAGCCGGCCGGAATTTCCTCTTTGATCACGAACCTTCGGAGTCCGTATCGGCTTTGTGCTTCGAATTGCGAGGCGCTCCGCTAGAATGAGCTTCCGATCGGCGGTCCTCGGTCTGTGGTCTTCGGTAGATCCCGCACCCTGTCGACCGCTGCCCCTGGAGTGACCCGAGGAATATCGTGCCCCTGCGCCGTCGACCCAAATTCATCAGCCTCGAACGTGACGCCAAAGCAAGCACCAAGGGTGTAACGCGCCCAGAATCGACACCGATCCTGGGCGGTATTTTGGTGGAACGTGAGCAGGGTGGCGCCGAAATCGTCCGTCAGGGCAAGCGATCCGGTTCGATCGGTGACCGGATTCTGCAGGGCGCGGTTCGATACCTTCTGGAGTCCGCGGTCTCCGAGGGCATCCTCGACACCGTCCAACGACGGGCAGTGGACGACGGCGAGCTGCTCTTCGAGGCGGGTCAGGTCTTCTTCCAAAAAGGTGAGGTCACGGAAATTCGCCTGGAGCTGGCATCCGTCGACGGCCTCGAGCGATACGGCACGGATCGAAGGCCGTTGGTCGAAAGTGGCGAGGGGCTCGAACTCGATCCCAGGGACGACGGTCGCTGCCACCTCTCAGCGGTCATGCTGAACGAGGAAGACGGAGAGCCCGCCCTCGGTTTGGTTTGGAATCTCGAGCCGGGATCCGAAGAAACCGGACATATTCTGACCCCCGAACGGCTGATGAGCGCCGCCGCGGCCACCTCGATGTACATCCCCGTGAATCCGCCTCTGCGGGCGACCCTCGAGGCGATTTATTCCGCCGGCCGCGCCCATCGGTGGACCCAGGACGCTTACGGACGCCCTCTCTTCACCCACGAAGCCAGGGACGGGCTGGTCCGGGTTTTCTTCGATTTCGACTTCGAGCAGGTACCCGAGGAAACCGCCATCGGTGCCCTGATGATGGCGGTCTCAGACCTGTCCGTAGAAACCGGCGACGTCTTTTTGATTCTGATGAGCAGAATTGCCGAGCTTCAGGATCCCAGTCGCGATCTGGCTCAGATTCGACTGGAGGAGATCGCCGACTATCGCGCAGTCCGCTTGCGCCGAGGTCACCGATCCGTGCTTCTGGAGGAACTCTACGAAGAGGTTCTCAGACTCGCAGATCTGCGCCTCAGCATGCAATGGAAGGATTATGCCGACGGTGGCACCATTCGCTTCGGTGAAGAAAAACCCGATCGACTTTTCGATATCGTCGACGTCAGCTACGAGCGTAATGGTCGCAAGCTCAAGGGCATCTCTTTTCGCTGTGGACAAGCGCTCGCTTACTTCCTGAAACGCGATTCTTTGCGCTGGGTCGGCCGCTATTCCCGAGCCCTGCTCGAGCTGAACCCCCGCCAGGAAGGTTTCACCAAAAAAATCGGCACCTATTGGGCGATCAACGGCGTGATCGCCGGAAAAAACGGCCGGGCCCCGGTGGCCACCGCCCGTTCGATCCTCGATTTCTGCGGTGAGCTGCCGAACGAAAGAAACCCGAACCGCACCGTCGATCGGATGACCGAGGCTCATCAAAGGCTGCGGGAGATCGGTTTGCTCGAAGACACCCCGGATTTCGAGCCTCCGAGGCGGCAACGAGGGTATTTCCAAAATTGGCTCGACGAGCCGAGGCGGGTGACCCTCAGCCGAGACCTGTGGCAAATCATGCGCGCCGGGGAGAAAGCTCGACTGCCCTCCGACCGCCGCCCACCGGTGGTGAGCGGCGGAAAACAGGTGCAACGGGTCTTGCCGCTGGGCATTCCCACCACGGAGCAAGAGATCGTCGAGAATCCCCTGCTGATCGGTTTGTTTCGGCGAAAATACTCCCTGCGGCAAGAGGATCTGGCGGACAAGCTCGAGCTGTCTCGCAAGAGCGTCGGACGCTACGAACAAGGGAAACGGCCCGTTCCCTCCGAGGTGGCGATCAAAATTCTCGAGCTGTGGCGCCGCCTCGCCTAACGGATCCGGCTTTTAAACCGCGCGAGTGCCGGTCCCACCACGGGACCGACCCCACGACCAGATCACGAAACCTGCTCACAACCCGGGTGCGAGGAAGGTCTCTAAAGTGGTCTTCCTCTCACCAGGACCTTTCCAACTTCGCGCAAAATGGGACCGCTTCCTGCGGGCACGGTCGGCGCCGGCTCGAATACTCTTTACTCACCACCAGGGTGGGCGAGCGGTCCCTCCGTGGGACCGGCTACTCCAAGTAGAGGGTCTGCCTAAAAAATGCGTATTTTCACCCTTTGCTCACATTCCAGGTGCTTCAAATGTCCCATATGAGACCACTATGCCTCTTTTAAGCTCACATCCCGGTAGAGTCGTCGGTCTCATATGAGACCTTCTGCTGAAGGATCGCTCAAGATCTCGCATTTTATTGATTGCAATCGTCTTCCGCTAAATCGGTCAGCTCCTAACTCACACCCGAGGTGGACCCAGATTCGAGTTTAAACGGAGCTCCACCCCCATGAGTTTGCTCACATCCCGGGTGACCTCCGATCCCTCGGTGTTCTTTTAAAGGGATTTCTCACATCGGCTTCGCTATGACCGTTTTTAGTCACTACCCAGGTGTGCTCTCGGTGCCATCTGGGACCGTCCTATTCCTCAGCCCGGCCGCCAACAGAGGTGATTTCAATGCTCATCGATATTTAGCCTCGATCATCACAGTCCGGGTGAGCCCTCGGGCTCATCTGGGACCGATCCACCTAAGCTGTGACCCGGGACCACCGCCGGCGTGAGCAAAACCCACCTATCCTGTGACCTTCTAATCGAAAATGGTCTCCTAAACTATTGGAATACAACATCTTATGCAGACGGTCCCATTGCTGATAAGGCTTTAAAAGGCTTAAGCTAGCCCCGTCACGCCAAAGCGCGCGGGGCCCTGAGCCGAAAGGCGATCAGCCTTGAAAGGAGATGTGATGACCCGTCCGAGAGCCCTACCTCATTCCAGTGAAGCGGAGCGAGCCGTATTAGCCGCCGTGCTCTTACGGCCCGAGTTGTTGGATGACCTAGACTTGGAGACCGGCGCTTTCTATTTGGAGCGCCACCAGCGGATCTTCGCGTGTTATCGGGAACTCGCGTCCCAACGTCTGCCGATCGACTTGCGCACCGTGCAAGCTCGTTTGGAAGAGAGCGGGGAATTCGACCGGATCGGTGGATTGGCCTATCTCAGTGGGCTCGATCTCGATTTGCCGGATCTCGGTCGGGTCCAGATCTACGCCGAGATCGTTCGTGACCGGGCTCGACGCCGTCTGTTGACGGAACTCGGCCGGCGTCTCAGCGCGGAAGCGCTGACCGGCGAACGGAGCGTTGACGAGGTGGTCAAGTCGATCCGTTTCGGTCTCGAGGATCTGGAAGGAGGCGCCGGCGACTCGGAGCATTGCAGCGGTGCGGCCCTGACCACCTCGGTTCTGGACCAAGCCACGGAGCGCTGGCGCCTCAGGCGAGAAGAGGGCACGACGGTGTTCGGCCTGCCGACGGGCATTCCCCGCTTGGATAAGAAGCTTTCCGGATTGAACCAAGGCCTCCACATCCTCGCCGGGGCTCCCGGCATGGGCAAAACGTCGTTGGCCTTGCAGATCGCGCTGCATGTGGCCAAAACCCATCCCGTGCTCTATGTGAGCTTCGAGAACGGCGGCGAAAATCTGACCCTCAAAGCGATTTGCTCACACGCCGGAATCAGCTCGTTCGACGCCTTTCGCGGCACGGCGGATCCGGTGGTTTTGGAGCGTGCTGCGGCGGAAATCTCCCCACAACTGAACCGGTTGATGTTGGTCGACGGATCCCCGGCGCTGACCGTCGGTAAGCTGCGTGCGTTGGCCCTTCGGGCGATGGACCAAGGGTCGAGCCGAAGATGTTTGGTGATTGTCGACTACATTCAGCTGATGGCGAAAACGGTCACCGAGCTACGCTCTATTTCCGACGTCAGGGGAAAAGTCGATACACTGACCGGCGAGCTGATCGCCTTGGGCAAACGTTTGGGATCACCGATTCTGGTGCTCAGCAGCCAAAGCCGGAGCGGCGGCGGTTACGGCTCCGGAGGCGGCCGAGATTCCCTGGATTCGTTGAAGGAAAGCGGCGACTTGGAATTCGGCGGAGATGTGGTCATGTTCCTGACCGAGGACAAGGAGCGGGGCTCCGCACCACCGGCCCGGGCGGTTCATTTGTCGATCAAAAAACATCGTCACGGCCCAACCGATAAGATTCCCCTACTTTTCTTGGCCGACCGCGGATTGTATCGAGAAGAGTCTGGGCCGACGTT
Organism: uncultured bacterium; assembly: GCA_965366625.1. Classification (GTDB taxonomy): domain Bacteria; phylum Acidobacteriota; class Thermoanaerobaculia; order Multivoradales; family J023; genus JAUIJL01. The sequence continues at coordinate 15,132 of CBDUGP010000043.1, forward strand.
GCCGAGCTTCGACCGTTGAGCCGTGCTCGGAGAGAGAGACCGTTCGGGGAAGCATTCAGAGAAGGGCTGGAGAAGAATTAAGCTGCGATGAGCTTTCCACAGGGCGATATCGAAGAAAAATATGAAATCCTGCGCAAGCTTGCGGAGGGCGGAATGGGAGCGGTCTACATCGTTCGCCATCGGCTGCTCGACGAGCTGCGGGTGATCAAGATTATTCGTCCCCATCTGGCGGAAAAAGCGCACCTCAAAGAGAGATTCCATCGCGAGGCCCAGGCGGCGATCAAGCTGCGGCATCCGCACATCGCCCAGATCTACGATTTCGTCATCGACGAGAACGATGTCGGTTATACGGTGATGGAGCTGGTTGACGGCCTGACCTTGAAAGAAATCATGAAGGCCGGGCCACCGCCGATCGCTTTCACCCTCGAAGTGGCCGCCCAAAGCCTGCAAGCTCTCGGCTATTTGCATCAACAAGGTTATTTGCACCGGGACGTGGCTCCGGACAACATCATGGTCACCGCCGGCTTGGACGGCGCGCCGATGGTCAAGGTGATCGATCTGGGCTTAGCGAAACGCTTCGCCGACGAACTCGACCTCACGTCCAGTGGCATGTTCGTAGGCAAGGTACGGTATGCGAGCCCGGAGCAATTCGCCCAGCCTCGACGGCGTTTGGGCCCGCCGAGCGACCTCTATTGTTTCGGCATCGTGCTCTACCAAATGTTGACCGGAGTCTCGCCGATTCAAGGTTCGAGCTTCGAAGAAGTGATCGCCGGACACCTCCTTTCCCAAATTCCAGAGTTTTCAGAAACCGACCCCGACGGCAGGGTGCCGCCGCCCCTGCGTCAATTGTTGGTGGAGCTGCTGGCCAAAGATCCGTCGAAACGCCCGGCCACCGCCGAGAAGGTTTTCGGCCGATTGGCGCCTCTGCGCAGCTCCGAGGTCCCGAGCTATCGGCAGATCGAGCAAAAGGTGGACATCACCGCGCTTGGAGGTCGTCTGACGCGGGCGGCCGCGGTGGCCGACTTTCGCGCCGGTGTCGAACGGCGGGCTGAGCCGACGGGCGGGCTGAGCACCCTGGCCGCCACCCGTCGGTTGAACGTGTCGAAGCATCGTGCCCGGGCTTGGAGCTTGCCGTCTGCCCGAGCCGGCAGGCGGATCATCGCCCTGGCTGTGTCCCTGGCCCTGATCGGCGGAGCGATTTGGTTTCGCCAGACCGGGGTGCTCGAGCAGTTGTGGCTGACTCGGCAAGTCGACGAGACGCCGGTTCCAACCCCAGGCAACGCGGCCCCCGGACGATTGGTGATCGATGCAGCTCCCTGGGCGCAAATTACTCGCATCGAGGATTCGACCGGCCGGCAAGTGACCCTCGATGGGGATGGACTCTTTACTCCGGCGGTGATCTTTCTCGAAGCGGGCAGCTATAGCTTAGTGTTGGAGCACCCCACGGCGGGCTCCAAAGAGCTGCGCGCTCGCGTTAATTCGTCCGCGGTGACCCGAGCTTCCGCAGCCCTCAGGACCACCACCTCGGACTCCTACCTCGAGCAACAGGGATTGACCGAGCTCGTGCGCAAGGCTGGGTCTTAAGGCATGGTCCGAGGTGTTCCCGATGGGACTTCACCGGCTCTGCCGAAGCTGCTGCGCAATTCGCTGCGAATTTCATGGTGGGCCGCGTTGATTCTTGCCGCGCTCGTCTCGGGCTCGGTGTCGGCGGATCCCAAGGGTGATTTCAAGGCCGGGGTCGAGTCGGCGGACCTGGGGCAGTGGCAGGATGCGGTCGCGTCTTTTCGCCGGGCGATCGCAGGAGATCCCCAGGAGTCCACCGACCAGGTTTTTCTTTCGGGAGTTTTCTCCCGGCCGTACTTGCCCCATTTCTACCTCGGCAACGCGTTGATCGAATTGGGTCGGGACGCCCATTGCGAGCAAGCCTTGGTGGCGTGGCAGGAATCGGAACGTCAAGGGGTGGTTCAGGGTTTCCGTCGACAGTGGCGGGAGCTGGAGCAGGGTCGGGACGACTGCCTGAAGCGGGTTCTTCCGACGTTGGAAATCCGGGTTCGCCAAGCGCTGGCGAGGGCTAGAAGCAGGGTCGAGGCGCTGCCGAACCCAATGCCGGACTCGGCTTTGGAAACTCGGCGCTCGAGCCTCGAATCGGAGCTGGCCGCCGCCGAATCCTTATCGCAAGGAAGCGACCCCTCGCAGAGGCACGGCGTTGGTCGGCTGGGCGCATTGAGGCAGGCCTTGGCCAAGAGTGAGGCTGTTGAGAACGCGGTGACGGAGCTGTTGGCCGCGGTGGGTGCTCACCACTCGGACGCTTTGGCCGGCGCGCGCGCCAGGGCGAGGAGATCGATCGTCGACGCCGAAGGTGCTCGAGACGCTTTGGGTGAGCTGGAGGCGTCACATCCGAAACGACGTCTGCTGGAAGCGCATTATTCCGATCTGGCCATCGGCCGTGATCGGCTGGCGGCGGCCAACGATCTCGACACGTTGGAACAAATCCAACGCTCGGCGGAGGCTGCTGCTGCTGCCTTCGACAGGGTGCGAACGGAATTGGCCGCGGACCGTCGAGCGGCCCCGCCGCCACCTCGTCCGACTCCGACCACCGAAGCGACCAGCGCACCGAACCCGATTCGGACTCCGCCGGCAGGGGACGGATCGCGCTCCACATCGCCCGAACGTCTGCCGGGGTTGGACCCGCAGGTGCGCAACTGGATCGATCGTGGTCGTCGTTTGCTCACCGACTTGGGTAGGCCGGATCCGAAGCAAGGCTTGCTCACCCTGCAGCACGCCCGCCTGAGCGCTTTGCTCGATGGAGGAGAGCAGGGGCCAAAGAGAGCCGAAGTGGAGTCTTGGATTCAGCGGACCCAGGACAGTATGTTGGCGTTGAGGCTGCTGGCCGGCATCGAGGCCTATCTCGGTGGCGAGCACCGCCGGGCCCTGAGCCTGATGAATACGGATTTGTTGGACGAAACGAGTCGCGCCGCAGAGAACTCTGAAGAGCGAGGGGATCGAGATCCGATCCGGGCGCAGATTTTTCTGTTCCGCGCAGCAGCTGGGCTGAGTTTGTTTCGTCTCGGCGGCGAGGTCGAGGAGGACCTCGAGAGGCGAGCCACCGAAGACGCGCGGCGAAGTCGAGGCATCACCCCGGAGCTGGAGCCGTCGGCGGAAGTGTTCTCGCCGACGTTTCGGGGGTTTTATGCCGAGGCCACCGGCGGAGGCTCAGGTCGCTGAGTCTTCGCGGCTGAGTCTTCGCCGAGGTCAGAAGCGGTAGACCATGGACACGATGGCCGACTCTTTTTGGTCGGATTTTTGGGCCGCCAGATCGAGTTGGAATTTTTCCATAAACACGGTTCCGAGCCCGAAGGTATAGACTGTTTCTTCGGAGTCGATTTCGCGATAACCATCGTGATCGGGTTGTGAGTAAGCACCGGCGCGGAAGGTCAGCGGATGCCGGTTATTGCCCGCGAAGGCGGTGTATTCGAGACCGAAATGCATCTCGATTTCGTCGTCGATGGGAATGAATTGATTCTGTACGCCGGGGCCGGTGTTGGCGTCCGTCTGCAGGGGAATGGTGAGATCGGAATAGGAGATGGCGTTGACGTCGAGAGCGATCTTGAATTGATCGGTGACACGCCAAGACAACCCGATCCCTAAGACGTCGGGAATTTTGAGCGGATCCCCTTGGATTTTCTCCTGGTTGGCCGGCGGGCAAGTGGTTTGTCCCGAGCCTGCGGCGGCCAAACAACCGAAGGTGCCGCCGGTCGCTTCGACGTAAAAATTGGCGCCGGATTTATAGACCAGGCCGAGAGAAAGTCTGCCGTCCGGGTTGACCAGGATGCCGGCGTTGAAGGTGATCACCCCATCCGTATCGTCGAGATTTTGACGGGTGATTTGTTGGTCCAAAATTCCCAAGGCTTGAACTTCGGCCAGAGAGGCGCCGGGAGCGACAAGGTCCCGTTCGAGATCTCGCTGGTAGTCCACTCTGAGATCTTGGAACGATTGCATGTCCAAATAGCTGTAGCGGAGGGAGAACCCGACCGCCAGCTTCGGTCCCGCCTTGAAGGCTGCCGAAACCCCGAAGTTTTCGACCGTAATGCCCAGGGTTTGGCGTGCTTGATAGAAGTCGAGCTGTTCGTCGTCCCAAGCGCGAAAGACGTTTTGACCTTGAAAGTCGGCGGCCCGTTGGTAGGAGAGGGAGAAGGTATATCCGTCGAAAGGTTTCACATAGCTGGCGAAAGAAACCTCACTGATGGAAGGGTCGAAGCGGGCCCGGGTATCGTCGGCAAAGGCATTTCCCACGGAGGTGCCGGGCCGTAGATTCGACCCCCTGCGGAATCGATTCAGGGCATCGAGACTGGTGACGGCGTTCAGATCGATGGCGACGATTTCGAAGTCCGTCTGCCGTCCGTGGAGGGAAACCTCGGGCCGGGTGAGCTTGGTCAAACCCGCCGGATTGGCTTCCGCGGCGGTGGCATCGTCGGCCAGGGCGATAAAGGTGCCACCCATGCCCAGGGATCGCGCTCCGGGCGGACCGAAGCTGAAGGGGATGATCGAAGAGCCGCTCAGAGGGGGGAGGGTGCGATCGGGATTCGGGTCCGGCGGCGGATTCTGTTGCGCTTGGGACGGAAGGGTCGTCGCCATGAAAGCAAAACAAGAAAGAAAGGCGATCAATGCACCGGACGGCACCAAATGGGGAATCAAGGGTCGCATCAGAGCTCCTGGATCGAGATCCCGAGACTCTATGAGAAATTCGAGATCTACAAAGCGAGTGTAGGACTGTGTCCGGAATTCAAGGGAATTCTCTCGCAGCGAAAGCATCCGTGCAACCGATATAAATTCGGGCAGGGAAGTGGTGTAGGAAGAAAATCAGACGAGATAAGTATAAAGAATGGCGGCCAAAGATGCGATGGCCCAAAGAATCAGCTCGAGCTTTGCGCTACGTTGTTTCATTCGTCGTCTCCGGGTCCGAGGAAGAAGGTCGATTTTGCGGTTTTCTTCCGGAATCAGCGGGTTGTCAACATCAAAGACGACACCGAAACCACCACACGGGAATCAAATAGAAGGGCTCGGCAAAGACCCTAGCCCTTGCCGATTAGAGGGAAAGCTTAAAAGGCGGAGGTTACGGACCACATTACACCTTGGACGATAAAGTTGGACCGTCCATCGTCCATCGTCCGTCTCCCGGCGCTCGGCGCTGGTGGAAAACGGTACCGAGCGGTGGGATCAGTCCGGATTCGGCGCGCGGCGTTTTCGGGGCCTAAGGATTGCGCAGCCGATAGGAGCGGTGGATTCGGGCATGGGCGATGCTGAGACGAGGGCGTTGAGAGCGTCGCGGGTGAGGTGCCGTTGGACCTCGGAGATCGGACCGGAGTGGTCGTCGATCACCCCTTGATAGACCAAACGCTGCTCGGCGTCGAATAGGAAAACCTCGGGCGTCCGAGTCGCGCCCAAGAGGTCGGCCAGGCGGGATTGGCGATCGATCCAATAGGTGATTCCGGGAAAGGCCCGCCGTGCCAGCTCCGACATGGCCGCCGGTGAATCGTCGGACTTGCGTTTGCGGGCATTGGAATTGATCAATGCAAAACCGATGTGGTGTTGCTCCGCGAGCCCGGCCAGAACCGGAATGCGATCTTGCCAATCCACTGAATAGGCGCAGGTATTGGCGGTAAAAATAACCAACAATCCGCCTGGCGCAGCCAAACCGCCGAGACTGGACGAGATGCCGTCGTCCGGGGATTCGAGCGAAAAATCCCGTGCTTCCTTCGGCAAAGTCGCGCCGATGGCTAGGGGCTCGGCCCACACCGCCGAGCCGGCTGAGACGATGAGCAGAGTAGCGAGCAGAGTCGTGCCGATCAGAAGTCGGCGTCGGATCAGGTGGATTCGATGTCCCATGACGGTCCTATCTATGCGTGCTCGTGGAAGCTGGTTATCTGTGCGAAGATACCGTTACGATACCTGTCGATCTGTCTCTGGAACTAGAAATCAATCCTGAAAGCAGGAAGGAGATCTCACTGTGAGCGATGAAGCCCCTGAAGCAACGCCCGCGCCTTCGACCGATGAGTTTGTTGAAGCCAACTGGGACGTGGCGGTCATTCCCGGAGAGAATATCTCGATCCACTATCGGGTACTGCCGTTGAGTGAGGTCAATTGTATTACCTCCGTGTCCGCGTCGGTGGTGGAAAAGGCCGACGGGGTGGTGATGCACTCGTTCTTCGGCTGTACGGTCTCTGATTCTCTGGCGCCCAAAGCGGGACAGGGAATGGTGGGCGATACCGGTGCCGACATCTCCGTCTTCCACAACCATCATTTCAAGGATTCAGGCCTGGAAGCGATCTTGGCGGGCACGGTTCGTACCGAGCACGGCCCGGCCAACTTCTTTTTCAGTCGGCCGGTGGATATCAGCGAGGTCGAGCAGGCTGCCGAAGAGCACGCCGACGACGACGCGGATCACCGCGACGAAGAGGAATAGGGACCGATCCACGGTTCCAGAGACATGAAACGGCCGGGCAGCGAGCTAGCTCGTTCCCGGCCGTTTCTGATTCGAAGCCGGCCCGGCTCAATCGATTGAAGGGCCGGTTTAGCAGAGCCTGTTACGGACTTGAGGATGACCAGAACGAGCTGTCACCGGATTCGAAACCATCGCGGAACAGGCCGAGCAGGTTGATGCCGAAGGCGGAATCGCAAGCGCTGCTCAGCTGAACCGAGGTCAGGCCTCCGGAATAGAGGCCGTCGAGGGAATAAAGAGTTCCGACCCACCCTTGCCCCATTTCGCCGATGGGATCCCCGACCGGGTAGTCCACATCGTCACCGCCGTCCGGGTCACGGGTGGTGAAGTCCACTCGACACCAACCGGCGTCGAAGGGCGGCGCGAGATCGCCGCTGCCCACGGCGACCCGTTGGGTGGCCAGCGGCAAGCACTCTCCGCTGAGGCAAACCTCGACGGAATTTTCCTGCTCGTCGAAGCAGGTCATGGGATCCGTGTTCAAACCGACCCACGAAGGCCCTTCGCCACAGGTGTAAAACGTGTCGACGTCGCTCGACGAAGCGTCACGCCAAACCACCAGCTCGGTGGCGGCTCCGGCTTCCGCGTCGATGGAATATCCCACCCCCCAAGCGGAGCCCAAGGGCTCTCGGTGATCGACCCCACCACTTCCCTGGGTGAATCGACCGTAGAAGGTATAACCCGATGCCGAGGTTCCCGTGTCGAAGGACGCGTCGGCTTCGACGTGCACCAGGGGAGCGCCGACCGCCGTCGCCGATGCCGGATCCACCAGGAAAAAATCCCCCCACAGGGCGTTTCGATCGTTGGCCGGCGAGCCGGGCGAGCCGAAATAACCGGGATCGGAGGGGAATTCGAGAGAGCATCGATCCGTGGAGTCGACGGTGACGAATCCGCGGGCGATGTTGTCGCCGGTATTCGAGCCCATACAGCCCATACCGAGCACATCGACGCCGGTGTGGCCGTTGACCACTCGTTCCAGGAGGCTTCCCGTGAGCACCGGATTGTGGAAGAAGGGAAAGAAATTCTCGCAGTCGGTGAAGTTTCCGTCCCACTCCGGGTGGTTTCCATGGGGGCTGATCGAGTCCATGGGATCGCTCTGCTGATCGGCGGTGATCGCAATGTTGCCGTCGAAGAGGTCCCTCATATTGAAAGTGATCACGTCGTAACCGGTTAAGAACACGTCGAAATCGATCGAAGGTTGGGACCAATCCGTCCACAGGGTAATGTGGCCGAGCAGCGGTTGAGGTTCCGAATTATTGATCGAAATCAAAGTGGTTCGGCCGTTGGTGTCATTCAAGTCGACTTCGAAGTAGGGCACCAAAAGAGTCGCTGCGGGTACCACGTCATTGGCACACATTTCCGCTTGGACGCTCGGGGTTTGAACGATGCCGAGCAAGAGGGCGATCAGCGCTGGAATCACTCCTTTACTCATTGTTTTGCTCATGCTTTTACTCGTTGTTTTTGCAAGATCAGTCATTTCCGGCCTCCCTCTGGCTCAGCTCCGGATTGGGATCGTCGCAGGCGTGGCCCAATTGCATGGCCCCCAAGCCGACTCCGTAGAGGCCCGAGGCCGACGAAACCGACATCAAATAGCTCTGTGAGGTATCCCCGCCCTCGGCCGGAAAATCGACATCGCCGGTGAACGAGTCTCCGGGAATATTGAGATTCAACGAACACCAACCGGAAGTCCAAGGAGGTGTGAGATCCCCAGCGCCGATGGCCACCCGTTGGGTTTCGAGGGGGAAACAAGCGGGATCGATCTCGCCGTTGCCCTCGCTCGGGCCGCAGAGTTCCACCAGATCCTCTTGTTCGTTCCAGCAGTTGACGAAGGTTTCGTCGAGCGGGTACCAGTCGGGATGGCTTTCGCAGGCGATGGATGTCGGGGTGATCGAGGACGTGGAGTCACGCCAGACCAAGAGATCTGTTCCGCCGGTGAAGGCACCGTTCAAATAGCGGGCGCCCCACGAGGTTCCCAAGGGCTCGCGATGATCTGACCCGCCGTCGGCCTGGGTATATCTTCCGTAGAAGGTATATCCCGTGGGCGTGGACGAGCTGTTGAAGTCCGGATCGGCTTCGATGTGCACCAGACTCTCCGTAAAACCGGTGGCCTGTCCCGGATCGAGCAGCGTGAATTCTCCCCATAACGCATTGACGTCGGCAGCCACGGGATCTGCGCCACCGAAGTAGCCGGGCTCGTGGGGCCCGACGATGGCACATTGGCGAGTGACGTCGATGGTGATGTATCCGCGGGCGATATTGTCGCCGTGATCGGAGCCGATGCACTCGTCGTCGAGGCTGGAGATGCCTTGACCCGTGTGACCCGAGCGGATGCGTTCAAGGTGAAAAGGGCCCAGCACCGGATTGACGTAGAAGGGGAAAATCAGGTCGCAATCATTGAAGCTGCCGTCCCACATGGGGTTGCCACCCGGGCTGATGGTGTCTTCTGAATCCGATTGTTGATCGGCGGTGATCGGCAGATTGCCGTTGTGGAAAGTGTCGCCGAGATTCAAACGGGCGACATCGTAACCGGTGAGAAAGACGTCGAACCAAATCGAGGGTATTGAATAGTCGGTCCAAAACGTCACTTTGGCGAGCACCGGTTCGGGCAGGGCGTTGTGGATCGAAATCAGGGTGTTGATGCTCTGAGGATCGTTTAGATCGACTTCAAAGTAGGGCACCAATAGGGTCGCTGCAGGCACCACGTCGACGGTGCACATTTCGGCCTGTGAGGGAACGGCGAGCAATAGGGCACTGAGCAATAGGGCAGACTGTATGGTCGCCGAGATCAAAGCTCTCTTCATGAGAATCCTCCGTCTGTTGTCGAAAACAACGGGCTCGGGCTGTGAAATTGAACGCATCCATGGGCCGGATGCTTCCGGGAACTCACGCGGCGCTAGCGAGTGTCACCTTCACAAATCTTCACAAATGCCTTGGCCAAGGTTTGGTGCCGGGACTTGGAGAAGGGTGGCGCGAAATCTCGGATGTACTAATTATGTTTTAAGAACATAACATGAATTGTCTTGACGGCATAGTGATGAAGCAGATTCCACCCACGTCCGATCGAAGGAAGAATCGGGTCGTTTCCGTTGGGTCGGTTGGGTCGGTTGGGTCGGTTGGGATCAGGAAAGGACTCTCAAACCTACTCGCTGGAAGATCGCAGAGCGCCACACCAAGCGGTCGGCGCGGTCGGCCAGGGCCCCGGACCAAAACAACTTGCGCAGCGTGACGTCCGAAGGCCAAGGTTCATAGGGCGCGGGTGATTCGACCTTTAGCCACTCGATCACTTTGGCACGGACTTCCGGTCGGTCGCGGAACGGGGTAAAGAGACTCCACAGAACATCGGCCAAGATCCGCTCGCTGATTTCTCGACCTGCATCGAGGGCTCGCAGACAGGCCCGCAGAAGCCGGTAGTGGCCGCCGGTCAGTTCGAGGAGTTCTTGGGCGTGGGCTTTCGGCAGGGTCAACTCGGGGAAGTCGCTGATCGCCAAACGGCGGATATCCTCGGCGTCGAACTCGGGCCAAAAAAGGTGTTCGGCGTTATAGAGGAACGAAGCCTCGGAGCCGAATTTGAGTGCAGCTAAATCCTGGCCGCCGATCAAAACGGCCCGCAAGGAATTGAATTGGCGGGTCAAGGAGTCGAGGAATCGGCCGAGTTCCTGGCGTCCTTCTTCCAACCCCCGTCCCCAGCCGCTGATGATCAGAAGCATTTGTTCTCCGTGGCTGAGGCGGTCGTGGATCGCGGCTTCCCAGGCGGCGGCATCGACAATCGACTCACGGATTTCGCATTGTGGACCGAGGCGTGAGAAGAAAGTATCCAGGCCGATGTGCCGGCTGGTGGGCAAGATGATGTGGTGGACCCGATGAAGGTCTACTTGCTCCTCCTGGACCTGATGCAAGATAAGTCCGAGAGCGCGCAACAGATCGTGGTGTTCCTGCAGCAACAACAGGACCAAGGGGTCGTGGGCCAGCAGCTCGAAGAGATGTCGGCTCATGCGTGCCAGGCTGCCGGGTCCATCACCCAGCGGGTCGGTTGGATGACCACTGAGTTCGTCCGACGCCAAGGGCGCGTTACCGCGCAGCATCTCGACCAGCTCGGCGGCAGAAGACGGCCGCCGCTTTGGGCTTCGTTGCAAGCACAGCTGAACGGCTTGGTCGAGTAAGGGCGGGATATCGGAGAAGAGCCTGGCCGGGTTGACCGGGCTGTAGTCCACCAAGCAGCCCTCGGGAAAAGCCTTCTGACCGGTGAGCATTTCGTACAGCACACAGCCGAGGGAGAAAAGATCACCGGCCGGAGTGGGTTTACTGGCCCGCAATCCTTCGAGGGCCAACAGCTGTTCCGGCGCTGCGTAGGGCAAGGTGCGGCCCCACCATCGATGTCGGCCGGCGAAACCGAGATCGGTGATTTTGACCCGACCGTCGGCGTCGATCAGCAAATTACCCGGTTCGATGTCCTGGTGCACCAGCCCTGCGCGGTGGATCGCTTCGAGCCCCGAGCACAGATCCAGGGCGATTTCGAGCGTCCTATCGCCATCGATTCGGCCCTCGCGGGCGATCAAGGCTTCGAGGTCCTCACCCCGCACCAATTCCATCGACGCGAAGGCATAGGAGTCGACCTGGTGGAAGCCGAGGATCTGGCACAAGCGATCGTGCCGCGGCAGCTGGCGGGCCTTATGCACCTCCTCGATCATCGTCGGTGTCGGTTCCGACACGAGATGTTCGGGATTCCAGAATTTGAGCGCGACCGCATTTCCCAGACTTTGATCCTGGGCTTGATAAACCACGCCACTATTGCCCTCCCCCAGACGCCGTTCGATCAAAAAACGGGCACCCAGAAGAGTCCCGGCCTCGAGAGGAGGTCTTTCGCCGTCGGGGTCGGATTCGAGCAAACCTTTGACTTCCAAGGCGCTCTGTGGCCGGGCGTCGACATCCCTCCGCAGACACGCGCCGATCGTCCTGACCAAACGTTTAGGTAGGTCGGGCGTCAGCAGATCGGGCGCTCTCGGATCGGCCTGGGCCAGACTGCCGCTGGGGAAGGCCCGATGCAGGGTGGCCGCCTCATAGAGAACGCAGCCGAGTGAAAATAGGTCGCTGGCAGCGGTCGGGACCCTGCGTTCGGGGGAGTCCGAGTCGGAGATTGCCGTCAGTTGCTCAGGAGCCGCATATTGAAGGGTCAAACCTCGCCAGCGGGCACCGACGATATCGAAGTCCGTGATTTTGATTCGCCCATCGGCATCGAAGATCAGATTCGAAGGTTTGATGTCTTGATGAACCCAGCCCTGCTCGTGGATCGCTTGCAATCCATCGCAGATGTCCCTGGCCATTCCGGTGATCAAGGCGGCATCGAGGGGGCCCGAGCTGTCGTGGATCATCTGCCTCAAGCTGGGCCCTTCCACGAGCTCCATGGAGACGAATTCGAAACCTTCGATTTGGTGGAAATCGTGGATCCGGCAAATCCGCGGATGGCTGATCCGCTGAGCCACCTGGACTCCTCGTCTCAGGCGATCGCGAGTTTTGCGGAGGCTCTTCGGTGATAGGGAGATGCGGTCGGAAACGCTGCGGAATTTGAGCGCCACCTGCTGTTGCAGAGTGAGGTCTTCGGCCGAGTACACCGTGCCCAAGCCCCCTTCACCGAGGCGTGCCAAGATACGGAATCGTTTTCCGATCCATTCGCCTGGCCCGAGGGGTAAGTTTTTCGGTAGACGGTCAGCCACGGTAGTCCCAACCCCTGGAGAACGAGGCCTTTGCACAAAGCCGTTGGAAGCGGTTCGACGAGCAGGCGGCGCCGTGATCGGGTCCGCCGGTCTCAATCTTAGCATCGGGGTGGTGCAGACCATGACCCGGAGCGCCCTCGCGGCGTCGAGGCTCGCGGGAATATGGAACTTAGCCGGCTACGCCCGCAAACCTCCGGAGGTAGGGGCGGGGCTTGTCCCCGCCCGGGCGAGGCGAAGCCGAGCCGCTGCCCAAGGAAGCGCGGGAGGGGGCAAGCCCCGGGCAAGCCCCTCCCCTACATCAAGTCATTCATAATCAATGGTTTGTGGAAATTCCGAAAGGTCGGAGTTGGGCATAGAGGCGTAATACGCTCGGTCGTACTACGTGCGGGATGTGCCGGAATCGACGGGACCCGGGAAGACTCATCGCAGAACCTGAGACCAGAATCCGATTTCAAACACCACGCCCACCAGGGCAAAGGTCAAGAAGAGCGCTGTATTGCTTTGGTGGAAACCCGCCGCCAGCAGATAGCAGAGAATGGCGCCGATGATCAGCCGAACGGTGGTGAAGAAGGAGGGTTTACGGCTCATGTTGATCCTTTTCCAGTCGATTATGAAACACTCATTTATACGATACGTGTTGACGCCCCGAGAGTTTGAGCAGCCTGATCTGAACGGAGGAATCCGATGACTTATCGCGTCGATCTTCAAGACCTACAATTTCAGCTTTTCGAGTGGTTGGATCTCGAGCAGCTGTTGACACATCCGAGATTCGAGGATTGGGATCGCGAAGGCATCGAAATGGTGCTCGCCGAGGCCGTGGAGCTGGCGACCCGGGAGCTGGCCTCGATCAACGTCGAATGCGATCGACAAGGGGTCACCTGGAAAGACGGCGAGGTCACGGTGCCGGAGTCGATGCTCAAGGCTTGGGAGCTTTATAGAGAGGGCGGCTGGGTGGGCAGCACCAGCAGCCCTGATTTAGGTGGTTTGGGCATGCCGGAGTCGGTGGGCACGGTGCTCAACGACATTTTCTCCGGGGCCAACCTGGCTTTTTGTTTGGTGGTGCTGCTCTCCCGTGGAGCGTCGGAGCTGGTGGAGCACCATGGGGGCGAGGAACTCAAGCACCTTTTCTGCGAAAAGATGATCTCCGGTGAATGGACCGGCACCATGTGCCTCACCGAGCCCCAAGCCGGCACGGATGTGGGCGCCAGCACGACCCGGGCGGAGCGCCAGGAAGATGGAACGTATCTGATCTCCGGTGAGAAGATTTTCATCACCTCCGGCGAGCACAACATGACCGACAACATCATCCATGCGGTGCTGGCTCGGACCCCGGACGCGCCGAGCGGCACCAAAGGATTGTCCCTTTTCGCCGTGCCGAAAATTTGGGTCCACGACGACGGAAGTCTGGGAGAGCCCAACGACGTCTATTGTGCGGGTGTTGAGCACAAACTAGGCATCCACGCGTCGCCGACCTGCTCGATCATCTTCGGTCGCGAAGGTCGGTGCCGGGGACATCTGTTGGGGGAAGAAGGTCAGGGCATGCCCTTGATGTTCGAAATGATGAATGCCGCTCGCATCGAGGTCGGTGTGCAGGGTGTGGCGGTGGCGGCCGCCTCCTACGAGGCAGCGCGGTCCTACGCTCACGAGCGGGGCCAGATGCGATTCTGGAACCGTCGCGCCGGCCGCAAGGAAGCGCAAGTGCCGATCGTCGAGCATCCCGATGTCCGTCGCATGTTGTTCACGTCTTCTGCATATATCCAAGCCATGCGCGCGGTCCTGCTGCGCACCGCTTACTATCTGGATCGCAGCCGCCAGTCAGAGGGCGACGAGAAGGAACTCTATCGATCCCTGGTCGCCCTCTTGACACCGGTTTGTAAGGCCTGGGCATCGGATTGGGGATTCCGGGTCACGGAATGGTCCATGCAAGTCTACGGCGGTTACGGCTACACCAGCGACTATCCGGCGGAGCAATACCTTCGCGACGTCAAGATCACGTCCATTTACGAAGGCACCAACGGAATTCAGGCCCTGGACTTCGTCGGCCGCAAGCTGCCGATGCATAACGGCAGTGCCGTGCAACATCTCTTGAAAGAGCTGATCGGCACCGTGGCCGAGAGCAAAGCCATACCGGCCTTGCAGTCGGCCGCCGAGCGTTTGTCTGCGGGCCTGGTGCGTTTCAGCAAGATTCTCGGAGATTTGCCCGAAAGGCGTGATGGAGGCCTGAGCATGATGCTCAACGCAGTGCCGATCATGGACTGCTTCGGGGCATTGCTCGGCGGTGGATTTCTTTTACAGCAGGCCATCTTGGCCGACCATCGATTGCACGGCTTGCTGGCGGAGCGCGGCGTCGATTCCGAAGACGAAGCGGGTCGGCGGGCGTTCGTGGTCGAAAACGAGCGGGCGACCCATTTGCACAACAAAATCCAAGCGGCAGTGCTCTTCAACCACCGCGCCGTGCCGCCGGCCGTGGCCCAATTGGTGGCCGCCGAATCCAACGAGAACGCCTCCATGGAAGCGATCTTGTAAGAGACGAAACCCGGAGCCGAATAAGCCCCGGGTTTCGCGTTGGAATATCTCGCAAGAGCCGATCAGTGGTTTTAGGAGGACCGCCGAGCTCTGAAGGTGAAGCGGCCGGGACGACGTCGACGTCGCTGGGGGCCGTCACTTAATAAGGCGGAATTTCGGCACAAAACCAGTCAAAAAACTTTGAGAAGGTGTGCAATATTCTAGGTAGCGGGCTTGCGCACCCAGCGGCCACCACGCACGACTCCGGCGTTGGGACGGGCACCGAGCCAATAGCAGAGGTCCACGGGGTGTTGAATATCCCAAATGGCGAAGTCGGCTCTTTTACCCACCTCCAGGGTGCCCAGCTCTTGACCGAGGCCCAAGGCGGTGGCGGCATGTCGAGTGATGCCGGTTAGGGCTTCTTCGGGGGTCAGTCGAAAGAAGGTGCATCCCATGCTCGCCATGGTCAGGAGCGAGAGGACCGGCGCGGAGCCGGGATTGCAGTCGGTAGCCAAGGCCATGGGGACCCCGTGACGACGGAAGGCGTCCACCGGCGGGGGTTGGGACTCGCGTAGCACGTAAAAAGCACCGGGTAGCAGCACTGCCACTGTGTCTGCCTCGGCCATGGCTCGGGCTCCGGCTTCGGAGGTGTATTCCAAATGATCGGCGGAAAGGGCGCCGAAACGGGCGGCGAGGGCGGCTCCACCGAGGTCGGAAAGTTGGTCGGCGTGCAACTTTACCGACAGCCCGAGTTCGTGGGCTTTGGTGAACACTCGCTCGATTTGGGACGGTGAGAAGGCGATTCCCTCGCAAAAGCCGTCGACGGCGTCCGCGAGCCCTTCGTCGGCCACCCGAGGCAACATTTCGTTGCAAATCAAATCCACGTAAGCCTCGGGATCGTCGCGGAATTCCGGGGGAAAAGCATGGGCGCCGAGAAAAGTCGTGCGCAGGGTTACGGACAGCTCGGCACCGAGTCGGCGGGCGGCGCGCAACATCCTCAGCTCGGTTTCGGTATCGAGGCCGTACCCGGACTTGATCTCGATGGTGGTGACCCCTTCGTCGAGCAGAGCTTGGAGCCGGGGTCGAGCTGCGTCCACCAACTGATCTTCGTCGGCCTCGCGGGTGGCTTTGACGGAGGAGTTGATGCCGCCGCCGCGGCGCGCGATTTCTTCGTAACCCACGCCCTGAAGACGTTGCTCGAATTCGAGCGCCCGGTCTCCGCCGAAAATCAGGTGGGTGTGGCAGTCCACTAGGCCGGGGGTCACCCACTTGCCGCGCAGGGAGCTGACTTGCGCAGCCAGCTCGTCGGGTCGGCCCGGCAGCTGATCGGCAGGGCCGATCCAGACGATGTGTCCGCCTTCGGCACCGATCGCTCCGTCTTTGATCACGCCGTAGGGTTGATCGCCGGCGAAAGTTGCGAGCTGACAGTCGATCCAAAGATGATCCCACACCATGGGCTGATGCTCCTGCTGAGAATGATGCTCCACTAAAGGTGAAGCAGGTGGCGGGTCGACGTTAACATCGGCGAACAAGGTTGTATAGACAGCTTCAAATGGTAAGCTCTTTTTGGCTCGGGGTCTGGCTCGGGCAGCTCGCTCCCATTTTCGGCAGGCTAATCGACGAGGCCAAATCGATGCCCAAATCCGGGTCGCCCGCTCCGCTCTACAAGAAGGTGAAGTATTTCGTGCTCGACCGCATTCACTCGGGTGAATGGCGGCCAGGGGATCGAGTCTTGTCGGAGAACGAACTGGTGCGTGAGTTGGGTGTTTCGCGCATGACGGTCAATCGCGGTTTGCGAGAGCTTACGGGTGAAGGTTATTTGGAGCGCATTGCCGGCGTCGGCACCTTCATTGCCCAAAGCCGCCTGCAGGGCCACCCCTTGGAAGTGCTCAATATTGCCGACGAAATCCATTCGCGCGGCAATGAGCATCGAGCCCGTTTGATTTATGCTCTCGAAGAGCCCTTGGCGCCCGATCGGGCGGTTCCTCTCGGGGTGGTGCCGGGCACTTCGGTCTTCCATTCTCTGGTCGTACACTACGAGAACGACCGCCCGATCCAACTAGAAGATCGTTACGTCAATCCCTCCGCTGCTCCAGATTACCTGTCGGTAGATTTCGAGCGCATTACCCCGAGTGAGTATTTGCTCGAGGTGGCCCCGCTTAAAAAAGTCGAGCATATGGTGCGAGCGGTCATGCCCACCGACGAGGTCCGCCGCCACCTGGAAATGCCCAGGGACGAGCCCTGTCTGCTGCTGGTGCGTCGGACTTGGTCACCGACCTCGGCGGCACAGGGTGCGGTCGCGTCGACCGCACGCCTCTACTATCCAGCGACTCGATTTCAGCTGGGTGCCCCGTTTTCCGTACGTCCCGACGCCCCGAGCCGTTAGACCGAATTCTTCGTCCGGGTAGCTGAATCTTGACGCCCTGGGCCCTTGTATGATCTTGTCTATACAGGTCTTGTTTTGGAGAAGGTCTAGTTGTGGAGATCCTTGCCACCGCCTCTGGTGACACCAGAGCCGGACCAAGATCCCACCCAGAAGCCCCTAAAATCCAGTCTGAAGGAAACCCATGGCCACCACCCCCACACCGAAGCTGCGCGCCGCCCGGGGTACTGAGCTGTCCGCCAAATCTTGGCTGACGGAAGCCCCTTTGAGAATGTTGATGAACAACCTAGACCCGGAGGTGGCCGAGCGTCCGGAGGACTTGGTGGTCTACGGCGGCATTGGCAAAGCCGCCCGAGACTGGCCGAGCTACGAGCGAATCGTGGAGAGCTTGAAGAGCCTAGAGGCCGACGAAACCCTCTTGGTGCAATCCGGTCAGCCTGTGGGCATCTTCCGGACCCACAAAGACGCCCCCCGGGTGCTGATCGCCAATTCGAATCTCGTGCCGAAGTGGGCCAATTGGGATCATTTCAACGAGCTCGATAGGAAGGGTTTGATGATGTACGGCCAGATGACGGCCGGTTCGTGGATTTACATCGGCAGCCAAGGCATCGTCCAGGGCACCTACGAGACCTTCGTCGAAATGGGACGTCGCCACTACCAGGGCGACCTCAGCGGCCGGTGGATTTTGACCGCCGGTTTGGGCGGCATGGGCGGCGCTCAGCCGTTGGCCGCGACCATGGCCGGGGCGTCGATGTTGGCGGTGGAATGCCAGAGTTCGAGGATTGAGAAGCGGTTGGAGACCCGTTACCTCGATCGCAGCACGGACGATTTGGATCAAGCCCTAGCCTGGATGGAGGAAGCTTCTGCCGGGGGCGGGGCGATATCGGTCGGGCTTTTGGGCAATGCCGCGGATGTTTACCCCGAGCTGGTGCGCCGGGGCGTGCGTCCGGACGCGGTGACCGATCAAACCTCAGCCCATGATCCCGTGAACGGCTATCTGCCCAAAGGCTGGACAGTGGAGCAGTGGGAAACCCAGCGGCTCGAAAACCCGGCGGCTGTTGCTGAAGCAGCAGCGGAGTCGATGGCGATTCACGTTCAGGCGATGCTCGATTTCCAGCAGCAGGGAATTCCCGTTTTCGACTACGGCAACAACATCCGCCAAGTGGCCAAGGATCAAGGGGTGGCCAACGCGTTCGACTTCCCCGGATTCGTGCCCGCCTACATTCGACCCCTCTTCTGCCGTGGCGTTGGACCCTTCCGCTGGGTGGCGCTGTCGGGCAATCCCGAAGACATCTACAAAACCGACGCCAAAGTCAAAGAGCTGATTCCCGACGATCCCCACCTCCATCGTTGGTTGGATATGGCCCGAGAGCGCATCCAATTCCAGGGCCTGCCGGCGCGCATTTGTTGGGTGGGTTTGGGGCAGCGCCACCGTTTGGGTCTAGCTTTCAACGAAATGGTCAGAAGCGGAGAGCTCGAAGCTCCGGTGGTGATCGGTCGCGACCACCTGGATTCCGGATCCGTCGCCAGCCCGAACCGCGAAACCGAAGGCATGAAAGACGGCTCCGACGCCGTTTCCGATTGGCCTCTGCTCAACGCGCTGCTGAATTGTGCCAGCGGTGCGACCTGGGTTTCCCTACACCACGGTGGGGGAGTGGGCATGGGGTATTCCCAGCATTCGGGCATCGTGATCGTTTGTGACGGCACCGACGACGCCCATCAACGGCTCGAAAGGGTGTTGTGGAACGATCCGGCCACGGGGGTCATGCGCCATGCCAGCGCGGGATACGAGGAAGCGATAGCCTGCGCTGAGCAGCACCATCTCAACTTGCCGTTCCTTGGGAAATGATCATGGGGCACGAGCAAGCAAGGCCGGTGAAATTGGAGCTGACCGAGGAGCCGGTGAGGTTGGAAACCTTGCGCCGGATCTGGATGGCCCCGGTCGAGATCGAGCTGTCGTCAGAGGTTGAAGATCGGCTCGATCGATCCGTTAGGGTGATCAACGAGATCGTTTCGAAGGGTGAGACGGTTTACGGTGTAAACACAGGATTTGGTTTGCTCGCCCAGACTCGGATCAGCGACCGGGAGCTGAGCGTGCTGCAACGCAATCTGGTGCTTTCCCACAGCGTCGGTGTGGGCGCGCCCCTGGACCACCGAGCGGTGCGGTTGGCCATGGTGCTCAAGGTGATCGGCCTCAGCCGCGGCTGCTCCGGTGTTCGTCCAGCGGTGCCGGCGGCGATCATCAGCCTGCTGCGACACCGAATCTATCCGGTCATTCCGTCGAAAGGGTCCGTCGGTGCCTCGGGCGATCTAGCGCCGTTGGCCCATATGAGTGCGTTGCTGCTGGGGGTCGGCAAAGCTCAACAAGAGACGCCGACCGGTTTACAGCCGATAGACGCCGCCGAGGCTTTGAGTCGGGCGGGTCTCCAGCCCCTTGAGCTGGGTCCCAAGGAAGGTTTGGCCCTGCTCAACGGCACCCAGATCTCGACCGCCCTAGCTCTGGCGGGTTTGTTCGCGGCGGAGCATGTGTTTACTGCGGCTCTGGCAGCAGGGGCTTTGAGCGTCGACGCCGCCCACGGCAGTGACGCGCCCTTCGACGCCAGGATCCACGCCGTCCGAGGGCAGCGTGGACAGATCGAGACGGCGGCCGTTTACCGACGATTGCTGAAGAATAGTGGCATCCGCGCATCCCATGTGGACTGCTCGAAGGTTCAGGATCCGTATTCCTTGCGCTGCCAGCCCCAGGTGATGGGTGCGTGTTTGGACCACTTGCGTTTCGCCGCTGGAATTCTCGAAATCGAAGCCAATGCCGTGACCGACAATCCACTGGTTTTCACCGAGGATGGAGAGGTGCTCTCCGGTGGAAACTTCCATGCCGAGCCCGTGGCCATGGCCTCGGACGTGCTGGCGATTGCCATCGCCGAAATAGGTGCCCTCTCCGAGCGTCGGACCGCATTGCTCTTGGATACCCATCTCAGTGGCTTGCCGCCGTTTTTGGTTCGAAACAGCGGTGTGAATTCGGGATTCATGATCGCTCAAGTCACCGCAGCGGCGCTGGCTTCGGAAAATAAGAGTCTTGCCCATCCTGCCAGCGTCGATAGCCTGCCGACCTCCGCCAATCAAGAGGATCACGTCTCCATGGCGACGTTCGCGGCCCGTCGTTTGACGGACATGGCCGAAAACACCACCGGCGTCGTGGCGGTGGAGCTGTTGGCTGCGGCCCAGGGGATCGATCTCCGAATCCGCGACAGCTCAGCCGAGCTGCAAACGTCACCCCAGCTCGAAGCGTGTGTGCAAGCGATTCGCGAACGGGTACCCTTCTACGATCAGGATCGCTATTTTGCGCCCGACGTGGAAGCGATCCAGGAGCTGATTTGCTCGGGTTGGTTCCGCGATCACTTGAGCAAGACCACCGAGGGCCGGGAAACGCTTTTGACGTCCTGATACCTGGCGGCATCCACACAGTCGGCTTTGGATCCCCGGCGACGCCGTGGGGCTCGTCCCGCTGCAATCTCGCCCGGAATTTCACGGGCTCAAGGGAGAAATGCAGTCAGTCTTTGAACCCTAGATCAGGCGACGCCGGCGGTCAGCTGTTGACGAGAGGGCCAGCCCATGATTTCCCGGGCCTTGGCAATGGTCTCGAGCAAGTGTCCCAATCCTTCATCCGGATAGTTGGAATCGTGCTCGAGAATGCATCCCTTGACGTTGGAGGGCATCTTCGCAAACGCTTCGAGCAGCTCCCAGGTGCCGTCCTGGACCGGCTCACAGTGACCGTCGATCATTTCGCCCTCGTGCCGGCTCCAGAATCCGCCGGCTAGGTGCAACTGGACCACGTTATCGAGCGGCATATCACGCATGAATTGGACGCCGTCGAACTCGTGATTGACCGAGTTGATAAAGACGTTGGTGACGTCGAGAAGCACCCCGCAATCGGTAGCCTCGACCATGCGGTTGAAGAATTCGGTTTCCGGCATCGGCGGGTTGGGAATGTCGAACACGTAGGTGACGTTCTCCAGGGCGAGGGGCTTGCCGAGGTAGTCTTGGATCCTATTGACCTTGTCGATGACCGTATCCAAGAGCGCCTGACTGAATAGGATCGGCGAAAGGTGGCCGATATCGATGCCCGGAGCCCTGGTCATGCACAGGTGCTCGCTAAAGAATGGGGCTTTGGTGATTTCGCTGACGGCCCGGATCTTCTTCATGAAGTCCATGTCCAGGGGAAGATCGGAGCCGATCGACAAGCGGACGCCGTGGGGAATGACCGGGAAGTGCTCGCAGATCTCGGCAAGATCGTCCCACAGCCACGGCCGTTCTGCATACATCTCCGCGATGATCTCAACGAAATCGATCTCGGCGGAGTTTTCGATTATTTGATCTCGGATTTCTTGCCGGAAGCCGAGGCCTGAGCCCAGCATGGGGATATCCGACACAGCATGTTGAGCGGGGGTCATCGGAGGTCGTCCTTCACTTCGTCCTTCACCTAGTCGTTGCGGATTTTATGGAATCCACTTCGGTGGTGGCGCAGGATCGCGGAATGAATCCCAGTTGTTGAATTTCGTCGGCTGTCAGCTCTCGGCCGGCCTTGAGACTGGCGCGATGTTTGAACAACACTCGCAGGATGGTGCAATGGCCGCAGAGGTCACATCCATCGACTTCGGGAAGAAGCGGAAGGGTCTCCGATGCAGAGACGTCGCTGATGTCGAATAGGCCCATGACCTCACCTCGGGTTGAGCTGCGTGGTTATCCCTCGACGACGCCGAGCTTGCGCAAATGGGCAAAGGCTCCGAGGATCGGCTCGGAGAGGTCGTCGCCGGTTTTTCGGGAGTAATGTTCGACGATTTCGCCGATGGTGCCGCGATGATCACAGAATTCCAACAGACGGTGGGTGTCGGAGGAGATCTTAAAAATCTTCTTTTCCTGTCCACCACGCGGGCGTTTGAACACCAAGGAGCAAGGTGTGGGGTCGGGATTCTCGACCTCTTCGCCGCGACGAAGATTCTTATAAATGGAGATGATTTCGTGGTTGAACTCGCCGACTCGGATGTCGTCGGGAATCCAAGGCACGGTTTCCAAGGTGAAAGGCGCCCGCTCTTCTTTTCCAATTTCATCGACCGGCCCGGACCGAGTTTCGGGGGATTGGCCATCGGGGTTGCGGATCGCCCAGATCTTCAGTCGCTCGTAGCGGGCCAAATCACTGGTATACGACGGTAGGTCCTCATGTCCGAGCAGGCTTTCTTCCATGAACACGCCAAAGCGCAAGACGAGGTCGAGCGAATCGTCGTTGGGAGCGATCCGTCGCAAGTCGTAGAACCGGCAGTAGAAGTTGGTGATCACCCGGTCATTGACGGCGAAAAGAGCTGGATAGGCCTTCAACATGTAGTTCTTTTTCTTGCCTCTCAACGAGGAAGCAAAAATTCGAAGGCTTTGATATTCGATCGCCGAGATCGTGTCACGCTCCTCTTGGGTGAGCGTGTATTGGCTGAAGATGGTCTCGGGCTGGACCTCGTAGAGACGCAGGAAAGCGTCGTCGACGTAGAGTCGGGCAAGACATGCCTGCAATTCGCGGTGACTCATAAGGGGTGTACCTTTGTGGGCAGAGCGACGGAGTCGGTGCCGAATATGGTGATCGACGCGAAACGAGCGCGAACGAGAGGACGAACCACCCGCACGGGGGCGATTCGTCCAGTGATTTAGCGGCGCGAGCCGCCAAATCACATGGGAGAGATGGTGCCGCTTTGGCCGTCACAGCCGTTGCAGCGATCACAGCCTTCACAACCGGTGCAGATACCGCCACCACTGACGTCGTCGAGGTCTTTGTCGTCGACTTCTTCGGTCACTTCGTCGGCTTTGAAATCAGGTTTGGACATATTCAATCCTTTCTTTAATTGTGAATCACTCCCGTGATTCTGTTTCGTCTAGTTCAGCGAACAATTTGGTTTCAGACCTAGATTGCAATCCTCGTGTGTGAATCCGCCAACAGGGCCAACTCGTTGATCGGTATCCCAAGAACATCTAACGGGCAAAAATCAAGGCAATTTGTTGGTGAAGCCCGGTGAGGGTGGACAACACCGGCTGCCGAAGCTCATCGGTCTTGAATCCGGAATCTTGTGCAACCCGATCGATCACTTCGTTCAAGGAGCGGCTGCCGTCGCAAAACTGCAGCAGGTCGTAAGTGCTGTCGCTGACGCGCACAGCCCCGCCGAGGAAGTTGGGTGTCTTGAAGAAAAAGATCCGGCCGGGTTCTTTCTTTGTGCTCTTGCGCACGCTGGAGAGAGAGTCCGAAGAACTTCCAGCTTCGCTGAGGCTGCGTTGAAGGCCTTGTTTGAAAAGCCCGGAGATATTCCAGTCGAAATCTTCGAACCGACCACTACGGTTGAGCATCGGGCGCAAGTCGAAGACTCGTTCCTTGAAATCCAGGGGAGATGCGATTTCGTCGCGCACAGAAAAGAGGGCCAAGGGATCCTTGGGATCGTCGTAGCTGGTGGCTAGCTTGGCCTCTTGGAATCGCAGGAGTTCCTGCAGAAAACTTGCGTCTTCACCTTCGAAGCCGTGGGAGACCGCACGCAGGAAGCGGCAAAACCGGCGGCCCAGGGCGATGGGATGCTCGTCGTCATCAATGTCAGCAATTTCTAAGAAGTCGTTCTTCAGCTCCTCCGCTCGCTCCGCGCCCAAGGCTGGGACGAGCCAAGGGATCAGCCGATCGAGGAAGGCCGGCTGGAAGTCGGAGCCGGTACTCTGCTCGACGAAGTCTTTGATCGACTTCACATCCGACTCGCGCCCGATGAGCCGGTTGAAGAAGCGTTCATAGAAATCGACTTGAGCTGCCGGATCGCCGGGGTTGATCAGCAGGTCCGCGCCGCGGTCCCCGATCTTCCGAGCCCGCTCGGGATCTTCGACCGCGAATTGGATCGCCGCAGCCAAGGAGTCGATGTCCTTGGGATCCTCAACCAACACAAGGTTCTTTCGATCTTCGATCTGGTCCTTGAAGCGCTGCTTCTGTGCGATCTCCTTCGACAGGATCAAACAGCCGCCACAGGCCAGGACCTCCGTCGCGACTTGGGGAGTGTGAATCTTGATGGGAAAGTCCCGTTCGAGAAAGCAGACCGCCGTGCAGGCGCGGATGAAACCCGGAATCTTCCAATTGGGGATAAAGGGAACCAGGCGGGTGAAAGGCGCGATGGCCTTATCTTTGAGAAATTCTTTGAAATTCGCCGCGCGTCGTCCGCCGCAAAGCGCCACCAGGTTAACCGCTACTCCTTGCTCCTGGAGCTGGGAGAGCGCCATCACCAAATCGTAGGACCCTTTGAAAACGCCGACCTTGCCGAAAATACCAACAGTCGGCATTGAGGGATCGAAGGGCGGAGCTTGATCCCCGAGGGCATTCCAGGACTGGTCGTGGACCAGAGCTTCAAGATCTAGGGGATCGGCCTCCTTGTTGAAGATATCGGTGCGCAAGCCGCCTCCACTGGCGGCAAAGATATTCTCCGGCCTGACTCCCATGCCCATGAATCGAATGGCCAAATTCGGTCGGGTGAGCACCCCGTCCGTGGCTTTCAAGACCTCTTTATAGGTGGTTGCCATGGTCGGATTCTTGAGCATACGTTCGAGGTCGCTGCCCGCGTGTTTCAACGCCAGGGGACGGCCGGTCCACAGGGAGGCGAGATAGCCGGCCACGCCGTAGGGCTCGTAGTAAAAGCTGAAGATCAGATCACAGTCGTATTCACGAACAACTTGCGTGGCTTGGGAGGCCAGCTTGGTGACATAGATATTGGACTTGGGAATATGGTCCATCTTGGCCGGGCTGAATCGCTCGCTGTGGATGACCTTTACGAAACCGCCCGAGGGGAAGGTCGGCTCCATCCACGGATCGTCTCCTTCGGATAGGTGAATTCGGTATTCGTCCTCAACCTCATCTGCGTTGGTTACCACATAAACCTGATGGCCGCGCTCGGCGAGTCCGTAGGCGAGCCAATATCCCGTGGTGCAGGTGCCGCCTTGGATCGGAGGGTATTTAATGACCAAGCAAAGCTTCACAAGAGGTTCCTTATTCGTGGTGCTCTCAGGAGAGAGGTATCGGGTTCAAATCGAAGAGAAATGGCTCCTCGACAAAGACTGCGGCTCGGCTGGTCTGATACCTACCTGCGCTGTCGGACTCACCGTGTCGGCGAGTAGTAGAAACCCTTTGTTTTCAGAGCTCAACCGCCGGGAAAACTTCAGAGGTAATACCTACACCAAAGAGATTAAGATGATAGCAAGGGCCTGATTGGGGATCCAGTGTCTGATTACGAGGCTAATTTGAGCGAAATAATTGCACTATTTGATACTCAAATAGGGTGAAACAGGCTAATCATTTTGGAGATGCCGGAAATGGATCCGTGGGGTGAGCGACCTTTGCCAGAAGCTCAGCAAGGAGCGAGTCATCTAGGCTTTGGGTCGGATGGGTATCTAAGGTGTTGAGATCTGCTCGTGGGTTCGGAAGTCCCCTGTGGTGGAGAACTTCAACGTGGATGCCTAGTTGTATAGCGCAGAAGTATAGTCGAGAGTTATGTTGGAAAATGTCGTCGGGGAGCTCCCCTTGAAATCACATCATGGTAAGCTCCTATGCATGTTTGAGCCGTGGAAACGAACAGCTCGATTAGCTGCTCGGCCCGGCTCCAGAGTTCGTCAAAGGCCGAAGAATGCCCCTGGTAGCTTGAAGCTCTGGATTAGTACCCGCTCAGGGATTGGGGCGAGACCATCGGTGACCCGATCCCCAGAAGCGAGCCCGATTGGTCGTTTCATTCCCTGACCCACCGTATTAGGAGGCCGCAGCATGACCGAGCAAGAGAATGTACAGACGGGCGAAGAGCCCGTGGAAGACGAAGGAATGGAAGAGCTTTCCGACGAGAATTTGGAGGATGTTGCAGGAGGCTGGACGGGCGATCCGGGTTCCTGAGGACCCAGCCTTTTTAGTGACTGCTTGTAGATGGAGAGTGATGAAGAGCCGAATGGGCTGACCGCCGAAATTTGGTGGCCGCTGATCTCTCCCCAGCTCGACTCAATCGGTGATCGCGAAGTCCAACAGACCGCGGCCAATCGAGTGCGAGCTATTCTGGGCCGTCTGTGCTTTGATGCACTGACGGCCTTTGAATTTTCCCTGACTTCCTCTTCCCCCAAAGCCACCCCAGAGGGGGTCCTTCCGGATATCTCCCAGAAGATTGAGCGGCCGGACCAAGCCGAGCACCTTCTGAAGCGTTGGGGCTGCTCATCCGGGGGGTGGACGGAGCTTCTGGGCAATTGGGCTTCCGCCCGTCGGTCATCGGAGTCTGATTCGATCGTTTCACCTGGGATCCTGGGCTCGGTGAGATCGATTTGGCTTGAATTTGATCTCGGCCGATCGCCCGAGCCTCAGCCGGTAATTTGTCTCACTTTGCCTCCCTTGCGGGGGGATTTTGGTCAGTGGTTGGCTCTTTTTGGCGGCCAAATCGATCGCGCCGCCCAAGCCGCAGCCCTGAATCGCTGTGTGGACATGCTTCCGCCCGCCGCTAGGACCATGTATCTATTCGACCTATCCGCTCGATCCATCGGTTGGGTGCGCCTCGAGATCGTCGGCGTGTCCGTGCCGGAAATGCCGAGCTATTTGGACAAGATTGGCGTGAGCCCGCCCCGCTGGTTGGAGGTTCTGGGACCTGCCGGCCGGGAGAGCGATCGGCCGCACTTATCCTTTGATATCGGGCCCGACGGCGAGATCGGACCCAGGATCGGGGTCGAGGTCTCCTTCAGCCGCTTACCCCACCGAGAGCCCCGCTGGTTGGAGCTGATGGACGAGCTGTCGGTCGGCGGGTTGTTCGATTCCAATCGTCGCCGATTGATCCATGATTGGTTTGGACAGTCGACTCGGGCAACCGGCGGAGATCTTTGGCCGGCTGCCTTGCACCGTGGCACTGCGGCCCGGGTGCTGAGCCATTTCAAATTGGCGGGTCGGGCCGATGCCGACCGGCCAGAAGCGAAGGGCTATTTGCTCTTCCAATATCGCGACGTCAGGAGCTGATGGCCTCGCGGGTGCGTTCGATCCAATAGGGAACGTGCATGGCTTCGAATGCAGCTTCGGCGCGCGCGAGCACGGTTGGCGCTTCCGGGTCCCCGGACAGCTTGGCAGTTCGGCCGATCTCCAAATCGAGCCGCGCTATTTCGAACGGAACCTGGAGTTCGACGAAGGACTTCCGAGCGGTATTGAGCCATTGCAGGGCCTTTTCGGGGCTCTTACGTTCGAATTCGATGCGTCCCAGGGCTTCTTGGCAAAGGCCGATGCCGTAGAGGAATTTCGACTCTTTGGAGGCGTTGAGCCCGCGCTCCGCGACTTGAGCGGCGCGATCGAATTGACCTTGGGCCAGAAGGGCCTCGCCGAGGAAGGCGCAAAACCAGCCCTCGAGCTGCTGCATGCCCGCTTGGCCCATCATCTCGGTGGCACGGGTCAGATGCTCGACGGCTCCTTCGAGGTCCTCGCCTTTTTGCAAGATCGCATGGCCGAGGAAGCCGGCGGATACTGCCGAGTTGAGGGGATCTCGGCTACGTTCGAGCCCTTTTTGACATTGTTCGATGCCGGTATCGGACTCCCCGAGGGATGCGTAGAAATATCCCAGGCTCCAAGACGTGTCGAGACGATAGTCGTCGAGGGCCTCGCCGATGGCAAGGGCTCTTTCGAGGGCGTCGATCGCCTGCTCGAATTGGCCGAGCACGTAGTGGTTGAAACCGGCAACCCAATAAGCCTGCCCCTGCCACCAGGGCTCGCCGTTACGTTCCAGCAGCACCACTGCCCGTAGGCTGTTCTCGATGCCACTGTTGAATTGGCCGGACCAGAAGCCGTCGCGGCCGAGCACATAGCGAGCTTTGCCTTCGGTGGTTTCGTCTTCTGCTGCCCGAGCTGCTTCGATTGATTTATCGGCAAAATCTCGGGTTTCCTCCTGGAAGCCCATGTAGGTATAGGTGTGGGCCAACCAAAAGTAGTAGCGACCGGCGAGGCTCGGATCATCCAAAGATTCGAGCCGCTCGAGGTGCTTTTGGAAGAGCTGCAAGGTCTCCGGAAAGGAGGCCAGGGGCAGCAGGGAGTCCGCCAGTTGGAGCAGGATCTCAATCGATTGACGGTCCCGCTCCGATGCCTCCAAGGCCTCCGCTTGCTCAAGGGCTTCGCGCAAAGCTGCCGCAGCTTCAGAATGGGCGTATCCCTCGGCGGCCTTGCGCGCGAAGAGAGTCAAATAGTAGACCGTCTTCTTGGGCTCACCGGCCTTCGGATAATGGTAGATCAAACGATCAAACGCATCTTCGAGGCGCCCTTCGTACATGCGTTCGAGGGCCTGGGCGGTTTTTCGGTGGTACTCCTGGCGTCTCGGGGCGAGCAGGCTTTGGTACGTGACCTCTTGGGTCAAGGCCTGGCGGAAATAGTAGGTGACCCGATCTTCAGACGGGGCCTTGTACAAGAGTTCCCAGCGCTGAAGATCTTCGAGCAGGGGATCGAGATCTACGGGGCGGTCCCAGATTTGCTCCAGAAGTTCCATCGAGAGTTCCCGGCCGAGGATTGAGCCGGTTCGAAGGAGTTGTTTGTGGTCTTCGGGCAGCCGATCGATCCGAGCCATCAACACGCCTTGGACTGTTTCGGGCACCGATTCTTGGCCGGACCCATCGGTCAACGAGCGGGCCATTTCTTCCAGGAAGAAAGGATTGCCCTCGGCTTTCGTCAGAATGTCGTCCGACAGCTTGTCGGCTACGCTTTCGTCGGGCAGCAAGTTGGCCAACAGCTTGCGGCAGTCCTGGTCGGACAATCGACCCATCTTCAGTTGGGTCGCATAGGATTTGTCGAGCCAATTGGGCTGGTAACCCGAACGATAGCTCAGCACGACGAAAAGGCGAGCTGCGGCCATCGCTTCGATCAGCGAATCGAGAAACTCGGCGGAGGTGGCGTCGATCCACTGCAAATCCTCGATCTCGACCACCACCAAAGCGTGTTGGGCGGCGTCCAAGATCATGCGCCGCATAGCCGAGAAAGTCCGGGCTTGGATCGCCAGCGGCTCGAGGTCCGCCAGGGCCTCGGTGCCCTCTTCGACGCCGAGCAGCCGGAGCAAGAACGGCATGGTCTCTTCAGGATCGGTGCCCACCGCCTCCAAGCTTTGGCGCAGTTTTTCGCGCACGACCTCGTGGGAATCCCCTTCGCTGATCCGCGAAGCTTTGCGGATCATGCCCGCGAGCGGCAGATAGGGGATGCCCGTGCCATAGGAAATACATTGGCCGCGGATGTAGCTGACACTTTCATTTCCCGGAAAAGTGCGGGAGTAAAGCTCGTGCATCAGCCGTGACTTACCCGAGCCGGCTTCACCGTTGAGGGCGATGACCTGGCCGTATCCGGCCTGGGCTTGATCGCGTAGTTGCTCGAGCACCGAAAGTTCCCGTTCCCGACCGACGAAAGGGCTCGAATAGGAGGCGTATCCGCCCAGCTCGATCTCGCCCTGAGCTTGCCAAACCGCGAGTTCCTGGTCGCCGAGGGTTCCGTGCTCCTCCAACAACACCTGACTCTGAGTCATCCGAGCGGCGGTGTCGCTGACCAGGATTTCGCCCGGTTCAGCCAGTTTGCTCAGCTGGTCGGCGATTTCGGTGGCCTCGCCGACGGCCATGCCGCCCACTCCACCAACCACCACCGAGCCCGTGTCGACACCCATTCGAGCCGTCCATTCCTCGGAGTCGACCGCGTCGATGCGACCGCGGATAGCCAGGGCAGCAAGCAAGGCCCGGCGCGGGTGGTCCTCGTAGGCGACCGGAGCACCGAAGAGGGCCATGATGCCTTGGTTGAGGTGGCGGTTGATGGTGCCGCCGTATTTCTCGACGCTCTCTTGGGCGAGTTCGAAGAAGGTGGTGAGCTGTTCGTGTAAGACATCCGCAGACGGTGGAGCCCCGGAGCGCGTCGCCAGCTCGCAAAAAAGGACGGTCACTTGTTTGCGTTCACCATCGGAGGAGACGGTGGCGGTGGCCGCCGCCGAAACCGCGCTGGGAGGTTGGGAGGGCCGGGCTGTGTCCGCGGGCAGGATCTTCGAGGCCGGCTGAGTCACGGGGGTGAGGCGCGTCGGTGTTGCACCAGCGGTGGCCTGGGCTCCATCCTGGAGGGCTTGATCTTGGAGAGTCCTCCCGCATTCACCACAGAATTTGTAGCTCGGCATCATCAACGACTGGCAGCCGGTACAAACGATCTGGAGTCCGGTGCCGCATTCGACGCAGAACTTCATGCTCGCGGGATTGTCGAATTGGCAATGCAGGCAAATCATCTTCGGGATTCTCCTTGGACCCGGTGAAGCGGGACCTCTTTAGGCAATCTGGCGCGCGGCGAGGGCGGCGAAAGTCTTTCCGTTGGCAATCAGCTCGTCGTAGGTGCCGTTTTCGGTCACCTTACCTGCTTCGAGCACATAAATACGGTCGGCGTTGCGAATGGTGCTCAGGCGGTGGGCCACCACGATCCGAGTGGCCTTGAGATCCTGCAAGCTCTTGCTCACCAACTCCTGGGTGTGGTTGTCGAGGGCGCTAGTGGCCTCGTCGAAGAGCAAAATCCGGGGTCGGTGCACGATCGCCCGGGCGATCATCAAACGTTGGATCTGTCCTCCCGAAAAGCCGCCGCCGCCTTCGCTCATGATGGTGTGCATGCCCATCGGGCAGGCTTTGATGTCCTCCTCCAATCCGGCCATGCGGGCGGCTTCCCAAGCTTCCTCGATGCCCAAGCTCGAGGTGCCGACGATGTTGTTGAAAATGTCGCCGCTCATGGGTTGGCCGTTCTGCAAAACCACCCCTATTTGGCGCCGCACGCTTTGGGCGTTGAGGGACGGCAAATCTTGACCGTCGAAATAAATCGAACCCGATTCCGCCTTTTCGAAGCCTAAAAGCAATCTCAAGGATGTCGACTTGCCGGATCCCGAGGGGCCGACCAAGGCGACGAATTCCCCGGGTTTGGCGCGGATCGAGACATCGTTGAGGATCAATGGCCCTTTGGGATCGTAGCGGAAGGAAACATGGCTCAACTCGATGTCTCCCGACAGCTCTTCCGCTTCGAGCTTGCCTTCGTCTACCTCGGGTGGAGTGTGGATCAGTGGCCTCAAACGTTCGTAGAGGGGAATCATGGTCAGCACGCTGGACATCAAACCGATCAGGCCGAGAGATGCGGCCTGAAATTGGCCGAATGCGGCTGAGAATGCGAGGAAATCGCTGATCGGGAGAGCCAGGCTGGGCAACGAGTGCATGGCGGCGAATAAAGCCATGGTGGTGGCGACGGCAAAAACGGCGTTGAAGGCGGCTTGGCCATTGGCCAAATGACGAACTTTGAGGGTTACCGCCCTCATCTCACCGAATTTAGCGGCCCAAAGGGCGAGCGCTCGGGCTTCTGCCCCGGCGCCTCGCAGCTTTTGGATGCCGGTCAGCAGCCCAAAGACCAAGCTCGCCAAGTTGCCTTGCATCTCGAGCAATTGACGCTGGTATTTCATCTGCAGAATCAACACCGTAGCGGTGGTGGCCATCAAGACGAAAACCATGGCGACCGCGACGAGCGCCAGCTGCCAGCTGAAGTAGAAGAGCAGCAAGAGACTGAATCCCGATGACACAGCATCGAGAAGCGCGGTGGTGACGTTGCCCAACATCAACGTTCGAATGTGGTCGATGCCCATGGAACGGGCCGCCAAGTCACCGGTGCTGAATTGTTTGTAGAACATCACCGGCAGCGCCAGCAAGCGATCCCAAACCGCCGCCTGGACGGATCCGTCGAGCTTGCCGGAAATCCTGAGAATGGCGGTTGCTCGCGTGAGATGAAAACCGAAGGTCGCCATGGCGGCAACCGCCAAGGCGAGGGTCATTTGGGCCAGGCCCGAGCGCTCTGCGGCCGGCACCGCCACGCCGAAGATTTGTCCGGTGAGAATCGGCGCCAGCAACGAGAGCACACCCATGGCGACACCCATCATGCCCAGGGTGATGAAATCTCGGCTCCGACCCCTGGCCGCCAGCTTGCCGATATCCCACAAATTCACCGCCCGCTCCGGCAGCGGTGCGTAGAACATGAAGGCCTCGCCTTCGAGGGTATCCGCGACGTCCTTGGTGATCGGGATCCGTTCGGCGGTCGCCGGATTCACCAAGTCGTAGCTCTTTGCAGAGGTAGGTAGCAAGGCTACCGGTGTGCCTTTGAGTCGATTCTCCGGCGCCGCCTTGCCGTCTTTCCAGATGAATCCCAGCAGGGGTCCGTTGTCTCGCTTCCACCATTCGCCGCGCAGGATCACCAGACGGTGGCGTACCCGAGAGGCATTGCCGATCCTGGCGAGGCTGTGACCGTGATTCTTCTGAGGTCCGCTGCCCTTGGGTTTGACGATCTCAAATCCCTGGGACTCGCCCACCAGCGTGGCGGCGGAAAGCAAAGGGTCCACCAAGGCGCCCTCGCGACCGGCCTGTAGCGTCGGCTGGAGCTGAGTCGAATCGCGGGCCAAGAGGGCGGCGAGGTTGCGTGCTGTTCGATCGAGGGCGCCACGGTTGAGTTCTTGGCGCAAGCGCAACCGATCGGCTTCCTCTTGCCCGGCGGCGACCACCAGAAGATCGACGTAGCCGAGAAAAAGATCGTGGAAGCTCTCGAGACCCTCCCACACCGCGCCGCTGCGCAGGAGATGTTCGGTGCCGACGCACGAGATTTGGGTTGACTCTTGGCAGATCAACCAAGTCTCGTCGGTGATCGGCATGAGGGTGGAGGAGGGTTTGACCGTCAGCTGAGGTTGGCCCAAGAAGTGAGATTCACCAGAAAGGTGGCGTAACCACATCACGCTGCTGCCGGAGCGAGCGGCGTCCTCCGCTTGTAGCTCGAGTTCGCTGCCCGCGGCCAAGGTCTCGAAACGGTTGGGCGCTGCAGACCGGGGAATCTTGACGAAAAGGTCACTCAGCCAGCCTTCGAGCCGGGTCTGAATCTCCGGCAGGTGCTCCGGTTTCTGTGCTAGCTCCGTGAGCAATTTGATCGGAATCCGCAAGAGCCGCGTATCGGGCAGACCGACCGCCTGCAGGGCTGCCGATCTTTCTTTGACCGACCGCCGCAGGAAAGCCGGACCGGACCGTTGGCGTTGGGGACGCACACCGAACAACATGCGCCCGGATTCGATGGTGGTGACGTGGGTCCGGCTGCCGGAGTCGGAGATCTCGGTCTGAATGGCGAAGATCTCGACCTTGCCGGTTTCCACGAACCAGGCGAAGGGCTCCTGGTCGAGGCGGATCCTCTCGTTACCGCCGAGTTCGATGAATTCGGCTCCCAGGTCGATGAGGGCTTGTCGGGTTTGGGATTGCATCAGTGGGAAGCGATCAATTGGGCATAAGGACCGTCTTCGTCCTTGAGTTGGTTGTGTGGGCCACGTTGCACGACTTTTCCCTTATCGAGCACGATGATCTCGTCCGCGTCCCGGATCGTGCTCAATCGATGGGCGACGATCAAGCAGGTGCAGCCGCGCCGCCGCAGGGCCTCGTCGATGGCCTGTTCGGTGCTCGGGTCGAGGGCGCTGGTGGCTTCGTCGAGCACCAGAATAGAGGGATTGCCCACCAGAGCGCGGGCGATTTCGAGCCGTTGGCGTTGGCCCCCGCTCCAATTGGAGCCCCCTTCGGCTGTGGGATTGTCGTAACCACCGGAACGGGCAGCGATGTAGTCATGGATCTGGGCATCCCGGGCTGCGGCGATCACCTCGGAGAGAGGGTAAGTAGGATCCCAAAGGGTGAGGTTGTCGCGCAGGGACCCTTCGAAGAGGGAGATCGATTGGTCGACGGAAGCCAACGAGGCGTTCATGATCGGCCTGGGGATGTCCTCGCGCGGTTTGTCATCGAAGAGAATCTCACCGGCCCACGGTTGGTACAGACCGCAAACCAATTTGGCGACGGTGGACTTGCCGCTACCGGAGCCGCCGATCAAGGCGACCCGGGATCCCGGATTGACGCTGAGGCTGAAGTCTTCGATCAGCGGTGGGGCTAAACGACTGTACCCATAGGTCAAACCCCGGATTTCCAATTTGCCGGACAGCTTGACCATCTCCTGGGCGGGCTCTGCGGGATCTGGCTCGGCGCCTTCGTTGACCAAGAAGCGATCCAACGGATAGTTCAGCACGTCGTCTAGGCGATTCATGTCGCCTTCGGCGTTTTGAAGCTTGCTACCCAGGTTCACCATATTCTGGACCGGTTGCATGAAGGCGAACATCAGGGCCTGGAATGCGATCAAGCTGCCCACGGTCAGCACGCCGTCGATCACCCGCAGGCTGCCGAAGCCGAGGATGATGGCGGTGGTCAGGGCAGCGAGAAACGGCGGCACTGCGCCGATGATCAGGGTGTAGACCTCCAATCGCTGACGGATATTCACGACCTTGGTTTGATATCCGGCCCAACGCTGATAGAGATCGGACTCCCCACCCATCGCTTTGAGGGATTCGATCACCCTCAGGCCACCCAAGGCCGTGCCGCGCAGCTTGCCCTGCTCCTGCAACAATTGGCGGTTGGCGTCGATCCGTTTGCGCGAGATCACCTTCACCGCCATCACGTTGAGAAGCACGGCGGAAATGCCGATCAAAGTCAGCCGGACATCGTAGCGGAACATGAGCAAGGCGTAGAAGACGATCAACACCGACCCTAAGACGTTGGTGGCTAAATCGCGCGATAGAAGCTGAGCGACCCGATCGTTGGCCTCCACCCGGCTGGCGATATCGCCGGTCATGCGCTGGGCAAAAAAGTCCATGGGCATGCGCAACACATGCCAGAAAAAAGTCGCCGACGAGGAAACCGCCATCTTGGTTTCCAAGCGCAGCAAATAGGCTTGCTGCAACCACGTCAGCACCCCGGCGACCATGGCCGTCAGCCCCATGGCGAGCAGCATGGGCGGAACCCAAGAGTCGTAACCCCTGAGCAGCACCTGGTCGATAAAGACTTTGGAATAGACCGGGGTGACCAAGCCCGGCAAGACCAAGGCAAAGCCGGCGATCAAGACGAAAATAATCGCGGTCTTTAGACCCACTAGTCGACGGGCGAGGGCTGGAATCAACCGGGGTCGATCACCTCCCGGTTGATAGCCGTCGGCGGGAGTGATCTTCAAAACCACACCGGTGAATGAGGCGTCGAGCTCTTCTTCGGTGACCGTCACCGGTCCGGCGGCGGGGTCGTTGAGCTTGACCTTATTGCCCTTAAAGCCGTCGAGCACCAGGAAGTGGTTGAAATTCCAATGCAGGATGATAGGCGGTTCCTGGTCCCGTAGCTTCTCAGGCTCGGTTTTGAATCCCTTGGCTACCATGCCGTAATTTCGCGCCGCTTTGAGCACGTTGGCGGCCTTGCTGCCGTCCCTGGAAACACCGCATTCGATGCGCAGCTTTTCGAGCGGCACCCATCGTCCATAGTGGGCGAGGATAATCGCCAGCGACGCAGCACCGCATTCCAAGGCCTCCATTTGCAGCACAGTTGGGGAGCTGACCGCCTGGGGACGTTGCCAACGGCGCAAGCGTGCGAGCAAACGGGCACCCCATTTGGACTTGGCGATCGGTCGCCCCTTCAGACGCTGGGCGAGCTTTGAAGCGGCCGTGCGCCGGAAGCGGTAGATTCTCTGAATGGCTCGGTCCAAGGCGGTCATGCTCAGAGCCCCAGCTTTTTCTTCGCCAACGGAATGACGAGGGTGATGGGTCGGCTGCGTTGGACGATCACGCTGCCCCGAGCCAAGGTGCCGCTGGAGATTTCAATGGCGGGACCGGTGGAAGAAGACCAGCGGAAACCGGTCGGGGTCGACTCGTCCTTGAGGAGAATCACGTCGACCTGAATCGGTGGTCCTTTCTCCATCAATTTGGCGACCAGATCATCGTTGCCGAGCAGCCGTTTCATGCCCCGGGAGGTCGATGGAAATTCTGAGACCCGCTGCACCTCGCCGAGAATGAAACCGTGCTCCTCGACTTTGACGGTCGACGGGCTGACCCGCGTTTCCATGCCTGGCTGTATCTGCTTACCGAGTTCGGCTTGGACGAAAATCACCGCTATCAAATCCTCGGACACGACCTCCATACTCAAGATCGGGTCGCCGGGGGAAATCACGCTGCCCGAGTCGGTCAGCAGCTCCAACACTCGACCGTCCTCGGTCGCAACGACTTGCACGCTTTCTTCGAGGGAGGCTTGTTTCTCCCTCAGCTCGAGTTCGAGGTCACGAAGTTT
This sequence comes from uncultured bacterium, assembly GCA_965366625.1. Taxonomy (GTDB): domain Bacteria; phylum Acidobacteriota; class Thermoanaerobaculia; order Multivoradales; family J023; genus JAUIJL01. The sequence continues at coordinate 51,421 of CBDUGP010000043.1, forward strand.
GGACCGTTGGTCCTCGAGCTGCTGCAAGAGCTGTTGCTCCGATTGCAGCCTGGTCAGCTCCAGACCGTCGAGTTCCAGTCGTTTGGCCGCCAGCTCGTCGCGCACTTGATTCACCTGTTGCTCGCTGCTCAACACCGTCTGCTGGGTCACCAAACCGTCGGCCAGTAGCTCTTTTTGCACGTCCAAATTGCGCTTCAGCAGTTCGTGGCGACGGTTGAGGGTTTCTATGGCGAGCTTGAGGTTGGAGCGTTTCTGCTCCACATTGGCTTCCGAGAGACGGGTTTGGGTATCGGCGTAGCTCTCAAGGGTTTTGAGTTCGGTTTCGAGGGCTTGCATTCGCGCTTTGGCGTCGCCGATTTGTCGTTGGATCCCTTCCTGCCGGATCTTGGCGACGATCTGACCTTTCTCGATCACGTCACCGACTTTCACCAAGATCTCCTCGACTTGCCCGGAGCCGGCCGAGACTACCGCCGAAACACCGCCCCTCCTCAGCAGGAGTCCATCGCCGTTGGCGGTGGTGGGGATAAATCCGAGGAAGCCCCAGATGACGGCGATGATCAACAATCCGACCACCGCCATCAACGCGATCCAACCTTTCGGGCTGGTCACTTGCATCAATTGGTCGAGCTGTTCCGGTGAGGACAGCCGCTCGAGGGAAACTTTTCTAAAGATCTTATTCTGCGACATCAAAGGCCTCGGAGGGGCAAGGTGATGAGGTCGTCCAGGCGAATTTCCTGAACGCCGTCCTGGTCGGGACGAACCAGGGTTCCGGTGTCGAAGCGCAGATCGATCAGGGCTTGAGCTAAGGCCAAGCGGGCGGAAACCAACCGTTGCTCTGCGGAGGTCAAACGATCTCTTTGATTCAGCACGTCGATCAAGATGGAGCTACCGGCCCGGAGCTTTTTTTCTTCGTTTTGCAGGGTCTGGCGAAAAAGGCCGACGGCGTGTTCGAGCTTCTGGGATCGGCGGGCGTTCTTGCGCACCGCGTCGAGGGAAGTGGGCACCGAAGCTCCTATTGAGATGCGCTGGGTTTCTAGCAGCAGACTTTGTTGGGTAACCGACTCCTGGGAGCGGATCAGCGCGCCCATGGCCGCCCGCCGGCCGATCGGAAGGCTGTAAGTGAGTCCAAATTCGGCGGAAAGCCCGGGAATATTGTCCGAGAGGGCGTTGAAAGCGTCGCCGAAACCGTTGTCCTCCACCAAACCCGTATAGGACGGCGTCAAGACGAGATCCAAGCGGGATTTGACCCCGTCTTCCGCCTGCTGGAGTCGGGTTTGAGAGGCGGAGAGGCGTTGCATCTCGGCCGCCAGGTCCGTCCGATGACTCCACGCTTCGGCGAGGTAAGCGCGGTCGGAACCGGGGATCTCGTCAGCGGCTACGGTCGGGAACTCATCGGCGGGCAGCCCTAGACTCGCAATTTCTTCGGGATTCAGACCGATCACCGATCCCAAAGTTTGAAGGCGGGCAAAGAAAGAGCGCTCGCTATCGATCCGGCTGGCCTCGCGAAACACCAGATCCGCCTCCAGCTGAATCAAATCCGCAGCCGGGGTGACGTCCGCCTCGACCAAGCGTCGGGTGGTTTCTAGAAGCTCGCGGGATCGATCCTCGGTTCCTCGCTGGATTTCCAGGTCGAGCATCGCCGCCCGGGCCTCCCAATAGGTGCTGACCAGGAGTTGAATCCGTTCGCTGATCAGGTGAATCCAATCGAGCCTTGCCGCTTCGAGTTCCTGCTCGGCCGCCCGCCGATCGGCGGTGACCACGCCTTGGTCTCGGCCCCGGAGCAAAGGCTGGCGAAAGGTGAAAGCGACCGTGGCGGTGGAGGTGTCGGGATTGCCCTGCTCTTGGGTCAGCGAAACACTGGGCTCGAGGGTCTGGCCGGTTTCGAGCAAACGAGACCAAGAGATCCCTTGGCTGAAGCTTCGGCGCTCCGAGGAGGTGTTTTCGCCGGTTGGGTTGACTTCGTCGTTGCCGTCGAAAGTGGCGAGCAGCACTCCGTCGAATTGTGACTCGGCGATCAGGGTCGAGCCGCGAGCAGCCTCGAATCGACTCCGTTGAATTTGGATGCTCGGGTCTCGCTCGAGGGCGAGGTGCACGGCGTCGATGAGACTCAAGTGGGCCGTGGACCGGGTGATTTCGGCAGCAGTCAGATCTTCTGCCCGGGCGTGTTGGAGATGGCCCAAAGAGAAGGTTAAAATAGCCAGAGCATAAACTCTAGCAAGGGGAAAATCGAAACGTCGTCGTATTCGTACTCTCACGTCGGCGTACGATATTGCATCGATCCGCTGACTGGCAAGCACTTTCTCTGGCTGAAATTCATAGGTAATGGGCGCCCTTTTTGCCCGCCGACGAGTTTCCGATTGCTCGATGACGGGGCTAAGACGGTCGTTGCCACTCCGTGGGATTGAAACCGTAGAACTCCCGGAGCAGGCCATAAAGTTCGGGGTGCTCCTGCTTGAAGGCGTGAGGTTTTTCGAAGAAGGTCTCGGTCGCCACGGCGAAGAACTCCGCCCGGTCCTGGGCTCCGTATTCGTCCATGGCGGTCGGACGGCCACGGTTCAAGCGGCTCAGGAATCGCTCAAAGTCTTGCTCGATGATCCGATCCCAGCGCCGCCATTGTTCCGGTCGGGAGACCGGCACGCCGTCGGCGTCACCGCCTTCGATGTCCAGCTGATGAGCAAATTCGTGGAGGATGACATTGAATCCATCGTTCGGATTCTCGATTCCCCGCAGGCAGTCACTCCACGCAAGCACCACATATCCTTCATCCCACGATTCACCGGCAGCGTCGAAACCCGTGTCGTTCTCGGGGAAAAAGAATCCCCCCTCGGTGATGCGGTAGCCGTCGGGATAGATGAGCACCCGATGAAGATGAGGATATTTAGGATATTGACGATTGAGCACCAAGAGGCTGGCCCAACCGGCGATGGTGATCCGCATTTCGTCGGTCACCTCTAAGCCGCTGCATCCTTCGAAGGGAATGTTGCGCAAGAAACCGAGCACCCACCGCTCCAAACGCTCCGCATCCGCGGCGGGTAGTTGGAGGTAGAGCGATACATTGGACGTGAGAATTTCACGCCACGAGGTGGGGAATCGCTCCGGGATCGGCTCGATTTGGGGCGATCCGGCGAAGAGGTTGCCGAATTGTCGAATCCAGGTCTTCAGGCCCATGTCCCTATCATGGGGGCTTGGGATCCATGGGGCAAGCACAGCCTGTTGACCAAGCTCGGAGGGGGCCCAGTCGGCGGCTCTACATTGACATGGTCTCTGGCCAGAACTAACCTCCAGGGCCTACGCACGGTTCCAACGTAGGATCACCGTCGTAGATAGACCTAAATTAGGAAGGGAAATCAATGATCGAGATTATTGTTGGCCTGGGGCTCATGAGCCTGACCGCCGATCCACCGCGCATCGTGCAGTCTGCTCCGGCTCCTCAGCCCACGGTTGTTTATAGTCCGGTGGAAGTGGATTTCGATGCAGCGGCATTGAATCGGACGATGGTCACGGCTCACGACTTGAAAGAGACGCTGGTGGATGGTGTTTTCGAAATCACCCAGCTGCAATTCAGGCGCTCGGGTTCTTGGAAAAAAGAGAGCCTGAATGTCGACATGCGATTTAGGACCCTTGAAGGGGTGGATCAAAAAGTCGATATGAAGTTCTCGCTGGTCGACAGCTCCGAAGAAGGAAAGGTGTACTTCACGTCGAAACCCATCCGATTCCAGGCCGACGAAGGGAAGAAGGAGGAAAAGAAGACCCGCTTTGCCGCACCTAAGGAAGATTTTGAGGCCTGGTTGTCATCGGAAGCCCCTGCAGTTCGTGTCCGAATAGCCTTAACGCCGGACCCCTGAAGAGCTCAAGCTGACTGCTGAACCGCACTCCGGCAACGTCTTCGCAGTTGACGATACCGGAATCGTCATAAACGGTGAGGCTTTGGTAGCGGGCATGGCCGAATTCCCCTTGCAGGCGCAGGCTGGTCGTATCGCCCGGAGAACGGCTGACGGCGAAAAACCAATAGGTCGCGTTGCCGTCAGAATGAATGGCCTTTAACGAATTTTTAAGCAACCGTTGAGCACCGGATAGAAAAGATTGCCGTCCGGTCCGAGGCTGGGCAGAGACATGGCCGGCGGGTTGGTGCTGGGCACGTCCGCGAGCACGGTTCCCTCACCGGTCGCGATGTCGATGGACCAGATCTCGATCTTGTCGGCGTCCGCATTGAGGGCCGAGATGTAGAGCCTGCCCGAGGCCTCGGAGATGGCGAAGGCTTCGCTGAGACTCGGAAGCGGAAGGTGCCAAAGGGTATCCATGGTGCTGGAGTCGATGGCGACGACCCCACCGGAGGAGTCCTCGGTGTTGCAGATGACAAAAACCCGATTGATCTTGGGCACCGCACCGAGGGTGTGGGCGGAGATTTGGCCGAGGGCCATGGGAAACGGGGTGTTTTGGCCGAGTAGCTCTCCGTTTGAAGTCTGGAGGCAGAAGAGCTGCATGGGCTGGTCTGCCGGCGGCTGCGAGATGGTCCACACTTGATCGTTGACCAGGATGGGGTTCGACAGGGTAAAGGTGCCGCCCACCTGCGGATTTCGGAAGGCCCACAGGGGCATGGCCGCCAGCTGGGTGATTTGGGGAAAATAGTTGAGCTTGGCGATGAAATGCTCGCCGTTGAAATAGACCCCGCCGGAATCATCGTAGACCGGTCGTGGTCCGAAGCTGCGCGGCGCGAAGGTGGGCACACCCTCGTAGGCGGACTCCCGGAGATCGGTGGTCGACAAAACCTTGAGCTTGCCGTTTTCGGCGTTCGGCGAAACCACATGGGCGAAGGTTTGCGAGGTCACCAGAAGATTGCCGTCGACCATGAAACCCACGCCGTTGTAGAGCGCATCCGCAGGGGCCAGCTCCTCGGAGACGACCGGGTTTTCAAGGCCGGGGTCGAAGCGAATCAGGTTGCCAAAACGGGTGAAATAGACTCGCCCCTGATCGTCGACGACATTGCCACCGACGGTAGGAAACGCGGCCTGAAGGTTGACGCTCTTGATCGGCTTGGAGAAGTCGTCGACCTTAAAGCAGTCGATCATGTTCTGCTGTTGTTGGTAATAGACGTAGTCGTCGTCGACGGTGATGACGATTGGGGGCGTGCCCCCTTCAAATGCCTGTGTCGCGACATCCCCCTCGACTGGGCCGGGTAAAGGACAATTCTTGGTGCCGTCCGGCGAGCAGTGGATCATCGGCCATGCACTTTGGGCCAGAGAGCTGCGGTTTTGCGTCGGCTCAAAGGTGGGGGCGTCGTTGACGGCTTGCGTCTTATTCGAGCTCATAAGGACCTCCTAGGTTGACAACGGCTCTACCGTCCAGCGCCGTCAAAAGCGCGCGGCGTTTGCAGAGCGTTTAGTGGGCTACTAGGTCTAGGAGTGGGACGAGCTCGCCGGCTATCTCAGGAGCCGCGCCACTGGTTCGAGCTGGTGGCGTGATCACCACCGCCACCGAGCTGCTCGCCGAGGTTGCCTGCCGTTTCGGCTCCGGAAGGCAGGCCTGCTAGGTGATTCCGGCTTGGGGGCCTTCGTCTTCCCAGGCCTCGAAGGCTTTTGCTACCCGCAGACGCTCTTGCTCGGCGACTTCCAGTAGCGGTGAGCAAGCACTGAGATCTTCGACGGCCTCGGTCACCAATTGGGCGCTGATCTGTGAAAGGCACATGGCTCCGACCATCGTCGCTGCCCCACGTAGGGCATGTGCGTTCTCACGCACACTGGTCGGATCGTTGGATGCGATGGCTTTTCGGATCGCCGTCAGGCGCTGCCGGCTGCTAGTCAGAAAAGTCGTTTTCAGGTCCCTGAATGAGTTTCCCGGCTGAGTCGCCAGGTCATGGAGCTGCTCGATGACCTCTGTGTCGACTGCCGGCGGGGGCTCTTTTGAATCCAGCAGGTTGCGATCCAAGGCGGTGGCGAGATTGCGGACTGTAAAGGGCTTGGCCACAAAGCCGTCCATGCCCGCATCGAAACATTTCTGCCGGTCGTCGTGCAAGACCGAGGCGGTGAGGGCAATAATCGGAACATGGTGGGCCGAGCCCTCGAGGGCGCGCATCTTACGAGTGGTTTCAAAACCGTCCATTTCGGGCATTTGACAATCCATCAACACCAAATCGAAGTGCTCGTGTGCGAATAGGTTTAACGCCTCGCTTCCACTCTCAACGGTCAATGACAGATAGCCTAGTCCGAGCAGCTCGTTGTGGGTCACCATTCGATTTACCGGCTCGTCGTCGACAGTTAAGATTCGATAGTAATGACGCCGAGCGCGTAGGGATTCGGCAAACGGATCATCCTCGACCTCCTCTATAGCCTCCTCGGCCGGAACCAAAGGGATCTCGAAGAAAAAAGTCGAGCCTTGTTCTGGAACCGAATGGACACCGATCACCCCGCCCATCAGCTCGACGATCTGCTTGCTGATGGCGAGGCCGAGCCCGGCGCCACCAAAACGTCGAGTCGTGGAAGACTCGGCCTGTTGAAAAGGCTGAAAGAGCTGCTCTTGGGCCTCGGAAGTGATCCCGATTCCCGTATCCATGACCTCACACCGCAGGCGTTTCATATCACTCTCTGACTGCTTTTCCCCTGCGTGCTTTGCCGAAGGGTCGGGAGCCAATACGACCGTGATCTTGACATCGACAGAGCCCTTGGAGGTGAATTTGAGCGCATTGCTGACCAGGTTGAGCAAGACCTGACGTAGGCGGGTGGAATCGCTACGAATCCTGGCCGGCAGCTCGGGGTCGACGATCGTACGCAGGGTCACCCCGCGGGCTTCGGCTCGATGTCCCATCACTGCGGCGACTTCGTGCACCATAGCCGAGAAATCGAAATCGTGGCTCTCAATCGTCAGCTTGCGCGCCTCGACCTTGGTCAGGTCGATGAGGTCATCGAGCAGTCGCAGCAAGCCTTCCGCCGATCGGGTGACCTGCCGTGCGAATTGTTGCTCGCGGGGAGGTAGGTCGGCTTTAGCCAACAGTCGGGCCAATCCGATGACACCATTCATAGGTGTGCGGATCTCATGGCTCATATTGGCTAAGAACTCGCTCTTGGCGCGATTGGCAAACTCGGCTGTGGCCCGGGCCGAGAGCAGACGTTCTGCTTGGATTGCGGTCAGCAGTCCGACGATGCTGACCATGCAGCAGAAAATAAAGAGAGGCACCAGACTGTCGCGCGTCGACGATTCGAAGAAGGGACCTCTTCCTCGGATCGAGCCGACCATCGCGAGGACCGCGACCGCCAATGCGGAAAAGGATCCGCCCATCATGCGAAATCTTAAGGCAGCCCAAATGACGAAGGGCAGAGGCAGCAGCTCCAGGGGATAGAGGTGACCCTTCGGCGTCAGTTCGAGACTCCAAACCACCGAGCCGACGGCGACCAAGCCGATCGCGATAGCTGCGGCCTCCGCAGTCCTTTTTTGGGATAGTTGGTGGGAGAATGGGGATTTCCAGCTGAGTGCGCACGGAATGACGATCAGCGCACCGGCGGCGTTGCCGAGCCACCACGGGAATAGGATGCGGCCGAATCCCGACCAATCGGCGCTCGCCAGGCAAAGGGCTACCGCACCAAGAACAGCGCTCGGAATAGGGCTCACCACCACGCCGAGACCGAAGAAAGCGATCAGATCCCGAGGGCTTTCGAAGAGGTGGCTCCGAGCTGCACGGGACCTCAAAAACGTCGCGCCCAGGATACCTTCAAGGGCATTTCCGGTGCCGATCAGAGCCGCGGTCGTGAATGAGCTGCCGACCGCCAGAGCAACCGCCGCCGCACCGAGGGCCACACCCGGCCAATGGCGCCGACCGTAACGCAGGAGAAAAGCGATAGAAATGCCGGTAGGAGCCCAGATCAGGGTAACGTTGTCCCCAACAAACGGCAACAGAAGCCCCAGCCTGCCGGCGGCAAAATACGCCACAGCCAGGCTAGACGTCAGCAAAAACCAACGTTGCGAGAACACGGGAGCGAAATCACCGCTCGCATCTTCGTGAGACCGAAGGGTCATTCACCTATTATGCCGGCCACTGAGGCTTTCAGTCCGGGATCTCCCGAGATTTCTTGTGTTTCCGAACAGGATGGGGCGTTGTGAACGGGAAGGCACATGGTAGCCAGACTCTTTCCAGCAGCAGCCATTCCGTATCGTGCCATCGGCCATTGCCTCCCGTCCACGTTCCAGGAGCGCTTTCCTTTGACACGGGGTGGAACGGATAAGACAATAGTTAATGTCGAAGAGACAGCTTGAGTTCGGTGCCGAGTTAGTGGAGCCTGCCGGCGCTGGATAGCGTGCTGGTGAACAGGCTCCAGAACGGTAGCTTATTTTGCGGAATCTTGCCTCGGCTTTGGTGGTGTTTCTGTCGGTTTTGTTCCTTCCCTCGACGAGTGGGTGCGATTTAGCTTCTCCGGAGCAGCAAAAAAAGGTTTTTAATAGTCGCGCGGCGGGCCTTGAGACGCCGGGCTCCGGCGAAAGCAACACTGAGGATGATGGCTTTGGTCATGATGACGTTATTGATGACGTTATTGATGACGATGTTGAGGACGTTGTAGAGAACGACCCTGGGGAGGGTAATGACATGACGCAAGAAGATCCCGGCTCAGATTTTCCGGAGACAAAGGTTCTGTCGAGTGATGACAGGTATGTGGTGACGACCGCCGAGCTTGAAATGACGGAATCGGGTTTCCTGTGGTGCCGCGCGCGCCAAGAGGGCTTGGACGTCAAGATTGAACTCTGGGGTCCGAACGAGGAGCTCGTCCGGGAAGTCGATAGCCCTTCCGGGCCCTACGGCCTGGAAGAGCTGGCCGTGGTGTTGCCCGCCGGGCGGTATCGGGTGGATGTGACGTCAAAGCAAGCGCCCGAGGGTGACGCGCAAGTTTGGGTGGAGGGGCCGGAAACCCGCCCGGCAGGTGAGCCCGAGCGGCGTTGGGCTCAGGCAGCCGAATGGGTGTTGGAAGGTCGCCAAGCGGTGAAAGACAAGGATCCGAAAGCACTGTCGCTGCTGCAAAAAGGCGCGGAACTCGCGGGCCGGGAAGGCCTGATTTATTGGCAGGCCTACGCCACCGAGCAGTGGGCGGTGGCGTTGCGTCGCGCGGAGGATCACCAACAGGCTTTGGCTCGATTCGAGGAGGCCGCGTCTTGGTTCCGACTGTTGCCCAGTGAAGACAGACGGCAAGCCAACAACCGGCAAAACGCCGCAGTCCTGTTGTTGGAGATGGGCAGAGTCGACGAAGCGATGATCCATCTGCAGGTAGCTTGGCCGATTTTCGAGCGCCAGAAGCACCATCGGGGCATGGCTTTGAACTTGCTCCGCCTGGGTCCAGCTCACCTAGCCAAAGGCCATTTTCAACTGGCACTCGATCATTTGCATCGGGCGGCCAAGGCGATCGAGCAGCTGACAAGCCCCGGCGGGCTCGACCAGATCTTACACGTGGAAACTGGCTGGGCCTTGTTGGCCTTGGCACGCCCCCAGGATGCCTTGGACGCCTTTCGCAAAGCGATTGAGGCGATCGCGAATTCCGATAGCGAAAGTAGCCTAAGGAATCTATTAGTTGCCCGCTCGGGAGTCGCAGGGGCGGCATTGCAAATGGGCGAGCTCGATCGGGCGGCTGAGGCGATCGAGGCAGCCTTGGCCATGGATCCGCCTGCGGGGACGAATCCAGTGGGTCTTCTCCTGGCACGGGGTAATCTCAAGCGCCAACAGGGTCTCGAGGAGGAGGCCAAGGCGGATCTGGAGACAGCTCGTAGCTTGGCGGAGTCGTTGGACGATCCGAAGGCCTTGGCCGACGTCCTGCTCAGCCTGGGTTATATCGAGATTCAGACCGGCCGACCAAGCGCCGCCTTGCCGTTGCTCGAGCAAGCCCACCATCTCTACGACGGCATAGGGCATCTCAGCGGCTCTGCGTCGAGCCGAGCTCGCCTTGCCGAAGCCCTGAAAGCCATGAAAAAGCCCGAAGAGGCTTGGGTGGCCCTCAAAGGGGCTTTGCGAGACGTAGAAACCCTGCGCCGCTCATCCGATCGACGTGATCACCGGTTGGCTTTCTTCGCTTCCTTTCGTCAGGACTATTTCGTCATGGCGAGGGACATCCTGTTGGAGCTGGGCGATTTGCCCCAGGCCTTTCAGGTCGACGAGTCCCGCCGGGCCCGCGAACTCTTGGATAGCCTGCGCTACAAGGGGCGATCCACTCCCGAGCTGCGGCGGCTGGGGGAGCAAGAGGAACAGCTCGAAAGAGAGCTTAGGGAGCTTGCGGCGCAGGGAGGGGCGGAAGCTTCACCGGCGGCGTTGAGAGCCCTTATGGACGAAATCCATCGGCTCAGGGCGGAGCGTGATCGGCAGCTGCGGGAGCGTAGTTCCCAAGCACCTTTGGACCTCACAACCCTGCAACAGGATCTTGATCCTTCCACCGTGCTCCTGGCCTTCTCCCTAAGCGACCCCCACAGCCTGGTTTGGGTCGTGACTCGGGATAGCCTGGACGTGGTTGAATTGGCTTCCGGGCAGGAGGTCCAAGAGGCGGTTTCGGTCTTTAAGAGTGGAATTCTGAACCTTACCAGAAGTGGACAAGCCAAATCGGTGGCCCGGTCCAAAGCCTTGTCGGAGATGTTGTTGGCCCCGGTGCCGAAGCTCAGTGATTACTCCCGGTGGGTGGTGGTGGGGGAAGCCGAACTCCAACAGTTGCCCTTCGCGGCGCTTCCGGTGCCGGGAACCGAGGTCGAAGCGATCGAAAACCACGAGCTCGTTTACTTTCCCTCGGTCAGCGCGTTGATGCAGCTTCGTTCCCAAAGCCGCCCTCGCTCATCCGCACCCCGGATCGCCGCGTTCGTGGATCCCGTGTTCGGACCCAACGACGAACGACTTTCCGGCTCGCCATCCCAAGCTCCGGTGAAGCCATCTATCGATTCCCTCGCCAATTCAGTCTCGGAGAGCCGGATGCTGCCGAGGGGCGTGTCTTTGGATCGGTTGCCGAGATCCGCCGACGAAGGACGTTACCTGCTGTCTTTGAAACCGGATATGCAGCATCTCCTCGCGTCGGGCTTTTCCGCCAACCGTGCGTCGTTCGAGGCATTGGACGGGTCCAAATACAACATACTTCACCTGGCCACCCACGCCCTGGTCCACGATCACCCGGAAATGTCGGCTCTTGTGTTGTCATTGGTCGACCCCCAGGGAAATCCAGTCGATGGCCTCTTGCCGGCGCTGGAAATTTCTCGTCGAAACCTGCCGTTGGATTTGGTGGTGTTGAGCGCCTGTGAGACGGGTTTGGGACAATCCGTTCGAGGTGAGGGGGCGCTCAGCTTGGCTTGGTCGTTCTTGGACGCAGGATCTGCGCGCGTGGTTTCGAGCCTTTGGAGCGTCGACGATCGGCTCACCGCCGAGCTGATGAAAATCTTCTATCGCGAGCAGCTGGTCAACGGCCGATCCCCGGCTGCAGCTTTGCGGTTGGCACAACTTGCGATGAAAGCAAAACCAGACGCTACGTTCTATAGTTGGGCTGGATTTATTCTGCAAGGAGATTGGGGTTGAGCAGCGGACCGGGTGCCGGTGTGAATTCCGGTCTAATAAATCGAAAGAACATGGACCTTTAGAGCCCAGGGAGAGAGCTGAAATGACAGATTCTGATGACAGTGGTGTGGTGTCTAACGATGGTTACGATGTTCTGGAAGAGGATGAGCTGATCGAGGATGCCCTCCAAACCACCCACGTCGACCTACCGGATCCTGACGATCCAGACTCAGAGCCGAAGGGCGGGGCTCCGGCCGAGCCGCGCAAGCGATGGAAGCGACGCCGTCGCGTTTCCGAATCCACCGAGGAGCCGGAGGGATGAGCGAAGCCGAGGATCTGTGGCGGCGGCTGGAGCTGGTCGATGGCTTCGGTGGTGGGGTTGAGAAGACTCCAGCCGAAAAGGATCGCAAGCCCAAGGAAAAGATTTTCAGGGAACTCGCCGCCGGCACGGACGCTTCGGATCTTCGAGAAACCGGCTGGGCGGTGCTCTATGGGCCGAACGAAAAGACGTTTGCTGAGCCCCGTCTGTCCGAGTTGCTCACCCTGCGCCGGAAGCAGGCTGGTGATCGATGTCGCGAGCTGGAGGTGCCCATCGACAAGAAGGGCATTTGTATATCCGGGCAGAAATTTCTCTTCGAGCACATTGGGGAAGCGCCGGGAGTCGTAGATATAAAGCGGCTTCCCTACTACGTGTTGATCGTCGCCTCGCCGCAGGAGGTGTCTTTTGAGTTTCAATACGAGCTGGCGATCAACCGGGCGGTGGGCAGGTTGTATTTCGACGACAAGGAGAACTACCGCAAGTATGCGGCGACGGTGAAGGCAGTGGAAGAAGCCCAATCCGGATTGAAGGCCGCCGACCCCAAACGGTCTCTGGGTTTCTTCTTTGTCGATCGAGAGTTCAAGTCAAATGGGGAACAGGACACGGCCACGCCGATCCTCGACGAGTATCTAGTCCGCCCGGTCACCGGACATCTTCGGGAGTTCGGTCCGAACTGGGAGGTACCGATTCATCGGGCCGGTAATACAGGCAGGGCTAAGCTCAGGTCGTTGCTGCAAGGGGGAGATTCGAGGGGCGGCAGCGGTTGGGTCGTCGCGAGTCATGGGAGGTCGATTTCGAAGGTGGGCCACCCTGAGCAGGCCAAGCGGCAAGGCGCGCTGGTTTGTGGGGATGGAGCCGTCTACGGCGAGGACTTGAAGCTCGTGCCTGTCGATAGGAGCCCGATTCTCGGCAAGACGTTTTTCTTGACCGCTTGTTTCGGGGCCGGCACCCCGGAAGAGAACGAATTTGAATCGCCGATAGCTTCGCTACAAGAAGGGGACATCCAGGAGGCTAAGAGGATCGCTGCCAACCCTTTCGTGGCTTCCTTGCCTCAACAGCTCTTAGCCAATGGGGCGTTGGGAGTATTTGGTCATGTGGGCAGTGGACTGACCGCGACCTTCCGCTGGCTGTACAAGAACAGTCGAACCGAGGCCGCCCGCAGCTTCAACGATATGTTGGTCCGATTCTTAAGGGGAAGTCGCTTGGGTCACGCGCTTCGCCCGATGGCCCGACGAGCATCCAACATCTCAGCGCATTTTTTGCCCTATCTTCGCGCTTGGATGTACGACAGGAGTCTTTCCTACGAGAACCTCGACTTGCAGTGGGGAGCTTGGACGGATGCCAGGAATTTCATTTTGCTCGGGGATCCCGCTGCACAAAGCCTGCAAGATCAGCCGGGTGGGCCCTCGTCCGCGAAACCGAGCACGCTTCCGCCGTGGCGGCCCCAAAAACCACCCACTTGGGAAACAGCCGGGCAGTCCGACGATCTTTCGGCGCTTCGGTGGGCTGTTATGCCATCGGAGAAGGCTTCGGAGTGGCAATTCGACCCACCTGCGGGTTCTTACCTACCTGCAGAAAGAGCGGCACTCAATCCGGCTTCTGAGACCGAGTCGGACTTAGTCTTGCGCTTGACCGAGGGTGGGCCGCGATACCGTGACGGCCGCCCGCCCAGCCCGCGGGTTTGGCGAATCGAAGACGCTCACGGGCAGGTGCAAAGTCCGTCCTTCGAAATGCACGATCAAGTAGGAAAACAATATCTGCATGACTTGGTGAAAGATTCGGCCACCGCTCATTTGTGGCACCAGTTGGCGGGAAGAAGGAGCGACCCCAGGTTCTCGGCCGATCTCAGGTTTGGGGTGGGAGGCGGGCTCAAATCTCTGGATCAAAATCAATTTTGGACGCCCGAACAAACCGCACAGCTCGAGTGTCGAAATCACTCGGAACATCGGATCTGGATCCAAGCAAGCTGGTGGTCGATCGATCCACCTCCAGAGCCACTTGATCTCTCTCTCGATCCCGAGACGGCCCTAGAGCCGGGTGAGAGCACCGGGCGGTTGGAGCTTCAACGGCCGGATCAACTGATCCCGTTCAGCCTTTTTCCCCCGCCCGATTGCGTCCGAGTTCACCTCCTCGTTTTGGCGGCCACGATCCCACAAGCTTTGGAGAGCCTGATCACCAATCCCCAGGACTCACTGTTTTCCGAGGTGGCGGGCCTGCGCCGGCCTTCCTATCGTTGGCTGAGCTACCCAGGTTGGTCTCTTGAGGTCCGCTCTTTTTGGCTCAAGACTTAGCTAGGTTCCATCCAGAAGTGGATTCCGGTGGGTCGGCGCGGCGCCCTGCGCGCGTCGCTCCGAACTCGCGCCACCGCTGCGCTGCCGTCGCAAATTGCTGATGTGAAAGGCCTTAAGCCGATCTATACGTTGTATCGCTCAGACACGCTCGCTTTCCGTGCTCGG
>CBDUGP010000044.1:0-65185 GCA_965366625.1 uncultured bacterium
CACGGAAAGCGAGCGTGTCTGAGCGACACAACGTATAGATCGGCTTAAGATCTTACACATCAGCAATTTGCGACGGTATCGCGGCGGTGGCGCGAGTTCGGAGCGACGCCCGCAGGTCGCCGCGCCGACCCACCGAGAATCCATTTCTGGATGGGCCCTATTTAGCCGTGGACCGTGGGCGCGATGCCACCTTGGGACGACAGCTCCTGCTCGTGCTCCAACCATCCCTGCCAGCGAGTCTCGAGTTCTTGCTCCGGTAACTCCCGTTTCGCCAGCGCGTAGAACATTCGCCAATGTCGCATTTCCGCGGGCCCTAGGTCGTGCAACAGGCGGGTGACTTCCGGGTCCCGGTGCTGAATGACCCGCAACAGGCAAGTGAAGCGCTCACAGCTGCGGGCTTCGATCAACGCACCGACCAACAGCCGATCGACCTTGAGCAGATTGTTGCGCCGGTTCTCGACCCGTTTGCGCAATCCCCCAACCCAGGGATTGGGTCGTTTTTGGGACAGCGGCCAATCCCGCTTGCGCAAGATGCCGGTCACCCGGCGCAAATGGGCCACTTCCTCCGCCGCCAGGGCCGACATCTCCTCCACCAGCTCCTCGTCGTCGGGATAGTGACCGATCAACGACAAACCAAAGAGGGCCGCCTGTTGTTCGCAGATCGCATGGTCGGCCAAAAACGTCGGCAGATCATCGGCGGCCAGCTGCGCCCAGGACTCCGGTGTCGGCTTGAGCAACGGTAGCTCCGCCGCCAGCTCCTCGACCGTGGGAACGGGTTTTTCGGAATTTGCTGCCGACATGGGAAGGTCCTCTCTGGATGTGGGGCTCGTGGGGTCCGTGGGCTCGTGGGGCGCGCGCGGCACCGCAGATCGGCGATGACCGGCGAACGGCGCCTATTGTACGGCAAGGGACCGGTTGATCGTCAGCGGGCCTGCCGACTGACGAAGACTCCTTGGATGCGCGACGGCTTCATGATTGAGGCCCGTCGAAGAGGCGAAAAGGTTGGGGCGGACGACAGGGCACAATGCGCGGCACCGAGGGTGCCGGTGGTGCCGGTGGTGCCGGTGGTACCGGCATCCCCGACCTCGGAACCGGCGGCCAAGCGCAAGCCGGAGTCGGCGGCGCGGACGGCACACAGGGCGGTGGATTGAACCCCGCGCCCTCACCCTCGAAGCCCAAACCCCAGGTGGTGGGCTCGGCCGGGTAGACCTCGACATAGTTCAACGGCGGGGTCTGACGAATGCCGTGGCGCACATCCGTACACGTACCCACCGCAATGGGCAAAGGACGCTCCTGACCTCTCAAGGGATCGGAAAAGCCGTTTTGGCGCGCCGACCGGACCGGCTCGTCGAGCGTTACGGACGTGGAATCAACCGTCGCGCGAAAACGCGCAACGAATTCGGTGAGGATCTGATCGACCTTGGCTTTCATGGCAGGCTCCTGATTTTTCTAGGCTGTTTGGGTATGCCTGCCCTTATTTCAAGTCCTGAGCCAACGTCTTAGATCTAATTAACTATCTGAATTTAAATAACTTAAGGAGAACACCAGAAACAATCCCGGCGGCCGGACGTAAAAAGATTCTGCACCTCGGGCGGATCGCCGAACTTTGAAACAGCGGCTCGACGTCAAAGAAATTTGCGCCCGGCATAAAGTCTTGTCGTCGCAAGCCAGCCGGACCGGCGGCCGGCCCGGAACGTGCTAGAACTTCAGCTATGGACGCCACCGAACCCCACCCGAACCTGCCACCGACGCCGTCGCCAAACGGCGAGCGAGATCCCGAGCCCGCCGACGACGGTGAGGTTTCTCTCGATCAGGGAATGGGGGTCGAAGCAGGGGGTCACGATGGGCGCGGCGATGAAAAGCTGCACGACAGAGACCTGGGCGACAAGCAACCCGGGCCAGAGTTCGTCGTCGCCCGAGAAAACCCGTCACCCAAACCCAGCCTTTGGCATTCACCACGGGCTCGATTGGCAGCGGCAGCGGCGACCCTGGTCATCGGCTGCATCTGGGTGGTCGCGAGTTGGTGGAGCGCCTCGCCCCCTCCGCCCACGGATTTACTCGGACCTCAGGAAACGGAATCCAACGACGAAACTTTAGATGTCGAGCAAATGGCTTTTCGTCAACGGCAGGAAAAGCAATCGGCCGAGCCCACGACCGCCCAAAGCGCCACCCAGAATCTCGATCCGGCGGATTCCGGGGTCGATGCGGAATGGATCGAACGTCTAGCCGGACGCTGGAAGCTGGATTTAGGCCATCGAGCTATTTCCGTGGTCTTTGCACCGACACCGGTGAAGGTTCTCGACGTCGGTGCGCTGCGGCTGGCCCTTTACCCGGTAGCGGGCCTGGGTCTGCCGCCCTACTTCACCGTTTTGAAAAGGTCGGAAGGCGAGAGCTTCCTGGCCTTCCAAAACGAAAAAGGCGAGTACCAAGGACTGCTGGACGATCTTCAGGTCCACGGCGAGGATCTTTTCTCCTACCGAATCGGTGGGACCTCCCATCGGGGCTACGGTCACCGGGCGGGTCGGATCGGGCGGCAGCCGGATGACCCCTTGCTGATCGCCGATCCAGATACCTTGCCGGGATTGGGCGAGGATCGGCCCGTGCTGCCGGAACCGATCGAAATCACAGTGCAGCGGCAGTCGGTGGACGAACTGTGGCGGCGAGCCGAGGCCCTCAAAGACGCGGGCCGGTACGATTCGTTGGAAATCGCGTTGGACCGGGTGCTGGGCTCGTATCCGGACCAGAGGAAAGCCCAGCGTTGGCGGCGGAGCCTATCCAAGTGGCGCGCCAAACAAACACGACAATTGCGCTCCCAGCTCAACAGCCATCTGGAGGATTTGGAAGAGGCCGTTGAGGACCAAGATCTCGGAGACGTCTTGGATCTGTGGCTGTCCGGATCACGACCGGCCAGCCAAGGATTCTTCGAAACGTTCTTCAACCGATTCGAAGAAACCCGGCTTCGATATCAACTCAAAAGCTCCGAAGTGGACGACGGCACCTTGATCTTCGAGGTCACGCTGACCTTCGAGGGCTCCGACGGCAAACAAAGATCGCTGGAAAGCCGCCCCTGGCGCGCCCGTCTCGTCGACGAATATTTTCTCGACCCTTTTCCCGGCTGAGCCCGGTCATCAACCCGCCGGACATCAACCCGGCACTTGCCCCAGGGACTTCAAGCTGGGCTGATATCCCAGCTGTTGTCCGCGTTGAGGGTTGCTTTCATGGCAAAAACCCCGGGCGGATAGACGACCTGAATCGGCAGACCATAGATTTGCTTCGAGCCCAGGTCGGACGCGCTGAACATGATGGACGAGTCCAAGACCTCACCGGATTGAAAGTCGCCGAATGCGATCCAATATTGCGGCCGTGTATCGAAGATCACCCTCATATTGGGCTGGGCCGGCACGACCCAAGTGGCTCGCCCGGCCATGGTGATGCCCTCGGCCGCGGTTCGGCTCGGAACGTCCGAATCGTTGGTGATCATCATGCTGTCTATGGGCCCGGCTTCTAGATCTGTGAATTCCAACCCACCGCCGGCTCCCTGCTTCAAAGTAGCCGCGTTGGTCTGACCCATCTGTGCATCAACGATCTGGCTGGGATGGAACACCATCCCCGGCGTGAGATTACCGGGCTCTCCCCAGGCAAATCCGTAGTCCAGATCCCATTGAAATTGGGTGTTGGTGCCCGGAAAGCTCCTATAGTCCAGCCAGACCAGGCTGTATTCCCCCGGGCTGGGATCGGGGTCCTTTTGGTACACGATGATCGATGCTGAGTTGGTGGACTTATTCTCAAAAAGGAGGGTATAGCTCATGGTGGGATTCCTCTGTTGAGTTGGATCTGCTCGCTGGACTTGGATGGCAGCACCCTACCACCGTCGTCTTGCCCGCAACGCGCCCGCGGTAGCGGCTATTTCAAACGCTTTGTCTCTTCAAAAGCGAGGGGCTCGATCCGGGGGCAAGGCATAGACGTTCCATAGACCGATTCCCTTGAGCGAAGGGCGGCGGTGTTCGAGCATGTGAGCTAAATCCAGGCCTCCGGACTCCTCTAGGAGTTCTTGTAGGAATTGATCGTCCATCACGATCTCACCGTTTTCGGCCTGGTCTTCCAATCGGGTCGCCAAGATCACCGGAGCGCCGAGCACGTCGTAGTGGCTTTGGCTCGACAATCCCCACAATCCCTCGTCCACATAACCGGTCACCAACGCCATGCGGATGCCGGTTTCGCGACGCCAAAAGTCTTCCGAAGTGCGTTTTCGGTAGCGGACGAAATAGGATTCCGCGGCCCCGGCCAGCTCCGGCTCTTCCGCCAACTGCTCTTTGAGTCGGCTGCGGAATACGCGATCGAATCGATGCACTTGCAAGTCCCGGATCTCGATCGCCGATTTCAACGCTTCGGTGCATGCCCCGCCCGGGCTGGGATTTTCGAGGCAATAGATGGAGCCGTCACCCAGGCTCTTGTCGAGAAAGACCCTCTCCGCCACCACCTGATCGATCAAGGTGAACCACAAATCTTGGAAGAGACGCCGCATGCCGTAGGGCATGTCGAAGGTGGCCCGGGTATAACCCACCATGTCGATCTTTAGGATGACCGTCTTACGACCGCGAAAGAATTTATCGCCCTCGGTCATATGACGTCCCTCTTGTTGCAAGAGGGTTTTCAAACCGGGGCGGATAAACCGGCCGAAGAAATCCAAGCTGCGCTCTTCCGTTTGTTGCCGTAAGGCCAGTTGGATCAGAACCACGGTCAGAAAGACCATGGCCGGCAGACGTAAGCCTTCCAGACCGAGGGTACCGACCTCGTCGGCGATCAACAACCCGATCAACAGGAGCCCCCCGAGGAAGGGCAAGAGGCGGCGAGCTTCGATCAGCCCTATGCGTTTGACCGGAGGGGCCGTGCCGTGGGACGAACCGAGATTTTCCCAAACCCCGGCCCGGCGAGGAACAGGAATTTCTGTCGTCGGCGGACGACCGTCGGTTTCGGATGTGCTCGCTAGAGCTGAATCTTCGCTTCCCACGATTTCACTCGATCCTTGCCCGGCTTTTCCTCGGCTCAATCACCGGAAAGCTCCGCCATTTTTCGGTCGAGTTCCACTGAACGAGTTGTGATCTTGGTGTAACGAACCGCTTCCGCGACCCGTTTGAGCAACTCACCACGAAAATCTTCAGTGTCGGAATCTTGCTCGACATGGGCCTTAACGATCGCCGCCCAATCTTCGATAAACGCCAGTTTTTCTAAAATCGGAATGTGCGCCGTAACTTGGGAGGCCTGCTTGCGATGGGTGGTCTCCGTCACTTCCAGGGCCTCCTCGTCTCGGTCGGCATGATAGATCAGGGTACGGACTTTGCGGTCCATTACCGCTTTGAGAGACAGGGGCGAAAGCTCCCCATAGTGGGAATATTCACCGCTCACTGCCTTCTCGATATAGAGCTTCGACAGGGTGTTGCGCTGAAGGCGTAACCAGTCGACAATTCTAGGGTCGTCCATCAATCGGCTCGTACAATCATACAGCTCGTACCCTCATCCAACCCGTGAATCACTCGTTGGAATGACCACGTTGAAACAACACGTTGGATGACCACGTTGAAATAACACGTTGAAACGATAACCGTGGATGAGGTTCTTAGTCGGTTCGTAGCATCAAGCTGCCCGCAGTATACGCCCACGTCCGTCCGCCGACCAGCGCTCACATCGACATCACCGCGTCTACCTCGGGCTCCAGCGGCTCGGTGTGAGGAAAGAACCAAGCCACACCCAAGAAGACCGTGAATGAAAGCGCCATCGCTACCACCGACGGCAAGACCCCGGGGGTCAAGTCCGGTTTGGGCAAAGCCAAAAAAACCGTTTGCTTCACCCACAGTTCCAGGAGCAAAGCGACCCCGAGCCCGGTGATCAAGGAGGCTATGGCGGCGTTGGCGCCCGCCCGTTTCCAATGCAGGCCGATCGCCAAACATGGGGCCAAGGCCGCGGCAAAAATGCCGTAGGCGAAAGTACCGAGCAGGGCGATCAAATCGCCGTAAAGGAACGCGAATACCGCCGAAAAACAAGCGATGAGCACCACCGCCCAGCGGCCCCAAAAAAGCTCTCGGCTCAAGGGTCGGCCAAGGGCCCTGGGCAAATCGCGCACCAGGGCGGCCGAGGCAATATTGACGAAGGAATCGGCGGTCGACATGATCGCCGCCAAAATTCCCGCGAACACTAAACCCGCCAACAGATCCGGCACCTGGGTCAAAAGAAAAATCGGCGCTACCCGATCCGGATCCTCGATCGGCGGCAAAAGCCCTTGGGCCACCAAAGCCGGTACCGCCAGGCCGATCCCCAACCAGATCAGCACCACCAAAACTTGGGAAATACCGAGCACCGCCGGCAGGAATCGCAGCTTGCGCGGATCCTTCAACATGAGGAATTTATGCAACGTGTGGGGCTGCCCCAAGACGCCGATCGTGAACACGAAAAAGAAACTCAAGCCTAGGAAGATCGGCACCTTGTCTCCGCCCAAGGGATCCAAAAATGCGGGGCCGAAGGCCTCCGAGGTGCTGATCGATCGGGTGATTTCATCCAAGCCGCCGGCGGATTGAAGGGCGTAGAAAAAAACCGCGACCGCCGTCACCAACATCAGCGAACCTTGCAAGACGTCGGTATAAACACCCGCCACCATGCCGCCGGCCGTGGCGTAAGCGAGCATCACGGCCAAGCCCACGACCATGGCGATCGCTAGGCTGTGGGGGCCGAAATAGGATTCCAAGCCGAAAACGGAATCCAACAACACCGCCAGGGCGAGCAGCTGGGCACCCAAATAACCGACCGTGCCGATCACGATCGCCACCGCCGCCCAGCCCGCGGCGGCCCGGCTGCGGTAACGGACGTAAATCGCATCCGGCACGGTGAAAACTTCTCGCACTTCTGAAAATAGGCGCAGTCGCTTGGCGACCGTGGAGCACAACAACACACCGGTCAAGCTGACCGGAAATACGATGAACAAAGAACTCAAACCCAAGCGATAGGTGAGCCCCGGTCCGCCGAGAAAGAGGAAGCCCGAAAAAGCCGCGGACATGGTGGCAAGACCGGTGACCACGAGCCCGAGGGCTTGGCCGGCGATGAAAAAGTCCTTCGAGGTTTGGGTTCGGCGCCAAGACCACCAACCCACCGCCGACACCGCCAACAGGTAGACCAAAGCCACGGCCATGAAAGTCGGTCGCGCGGTTGCGGATTGAGCTAAGGAGTCCACGGTTCAGGCGTCCTCCGCCTTCCGGCTCAACTCACTCAAAGCAGCCAGATCTTGATCGCAAAGTATCTCGACCTCGAACGAGCGCGCGTAGAGCCAAGCCAAAACCGGCAGGGGTACGAGAAAAATGCCGCCCACCTGAATGGCCATGGCCAACGGCATGCCGAGCCACCGTCCCGCCCAAGACAACCAGGGATCAGGCCCCCGCAGCCCCAAGAGCACCGTGAAACAGCCGATCAGCCACAGGGCCACCAGCAGCAGCCCGGCCTTCAAACCCAGCGAAATCGGACGATCCCCACGCTGCAAACCGAGAAAAGCCAAGGCCGTCCAAATCACCACACTGAGCACGGCAAAAACCCAAGCCGCCACCTCGCCCCCGACCCACGCCGCGAGACCCAAACCTGGAATCGCCAGGCTCAGACATTGGATGGGCAGCCGGCGGGCGCTGCGAATGGGGGTGGGCTCAGGGTCGGGCATCGGCGGATTGTGACAAAGAATCTGCCCAAAGAGAGCTCAGGTCGCGGCGAGGGTTCGAGCCACGCCTTGGGGGTCGTGTCGGCCTGCCAGCTCGTGGAGGGCATAGACGGCCCAGCCTTCGTCGACAAAGCGGATCCAATCGAGGGCTTCGGCGTCGCCTTCAACCAACCCTTCGTGGGTGACCACCAGGCCACCTTGGGGGGTTCCCCACAGGTCGGCGATTTTTCGCGCCGGCTGGTCCAATCGCCACAAGGCGACTTTGCCTTCCGGTGACGCCAAGGCCAACAAATTGCCCAGCCAGGCCGCATGCCAAACAAAACCCACCTCCAGTGTATGCAAGCATTTACCGGTGTGGGCATCGGAGATGCGCACGCAGCCGTCCACTGAAACCGACAACAAACGATCACCCGAGGCGCTCCACGCCACGGTGTGGACCCACGACTCGTGAGGTTCGAGCTGGTGGGTTTTGCGGGCTCCTTGGGCGTCCCAGATGCGCACTTGGCCGTCGGCGGTGCCGGACGCCAAGCGTCGACCGGTGGAATCCCAGGCGATGGCCAGGACCCACGCGCCGTGGCCGCCGAGGGTGTGGGTTTGCTGCCCCGAAGCCAGATGCCAGAGCTTGACCGTGCCGTCGTCGGCGCCGGAGGCCACGAATTGATCCGCCGGATCCCAGGCCAGGGCCCGAACCCAGCCGGAATGGCCTTCGAAAACTTGCTCGCATTCCCCGGTTTCCGTCTGCCAAATGCGCACCGCCCGGTCGTCGGCACCGGAGGCCAAGCGGCTGCCGTCCGGCGACCACACCACCGCCCGAATCCAACCCGCATGACCTTCGAGCACATGCTCGACCCGGGCCTGATCCGCATCCCAAATGCGCACCGTGCGATCGTCGGCTCCCGAGGCCAATCGACGCCCCGAAGGATCCCAAGCCACCGTGTGCACCCGGTCCTCGTGCCCTTCCAACACGCGCGAGCTACCGTCCGCCCGATTCCACACCCGGACCACCCGGCCCGACGAACCGGTGGCCAAACGGCTGCCGTCCGGCGCCCAAGCCACGGTGTTGATCCAGCCGGCAAAACCCGCCAGACGGTGGGTCGATCGTCGCTCCTCCACATCCCAAAGCCGCACGGCTCGGCTGGATGCCCCCGAAGCCAGCCGACGCCCCGATGGGCTCCACGACAGGGCCCGCACCCACCCGGAATGGCCCAGCAGCTTGCCCAACGCCCGGCCGGTATCCGCGTCCCACAGGCGAATCGAGCGATCGAAGGCGCCGGAAGCCAAGCGCTGACCGGTGGGGTGCCAGGCTACCGCGTGCACGCCCTCGGAATGCCCCGAAAGGGTCCGGGTCGAGCGACCGGTTTTGGGATTCCAAATGCGCACGGTCCAATCGTCCGAGCCGGACGCCAACCGATGCCCACCGGGGGACCAATCCACGGCATGCACGCCGTCGGAGTGGCCGGCGAGCACCTGGGTTGCGAGCATTTGGGTGCTCGAGCCGGACCCTGCGTCCCAAATGCGCACGGTCCAATCGTCCGAGCCGGTGGCCAAGCGATCGCTGCTCCGATCCCAGGCCACCGCGTTGATGCGGTCGGAATGGCCTTCGAGTACTTGCAAGCAACGACCGGTTTCCGCATCCCAAATCCGGGCGCAATGGTCCTCGGAGGCGGACACCAAACGCTGACCCGCACCGTCCCAATCGAGGTCGCTGACCCCCGCCGTATGGCCTTTGAGGTGGTGCAAAAGCCGGCCGCTTTCCGCATCCCAAATGCGTACCGTGCGATCCTCGGAGCCGCTGGCAAGACGCTTGCCGTCGACATTCCAAGTCACGGCATTGACCGCACGACCGTGCCCCGACAATCGACGCAACAATCGATTGGCCACCACATTCCACACCAGAATCGCACCGTCTTCCGCGGCCGACGCCACCAGCGGCAGCTCCGGATGCCAGGCCACGTCGCAAACCCGCCAACTATGGCCGGATTGAAAGACCGGACTCACCTCGATCGCCGACGCCAGCAGATCGGCCGGCAAGCCTCGGGTGGCCAAGAACGTGGCGCCGTCGGTAGCCAAATCTTCGATCCGGGCATCGGTGAAATCCGCCCGGGCGCATCTGGCCAAGCGAAGATCGGCGCCCCGCAGATCGGCTTCCCGAAGATCCACCTCCTCGAGGGTCGTGCCCTCCAGCCCCGCGGATCGCAAGTCTGCGCCTCGCAGCCGGGCTCCGCTGAGATCGGAGCCGTCGAAACGGCAGAAGCGCAGGTCCGCGCGCTCCAACATGGTGCCGCGAAAATCCCCGGAGGCCAGATCCAACGCGCGCAAATCCATGCCGGTGAAGTCGGCTCCTTGGAGGTTCAGGGTCGCCGGCCGAACCGTGGCGAAGGCCCGAGGTAGCTCCACCGCCAGCCGCTCTTCCACTTCTTCCACCCCGGGACCCAGCAGCGGCCCCAGCCGAGACCGCGCATGGAAAGCCAAGATCAGAAGCGCGTTCTCGGAAATTCGCGGCACATAGCTGCCGGTCAACACTCGGCCGGCGAATCGCGGAATGTCGGTGGCCTCGCGCCAACATTCGAGAAAAAAGGCGACCTCACGGGTCAACGACGGAAGATCGAGGCTTTCCCCATGGCCGCCCGCGATGCCCCGGCGCAGGGAACGGGCGAGGAAAAATTCGAGGAACGATCGGTGCACAAATCCGTACCGGGCTTTGCCGTCCCGATGTAGAAACGGCGCGCGACGCAGCGCTTGATCCACTTCAGCCGGGGTGATCGCGCCGTCGACCGCCCCGGACGCGGCTGACGTGTGCTCGTCCGATCTAGGGTCGAGATCCTCAACGTTTTGGTCATCGTTTTGGTCATCGCTCTTGCCGTCGGCCGGGCCGGATTTCAAAATCGAAGCGAGCAGCTCGGCATGATCCACCCGCTCGACCCCGCTCCAAATGCG
Organism: uncultured bacterium; assembly: GCA_965366625.1. Lineage (GTDB taxonomy): Bacteria > Acidobacteriota > Thermoanaerobaculia > Multivoradales > J023 > JAUIJL01. The sequence goes on from CBDUGP010000044.1 coordinate 10,631, forward strand.
ACGGGCCAATTGCTCCACCAACCGCTGGCGCAAGCGGCGCCCCACCGACGACTTCTCTCCCCGGGGCCGGAGCCATTGATCGCAATAGGATTCGTAGAGGCCCGCCAGGCTGGCTTCCCCTCGCCCTGACTCGATTCGGGGCAAGGCCTCGATGATCATGCGCAAGAGGAACGGCCGACCCGCCAAGCTCTTAAGGTGGTAGGAACTCCGGAGTAACTCCTTGAGGCGGTGAAAATCATCGGGAACGGCCTGGCGCAAATAGGTCTCCACCCGCTCCCCGCTGAACTCGCATAAATATGCGATCTCAGTATCGGCCTTGGCCTTCAACTCTTCGAAAAGCGGAGTGACGCTGGTCGGTCCGTCGGAGCTGGTGCTCAACCGCCAAACTTCTTCCGGAGAGTCGCGGAAGTAGTGGGTACGGCAGGTGAGGATCACCTTCGCCCGACCCTGGGCCAGCCCCATCAAGCGGCGCAAAGCGGTGAGATGCAGACCGGTTTCCGCATGGGCCACCATTTCGCCGAAACCGTCGAGAATGAGCACCAACTGCCCTTCCTCGGACAGGCGCAGCAAAGCCCCGGAATGGGCGGAACGAATACCCAGGTGTCTAAAATGGCGGGCCAAGAGACCTTCGGGCGTGATCGATCCGCTCAAATGCTCCCGCAGATCGATTAACACCGGCAACCTCCGACCGGGCTGCCAATCGGTCGCCAACTTGGCAGCGAAGCGGCGGCAAAAGCTGGTTTTGCCGATGCCGAAATCCCCCAACAGCGCTAGAAAATTACCGTCTGACTCGAGCCAAGTGTCGACCCAAGGGGTCAACTCGCGGGTCACGACCTGCCGATCCGACGCCGACGAATCCTCGCCTCCATCGGCAGCTTGACCTTTTTCGAGCGCAAGCAGGCCCTTCTTGAGCAGGTCCTTTTCAAGCACAGCCTCTTGCTCGACATAGCGCGATTCCAGCTCCGAGCCCCGGAACGGTCGCAGCGCCACGGCCGCGGCCTCGGGCATGTCCACCAGCGAGCACAGCAGCTCGCTCTCGGTTTTCAGCTCTACGGCATGCTTCAAGGCCGAGCCGGCGAGCGAATCCGCGACCTCGGGCTCGGCGTCCATCAGACCCCGGCCGAAGACCAGAACCCCGCGACAAGGGCTTCTTGAGCCGGTTTCTTCGCCGCTGGACGAGCATTGGACGGCCTGCGCCAATCGTTGAATGGCCTCTTCCGTGGGCAGACCCTCAACACACGACACCAGCGCACGAACCACCAGCGGTCCGGCGTCGTGGGTCACCCGCAGAAGACCCGAGTCGGACGCTTCCGAGTCGGACGCTTCAGAGTCGGGCATCGCCTCGACTCGATAACCGGCCCAGCGGAAGAGTTCGGACACCGAGGCCTTCAAGGATCGAGGCTTCTGCCCAGCCGACGTGCCGCTCGAATCGACTGCGGAATCCCCACCGGCCTCCAAGCCCGACTCGGTCCAATTACTCTGGGTTCTACCGGAAGCGGCCAGGAGCTGAGGACGGATGCCCAGGCAAAGGCCGTAGAGGGTTGGATTCTTTTTTCGCAGGTCGGTCTTCAACAATCCGTCGAGACGGTCCAACGAAGCGGCAACCAAACCGGGTCCGGCGCTGTCGAGGGCCAGCAGGAAGGCTTCCGGCAGTTGGTCGATCAAGACCTCGGAATCGTCCAAACCCTGACCCTTCGGAATTCCGCCGTTCAAGCCCCTGCCGTTCAAGCCCTTATCGGTCGCCTGCGATTTGGGCCCAGCCTGCGATGTGGACGAACCGCTCGACCCGGCCGAATGGGCATGGGCCTCCAAACGATCGAGCAGACGGGTGAGGTGGGTCTCAGAAGAGCTAGATGACAAGGTGGCTTCCCTCCAAAAGGACAACCATCATATCGGATCCACATAAAGATCTATCTGAAGATAGCCGATCAATAGCGCTTTAGGCGATCGGCAGACGCAGCGAAAGAACCGTTTTTCCAGGCTCTGAGCGCAGGGAAATCGAGCCCCGATGGGCTTCCACCAACGCTTTGACGATCGACAAGCCCAATCCGCTTCGGCCTTGGTCGCGGCGGGTGGTGAAGAAACGATCGAAAATGCGTGACTTATTTCCCTCGCTGATCCCGGGGCCGTCATCCATCACTTCGAGGTTGGCCATTTTTCCTTCGATTCGAATCGTCAAGCGAACGCGGACGCCGCCGCCGCCGTGGTGGCGCGCGTTGTCGACCAGATTCGAGAGCATCGAATCCAGGGTTTCCGAGGCCATGGCCACTCGAAGCCCGCGTTCGAGGCCCACCGGATCTTGGTCGAGCTGCAGCCCCGCTGCCCGGAATCTCTCCACCAAAGCACCCACGACGGGTTCTACCTCGGCAGTCTCTGAGCCGGGGCGAATCATGTCCGCGCGAGCCAACTCCAGCAAACGATCCACCAGCTTCTCCAGTCGATGGGAATCCTTTTCCAACATGTCGAGGAATCGGCGAAGCTCCTCGGGCGTCATCTCCGCCATGTGGTCGCGCAACAGCTCAACGGTTCCTTGGATTGAGGTCAGGGGGGTTTTGAGCTCGTGGGAGACGTTGGCGGCAAAATTGGAAATGTAGTCGGCTCGCGACTCCAAGGTCTGCGCCATCTCAGCCACCGCTTGAGAGATCAAAGCGACCTCCCGGGTGCCGGGATGTTTGAGCGGCACCGCCGCCCCGCGCTCCCCCCGCTCGACCCGCTGGGCTTGGTCGATCAATCGATTCAGGGGTCGACCGAGCACCGCCGCCACCAGCCACGAGAGGAAGGTCACGGCCATCACCAGGACCAACCCGCCGGTCAGCAGATAGCGGCGATCGCGGTAGATCGCTTGACGCACCGAAAGTGGGGTCCGGGCGGCGACCACCGCCCCGGCCACGCGACCCCTAAGCTTCAGGGGAAAGACCACCACCACCCGCCAATCCGCGTCGCGGCTGATGGATTCCGGCGGCGGCTCCGGACCCGAGGAATCTCGACGACGCAAAACGCTCGAACGGTAGCCGTCGAGCGCTGCCGCCACCTCCGGGCGATGGTTGAGGCGCAGCCCCAGCTCAATGCCGCTCGACGCCACGACCCGACCTTGAAAGTCGACGATTCTCAAACCCGCGAGCGTCGTTTTTTGGGTTTCGACCAAAACCGGCTCCAAGCGTCGACCAATCGCCCGCGCCAGGGGATCGGCCGGAGGCCCGGGCAAGGCCTCCGGGCTCGGCGGCAAAATTGGATGACGGGCCAAGTCGAGCCCAGGAATGGCCGGGCTGAGGGGCGCATGGGCCTCGGGGGGCGGGGCTTGATCCAACCGCCCATAGGTCTCGAGGTCTGTTCCCACGGACTTGGCGGCTCGTTGAAGCTCGTCGAGGTAGAGGGCACCCAACGCCGCGCTTTGCACGATCAGCTCCGACTCGGTTTGGCGGATCAGCAGACTGTCGTAGAGCTTGAAGAGGGAAACACCCGCGACCGGCAAGGCAAGGACCAGCAGATTCGACATCAGCAAAACGGTCTGCCACTTGGGTCTTCTAGGAATGGGTCTTCTAGGAATGGGTCTCTTGGGAATCGGTCTTTGGGGTAGGGTCCGTTCGGCTCGTCGTTGGGCCATCATTTTTGCCGACGGGGTTTGAAGACCCGCCGACTCAGCTGCGACTCGAAGGTTCGAGTCGCCGGCAGATAAACGGGATGGGAGACGTCAATGGCCAGGCCGTCGAGTTCGGGGTAGATCTCGAACAATTCCGCCGCTAGCACCTCGGGGGACGCCAGCGCACCGATTTGGCCACGGGCACGGATGTAGCGAATACGTTCGAGTTCGGCCCGGGGGCGGTCGGACGGGAAAACGATTTCGCCGGTTTTCCCCTTGGAAAAGCCGAAGAATCGAACTTGGGGCTCATAGGTGGGAACGCAGTACATGGCCCAGCCGAACAGACGCCAGGGGTTGATCAGATATCGCTCGACCAAAAAACCGTGGGCCACCGGCCAAGCGGTGAAGAGCACCAGCATGACCACCAGGATGCGTCGCTTGGTTTCGACACCGAGCCGTTTGGTGGAGCTTTTCATAGGGGCAAGAACCCCCAATTCCCAAACCCAAACTGTGGAGGAATTCGACTGGCGAAAATCGATAGGTAGATCAAAACGTAAATCGGCACGGCCCGTGGAAGGAAATTCCGCTTTGGGAACAACAACATCAAGGATACGAAAATACAGCCGAACATCCACTCCCTGGCACCCACCTCGATACAGAATAAAAAGGCGATGATCGCCGCCGTCGCCGGACCCCGGGTGCGTTGGAAAAAGAGGAAAATCGGCGCCGAGAGTTCGAAAATCCACACACTGTTGGAGATCACCACCAGGGGCCACCACGACGTGCCGAAGGGTCCCTCGCGCGGCAAAGCCCGCAGGCGCTGCCATTCCTCGGCCGGCAGAATCGCTTGAAAAAAGGCTGCGAAACGCTCGGTATGCACAATGGCCCAGGTCATGAACTCGCCGTGGAAATAGGTGCCGTATCTGAGCTTTTGAAAGCCCGTGGCGGCAAATACCACCACCGCCACCCAGCGTAAGGCCCACAACCCGAGCACCGACTCCCGGTCGTCTCCGAGATCCACCAGCTGCAAAATCGTCAAGCAGAAAACCACCAAGAAGAGGTGATTCGGCAGGTTTGGGAACAACCAAATCAAAGCCGTGATCGCCAACATCCAGGCCAGCAGGCGGGCGAACTCCGGGCGCGATCCGAGCCGCTCCCAAACCAGGCAAGCGAGCACCCCGAGCCCCACCCACAAACCCGTGAACGAGCCCGCTTCCGCGGCCAACACCGGCTTGCCGATGGCATTCCAAGGGACTGCGACGAATAGCTCGCAGCTAACGTGTAGGAAGAAAAGCAGACGCAACAGTCCGAGCCGGTGAGCATCTTCCGGCTCGGCCGCAAGCCCAGGCCTAACCCGACGTTTCGAGATTCCCACAAACCATTGATTATAAATGATTTGAAGCAGGGACTGGGCTTGCTCCCCGCTCTTCCTCGAGAAGCGTCTCGGCTTCGCCTCACCCGGGCGGGGGCAAGCCCCGCCCCTACGCCCGGAGGTTTGCGGGCAAGGGTCGCTAAGCTCCATTTCTGGCTCCATAAAATCGACCCTAGCACGACAGGCGATAGCCCAAGCCGTGGACGGTTTCGATCGGCTCGGCACCGGCGTGGGAGAGCTTTCGACGCAGCCTTTTGACGTGGCTGTTGATGGTTCGATCACTCACCACCACGTGATCCCGATAGGCCAGCTGCATCAGCTCGTCGCGGGTGAAGACCTTGCCGGGCCGGCCCATCAACGCCTGCAGCAGGCCGAATTCCGTCACCGTGAGGGGCACGATCTCACCGTTCCACGACGCTTCGAAGCGATCGGGATCGAGGCGCAGCCCTCCATGGGCGAGCACCGCGGGGCCGCTCTCGGCATCGCTCGACGCCAGATCCCGGGCAGCCGGTTTGGTGGCCGGCGGAGCGACCCGACGCAGAACCGCCCGCACCCGGGCCACCAGCTCCCGTGGACTGAAGGGTTTGGTGACGTAATCGTCACCCCCCAACTCCAGGCCCAGCACCCGATCGATTTCATCGTTTTTGGACGACAAGAAAATGATCGGCACCCGCTCCGGCTCGCCCGCGGGCGACGGCCCCCGATACCTAATGCGTCGACAGACTTCCGTGCCGTCCATTTCAGGCATCAGGATGTCGAGCACCAGCAGATCGGGCCGGTTCGCCTCGAAGCGATCCAAGGCATCCCGTCCGTTGACCGCTTCATCGGTCACAAAGCCCGCTTTCTGCAGGGCGAATCGAATCACCTCCCGGATATGGGGATCGTCGTCGACAATCAGGATCCGGGCCGCGCCGAGACTCGACGTTGGAGAGCTGTGTTCATCATCCATGATTCGAGATTCTACCGAAGCCGGCGCCAGGCTCACGATCCTCCCTCGGTATCGATGCTCAGCCGAATGTGCGCCGCTTCGCTCGCACCCCCGCCCCCGCGGCGGCGGTCCAACCTGGACAACAACCGCAAGGCTCCCGAATGGCTCGGCCAAGTGCTGAGCACAACCTCGAGGGTACGCTCGGCTTCGTCCGTTCGACCCAAGGCTTCCAGGGCGAGAGCCTGCTCCATCAACGCCGCGGGCTCGGACGGTCGCAGCCCGGCCGCCGACTGAGCCGACTTCAGGCCTTGCTCGAGGGCGCCGGAACGGATTTGACGACGGGCCGACGACAGCAGCATGTCGTAGCGATGGGCATGGTTGGGGTAACGAGCCAAAAATCGCTTCTCCACGGAAGCCGCCTCGTCGAGGCGATCCGTGGCGCTGAGCACCCGATGTTTGGCCAACAGCTTCCAGGCTGATTCAGGCTCTTGATCGAGAGCGGGTATCTTTCCTAGAACCTCCACCTCGTCGGCGATCCAAGCTTCCCGGATCAGCTGCTCCAAGAGCTGATGCCGTCGCTCACCGGCGGGCACTGAGCGCAGGGTTTCGGCAGCCGCCTCGAAGCGCTTCCTTTCCAATTGCATCTCCACTAAACGCTGCTTCCACGGATCCGGCAGATCCGTGCGCCTAGGCACTCCCTTGACGGCCAGTCGACGCAGAAGATCATCGAGCAGGTCATCCACCGGCTCTCCCCGAGCGTGCAGGATCTCGACCACCGAGATCGCCCGTTTCAAATTCCCCTGGACCACCAGCGCCCGAGCGAGCAGGCGGGTGGCTCGGGCATCCAAGTCCACATCTCCCGGAATCGACTCCAAAATATGAAGCGCCGTGGCTGAAGTACCCGAGTCGAGATGGATTTCCGCCATGCGCGTATGGATTTCGAGGTCGCGCGGGTCGTAGGTCAGGAAGCTACTCAAGATCTGCAAGGCTCGGGGATGGTCGCCCAAAGCCATTTGGCGCTCGGCCCGCTCCAGAGTGGACCGGCGACGTTCTTCGACGTCGACACAGCCGAAGAGCGAAACCATGATGCAAACCAGACCCAGCAGGCTCGCAGATCGAAACCAGCTCGCGGCTCCAACAGGTCGTGAATCGCCCATCATCCCAAGCCCACCATGTGCAATAGGAACAGGAAGAAATTGCCCGCTTCGGGATCCGGGGCTCGGAAAATCTGGAACGGCATGGTCGGTGAGCCGATGAACGGACGCAAAACCCAAGACAGCTGACCGCCGACGCAGCCGAAGAGGAAAAAGTAGGCCCACAGAGGAGGGTCGGAAGCGAGCACTTTCCACACATTGCGTCGAGCTGCGGGCTGAGCGTCGGCATGATCCGGCTCGTCGCCCAGGCCCTGGCAAAGGCTGCGATAACCCGCCAACAGCGTCCCTAGCCCGACGAACCCTCCGGCCGCCCCCACGCCGACCGCCAGGAATTGGCACAGCCGATAGTGCTGGGTGGAGCTGACCAGGAAAATCACCGCCGGTGCCAGACTGCCCCAAACCAAGGCCACCGCGGCCAAGGCCGTGGATTGCAACGCGACGGAGGCTCTGAGACTGAGAGGGCATTTGGCCCGGCCGCTTTGCAGGAGATGGAAAGCAGGAAAGCATAAGGCGGCCGCGCCCAGCAGCAGGATCGGCAGCTTCAAACCGGAGGCCATGATCTGGCTGAAGGCCTGAGCATAAATGCCCAACGCCAAACCGAAGACCGACGAGCCGACGACCGCAGTCGCCAAGCCGTGGAGGATCAATCCGCGCAAATTCTCACCACGACGAATGCGTTCGAAGAGGCGCTCACGGTCACGCAAAATATAAACGGCCGACAGCTGCGCCGGTGCGTCGACGCCGGGGCCTCCCGGCGTATCCAAAGTATCTACTGCTGCGCTCATGGTTTGTCCCCTAGGGTTGAGTCGATAATGGGTATCTACGAGGCTCAGACTAGGGATCCACCGTGCAGAATTGGTGCAAAGGAGATGCGAATCTGGAGCACATGCTGCGGCGGTGGTCGGACGCTTTTCGTCGGCCTGTCCTATCGCGGCCTGTCTTGTCGGGGGCCTAGGGATGACGTAAGGTCGCCGGGCCCGATCGGACCGCTCCCGATTTCTCGGTTCTCACGATTTCTCGATTTCTCGATTTCTAGCTGACCCAGCCCAGGAGTTCAGATGGCCACAGAACGCACGCCCAAGGACTACGCCTACATCGGCTTCACCGGAATGACCATGGGAGCCGCCGACGTGGTGCCGGGCGTTTCCGGTGGCACCATGGCTTTCATCATGGGCATCTACCAGGAGCTGATCGAAGCGATCAAAAGCTTCAACGTGGAGCTGGCCAAGAAAGCCCTGCGTTTCGACGTCAAAGGGGTCTTCGATCACGTTCCGTGGCGCTTCCTGCTCGCCCTGGGATCCGGACTCGTGCTCTCGGTGCTCTCCCTCGCCCACGCGGTGACTTACCTGTTGGACCACCACCAAAGCCTGCTCTACGCCTTCTTCTTCGGCCTGGTCGCCGCCAGCATCGTCGCCATCGGCAAGGATCTGCAATGGTCGGCCACCACCCTCGGCGGTTTGGTGGCCGGCACCCTGGTCGCCTATTGGATCGTCGGCCTGGTGCCGTCCAACGCACCCCACAGCCCGCTGATCCTCTTCTTCTCGGGCATGGTGGCCATTTCCGCCATGATCCTGCCGGGCATCTCCGGCTCGTTCATTCTCTTGATCCTGGGCCAATACGCCTACGTCATCGGCGCCGTCAAAGAGCTCGACGTGATCACCCTGCTGCCCTTCGCCTTGGGCTGCGGCCTCGGCCTCATGGCCTTCGCGCGGATTCTCTCGTGGCTCTTCGTCCACTACGAGCAACTCACCATGACCCTGCTGGTGGGTTTCATGCTCGGCTCCCTGCGCAAAATCTGGCCCTTTAAACTCACCCTCGAAACCATGATCGATCGCCACGGTGACGAAGTCCCCATGGTGCAACAAAACGTGCTGCCGGATTTCTCCAGCTCGGAGCCCTGGATCGCCCTGGGCCTAGCCGTCCTGGGATTCGTGCTGATCCTCGGCCTGAACCGACTGCGTTATCGAGAGACGGCAGCCTGACAGGCCGGGGGCAGAGAACTTATAGCGGGTCCTCTTCCAGGGAATCCGAGGAGCCATCCAAGAGGTCCTCGCCGCCTTCAAATTCAAATCGACCGGCTCGTTCGATTCTGAGTGACCGTCGACCCAGCTCCGTTTGCACGTAGACCTTGCCGGAGAGGCCGTAGGTCACTGCCTCCGATTCGAGAATTTGCTGCACCAACGTCAACACCGCCAGGTGGTTGACGTGCAGCTCCCCTTCCAAGGTCGCCGTGGAGAGCCGCGGAATTTCGAGCCGCTCGGCTGAAAGGACTTTGCCGATCCTTCGACCATCGAGCTTCAGGTTGATCGCCAAGCCGTCGACCACCAATGGGTCGGGATTGCTGTTGGCGATTCGCAGGGTCACGAGGCCACTCGACTCCAAGACGGTGACCTCTTCCAATTGCAGATTTACCAGGGTCAGATCGGGCGGCTCCAGACCGATGGAGGTGCATCCGGTCATGGCCAGCAAAGACACCGCGAGGGCAAAGACGGTGGCAGGTCTGGATCGAAGGCTCGCGAGTCGTAGAACGGCAGTTTTCATGGGGTTCCTAACGCTTGAGGGTGGGGGGTCGGGGTAACGGCATTATAGTCTGGTCCCCGCAGACGAGCCATCACCTCAACGAGCCCGAGACACCCCCATGGAACCTAGTGAATCCCGTAACAAGTGGAATGCCCGCCATCTCGAATCGAGGGGCTCGGAGCTGGACCCGCCTTCGACTTGGTTGAGCCGACACGAGCAGCTCTTGCACGAGCGAATGGTCGACCCGGGGGCCAGGGCTTTGGACGTGGCCTGTGGACGTGGGCGCAACAGTCTTTATTTGGCCCAGCTCGGATTTACCGTCGACGCTTTCGACATCTCAGACATCGCCATGGCCGAACTCGAGCGGCGAGCGCGCCACCACCGCCTAGCCGTGCACCCGCGGACGGTCGATTTGACCGTGGAACGACCCGGAGCCGAAACCTACGACTCGGTGGTGGTTTTCCGGTATTTGGACCGGCAACTCTTTCCGCACCTGGAACGAGCGTTGAAACCGGGCGGGCTCCTGTTCTACGAGACCTTCATCGCCGACCCCGCTCGCAAAAGCTCCATGAATCCCGCCTACCTCTTGCAGCCCGGAGAGCTACCGCGGCTGGTGCCGGATCTCGAAGTGTTGAACTATGAAGAAAGCTCGCCCACGTCCCACGACGGCAGGGACCGTCCCCAAGGGCGGCTCCTCGCCCGACGACCTACCTGAGCCCTCCGTCAGCTATTCCGCTCTTTGACGAATACCCGCTCATGGGTATCCGAATCGGGCAGCAGACGGTTGCTTTTGTCGTATTTGGGAATCAGGTCTTTTTCGGTGAAATCGAATTGCAGGACCCGATAGCGCTCGAAAAGCGGGGTATCCCGCAGGTGGTAATTCGTGTGGTACACGATCATCGCCCCCTGCTCGTTGAGATGACCGTCGAGTTCGGTGATTTGTTCCACGAATTTGTCGATCGGATATTCGTCGGCGCTCGAAGGGGCGGGCTCCATGCGGTGGGCGATGCGCAGCAGCACCGCCATGCAGAAAATAGCGTCGAATGGTCCGTTCTCCGCCAGGGTCTGGTCGTCGGAGAAGAGGAAGCGGGTGTTTTTGTCCTTATTCCTCTTGCGCGCCTGCTTCAGATTCCATTCGCTGATATCGACCCCCAAGATCTGGGCGTGTGGAAAATATCGACGCAGGGTAAACGCTTCCTCACCAGTAGAGCAGCCGAACGACAGAATCTTGAGTTCGGGCGAGTCCGCTTTGCCGAGCGTTTCGAAATGCGCTTTCACCAAAGAGAATATTTCGGGATAACGATCCATCTTGGTGTAGTTGCAGGTCAAATGCAGGCTGTTCGGATTTCGCAGACGATTGAGAATCGTGGTGCGATAAAAGCCGTCGGTCAGAAATTGCCACACGTACCAAGGCGATCGAATCAAAAGCGTCGAACCCTTGATCAGAGGATTCTTCGAATAGCGATTCTTCTGGATTTGTCTACGCGCTCGCCCGAGCCAGCCTGCCGCTTCGGTCATTTTGCTCCGCCTTGTTTCCCGCCGTCTTGTTGCTTTCCGAGCCGGGTATTCCCCACGCCGGACCGCCCGGCCGCGCTCGAAATAGCGAAAGATCTGCTGAATAGATCTGATCAATTGTACCCGGCTTCGACCCTTAAAGCATCCGCCCCGGAGGCACCAAGACATTGGCGAGCAACAAACCGGTGACCAAGGAGATCGCCACCAAGGCGACGGTGAAGCCCGTCTGCACCCCCGACAGGGTATCTTGAGCCACCAAAGCGGCCACGCTTCTAAATCCCAAACTGCCCGGCACCAAGAGCATCAGCCCGGGCATTTGCATGATGGCCGCGGGACGATCCCTCAATCGACCGAAGAGATTGGCGATCATGCCCACCGACGCCGCACCGATCAGCGCTCCGAGTTCCGGACCGAGCCAGGTTGCCCCCAGTCGTCCACCCAAGAGGGCCACGCCACCACCAACGAAAATCCACCCAAAATCCCGTGGATGGGCGCGAAATAGGACCACCAAGGCTCCGGCCGTAATGCACAGGGCCGGAACCTCGGTCCAAAACGGTTGCGGCACCGGTTGCCAGGGCGGAACGGGGCCGAATAGGGAGCTACCCAGCCGACTGCCGACGGCAAAACCCACGCCGATGGTCATGAACATCAACATGGCACCGGCAAAACGGGCCGAACCGGACATCAGATTTCGGCTCGCCAGCTCGGTCATCGCCAACGTCAGGGTGAGGCCGGGCACCAACACGATCAGGGCTGAGATGGTGACCACGGAAAAGGACAGCGGGGCCAACCACCATGCGGCGGCACTGGCCACAAACGCAGCCACTAAGGCGGCGGTGGTCTCGTAGAGCCGTCCGCCGTTGGGCAGCTTCTCCGCCACCCAGGCTAGGAGACCGGTGAGCAACCCAACGAAGGTCGCCACCGCCCACTCTTTGGGACCGCCACCGAAGAATCGAGCCGCGCCGCCGGAAGCCAGGGCGAAAGCTAGAAACGTGAGCGCGCGACCGAAACGCAGCGGCGCATCGACGATGCCGTCGACCTCCTTGACCGCTTCTTGGGGCAGCATTTCGCCGCGCATAACCCGCCCCAAAATGGCGTCGAGGGCCGATAGCTTTTCGAGATTGACCTCTCCCGGCTCCACCCGCAGCAGGACCGTGCGCGGATGGTCTTTGGAATGCGCGGAACGAGATTCGAAAGTGGCAAAAATCGCCGTCGGTGTGGAGAAGAATTGGCCTCGCAAGCCCAAACGTCGGGATACCTGGTCAAGGGCGTATTCGAGGCGATGGGCAGAGCTGCCGTAGGCATGCAAGGCGCGGCCGAGCTTTTCCACCAAAATCACCGCCGAATCGGCGGCGGAGAGGGGGGCACTCGCAGCGGTGGATTCCGAAGTTGCTTCGAAATCCACCGGTAGGTGGCCGAGCGGCGCGGGTTGACGCATGGGATGGTTCCAAGAGGTGGCCAAGAGGTGGTGATGGCTCCCGCTCCGCGCGCCGGATCGGGCTCAGCCGCCGGAGGCGAAAGCCAACGTCCGGCGGTGATCAATGGGCTCTGCGATTTCCCGGTGGGCCAGGTCCTCAAAGGCAAGGGTTAGAGCACGTTCGAGATCTTGCCAAAGATCCTCCGCATCTTCCAGCCCAACCGAAAGCCTGAGCATGCCCGGGGAGATTCCCCCCTCAAGCTTGCCCTGCTCGGAAACAATGCGATGGGTCATGGCCGCGGGATGTTGAATCAGGCTGTCGGTGGATCCCAAGCTCACCGCGGGAGTGATCAGGCGCAGATGCTCGATGACTTTTGAAGCCGTTTCATATCCACCCCTCAGCTCTAAAGTGACCAGCGTGCCGGGCCCGCTCATCTGACGACCCACCAGACCGGTGGGATCGTCGGCAGGGTGTCCGGGGAAGCAAACTTTTTCGACGGCGGCGTGTTGCGCAAGTCGACGCGCCAGGACAATCGCGCCTTGTTGGGCCGCTTTGATGCGCACCGGCAGGGTCGCCAATCCGCGATGCAAAAGATAACCCGCCAAGGGATGCAATACCGCACCGGTGAGCACGCGGACTTGCCGTAGGGCCGCCAACCAGCGCGCATCGGAGGTGGCCACCACCCCGGCCATGACGTCCCCGTGACCGCCGAGGAATTTGGTGGCGCTGTGCAGGACCAGGGTCGCGCCGTGAGCTAGCGGTTTTTGTAACACCGGGGTGGCGAAGGTCGAATCCACCAACACCGCCGCATCTCCGGCCTGGGCGACGACCGATTCGATGTCGACCAAGGTCAAAGTCGGATTGGCCGGGGTTTCGATGATCACCAACGCGGTTTCCGGACGGATCGCGCCGGCCACCTCGTGGGCCCGAGCCCAAGTGGTGTCGATACCGAGCAGATCGCCGTCGAGCAGATGGTCCGAGCCGCCGTAGATCGGCCGAACCGCCACCACATGGGGACGTGCGACCGTCGGCACCACTTGACGAGCCGCCAGCAAACACGCGGTCAGGGCGGCCATGCCTGAGGAGAAGGCTACCGATGCCTCCGCTCCTTCCAGGTCGGCCAAGGCTTTTTCGAAGCGGTCCACGGTGGGGTTGAACAGACGGGCGTAAATCGACTGGCCTTCGACGGGCGTGCCGCCCGCGGCCATGGCATCGAGGCTGGCGGTGGCCGAGTCGATTCCGGTCACCGGATTGGTGGTTGAAAAATCTAGCGGCGGGGCATGCACCCCGAGGCTGCGGAAGTCGTCACGGCCGCCATGCACGGCCTGGGTCTCGAACGAAAGCTGGGCGTTGGGGGTCGTGTTCTTCATCATGCACATAGAAGAGCATAGAATTCGGTGTATTCGACAACGACCGAATTTTTCCCGGAAATCGACGCCCATGAGACCCATCGACCGAATCGACTGCGAAATTATCCGCCTTTTACAGAATAATGCACGGCTCTCTAACAAGGAGCTGGCCGCCGCGATCGGCATCGCTCAGTCCACTTGCTTGGATCGGGTCAAGCGGTTGATCGAGGAGCACATCCTGCTCGGATTCCACGCCGAGGTCTCGCCCAAAGCCCTCGGCATCGGCATTCAGGCGATGGTCGCGATTCGCCTCTCGCGCCACGCCAAGTCTTTCGTCGAGGAATTCAGAGCCTTCGCCACCGATCTACCGGAAGTGCTCGCCGTCTACCACATGGCCGGCGCCAACGACTTCCTAATCCACGTCGCCGTGCGCGACGCCGACGGCCTGCGCAACCTGGTGGTCAGCGCCTTCGTCGACCGGCCCGAGGTCGACCACCTCGAAACCGCCCTCATCTTCGAGCACGTTTCGAGCCCGGAACTGCCGGTTTATGCGGAGCTCGAAGAATAGTTAGGGCCCATCCAGGAATGGATTCTCGGTGGGTCGGCGCGGCGCCTAGCGGGCTACGCCCACAAACCTCCGGATGTAGGGGCTGGGCTTGCTCCTCCCCTACATCAAGTCATTTATAATCAATGGGTTGTGGAAACTTCGGAACGCCTAGTTAGGTGGCAGGCCCCTACCGCAAAAAAGTCGAAAGGATCGTGCGCAGCCGAACCGGGTCCCGGGTCTCACATTCCCAGACCACCAACACCGAATACCCGAGATCCAACAGCTGCGACATGCTCTGCCAATCGCGGCGTTTGTTGGATTCCAATTTTTCGATCCACTGCTCTCGATTGCGTTTCGGCAAGCTGCCACGCTTGCAGCCTTCGTGTAGATGCCAAAAACAACCGTTGACGAAGATCGCCCACCGGCGGCCGCGGTTGACGATGTCGGGGGTTCCGGGCAAATCCTTGGCATGCAGCCGATAACCGACCCTCAAATCCCGCAGCTCCCGACGCACCCGCATCTCCGCCGACGTATTACGCTGACGCACTTTGGACATCAGCTTCGATCGTTTGCTCGTCGTGTGAAAAGTCGGACGGGTCATTGGCCGTTTCGCCGGTTTAGGAGCCGCCAAACTGAGCGTTGTACCTCGCAGCCGCTTTTCTGATCATTTGTCCGTAATAGAAGATCTCACCTGGGCTCGGCCCTACCGGTGCCTCAACAACACGTACTTCTGATCCATCATTCTGCAGCTCCACGACCAATGCCCCAAAAGCGTCGTAACCCACCTCTCCGAGCTTCGTTCTCCGAGGCAACTTTTCTAGACTCTTTAGGACCTTCACGGCATCTCTAGGCTGCTTATGTAAAGAGTATTTCGGCGCTTGCCCCGTCAAAGACTGTTTGTTCATGTCAGGGCTTACAAACTTTCCAGCCGAATTCACCATCACAAATCCTACCGCGACAGCCTCTTCGGCGGCCCCATGGACCGTTTGATGGCTAGAATTCAATTCGTCGTGCAGGCGCGGGATAGCTTTTGAATGGGCCGTCATACAGGCTTTTGCTTCCAACGCGACCCGTACACTTCCAACGGAAGCTTCGTTGATTGGAGGAAGCTCATCAAGTGCCTTCAGGTCTTCGCCGGCAAGAGCTATCTCGTAACCGCTTGCCAGATCTCGCAGGGAGCGTCCAGTTTTTCGGGCATCTACCTCAGGCCCTTGGGTTGCGATCACTAGATCAAGTTTTTTCTTCCGGTTGACTTTGAAATCTCTCAACTCGTGATTGACCCCAAAGCCGATGAGCCCCTGCGTGAAGTGCCGCCTCAACACAGAAGACTCACGCACCAGGTCCAGCAGGACACACCAGCACGCGATCTTCGAGTGCGAATCGCTTCTGGAGTGATACTGCCAGCGATTCTTATATGTATCAGTTACGTGATAGTTCGACAGGCTGCGAGCCAAAATCTGAGGACCGAGCATCGACGTGATCGTTAGAAGTAAGACGCCACAAGTTGCGAATCTGCGGATTCGGGCTTCGTCGGCTTAGGAGACTTTAGAGGCTTGAAGGAAGCCAGATGCCTTTCGAGAGCGGTTCGAAATGCTTCAGGGTACCTAAGCGATCCGCTCGTGAGACGTTTGAGAAAACCCGCCGTTGCCCGTTCAGAAAGTGGCTTCGGCTCAAATTGAAGAAACTTCTCAAGAGGCTGGTAAGGCTTTTTGCAAGGCCAAGTCGAGACCGTCACAGAGAATCTTCCCGAAGCTGAGCCATATGCAGCTTTTGGCCAAGAGCCAAAGTCGGGCAACGGCATTGGAATACGCCTCATCGGTGTTGGAGATCGATGCAGCAGATTACCAACCCACTCGGAGACATCCACCGTAACTGCGTTTCCTACCATCTTCCAGCGATGCCGAGAACGGACCACTCTCTCCGCAGGCAGAGTCCAATCGCTCTCAAAACCCTGGAGGCGTTCGGAATCTCGTAAATCAGGGGTAACGATTCTTCCGTCCGACATCCAAATCGCCGGAGGCGACGGTATCCCGATCGTGGACCCTCCTTTGAGAGTCGGTACCCCATCTATAGCCCAACCCAAACCTCTAACCCCTTCTGTCCAGTAGAAGCCACAGGCTTTTCCTTCATATTTCGTTGGAAACTCAGGGCTCACTTCATCTTCAAAAAGGAAGCTCTGCGGCTCCTCGTCAAGAGACGCCAGGAGCATTACTCTTTCACGCCTTTGGGGAATCCCAAAAGCTCGGGTATCGACAACCCGATAGGCCCATTTGTAGCCTAAATCCTCAAGGCCGGTAACCACATGACGTATTGCAGCACCCTTATTGAGTTGCAACATGAAGGGCACGTTTTCAAGAAACACCCATGGCGTTCTTTGGGCCTTTAGCAGTCGGAAAACTTCCGTAATCAAGCCTGAGTTCTTGCCATCGATGCCCTTAGTCTTTCCGGCCTGCGACAAGTCTTGGCACGGAAACCCAGCCGCTACTAGATCTGTTCCCTCGGGGAAACCGTCGAGATCTCGGACATCATTCACCAATGGCGTGTCTGGAAACCGAGAACGAAGAACCTCGGCGGCACCGCTCTCCAACTCACAAAGAAGGCTCGTCTGGTGTCCGGCTCTCGAGAGCCCCAATTCAAGCCCACCGATTCCGGCGAACAGTCCCACCACTTTCATTCAGCCACCTTCTTCATCGTTGCCTTTCGTTGCAGAGCCAGAGCCGAGAAGCTCCTCTTGGAGCAAGGCTAACATGGAACTAACCACCGTTTCGCCCTCGCAACATGCGCAGCCAGCGCTTTAGGCGACCGTCGGGCTCGTGGGGTTCGGGCTCGGTGCCGAAACGCCGGCGCCAGCGGCTGTCGTCGGCGCAATCGGGCTCGGGCACGAAGTCGCGCAGGAAGTATTCGGGGCGTCGCTCTGAGCAACCGCTGTGGGCTTGGCCGCCGCTGCGTGGATCGATCCACAGGGCGACGACGCCGTCGGGGGGTGCGAAGTCGGAATAACCTGCCGGTGGGCGGGTCTTCATGGCGAATCGTCCCCAAATCGGAAGGGCGGCTCGGGCACCGGAGAGGCGGGTTTGGGCGTTGTTGTCATAACCCACCCACACCAAAGTGGCGTGCTCAGGGGAGTAACCCGCGAACCAGCTGTCCCGACGATCATTGGTCGTGCCGGTTTTGCCGGCGGCTCGATCACTGAATCCGTCCTGACGCAGGTTGCGGGCCGTGCCTCGGTCCAACACTCCCTGCAGGATTTGGGTGATGAGAAAAGATACGTTCGCGTCTAAAGCCCGCTCCGGCGGATCCAGGGCCTGGCCCGGCACGGCCTTTCCTTGACGGTCGAATACCGCGTTCAAACCATGGGGCGGATGACGCACGCCGCCGGCCGCCAGGGTGGCATAAACATTCGCCAGCTCCAGCGGAGTGACCTCCATCGCCCCCAACGCCAACGCCGGGAATGGCTTCAGATCCCTCTTGATGCCGAGTCGCTTGGCCATAGAAACCACGTGCTCCAAACCCAAATAAACCGCCAGGCGCGCGGTGGGAACGTTATAGCTTTTCTCCAGCGCCTCTCGGGCTGTGACCCAGCCGTGATACTCACCATCGGAATTCTTCGGGCTCCAGGTGCGATCGGCCAGGCGCACGGTGTAGGGAGCGTCTTCCAAAAAAGTGGCGGGATTGGCGAGCCGACGATCGAAGGCTGCGGCATACACGATCGGTTTGAAGGCGCTGCCGGCTTGACGTCGCGCATTGCGGGCCCGATCGAATTGGCTTTGGCCGTAATCGCGTCCGCCCACATAAGCCCGAATTCCACCGCTGGACGGGTCGAGGGAAACCAACGCGGCCTGCAGCGGCTGCCCCACCTTCTTGCCCTTCTCCCAACCCTTGAGGGCTTCGAGCCCCCAGCCGACCGCTTCCTCGGCATGGATTTGGGACTCTAAATCCAGGGTCGAGCAGAGGGTATAACCCGCGTCGTTGAGCTCTTCCACACCGAATCGACGCCGGGCCTCCTCGATCATGGCGTCGGCAAAATAGGGGGCCTTCCGGGTAACCAAGGCCCCGCGGTAGCCTTCCACCGGCTCCGATCCCGCGGCTTCGAGTCGATCTCGCGTGACCCAGCGGAGCTGATCCAGACGGCCGAGGATCACGTCTCGACGTTTTTTGGCCGCCTCGGGATGGTTCAACGGCGAAAGATTGGCCGGCGACTGGATCATTCCCGCCAACGTCGCCGCTTCCCCGAGGGTCAGCTGAGCCGGTTCTTTGCCGAAATAAGCCCACGACGCCGCCCCAACCCCCATCAAATTGATCGAGCCCGAGCGACCCCAATAGATCTCGTTGAGATAGGCCTGAAGAATCGAGCGTTTGTCGTAGCGCAGCTCCAACAACACCGCGAGCAAGGCCTCGCGCACCTTGCGCACCCATCGACGCTCGTGGGTGAGGTAGAGATTCTTCACCAATTGTTGGGTGAGGGTGCTGCCCCCTTGACGCACCTTATTGGCCCGCAGATTGGCCCAGGCGGCGCGCAGGATGCCTTTGACCGAGACCCCCGCGTGTTTCAGAAAACCCGCGTCTTCCGCCGCCAACACGGCCAAGACCAGGTTTTCGGGCACATCGTCGAGGGCCACGGGACGTCGCTCTTCCAGATTCGGACCGTAAAAGGCTGCCACCAAAGGCGGGTCCAACCAAATGCCGGCTAGGGTCTGGCCGTCCCGTTGCACTTGGTGCACCCGACGGCCGCGAAAGGTGATGCGCACCACGTCACCGCCCACCAGACCCCTCGGGCTGGGGAAAGTCCGACGGTGAACCTCTATGCCTCCCTCCACCTCGCGATAAGTGCCCGGCACCGACGTAGACCCGGCCGTGGACCCATCTGCGTTACCCCCGACCGCCACATAACCCGAGCCCTTGAGCCGGCGGCGCAGATCGTCTTGGGACAAGTATTTGCCCGGCTCCACCACCGGTGGACGTCCATAGAGCCGTGACGGCTGGCGGGTCGGATGATTTCCGAACTGACCGGAAAGTTGCCAAAAAGGCCAAAACAACCATGCGCCGACGGCGAGGGTCAAAACGGCCAGAGCCGTCAGAATGCGGCGACGGGTCCATTGGGAGCGCCTTGGGCGCCGAGACTGGGTCGTCATGTCTGTGTGGTCATTGCTGTGTCGTCATGCCGGTGTCGTTATGCCGGTGTCGTCATGCCGGTGTCGTCTGTCATCGAATCCAGATTGCCCCAACGAGGGCCTGAACCAAGAGCCCGCCCAAGGCCGCGGTCAACGACCGCACCCAACTCAAGCCATAAACCGATCGAACCGCCAGCGTGCACAACACCACCATCCAAACCACCGTCAGGGGTGCGTAATACAGCATGACCTTGGACAAACCTTCGAACCCGAGAACCCACAGAATCAGCAGATCCGGCAGCACCAGCGACAATAAAAGAGGCACGCCGTAGGCATAACCGAGCACATTGGCCAAGCTCGCCGTGGAATCGGCAGCAGGGGAAACCGTGCCTCCCGCTATGGATCGGGCCAAGAACGCGGTGGTCCAGGTCAGGAGACACCAAATCCCATAGATCAGGAACGGTAGAAACAAGGCCTGGAAAAAGTAATAACTTTCGGCCTGAAACGGGGCGGTCACCGGACCCGAGGGCTGATGCCCTTGCAGGGCGAGCATCAGCGACAAAAAAGCCCAGGCAGAGCCCAAGGCGACGATCGGAGCCGATCCTCGACCGGGGGGGCCGTCCGCCAAATGGCGAAACGTCTGCTTCGGCGTCAAAATCGTACCCACCGCCGCCAAAGTTTTTATTCTCATGCTCTTAAATTCGTAGGGACCAGGTCCGTGGATTCCGGGTTTTGGCTCACTTCTTTGCTGGAATTCGCCGAACCACCCGCGGGTCAAGCGTATCAGGGCACGGAACACGACACCGTGCCTTAGAATTCGCCAATGGACGGATCCCAGCTGCCGATCGAAAGCCTACGAGGGCGATTTCTCAAGCGCATCGAACTTCATCCCGTGGTGTTGTCGTCGCCCACCGGCTCGGGCAAATCTACCCAGGTTCCCCGCTGGTGCAGCGGCCTGGGAAGGGTTTTGGTGGTTGAGCCTCGACGGGTGGCTTGCCGCAGCCTGGCCCAACGGGTGGCCCAGCTGGAGAGCGCTCGGCTGGGCCATGAAATCGGCTATCACGTGCGCGACGAGCACAAAGCCCGCGGTTCGACTCGCATCCTCTTCGCGACTCCGGGCGTCGTGCTGAGAATCTTCGAGGACATCCACCGATTCGACACGGTGATTGTGGACGAATTCCACGAGCGCGGTCTGGAAGTGGACTTGCTGATGGCGCTGATGATGCAGCGAATTCAGCAGGACCGATTTAAGGGTCGGCTCGTGGTGATGTCGGCCACCCTCGACGGCGAACGCTTGGCGCACCACGTGGGTGGAGAGCATCTACACGCCGAGGGGCGGACTTTCCCCGTCGACGTCAAATATTTGCCGGGACGGGTGCTGCTGCCCGACATCCAAGGTTTGGAGGATCGTCTTCGGCAGGCGGTGGACGAAGCCCGAGAGGTGCCCGGTGACATCTTGGTTTTTCTACCGGGCAAGGGCGAGATCGCGGCCGCCGCCAAGTGCCTGGCAGGTCGGCGCGAGCTCGAGCTGATGCCTTTACACGGCGGGCTCAACTTGGCGGAACAAAGCCGGATCTTCGAACCCCCTAGCCGGCGTCGGGTGATCCTCGCCACCAACGTCGCCGAAACCAGCCTCACCGTGCCGGGAGTGGGCGTGGTGATCGACTCCGGCCTGGTGCGTCAAACTCGCTATGTGCGAGATCGCGGCTTCTTGACCCTGGTGCCGATCGCCCAAGACAGCGCCGAGCAGCGCACCGGGCGGGCCGGTCGAACCTCCGCCGGCCTTTCGATCCGCCTGTGGAGCGAGGCCGCCCAGCTCGAAGAACGCACGGCGCCGGAGATCCACCGTGAATCCTTGGTGCCTTTGGTGCTGGCGGCGGCGGCCCAGGGAGAGCGTTGCGACGATCTACCGTTCGCGGATCCGCCCAAAGCCCACGCCTTGGAAACCGCCCAAGATGAACTCGAGACCCTGGGAGCGCTGGAGAAGTCTGGCCAGATCACCGAACGGGGACGACGTCTGTTCGGCTTGCCCCTGGAGGCGGATCAGGGCCGTTGGCTGGTGGAGGCCGAGCAGCGTGACGAGACGCAACCCGGGCTGTTGGCGGACATGGTGGATCTGGTGGCAGCCCTTTCTGTCGACCGGCCGATCCTCGACCCACCCTCTGACGATGAGCTTGAAGACGATCCCAATGCCGCCTGCGACGCGGTCGCGTTGATCCGTGCCCTGCGGGGTGGTCTGGCGTCGAGGATTCGGCGGCCGACGCTCGAAGAGGCCAAAGCCGCACGGCGACGTTTGGTGAAAGCCTTCGGGCTCGAATCTCGGCCGGCGGCTCAAAGAGGGCCTCTCGACATCCACCGTCGACGGTTGGCCGACTGCCTTCTGGCGGCCGACCGCCGAGTCGCTCATATTCCACGCCGACGGGGGAAACGTTTGGCGTGGTCCAACGGCGGAACCGAAATCGAGCTCGGTCGAAATTGTGGCTCGGCGCGGGCCGAAGACACCGAGGCTCTGCTCGTGCTGTCGACCGTCGCCCTGGGTTTGGGCGGCCGCGACGCTCGAGTCCTGGTCACCCAAGCCATGCCCGTGCCCCTTCATTGGTTGGTGGAGGCGGGCCTGGGCCGGGATCGACTGGACCGCATCGACATCGAGGACGGGGTGATGGTGGCCAAAGTCCAACGGACCTACGCCAAGAAAGTCTTGTCCACCCACCAAACCGTGCCCCAGGGAAAACTCGCCCGCAAAGCCATGGCCCAGCTCTTTCTCGACCGTCGAATTTTCTCCAAGGCCCTGCCCATCAGCCGCGAGCATTACGAAGCTACGGTCGTCGCCCGGCGCTTGGCGAGCCGGTTGGACGAGATTCCTTATTGGCTTCAGGAGGTGGTCGACGACGACCCCAACCCGCCCGCGTTCGACCGGTGGGTGATCGACCGTCTTACGGAGCTGGGGGTCACCAGTGGTGAAGACCTGGGCCTTCTTTCCGAGCAAGACTTGATCTATCCCGCCCTTTCAACCGTATTGCGAGAAGAGCTCGACCGAACCTACCCCCGTCGGCTCAAAATCGACGGTGTGGACTATCGAGTAGACTATGAGTTGGAACAGGGCCGGATCGTGCTGCGGATCGAGCGCGGGAAACCTCAAAAACCGCCCGGCCTTTTCTACTTGCCGAGGTTCCCCGGATTTAAGATCCTGGTGGAATTTAAAGGCGTGCTGAGGACGATCCGCTGACCCTCGGCAGCGGCACACGTCCGACCCTAGGAGCGAGATGCCCCGAATCCTTATCCCGAAACCCTGGCACTTGCCCGAGCGCCTCGCGACGCCCGAATCCGTTTTCATCAATCGTCGCACGGCGTTGCAGCGTCTTGGCTGGGGAGGGCTCGGGGTGGGATCGTTGAGCTTGGGGCTCGGCTCCGCAAACGCTGCGAATCCACCCAAAGACGACCTCTCGGCCCAAATCCGTCCTGCCATCGGCAACCGATTCCAAGACAAGCTGTCGCCCAAGCGCAATCCCAAATACGGCTTACCGCCGGGTTTGGAGATCACGCCGGAAGCCATCTCGTCGAGCAACAATAATTTTTACGAATTCACCACCGCCAAGGAGCGGGTTTGGGAGCTGGCCAAGGACTACTCCGTGGACTCGTGGAAAATTGAAGTCGACGGCTTGGTGGAAAAACCGACCACCCTCGATCTCGACGACCTCTTCACCCGGTTTCCACTGGAAGAGCGCCTCTACCGATTCCGTTGCGTGGAGCGGTGGGCCATGCAGATACCATGGGTAGGATTCCCGCTCAAAGCGCTGATCGACTCCCTCAAACCCCTATCTTCGGCCAAATTCGTCAGATTGATCAGCATCCTGGACCCCAAGGGTCTGCCGGGACAGCGGAAGAATAAATGGTATCCGTGGCCCTACTACGAAGCCCTGCGCATGGACGAAGCCTGCCACGAGCTGGCCTTCGTCGCGGTGGGCAGCTACGGCCACGGCCTGCCGATGCAGCACGGAGCCCCCTGGCGAGTGGTCACACCGTGGAAATACGGCTATAAAAGCCCGAAGTCGATCGTGCGGATCGAATTCGTCGACCAGCAACCGTCGACGTTCTGGCACGAAACCCAACCCGACGAATACGGCTTCTACTCCAACGTCGAGCCCCACAAGCCGCATCCCCGCTGGAGCCAGCGCTGGGAGCAGGATATCGGCACGGAAGAGACCCGAGATTCGGTGCTCTACAACGGTTACGGCAACTTGGTCGCCGACATGTACACCGGCGACGAAGCCTGACCGTGGCAAGAGCCCTAGGAATCCTGACCTAGCTCACCTGGCCAAGCTCCATTGGATCGGCAAATCCGGGCATACACCTCAGCGCTCGGCCGAGGTCGACGCTCGCCGGTTTGCGGATCGACTTCGATCAAACCGAAGTGGGTCGACCAACCTTCGGCCCATTCAAAGTTGTCGGTCAGAGACCAGTGGAAATAACCCCGAACGTCGACCCCTCGACGCAAAGCTTCGCCCACCGCCCGCACGTGCTCGATCAAGAACTCGGGTCTGTGGGCATCACTATTGTCGAATAGGCCGTTTTCGGTCACGTAGAGCGGTTTACCCAGCCGTCGGCTGAGCCGCACCAATTGCTCGGTCAACCCTCGGGCATAGACCTGTCCCCAATCGGTTTGCTCGGTACGGATAGTGGGCCGCTGCACGTGACGTCCGAGCGGGGTTTCGGCCTTGAGGTCGAATTGCACCTCGAAACGGCCGTAATAGTTGAGCCCGATGAAATCACAGGCATTCGCCAGACCCGGCAGAGTGCGTGGAAGCAGCCGCACGGGAAAGCGCAGTCGACCGTCCCGCAGGGCTTCGATCAGCAGCCCATTGAATGCCCAATCCTGGAATCCCCGGGCCAGACGGTCGTGGGTATGATCCGGTCGATGGGACTCGAAGAGCGGCATGTTCAAGACCAACCCGACGGGTTTGGACGTAAATTCCCGAGCCCGGTGATAGCCGCGAGCGTGGGCTTCCAGCATTTGACGCATGGCCTTGAAGCAGGCCCTGAGACTCCCCTTGCCGGGCGGCCACAAATGCCCGGCGTAGGCGGTGTAGGCCAAGACGTTGGGCTCGTTGAGGGTCACCCACAGATCCACCACCTCGTCGAGACCCGCCACCGCCCGGGCCACATATCGGGCGAAGTGCTCGTCGACCCCTGACGCAAGCCACGAACCACGCTGTGCCAACCAGCGGGGCAAGGTGAAGTGGTTGAGCGTGACGCAAGTGCTGAGGCCGTTTGCTTTCGCCGCCGCCAATATTTCTCGATAACGGTCGATCGCCCCTTGGTCGAACACTCCCGGCTGAGGCTCGATTCGGCTCCACTCGAGCGAAAAGCGGTGTGCGTTTTGACCCAAGCTCGCCGCCAGAGCCAAATCTTGCTCCGCTCGCCCCGACCACCAACCCACCCCGTCGCCACTGACGGAGCCGTCGCGAATCCGGCCCGGCTTCTGCTCCCAATCCCACCAATCGTTGCCGTCGTTGCCCCCTTCCACTTGATGAGATGCGGTAGCTGCTCCCCACAGAAAACCCTTGGGAAACGGCGAGTCTGGCGCTGGCTGGGATTGGACCATTCGCGGATTCTACTCGCCCCGGGAGAAATCCCCGGTTCCGGTTAAACTTCGGCCCCAATCACGTAAGAGTCCCGGGAGCATGCCTTGGCCAAAAAAGACCCCCTCGAAGACAAGTTGGAGTTGCTGTCGAAGCTTCGACAGGAAGACGACTCCGATGTCATCCGCAAAGAACTCAAAACTGCCTTGACCCAAAAACGCTATGGCCTTTTGGTGTCCAAGGCTGCGGATTTGGTGGCCGAGCTCGGTATGGGTGAGCTCAGCCGGCAGATGGAGGAGGCCTTCCATCGACTCAGCCGAGATCCCCTGAAGAAGGATAAGGGCTGCGCTGGAAAAACTTCGTTGGTCAAAGCCTTGGTGGAGTTGGAGCAACCGTCGGCGGAGGTCTTCTTGGCCGGCGCCCGCTACGTCCAGCTGGAGCCCGTTTGGGGCGGCACCACGGATACCGCGGCTCAGCTGCGGGGCTGGTGCGCCCACGGTTTGGTGCGCATGCGACACCCCGAAGCGGTATTACATTTGACACGTTTGTTGGTGGACCCCGAGCGCCCCACCCGGCTCGCCGCGGTCGACGCCTTGGGCGACTCGGGCCAAACCGCGGCCGAAGCTCTCCTGCGTCTTAAAGTGCTGGTCGGCGACGACGAGGTAGAAGTGGTGGCGGAATGTTTCAACTCCCTACTGCGCTTGGAGCCCCATCGCTCGTTGTCCTTTGTCGGCGATTTCCTGGCCTCCGACGAGCCGGCGATCGCCGAGGGCGCCGCCCTGGCCTTGGGCGACTCTCGCTCCGATGAAGCCGTCGATCTTTTGGTAAAGCGGCTCGAAATCACCCTCGGAGAAGATCAGCAGCGCAGTCTTTATTTGGCTCTGGCCTTGACCCGTCGCCAACGGGCCCTGGACTTGCTGATCGACGAAGTGGAGCAAGGTCCAATCGGCCGGGCCCGCTCAGCCCTGAAGGCCTTGGCCCTCAACCGCCACGACGAATCTCTCCGAGAACGATTGCGACAACACCTCGACTCGCGCCGAGACCGGAGCCTGGAGCAAATCTGGCACCAGGATTTCGAGGATTAATGCAAAAAGCGGGCGCCCGAATAAGGACGCCCGCTTCTCTTTGACTCAAGAGTCTTCGATTCAAAAACCTTGCTCAGGTGCGTCGAATCAGAAATCCACCTGCCAGCGCATGAGGATGAAATTGGCATCGCCAACATCGTCCACATCGGCGTTGATGTAGTCGAGCATCAAACGGGTCACCGGGTTGGGGTACCAGTTGAGACCCACGCTGATGTTGGTCTCCTCGCCGCCGGCGATGGCCGCGTCGTTGAGATCGAGGGTGGAATAACGGGCCTTGATCTCCCAAGCACCGCTGCCGTCTTTGCCCCAGTTGGCGCTCGGCTTGATGCGGTCGAAGGCACCTTCGGAGGTCTTGAAGGCCCGGCTCTCGCCGGTGAGGAAGTAACCGGCTTGCACGTAGAAACCGCCGAATGACGGGTCACCGGAGGCCGGAGCGTCGACATCGGACGTGAAGTACTCGGCGGCGGCCCAGAACGGACCCTGCACCGTGGCGAGTTCCAGGTTCAAGTTGGTGGCACCGTCGGCAGCGAAAGTGCCGGTGTCGACGTAACGGCCGGTGAAGTGGCTCTCCGGGCGAACGCGCACGCGGGTGGTGCCGTCGTAGTCCTTGATCGTGGCGCCGATGCCGATGTGGAACAGGCTGCCCTCTTCATAGACGGGACGGAAGGCCACGCGGCCGGTGAAGTTGGTGGCGTCCTCACTGGTGGAAACACCGAAATCGTCGGAATCGTAGTAATAACCCACGCCCCAATTGAATTTGTCGCCGTTTTTACCTTCGAAACCCACGCCGGAGTTGCGGCTCGGGGCAAAGGCCTGGACCGGCAAGGAGCGCTCGAGGAACGAGATGTATTTGGAGCTGGTCAGCTCTTCGAGGGAGAAATGCTCCTTGAAATGACCGATTTTGATCTTGCCCCAATCCTGCTTGAGGGCCAACCAAGCGTCTTTGAAATCCGCGTCACCGCCGGCGAAGTCGTATTGGACCTTGAATTCAACATTGCCGTACACAGTGCCGGACATGAAGAGGCGAGCCCGGCGGAATTCGAAACCGTCTTCCTCGGTGGCGACTTGCTCGTCGACGTCAGCAAATTGAAAATCCGCTTGCAGACGTCCGCCGAACTTGAGCTTGTGGCCCTTTTCTTTACTTTCGATCTTGTGGCCGTTGCTCCACTTGGCAACCCAATCGTCGGCCTGAGCGGCCGGCGCCAGGGCGAGAAGAGCGGCGAGGGCGGCAAAAGCGCCAGTCACTCGGTTCTTGGTCATATTCCTCTAACCTCCGTTTGTCTACGAAATCGCACGCAGAGAGCGCACAAGAAGTTTCAATTCATAGTGTCGGCTGCGGGCAGAGCATGCAGCAGCTTTTTAAAGAAGCTGAAAAGAGACGGTGAAAAGCGGTGCTGCCGTGTCGCTTTACCCGCAACACGGCAGCAGACCTCAGCTAGAGGCGCGGCGCGCCGAGCAGGGACAGCGAGCGTGTCTGAGCGATACAACATATGAATCGGCTTAAGCTCTTATACATCAGCAATTTGCAACGGTAATGCAACGGTAGCGCGAGTTCGGAGCGACGCGCGCAGGGCGCCGCGCCGGCCCACCGAGATTCCATTTCTGGACGGGCCCTAGCTAGCCGAAGCGGCCGGTGATGTAATCCTCGGTGGCCTTGAGGTGAGGCCGCGTGAAGAGTTCGCCCGTCGCGCCGTATTCGATCAAACGACCGAGATACATGAAAGCCGTGTAATCGGACACCCGAGACGCCTGCTGCATGTTGTGGGTGACGATCAAAATCGTGTACTCACCCCGAAGCGACTCGATCAAATCCTCGATCTTGCCCGTGGCGATGGGGTCCAACGCCGAGCACGGTTCGTCCATCAGCAGCACCTCCGGCTCCGCGGCGATGGCGCGGGCGATGCACAGACGCTGTTGCTGACCGCCGGACAATCCCAACGCAAGCTCATCCAAGCGATCCTTGACCTCGTCC
Source organism: uncultured bacterium (assembly GCA_965366625.1). Taxonomy (GTDB): domain Bacteria; phylum Acidobacteriota; class Thermoanaerobaculia; order Multivoradales; family J023; genus JAUIJL01. The sequence goes on from CBDUGP010000044.1 coordinate 38,761, forward strand.
CAAAGGGCCGCGCCGCGCAAACTTTTCTCGCAAATCTCGTCGAGCACGTGTTTGCGGTTCTCGCCGTCGATACGCAGGGAATAGACCACGTTCTCGTAGATCGACATGGGGAATGGATTGGACTTTTGGAAGACCATGCCCATCCGTTTCCTCAGCTCGATCACATCCACGCCCGATCCGTAAACGGAATCGCCGTTGAGCACCATATGACCGCTGATTTTGACGATGTCGATCAAATCGTTCAACCGGTTGACGCTGCGCAAGAGGGTCGATTTTCCGCAGCCCGACGGCCCGATCAAAGCCGTCACTTTGCCCCGGGGCACCGACATATTGATGTCGTAAAGGGCTTGGGCGGCGCCGTACCACAGACGAAAATTGGTGACGTCGAGCACGGCGTCTTCATCGGCCAGACTCTTATGGACTTCGCTGGGCAGCGTTTCGCCGCGCGCGATGGCGACGATCGGGTCCCTGGGGTCCTTAGGGCCCTTGGGATCCTTGTGGCCGACCATCTTGACGACGTCGGGGGTCATGGGGATGGAGCTGGGAACAGCATCAGTTTTCATATTTCTCTTCCTGCTGGGTGGCGGATCAGAATTGCCCGCCGGCGAATTTACGGCGCAAGCGATTGCGGATCGCGATGGTGACGAAATTGAGCACGGCGACGATCGCGATCAGCAACAAGGTGGTGGTGAACACCATGGGTTTGGCCGCCTCGGAATTTTGGCTTTGGAATCCCACGTCGTAGATGTGGAAACCCAGGTGCATGAAGCTACGCTCGGGGTGGATGAATGGAAACAGACCGTCGATGGGTAGCTCGGGGGCCAATTTGACCGCGCCCACCAACATCAACGGCGCCACCTCGCCGGCCCCGCGGGCGATGGCCAAAATCATTCCCGTGATGATGCCCGGCAGGGCACGCGGCAAAACGATCCGATGAATCGTCTGCCACTTCGAGGCACCGCAGGCATAGGAGCCCTCGCGCATAGAATTCGGCACCGCCGACACCGCCTCTTCGGTAGCGACGATGACCACCGGCAGGGTGAGCAAGGCCAATGTTAAAGAAGCCCACAACAAGCCCCCTTTGCCGTAGGTCGGATTGGGCAAATGGGCGGCGAACAAAAGCTCGTCGATCGAGGCGCCGACCACGTAACAGAAGAAACCCAAACCGAACACGCCGAACACGATGGACGGCACGCCCGCCAGGTTGTTGACGGCGATCCGAACCGCCGACACCACCGGGCCTGCCTTGGCATATTCCTTCAGGTAGAGAGCCGCCAACACACCGAAGGGGACCACCACCAGCGACATGATCAGGGTCATGGCAATGGTGCCGAAAATCGCCGGATAAACGCCGCCTTCGCTATTGGCCTCGCGGGGTTCGTCGGAAAGAAATTCCGCCCAGCGCCCCATGTAGATGCCCATCTTGTCGGTCCAGCCCAGGCGGTTGGCAGGATAAGCGCGCACCACGTCGTCCAGGCGCAGGAATACCTGCTCGGCCGGCCGGTTGCCTTCCCCGGCGGTGCGCATCAAGAGCTGATAGCGACGGTTCTCGTGATTAATCGCATCGATTTCTTGACGAATCCGAGCAAACTCCCGATCGGCCCAGGCACGGACCTCTTCGAACTCCGCCTGGGCGTCGACCAGCTTTTCGCGCAAGCGTGACTCTCGAGACGTGGCCGACGCTTCCTCCAACTCGAGTTCCAGCTCGCGCACGGCCAAACGCGCCGCTTCCTGCCTGTGGTTAACCCTACCGATATCGAATTTTTCGAGCCGACGACGGTCATTCCAACGCTCTCGTATTTGGTCGTGGAACTCCCGGAATTTCTCCCAAGCTTGCTCGGCCCCTGAGAACACTTGGGCCACGCCCTGGAGGTCCTGGATCGATTCAAAATCCGCCGGATCCACCAGCACCGGGCGTCGACGGCCGTCGACGAATCGTTCGTCCACCAACCGGACTTCCACCGAGCGGACTTCTGCACCTTCGTCATCGAACTCCTGGACCAGCCTCAGCGCTTCCTGCAGCATGGCCTCCGGGGTTTTGCTCCCGCCATCAGCCGTGGTGGCCGAAATCGGCGTCAGCAGCACGAAGGCCTCTGGATAACCGTAAAAGCGCCCCCACTCCAATCGCTCGATGACCATCGCCCACTCGGGCTCGGAGGCGTCGGCCACCTCCCACTCGTTGACCCAACTGAAGTGGTTCTGGGTCAGCTTGAAGTTGCCGGTCCGCACCAAACGACGAAAAGCCCACCCGTCACGCTCTCCGACTTCCCGGATCGCGTTCTCGGCGGTCTGTCCGTTGAGATCGGCGAGCACGTTGTCGGTCGGCCGGTAGAGATCCTCGCGAGTCACTTCGCCCATATAGACCCGACCGTCCGGGGTCTCCAACTTGACGATCGCCTGGGGCCAGAAGGTGCTCAGGCCTTTGAACAACACCAGCAACAACAGACCGGCAACCATAAAAGCACAGGTCGCCAGTGCCCCGCCGGTGAGCCAAACCATGGGCTCGCCGGAAGCAAAAAGGCTGCTCTTGCTCCGGGCTCGGGTCCGTTGACCCCAATCCGCTGTTTGATTAGACGCCCCTTGGCCCGAAGACTTGGATTTTCGTTCGGACCTGCTCATAGCTGGTAGGCCCTTTTGCGGAAGCGCAATCGAATCACCTCGGCGACCGTGTTGACCACGAAGGTCATCAAAAAAAGCACCAAGGCGGCCAGGAAGAGCGTCCGATAATGGGTATCTCCCTTCACCGCCTCGGGCAGCTCCACCGCGATATTCGCCGACAAAGTGCGGAAACCTTCAAACATATTCATATCCATGACGGGCGTGTTGCCCGCGGCCATGAGCACGATCATGGTCTCTCCCACTGCCCTTCCCAGGCCGATCATGACGGCCGAGAACAAACCGCTCATGGCCGTGGGAATGACGATGCGGACCGCGGTCTGCCAAGGGGTTGCGCCGGCGCCGAGCGAAGCCGAGCGCAAATGCTCGGGAACCGTCGACAGCGCGTCCTCGGAGAGGGTGTAGATGATCGGGATGATGGCGAAACCCATCACAAATCCCACGATCAACGCGTTCCTTTGCACGTAGGTGTCGACGTATCCGCCGCGCGGATCGAAACCGAAGGCAGCCATCAACCAGGAGAACAGCAACGCCAACAATAGGGTGCAAGCGATGCCGCCGACGAACCGCAGCAGATCGTAAATAGCGTATTGGCGGCGATCCCAAACCGCTCCCCACCGGCGCATGCGCGGGCTCATCCAGCGGCCCATGCCCAAGGTCACGGTCAGGGCCGCCAGGGGCACGCCGAGGATCATCCAGCCGCCGATCGGGCCGGCAAATCGCTCTCCCCCTTCCGATCCCGGATCCCAGGACAACCAACCCCTAATGTCGCCGGCAAAAAACAGGCGTTCGATCCACGGACCGGTCAAGCCGGCCAACCAGACCCCCACGGGCACCAACATGACCATTACGAGAAAGCGCCGATTCTGCCAACGGACGGCTTTTTCGCCGGGCAACAGCTGCCAACAAAAAGCGCCGAGCAAAATCGTGATCGGCAGGGTGACGAATACTCCCAGCGTAGCGGGCACTACTTTTTCGAGGTAAGGGGCGAAAACCAGGGCCGCGAGGAAGCCCAACACCACGCTGGGCAAACTGGCCATGAATTCAATGCCGGGTTTGAGCACACTGCGCGCTCGCCGGGGCAGCAGCTCGCTGGTAAAGATCGCGGCCAACAACGCCAGCGGCGCGCCGAAAAGCATCGAATAGAACGTCGCTTTGAGGGTGCCGAAGATCAGCGGCATCAAACCGAGCTTCATTTCGAAATCGTCGGAGCCCGATGACGATTGCCAAATGTGCTCGGGCTCGGGATAACCCTCGTACCAAACGGGTCTGAAAAAGGCCGAAAATCCCGCCTCGGGGTACCTCGGATCCAGATCCGCATGAAAAATCTTGTCGGGAGTGGCCACCAACACGCCGTCTTCCTTGGGTGACAGCGCGATTTGCATCACCGGCTGCTCGTCGGGCAATTGGAAGCGTTGGATTTCGGTGGCGTTGGTGACGTTGAAGAGCCTCAACTCGCCGTCGGCAAAACCGCTGTAGGCCAATCGGCTGCGGGAGGACGAGGCCATGGAAACCGCGGCGGACGAGCTATCGGCCAGGCTCTTAGTGCGCGCAAAGGTCATTTGCGCCTGGGGATCCACGTTGCCGTCGAAGAGACCGGGGAAACCCGGCACGGCATCTTCGGGCCGGATCGGAAAACCCGCCTGCACCCGACCCTGCGAGTCGCCCCAAATGAAGGTGGTTCCACCCAATAACGCGCTGAAGAACGTCACCTCGTCCGAAGAGCCCGGGGGATAGAGATTGCCGGTTTCGGCGAGGTACGGCTGCTCCCGATCCCGCAGATCGATCCGTTGCAAACGCCCCTGTTTCGACACCAAATAGACCTCGCGACCGGCGCCGTCCAGGGCGATGTAATCCGGTGTCCCTGCGACGTCGAGCGGCAGGTCGATCGCCTCTTGGAGTTCATAGGTCGTCTCGCCCGAAAACATATCCTCCGACGTCTGCCAATAAACCATCTGGAGCCGGTCGTCGGCGAAGAAGACCACCATCGGCCCGTCGGTGGTTGAGACATGGGACAGGGATTGGATCGGCGAGCCGGCCACATCAGCCCGAACACCCGGCTTTAACTTCAGCTCTTGCAGTCGGTATTGATCGGACGGCGTTTTTTGCAGGACACCCTTGCGAAACGCGACCGTCACGTCCTCGACGCGGGTGGAACCGTCTTCCAAAGCCGCATCAAAGGGCGCGATGAGCCCGGGCTCTAGATCGTCACGATCCAGAATCTCAGTCTTGAATCCAATCTCGATCAGTCGAATCGAGCCGTCGCTCAACCCGAAGGCAGCGGTTTCCGATCGGATGCCGAACGAGGACGACACGATATGCGCGGGCTGCTCGCTCTCGGCCCCTTCAAGGTCGAGAGCGAGGTCGACGTCGGTTGATCCGGCCGACGAAGCATTTGCTTCCGGGGCAGCCGGCCCGGGAAAGAGGGGCTCGACGCTCAACAGCTCGCCGTTGTCGAGACGAAACAGCTCGAGTTGCCCCGACGAGCTGAGGCTCCAACCCAGAGTTTGGTACTCATCGAGGCCGATACCGTGCAGATCGCGACCCCCGCGGTCGAAAGCTTGAAGGCCCGAGGTGGCCGCCGGAAGGAAGAGGGGTAGGACCACCCAGATGAGAAAAAGTGCCACACCGAGCACGGAGAGGATCGTGCCGATGCCGCCGAATGTAATCAACCCTTTCGCCAAACGATCGATCAGCACCACGCTGCGACGGGTTTTGCGAGAGCGAGATCGCCCGGTGAACGAGGAGCTTTTCTGCTCAGCCATAGAGGTTCTCTGAGGAAAATCGACCCTCCAGCTGGGTGATCGATCTCGAAGATTTGAGAGGGGGAGATGGAAAAAGTCTCGGGCCTGACAGGCCAAGACCCGACCGGCACGTCTCTAACGAAACGGGCCGGTCGGTTCTATGGGATGTCGTCGCGGCAAGGCATCAACCGTCGATGTCGATGCCGACGTCGGCCAAGGTCTTCTTGGCGACGGCGTAGGACACCGGGATATAACCGTCCTTGATCACCACTTCCTGACCTTGTTGGGAGAAGATCAGCTTGAGGAATTCGCGACGCAAGGGATCCAGGTCCTCACCGGGTTTCTTGTTGACGTACACCAACAGGAAGCGGGCGAGGGGATAGGTGGAGGCGTTGTCGGCCTCAGGGGCGATGAAGTCATTGCCCTTCTTGGCGAGCGGCACGGTGGCCACGTCGGCGGTTTTATAACCGATGCCGGAGTAACCGATGCCGCCCTTGTCGGACGCCACACCCTGCACCACCGACGAAGAGCCCGGCTGCTCTTTCACCGACGACTTGTAATCGCCTTTGAACAGAGCCTTACTCTTGAAGTAACCGTAGGTGCCGGAAGCGGAGTTACGACCGTAGAGGCTGATGGGCAGAGAGCCCCAAGAGCCGGCGAGGCCGACCTGGCTCCAGTCGGAGATGTCGTCGGCGTGACCACCTTTGCGGGTCGAGGAGAAAATCGCATCGACTTGCGCCAGGGACAGTCCCGACTCGGCGATCGGATTGTCTTTGTGCACATAGACCGCGAGCATGTCGATGGCGGTTTTCACAGCTACCGGCTTGTAGCCGAATTTCTTTTCAAAGGCGTCGATTTCTTTATCTTTCATCGCCCGGCTCATGGGGCCGAAATTCGACGCACCTTCGATCAGCGCAGGCGGTGCGGTGGAAGAGCCTTTGCCCTCGATCTCCACCTGCACATTGGGATACATCTCTTTGAATTTCTCGGCCCACAGCGTCATCAAGTTGTTCAACGTGTCGGAGCCAACGCTCTTCACGGTGCCGGAAACACCTTGGACAGGCTTGTACTCAGGCAACTTTTCGTCGACCTTGACCTCTGCGAGAACCGGCGTGGCGGCCACCAGCATCGCCGAGACGGCGATCGACCGAAGAGACTTCATTCGCATGGATTCCTCCTTGAGCTCTGATGAATAGGACCCGATAGGAAATGGAGCGGGCGGGAGCCACAACGGATGTCGCAGTCGGGGCACCCAGAACGGGTCGGGGAAAAAGTAACCCGCGGGTATAAACGGACAAGGGGCAAAACATAAAGAAACCGTGAAGGGCGTTTGCGGCCGGACTCGAATAAACTTCGTCCATGGACACCGCACCCCTCGAGCTGCTCATGAATCCCTGGCTCGCCTATCCCCTTCTGGCCGCAATCGGTTTTTTTGCCGGGGCCTTGAACGTCCTGGCGGGAGGCGGGTCCTTCTTGACCCTTCCACTGCTCATTTTCATGGGATTGCCCGCGGGCCTAGCGAACGGCACCAATCGGGTCGGCATCCTGATGCAAAACGTCAGCGCCGTCTGGAGCTTCCACCGCGAGCAGGTCTTGGATCGACGCTCGGTGTTCTGGGCGGCAGCCCCGGCCACCGTCGGCGCGGGGCTCGGCACCTGGCTTGCCCTGCGAACCGGCGACGCCGACTTCCAGCGCATCCTCGCCGCCCTGATGGTGATCGTGACCCTCGCCTCTTTTTGGAGCCCAAAGCACGACCAAACCCAGGCCGGCACCGGCGAGTCGGACGATCCAACGACGGACGATCCAACGGCCCCGCCCGTCCGAAGCCGAACCCGCTACGCAGCGCTGGCCAGCGGCTTCTTCGTCGTCGGTCTCTACGGTGGCTTCGTGCAAGCCGGAGTGGGTTTCCTCATCCTGGCCGCCACCACCTTCGCCGGTCTCGACCTGGTGCGCGGCAACGCCGTCAAGGTGCTCTCAGTGCTGTGCTTCACCGCTTTATCCCTAGTGATGTTCGCGTGGGGCGGCAAAATCCACTGGCCCTACGGCCTATCCCTGGCGGTCGGCACCACCCTCGGCGGACACCTCGGCGCCCGCTGGACCCTGCTCAAAGGTCATGTTTGGCTCAAACGCCTAGTCACCGTCGCCGTGCTGGTCTTTGCCGTTCGCTTGGCTTGGACGACTGCCGGCTAACGTCCACCGGCGATACCGGCCCAGTGTCCCTGGGGGTAGCTCCGCAACCCCAGGCTTGGGTCAACAACCCCTTCGGGGTAACAGATCTTTACCCAACGTATTGGCGGATCGCGTGTGGGCGGATCCTTCCGTACCCTGAAAGGGTTCTTTTCCAAAGACCGGGGTTGCGCGAAGCGCTACCCCGGCTGCTCGGGTGTCCCTGGGGCTTTACCGGCGCAGCTCGCGCAGGGTCGGGCTGTCGAGATCCTCGGGCGCTTGGGCCAGGGGGCCGGAGTAGAGCAGCCGGCCGCCGTGGGTGCCGCCGCCCGGTCCGAGGTCCACGAGCCAGTCGGCGCGGGCGATCAGATCCTCGGCATGCTCTACCACGATCACGCCGTGCCCTTTGTCGATCAATCGACGCAGGGTGTTGTGCAGCAAATCGATATCCGCCAGGTGAAGGCCGGTGGTGGGCTCGTCGAAGAGGAAGAGCATGGGGCCGCCCCGTTTCGGCTTATCGAGAAAGCTCGCCAGCTTCAGGCGCTGGGCCTCACCGCCGGACAAAGTCGAGGTGGACTGGCCCAAGCGCAAATAACCCAGACCCACATCCGCCAAGGTGCGCAGCTTTTTCACCAAGCGTTTCTGGTCGCTGAAAATCTCCAAGGCGTGGTCCACGGTCAGCTCGAGGGTCTCGTAGATATTCCGTTCCCGCAGCCGCACCGCCAGGATCTCCGGTAAGAATCGCTTGCCGTTGCAGGTGTCACACACCACCGACACCGGCGCCATGAAATGCATGTCGACCTCGGTGGTGCCGGTTCCCTGGCAGGTGGGACAACGGCCCTTATCGAGATTGAAGGAAAAATGACCGGCGCTGATGCCCCGCCGCTCGGCGTCCGGGGTGGCGGCGAAGAGCTTGCGGATCTCGTCGTAGGCCTTGGTGTAGGTCACGGGATTGGAGCGGCTCGAGCGACCCAACGGTCGCTGGTCCACCAACACCACATCCGCCAGATCATCGAACCCTTCGAGCGCGTCACACTGCCCGGGCTCCACGTCGACCACGCCGCGGGAGCGCTGAAACGTGCCGTGCAACACGTTCTCGATCAACGTTGATTTGCCCGAGCCCGACACCCCGGTGACCGCCACCAAACAGCCCAACGGCATCTCGACGTCGAAATTCTTCAGATTGTTGGCCCGAGCCCCACGGATCGTGAGCGTCGGCAGATTCTCCAACTGCTCCACCGACATCGACGGCCCGACCGGCTGGTCGCCGCTCGGACGCAAATACTTCGCTGTCAGGCTCTGCTCGCAGCTCAGTACATCGGCCAACGTACCCTGGGTCAGCACCTCGCCGCCGTGCTCCCCCGCCCTCGGCCCCATATCGATCACGTAGTCCGCGCCCTCGATCAACGTGCGATCGTGCTCCACCACCACCACCGTGTTGCCGCGCGCCGCCAGATCCCCCAACAACGCCAACAGCTTGTGGGAATCCTGGGCGTGTAAGCCGATGGTCGGCTCGTCTAAAACATAGAGCGTGCCCGTGAGCCCCGACCCCAACGCCGACGCCAAGTGGATCCGCTGGCTCTCACCGCCCGACAAGGTGCGCGCTTGGCGATCCAACGACAAATACTCCAAACCCACCCGATGGAGGGTTTGGAGCCGGCTCTTCAGCTGATCCAGAAAATGCTCCGACGCTTCGCTCAACGCCTTTTCATCGATCTCCTCAACCCATTGGCTCAACGCTTCCACCGACAGGCTCGACAGCTCGGCAACATTGCGTCCCGCCACCCGCACCCCGAGCGCTTGGGCTTTCAACCGGCTTCCTCCGCACTCCGGACACGGCGTGTAGGCACGATAGCGGGAGAGCATCACCCGATGATGCATCTTGTAACTCTTGCGCTCGACCCAAGCGAAAAACTTGCCGAGGGTGGTGAAGCTTCCCTTCGCCGACCAGAGAAACTCTCGATCCTCTTTGCTCAGCTGCTCCACCGGCAGACGGGTGTCGATGCCGTGCGCACGACATGCCTGCAACAACCCCGGATAATGCTTTTGGTAGGTCGGAGAGTTCCACGGCGCGATCGGCCGCTCGTCCAAGGACTTCGACGGATCCGGGATCACGCGTTCACGGTCGATGCCCGTCACCCGCCCAAATCCCTGGCATTCCGGGCACGCGCCCAGGGGCGAGTTGAAGGAGAAAAGCGCCGGTGTGGGTCGACGCATCACCGCGTCACAGACCTCGCAGGTCAAGGCTCGGCCGAAAAACAACCGGTGGCCGTCGGCGAGGACCACCTGCGCGCGACCGGCCGCCAAGAGATAAATTTCTTCGATCGCAGACACCAATCGCGCCCGATTGTCGGCCCGGGGTTTGAACCGACCGATCACCAGCTCAAGGGGATCGAGCTTTAAGGTCCAACGGTCCGTCGGCGTCATGCGCACCAGGTCTCCGCCGGCCTGCTCGCCCTCCGCCTTCCCCGCCTCTTGCTCCTCGACTTGCTCCTCGACCGTCTGCCGACGGCGGAAATAACCCTGGCGAATGAGCTCTTTGAGCTTCTCATTCGCCAACTTCTTGGGCCGTGGCAGGGACGCCACCAACAGCAGCGGCTGCCCTTCAAAACGTTCGATCAGCAACGACGCCAGCTCCTGGGGCCCACAGCCGTGAACCCGACCATGGCCGTTGGGGCATACCACCTCGCCCAGGTGGGTGAAGATCAGACGCAAGACGTCATGAATCTCAGTCAAAGTCCCGACCGTGGATCTGGCGTTGCGCACGGAATTCTTCGCTTCCAACGCCACCGCCGGCAATACCCCGTCGATGGAGTCCACGGGAGGGCGCTCCATCTGCTCCAAAAACTGGCGCACATAGGTCGACATGGACTCCACGAACCGCCGCTGGGCTTCGGCGTAGAGGGTGTCGAAGGCGAGGGAAGATTTTCCCGCCCCCGAAACCCCGGTGACCACCGTCACCTTGCCGTGGGGGATATAACAGCTGACCCCTTTGAGATTGTGGGTGGAAGCGTTGCGGATCGAAATACCCGACGCGGGCCCGCGGACGACGTCGGATTCTGGAGGGGAGCTGGTCATGGGTTGGGCTTCGCCACCTAGGTGTGGTTGGATTCAGTCGTCAGATTCGGGTAAACAGAGCCCGGCGCGGCTTGGACGCGGGTCGGAATTATGATTTGATACCGGGTCCCAAGGCCATACATTCGGCCCTAGATCGGCCACCACCAGCTCCCCGGAGGCAAGGATGAAGCACAGCTCCTACAGTGATCTCGTCGACGTGCTGACGAAGTCCGTCGCCAAACATGCTCAGCGCAATCTTTTCGGCACCAAGATCGACGGCAGCTGGCAATGGATCACCTACGGCGCTTTCGGCAAGCGGGTAGATCACCTGCGCGGCGGTCTGGCCGATATGGGGGTGAAACAGGGCGATACGGTCGCCATCATTTCCGCCAATCGCGTCGAATGGGCCGTCGCCGCCTATGCCACCTACGGCCTCGGCGCCCGCTTCTGCCCGATGTACGAATCCCAGATGCCGAAAGATTGGGAATACATCATCAAAGACTCGGGTGCCAAAATCCTGCTCACCTCCACCTACCAGATCTTCGAAGAAACCCGCGATTGGAGCCAGGAACTCGACTCGCTCGAAAACGTCTTCTGCATGGCCTTGCCCGAAGAAGACGTCACCAGCTTCGGATCCTTGGAGGCCCGCGGGCGCAATCATCCCACACCGGTGGTGGATATCGACCCGGAATGGATCTGCGGTTTTATTTACACCTCGGGAACCACCGGCCAACCCAAAGGCGTGCTGCTCAGCCACAGCAATATTTGCTCGAATATCAACGGTGTGTCGGCCATTCTGCCCGTCGACCACGCCGACGTCTCCGTTTCGTTCCTGCCCTGGGCCCATTCCTTCGGCCAAACCTGCGAGCTGCATTGTTTGTTGTCCCGCGGCGCGGGTATCGCCATCGCCGAGTCGATCGACAAATTGGTCGACAATTTCGGCGAGGTTCGACCGACGGTGATTTATGCAGTGCCGCGGATCTTCAATCGCATCTACGACGGCCTACAAAAACGCATGACAGAAGAAGGCGGCATCAAGAAAACCCTCTTCGAAGCGGGCATGGCCAACGCCGAAAAGCGCAAGCAGCTGGCGGAGCGCGGTCAAAGCTCGTTCGTGGTCGAAAGCAAACATAAATTCTTCGACAAGTTGGTGTTTTCAAAGGTGCGGGAGCGCTTCGGTGGACGGCTCAAATACGCTTGCTCCGGTGGCGCCGCCCTCTCCCCCGACGTCGCCGACTTCATCGACAAATTGGGCATCATGGTCTGTGAAGGTTACGGTTTGACGGAAACCAGCCCCATTTGCACCACCAACCATCCGGGCGCGCGCAAAATCGGTTCCGTGGGTCAACCCCTGGTGGGCGTCGACGTGTTCATCGACACCAGCGTCATGGCCGATCCCAATTCGGAAAGCGGCGAGATCCTGATCAAAGGCCCCAACGTCATGAAGGGTTACCACAACCTTCCCGAGGAAACCGCCAGTGTCATGACCGAAGACGGTGCCTTCCGCACCGGCGACATGGGCCGCCTCGACGAAGATGGATTCCTTTACATCACCGGTCGAATCAAAGAGCAATATAAGCTCGAAAACGGCAAATACGTGGTACCGGCGCCCCTTGAGGAGCTGGCTCAGCTGTCCCCGCTGGTAATGCAAGTCTTCATTCACGGCTTCAACAAACCCCACAACGTGGCCCTGGTGGTGCCCGATCGAGCGGCACTCGAAAAGTGGGCGAAGAACGCCGGAATGTCAGAAGATTTTGAGCAGCTGTTGGAGAACCCCAAGATTTATAAGCTATTCGAGGGCCAGTTGGAAAAATATTCCAAGGGCTTCAAAGGTTACGAACGGATTCGTCGATTCAAGCTGTTGGCGGAAGAGTTCAGTGTTGAAAACAGCATGCTGACGCCCAAGTTGAGCATCAAACGCCAAGTGGTCATGGATCGTTACGGCGACGACCTCGAAGCACTTTACGACTGACTTCGAATTTCCGACTCGAATCGAACGCTGCCGACCCGTGGGCAAGCAGGCCGTTGTCCACGGTTTCGAAGCAGCGCGGTTTCGAAGCAAGATGAGATCCCAACCTTTAGACTCTCGCCGTTTGCGGGCCCGAATCGGAACGTCAGGGCTTGTCGCCCTCGCTTTGGCGAGCCTTCTCACCGCTACCGCCTGCAGATCCCCGGATTCGTCCGAATCGACATCCGGGCCCCATGCCGCTAGCCCGGCAACACAAGCTACCCAAGCCGGAGCCGATGACCCTTTCCTCGACGTCACCGAGCAAACTGGCCTGAATTTCGTGCATTTCAACGGCATGAGCGGCCACTACTACTACTCCGAAATGATGGGCCCAGGCGCAGCCCTCTTCGACGCCGACAACGACGGCGACCTCGACCTCTTCCTTATCCAAGGCACCGCACTCGACGACACCCCCGTGGAAGCGGCCACGCTGCCCCCGGCCCCGGGCTCCATGCCCCTCGCCGATCGCTTGTATTTGAACGTACCCCTAGACGAAGGGTCCGACGGCTCGGCCTCGCCGGACAAACCGACGTTCCGCTGGCTCGACGTCACCGCCGACAGCGGCATTTCCGGCGAGCTCGACGGTTACGGCATGGGAGTGGTGGCCGCAGACTTCGACAATGACGGCTGGACCGATCTCTTCGTCACCCAAACCGGCGCCAACCGGATGCTGCGCAACCTCGGCCTGGACGCCGACGGCCGGCCCCGTTTTGAGGACGTCACCGACGAGGTCACCGGCAATACCCGCTGGGCCGTGCCGGCGGTGGCCTTCGACGCCGACGGCGACCGAGATATCGATCTCTTCGTCTGTAATTACGTCGCCCACTCCATTGCCATCGACAAAAACTGCCCCGACGAGTTGGGACGCCCCAACTATTGCGGCCCCATGGCCTATCCGTCGTTGCCCGACGCTCTCTTGATCAACACCTCCGAGCCGGGCGGCCGGCTACGTTTCGAGGATCGCAGCGGACTCTCCGGCATCGACAGCGAATTCGGCGCCTGCTTGGGCGCCGTGGCCGCGGACTTCAACCACGACGGCCGGCTCGACCTCTACGTCGCCAACGACGGCAGCCCCAACCTGCTGTGGATCAACCAGGGAAACGGCCGCTTCGAAAACCAAGCCCTGCTGGCCGGCGCCGGAGTCAACGCCCAAGGCCACGCCGAAGCGTCCATGGGCGTGGCCGTGGCGGACGTCGACGGCGATTTGGACGAGGACATCTTGCTCACCCACCTGGCCCGCGAGACCCACACCCTCTACGTCAACGACGGCCAAGGTGCCTTCTTCGATCGCTCCGCCGAATCCGGCATCGCCGGGCCGAGCCTCGATCGCACCGGGTTCGGCACCGCCTTCTTCGACTACGACCACGACGGCCTGCTCGACGCCGTCGTCGCCACCGGCGCGGTGAAAATCATCAAGGAGCTGGCCCTGGCCGGAGATCTTCATCCCCTGCACCAACGTAACCAACTGTACCGGGGCATCGGCCCCGGCCGCTTCGAAGACGTCACCGACCAAGCCGGCGCAGCCTTCGCCACCTCCGAGGTCACCCGCAGCGCGGTGGTCGGCGACCTCGACAACGACGGCGACCTCGACTTGGTGCTCACCAACAACGCCGGTCCAGCGCGGGTGCTGCTCAATCGAGTCGGTCAAGATCGCCCCTGGCTGGGCTTACGCCTGGTGTCCGAAGCGGGCAGCGACGTGCCCGGCGCGTCGGCGACCGTGACCTTCAGCGACGGCCGTCAGGCCACCGTCAGAATCGGCGCCAACGCCGGATACGCGTCTTCAGGTGACCCGCGCCTATCGATCCCGATAGGATCGTCCTCCGGCGCCGACGTGGCTGCCGATGGAACCCAAGTGATCGTCCGTTGGCCAGAGGGCTCCACGGAGCAGTGGAATTCGATCCCCGCAGGAACATATACGACCTTGACCCGGGGAACCGGCAAGCCCCTTTCCCCCTAATCTCTCGTCCTCTTCCTAGGCTCATCCCACTCAAACGACCCTTCCGGGGAAACCGAGGCCCAAGCATCGATACCGTCCGCCACACCCCGCCCGCGCCCAGGCAGCCCCGCCACGGAATACATTCCGAGGCTGCACATGCCTTGTCCCCTCCGGGGACGGCCCGGAATAAAGATGCAGGGCAGCCCCGACAGGGGCAAGACCCTAGCGTAGCCTCGGGCTTCAGCCCGTGGCGGAATCTCGAATATTCAGGAGCTGCGCCACGGACAAGCCACGGAATAAATTCCGAGGCTACACATACCTTGTCCCCTCCGGGGACGGCCCGGAATAAAGATGCAGGGCAGCCCCGACAGGGGCAAGATCCTAGCGTAGCCTCGGGCTTCAGCCCGTGGCGGAATTTGTCCCCTCCGGGGACGGCCCGGAAGAAATGCAGGGCCGCACCCACTATCCCCAGTGTTATGAATAAGATTTTCCCCGCTTCTCATCTATCGCCGCCGGTCGGCGCGCTGCTCTTGATCCTGCTGCTCGCGATCGGCTGCGGTCGCGATCTGTCCCATTTGGAGCCCGTGCCCCATCCCGATCTTTCGTCGGTCGAGGCCGGGGCTCGGGATCAGTTGGAGGAAGGCAAACGCAGGCTGGAGAAGGATCTCAAGGATCGCGACGATTCCGTGGTCGCGGCCGCCTTCGGTTCCATGGGCGAGCTTTACCACGCCTACGGCCTCAACGAAGCCGCCGCAACCTGCTATCGCAACGCGGCGTCCCTGGCGCCCGGCGACTTCGCCTGGCCGTATTATTCGGGCCTATTGGCCCAAGAGTCCGGGGATTTGGAGCAAGCCCAGCAGGCCTTCGCTAAAGCCGCCGAGTTGCGACCCAGAAGCGCTCCGGTCCGCGCCCGGCTGGCGGAAGCCCTGCTACTGAGCGGCAATGTCGACGAGGCTGAGCCCCACTTCACCGCCATGCGAGACGAAGAAGATTTCGCCGCCCTCGCCCACCATGGCCTGGCCCGCATCGCCGCCCAGCGGGGCGATCACGAGCAAGCCGTCGAGGGTTTCGAAAAAGCCCTGGAGCTGCAACCCACCGCCGGTGGTGTGCGCAACGCCCTGGCCCAAAGTCTGAGGGCTCTCGGTCGCACGGAAGCAGCCCAGGCGGAGCTGGCGAAAAAAGAATCCGGAGCGATCACCTTTCCCGATCCCCTGCGTCAACGCCTAAACAACCTTCCGCGAAGCGCCGGCAGCTTCCTGCGTCGCGGCAACCAAGCCTTGGTCGCCGGACGCCTGGAGGAAGCCCAAGATCTATTCCAAAAAGGCAAAACCGCCAACCCCAAGAACGTTGAGCTGCGCCTCAACCTGGCGCTGACCTTGGTCCGTCGTCAGCATCTCGACGAAGCCCTGCTGGAGCTGAAATCCGCCCTCGACCTCGAGCCGCAGAATGCCCAGATCCACCACGACCTGGGCACCACCTACATGGCCAAAGGCCTCAAGGCCGAAGCCGTGGCGGCCTTCGAGAAAGCCGTGCAGCTCGAACCCGACTATCCGTCGGCCCACTTCAACCTGGCCAACGCCTACGGCTCGTCCAACCAATGGGCCAAATCCGAAGCCGCCGCCCGTCGAGTGCTGGAATTAGAGCCCGACCACACCCGCGCCCGTTATCTGGCGGCCATGGCCCAGCATCAACGGGGAGAACGCCAACAAGCCGAGGCCGAACTCCGGCGACTGCTCGAACTCGACCCGACCGAGCGCATCTACCGCGAAGGCCTCGCCAGCATCCTGAGCACCACCCGTCGGCTCGACGAAGCCGTGGAGCTGATCCTCACCGGCGCCGAACTCGAGCAACCCACCAAAGAAGCCGTGGCCCTGCTCAACGCCGGCGCCAAAATGGTCTGGCCCCACCGTCGGCAAAAAGACGCCATCACCATGTGGCGCAAAGCCGTCGAGCTCGACCCCCAATCCTCCGAAGCGCTCACTAACCTAGCCAACGGCCTCCAGCTCTTCCGTCAAAAAGAAGAAGCCCTCGAGCTCTTCACCCAAGCCACCGAGCTAGACCCCCAAAACGCCACCGCCTGGCTCTCCGAAGCCAACCTGCGCATCCTCGCCGGCGACCACATCAAGGCCAAAGAACGCCTAGAACAAGCCGTCGAACTCCACCCCGACCACATGAGCCTAGCCAACACCTTCGCCCGCCTCCTAGCCACCAGCTACGACCCAACCGTCCGCGACGGCGAACGAGCCATCGTCTACGCCCGCCAAGCCTACGGCCAACAAGCCACCCTAGACCACGCCGAAACCATGGCCATGGCCCTAGCCGAAACCGGCCGATTCGAAAACGCCATCAAATTCCAACGAGGGCTAGTCCAACAAGCCCAAGCCGGCAACGACCGAGGCACTCTAAGGCGTCTAGTCACCCACCTGAGACTGTTCGAAAGCCGACGGCCGGTGAGGTCGAAGGCGCCTTGAGCCAAACCCTGATCTAGCTTGCTCGCCGACCACGGCACAGTTGCTTTTCCAGGTGCTCCGCTGAGCTGGATCCCGGCCAGAATCCAATTCTGAACGAGCCGGGAGCCACCAATTGGGCAGGCACTCGGTCAGAAGTGGGGCTTTGCTGCTTTCGGTTGCCCTTCGCTTGGTTGGCTTTGGAGTCCCCTCAAGCTACAATTAGTAGCTATGAGATCTCCCAGAAATTACAAATTCCAGAAGCTACCCGGTCTTATTTGTCTGATTGCGCTCTGCTTTTCGGCTCTTCTCGGGCTGTCTGGGCATGCTTCTTCCTACAGCATCGATCGTTCTCTGGCTCAAATCGACCGGCTGGATCAAGGGGCGATCTCAAAGCTACCGCTCGGCCCTCAGGCTCAGGACTTCGTTCCTCCAGAGTCCCTTCGTCTACCCAAGCTCGAATCCGTCGGCTACATCCGAGGCCTGAATGATTCACTGCCGGAAATCCTCACCAAAGTCGGCCTAGACGTTGAGGAAATCGAGGCGACCGAAATCGCCCGGGTCGACCTTCAGAAGTATTCGGCAATCCTGGTTGGCCCCTACGCCTATTCGTTAGCTGGAAATACAGAGGGCATCGAGTCAAGATTACTCTCGTTTGTTCAACAGGGCGGTCTCCTGTTGACTCAAAACCAAACCGGAGAATACCTAGGCCACGGTTTCGTCCCTCATCCTTTCCGGCAGCGACTCAGTGCCGAAATGGAGGGTCAGTCTCTTAAGATCGGCGATCCGGGACATAAAGCATTTAATTTCCCGAACCGTCTTGATGACGTCGACTTGCAACAGCTCGAAGGAGGCCGTTCACGTTTTGAGCTCGACTCTTGGGATCCGGCGTATCAACAACTAACACTGGCTTCCGATGGGAAAGCACAAACCCTTCTGGCCGATCATGGGGAAGGATTTTTTCTCTACTCCACATATCCTTTCTCTTCGGAGATCCAGATCGGCAACTCCGCGGCAATGCGATTGCTCGTCAACCTGATTTCGTTGCAGACCTCTGAACGCAAAGGGGAAATCGGCCAGGGTTGTAAAAGCGACAATGTCGAATATGGATATCAGTCAAGTAACGGCACTTTCAGCAACTTCGGTTGCGATGGCGCACCGAGAAACTGCTGACCTTTGTTGAACGGCAATGCAATATTCAAATCCACAGAGGCCGCGGGGAACAGTCTGATGTTAAGACTGTCAATAGTGCGCTGTTTATTCATCGCCGTGGTGGCCTTGAGTGGTGCCGCTCTTGGGGCCTCGGAAGCTCTGACCTCGAGAGCTTTGCCGGAATCCTGTGTTCGTGTTGAGCTCGGCGAAGAAGGCCTCACAGGGATTCATTCAGGTATTGATTTTCCCCAAGGTTCGTCGGACCTTCTCTTGATTGATTCAAATCACAAACAGATGTTGCATCTCCAACCCGATGGCTTCGTCAAGGATATCTTTAGAGGTGAGCCCCCAGCTTGGGCGCCCGAAACACCCTCTTTCGCCCGTCGTGGCAACAACGGCAACATTTACGTGGAAGACGAGCGTGGCGAGCAAATCTTGGAGCTGACCGATACCCTTCAATACGTAGGTGCTCGGCGAATCTTTGGACGTACGGTTGGTCCGGTCGAAGCAGATCCCTTGAGAATCGACGCCATCTACGACTGGATCCCGGCGAAGGACGGCGGCTTTGTGGCATTGGCCGATCTCAAGCAGCTTTCCAAGGACACCGGTCTAACGACCTGGCAAACTTCGCTCGTCAGCTTTGGCTTTAATCGCACCGACAATCCCGACCACATCGTCCTGCCGCTTTCCTCCACGGCCCAAAGCTCGGATTTGTCTTTTATTTCTTTAGATCTTCAATATCTCGCAACGCTTGGCGACTCGGTGTTTTTTCTGTGGCTGAAGGGTCAACCCGAGCTGTTTCGCTTTACTCCGGCCCAACCCGGTCCAGCTATCGAACTAATAAAGTTCCCAACCGATATAGGCGGTTTCCCGAGTCCCAAGACGTCTTCGCCGGAAAAGGACCCACTCAACGCGGGTTCAGACCTCGTTCAGCTATTCGCCGAGTTCGAAGCCACGACTAGTCCCGTTGGCCTTTTCGCCACTGAGACAAGGCTTTTCGTTCTAGCGAAGACTGTCGACCAAGGCTCTACGCGTTGGACACTGCGCGAAATCGAGCCCAGTGGCGGCAACGAGCTACGCAGGATCGATCTTCCCTTTGGCTCACCTTATCTACGAATTATCGCTGGCGAAAAGTATTGGACCTTCCTTGAGCAATCTCGCAACGAAGGCTCGGCCAAGCCCGGCACCTTGACGAAGACTGCGACGCAGATCCCAACTCTTCAAATCAACAATAAGCGGACGACTTCTATTACTCTCGATTCATGCAAGATCGTCCACGGCGACGGCGGACACTGAGGTGATTTGAGTGGGAAACTCGAGCAAGGCCCGGAAATCCAGTAGGGTAGGTATTCCAGAAGCAATGGTCTGGGGGGCTCTTGGCCTTCTGATGTCTTCCTTTCCCTCCCACATCAAGGCGCAAACGACTCCCAAGCCCGTCGCGGCAGAGGCTCCTGCCGCTAAACGGTTACCTGGCCCACCTCCCGGGACTGTTTCGACAAAATACTGCACTTCTCATGAAGTTCCCAGGGGCCTTGATTGGGTAACCAGTGGGGTGTGGCGAGGAGAAGAGATCATCTTCGCTGACGCGCTCTCTCAGTCGCTCAAGACCTTCAAGCCCGGCCAAAAGCGGATTCTTCAGGTTCAAGTATCGATAAGTGGGGATCTTTCTGAAATCCGCCGAATTCCTGACGGAAGCGGCGACTACCTCGTCGAAGATGAAGCGGGTCGCGATGGAGATCGGCTTATTCGCGTGGATAGTCAGATGAATCCAATTTCGACGCTAGCCATTCAGGGGCGAGAGCTGGGAAACGGAGCGGTGCTCGACGTCATCTACGACTGGCAACCCGTAGCCGTCGATGGCGTGCTTGGTGTATTGGCCTTCGGAGACTTCCGGCACAAGACGGGTTGGAGCAGCGGCCTCCTATTCTTTGATGAACGCGGAGAGGCACAAGTTTTTCGGGAATGGCAGACCTCCCTCGACTTCGTTTTTCAGAACACCCAAGAGAGTGGTTACATTGCGGTTGTCGGTCGGAATGGCTTTATGTTGGTGTGGGAGCCCGAACCGTACTTGCTACGCATTGAACTGGCATCCGAGAGCTTCCGTAGAGAAACGCAAAGATTAAACGTTCCAGCTGACCTAAGGTCGCGGACCATTGTCAGGAACCATCCCGATTGGAAGCTCACTGTACGGCCCGCCGAACAGATGATGCTTCACTTCGAGCTTGTTGGAAACCACTCCGGCACCGCCTCAATCTTCGCACTGGACTCTAAGCTCTTTCTGCTGAGCCGAGTTATCAATGAGATCGGCGTACAGTGGCATGTTTCCATGCTGAATACAATCGACGGAACTGAAGTCGCTCGTATGGCGCTCCCCGTTTCCGAGAAAACACACCACCTCACAATTGCTATCAATGATAGGTCGGTGGCTTTTCTTGAGAAGGGTGCCGTCGAGAACATGGCAGCAGAGGGATGGGTTGCTCCCTATTTGCCTATAAGAAACCTCTTGATCCTCCCGCGCACATGGATCGGCCGGCGAGATCTCCCGTCCACCTGCCGGTGACCTTCGCAAGATCGCGTCTTCAAGTTGATTTGCAACCTAGAAATGAAAATCGCCTCTCTCGGACTGCTAAGTTACCTTTCCACGGACGTCAACTATTTGCTCCTCTATCGCTTCGTTCAAACTTTTGTGTTGGAGAAGTTCGCCCTTCGCCGATGGAAGGCCTCCGTAAGGCTGAACTTTCTTAGGCGGCCTATTTTATTCGCACTTCTGGCCATTTTTTTTAGATCGTCAACCTATTTACACGCTGAAGTGCTTCTTCCGCAACCGTTACCTCAAGAGGATTCAATCAACCGTCTTGAAGTTGTAAAGGAAGACGGGGAAGACAGGGACCTCTGGATTTTTGGTTCTAGAGGCCTATATCGCCTTGCCGCTACTGAAAAGACGGTGAAGCCTGTCAAAGAGGGCGTTCGACCAACCGCCGTCGCTCTATTCAATAAGCAGACGTTCATAGGAACAACTGAAGGGTTATTCCGCCTAGGCTCAGATGAGCCCGCCTTGCTTGAAATGGGTATCACCTCACTCGCGGCCTTCGAAGGACATCTGTGGGTGGGAACACAGAGAGGACTCTTTGTCCTCGGGCAAGATGGTCCACTCCACCTACTACAAGTCTTCGACCTCAAGGTAGCTCCAGAAAAGTTGGATCCAAAAAAGTTGTGGATTGCCAGCGTTCAAGGGGCCTTCACCATTGCCGGCACGGATCCTCGCAAGGGCGACGCGAAACCGGTACTCGAACGTCCGCTGGAAGCTGTAGACTTCGCAGAAAAGACACCTATCCCTGTCAAGAGCATCGAGAGCCTCGGTAATAATATATGGTTAACTACGCTCAAAAACCTCCAATTTGATTGGGCTGGAAAACCTTATCTGGTGCTGGACAATAAAACCTACACTCCTCGAATGGCACTCCCTTGGCAAGTCTCCTCGATCTCGAATATCGGCAACAAGCTTTTCTTTGCAACAGCGAAAGGCTTGGGAAGGATAGACAACTCTAGGGCCGACTTTTTCTCCACCTTACACCCCGTAAGACACACGTTTGAATGGGACGGTCAACTCGGCCTCTGCACCACCTTGGAACTCCTGCGTGGACCAATAGAGGATTCGGTCTTTCGAAAATCTACAGCTGGTGGCTCGCTGTCTTGCAACGATTCGAAGGTTTTTCAAAAAAAACTCTGGATCGCAGCCGAGCAGGGTCTATTCCGGTACTTCCCAGAAGTCAGTCTTGACCTAGACTCCGGTTCATTCTTTGGGTGGAATATTGTTGTCCAGGGTGATGAGCTGAAGGCTCTTCAACCCTTCTATGAAGGCCTGCCGACCAATGCTCAGGCCAAAGTGAACGAACAAACCATCAGCAGTGATCTTTCCGGCGTTGCCTACCCAATTCCTCTTGGAAGGAGCACGGCCGATGTCTTGCTGAAAGACCCTTACGGCAACACAAGATCCAAAAGCATTCGAATTTTTCGTCTGCCCTCTCGCCTTTTGCTACTTACCACGGGGGTAACAATGCTGCTTTTTGTAGTCCTCCTCAGAACGAGAAGGCGCCAATAGCTCCCAGAAACAGCCATCGGAAGCCTCTGGTGGGGCCGCTATCTGACTCTCATCAAACAACAGACCCAGGTGAAATTGCATTCCCGGACCGATGCTTATACTGCTGAAGAATCTACTACTCGCCATCGCGGCCTTGCTGTTGGTTGCTTTTTCTGGAAGCTCCGACGGTTCTCAGAAAACAGCACGAAAGAGTACTACCGAGAAAAATCACGGGCTTACAAACGCCCAAATCGTACTTTCAGGAATTGGTACACTGCTGTTACTCGCTGAAGTCTTCGTTTTAGGTTTTCAAAATGAAATTCTTTCTGCTCAGAAAGACACCATGGTGCTCCAGAAGAACATCATGACTTCGCAAAGCGAGACTCTTGAGAGTCAGCTCCTAGAAGCTGAAAAAGTTAATGATTTACAATTGACGAACCTTCTCGACAAGGCAAACAGCGACTTAATGGCGCAAATCTATGACTGCCAGGATCAGACTGAAATCCCTGCGCCTCGATCTACAGATCGATGCATTTCTGTTTCTCATCCAGACAAGCGCGTCCAGGCTCTCTCTGTCTATCTTGAGATGTCCAGAAGCTTGACGGCCCCGGATCGCAGCACTTCGTTGACCCTTTACAAACCAGACCTCTCAAACATGGACCTTTCAGGCCTGGATCTCAACGACACCCACCTTGAGGGCGCTGACTTCACGGGTTCCAATCTTGTCCGCCTAGATCTGAGGACTGTCGGAGGAAATCAGATGATTCTTGTCAAAAGCGAACTTCGAGGCACTGCTCTCGGCGTCGTCACGGAGATTGAGTCAAACAGGAACTTATTTGGATTTGATCTCTCACAGGCTTATGCAGACGCGATCGAACCCGACCAGACCTGCAAGGATGCAGATTGCGCCAACTTGATCAACCAGGCAGCTACCTGTAAGGCATGGTTCGAGAACCTCACCCTCGAAAGTAGCACCTTCACCAAAGCCCGACTGCGCCATTCCAGCTTCCAACTGACTTCGGCGTCGAACGTCAGCTTCCGGGATGCCCAAATGCAGTGTGTGGATCTCAGAAATGTTCAGTTTCTGGAGAATGTGGATCTTAGAGACGCCGATTTATCCGGGGCATGGCTTTATGGCGCGGATCTCAGCGGAGCAAAGAATCTAGAACCTCATCAGCTAGAGCGAACCTGCGGGGCTGCGGTAATCCTGCCAGAAGGAATCGATCCGCCAATTCACTGGAAAGAGCTCCCATGGGACCCTTTGCTTGACGAGGGAGTGCCGGAGGGATGCCCGCCTGGAGACGATTTGCTGGCAAGAAATTGCCTTAGGTGGCAACCGCACCGAGCGCGGTACTTGGACAGACATCAAAGCCCGCTTAGCCAATACCAGTGTAAGCATCTTTTGCAGCGGAAAATCCCTTAGAGAGCAATGTCCTTGCCATGTTGCCCAAAGTAATCAAAAGACACAAGCAAAATTTTCCTGTTGCTTTCCGTTAGATATTCCTGTTATTTCCTGTTCTTGGATGGCCGATCCTGGGCTTGGACACTAAGGTTGTTACATGAATGGCCACTTGGCCAGCCGAAAGGGGGTTTTCAATGTCAACTGTAATGGATCAACAGGAATCGAAAGAGTATGGTGTGTCTCAGCCCGGATTACTCAGAGAGCAAACCAGGCCTGAGGTGATCGGGCTCCGCGGAAAGGACAGAATCCGGCTCGTTCTTGTCGCTGTCGACGAGAATGAAGAAGCCCGAGGAGGCGAGCCCGTCGAATTCTATCTGGATTCAGAGAGACCGGTGGACCGCAGAGCCTTGGAAAAAATCGGGACTCGAGCTTCGAGCTATGTACAGAATATACTCTTATCGGCCAACGCAAACGCCTCCGAGATTCCAGTGATTTATAGTCTTCACGTAAAGGGCAAGCCCTCGATGAAATCGAAAATCTCAATCTGTCTGTTGAGCCTGGGCTCTGCGGTTTTTGGCACGGGTCTAGGGGGATACCTCGACCATTTACCTCCCTTGATGTCGGCACCTCTCCTCATCCTGGGCCTTGCAATGGCGCTAGCCAGCGTTTTCGAGAGAAATGTGTGAATAAGTGAGTTGTTGGTCTTATCAGAACGAGTCTCAAATGATCAAGTTTCCAGAAGCAACTAGGCTGAATATTAGCGCAAAAAAGCGGGGATCAGGCCCATTGATCTTCACCTGTAGTCGCTCGCTATCAATAGTATTCTCGGTGCTAATCTATTATTTCTTCTCCGCGTCAGTTTCCAGCACAAGAGCCGATGTATTACTCCCTCAGCTTGCTTCGGGTGAAGCGATCAACCGCCTAGAAATCGCCGGGGCAGACTTATGGATTCTTGGGAAGAGAAACCTTTATCGCCTAGGAGACGATGGCAAACCGACGTTGGTTCTTGCCGATGTCCGCGCAACATCTGTCATTGATTTCGAAGGCAACACCTATGTTGGAACCACGAACGGACTCCTTCGTCTAGGAGCTGCAGAGCCCGAGTTTGGCCATGCTCGTGTTACCTCCCTTGCGGTCTTCGAAGAACGCTTATGGATAGGCACCCAACGGGGCCTATGGGTTTTAGGGGGAGAGCAGCCACGCCACAGACTCCAAGTCTTTGATCTCGAAGCTATCGGAGCAGACCTATGGGTCGCGAGCGGCCAAGGTGCATTTCGAATCACCGCTGGGAGGCCAGACTTCGTGCGGCTCAAGAGTGTTGAGTTCATTGGCTGGGACAATATCGAGGTGGTAGGTATTGGGGCCACCAAGGGTAGACCATCCCCTGGCCCTGCGCTGGCGCCTCCCAGCAAGAGCATTGAGCGCAGCGGCGAGAGCATCTGGATAACGACTATCGACAATTCAAGATTCGATTGGCCAGGAGAGGCCTATCTGATGTCCAACAATAGAGCTGAGGTCCCGTCCGGCACCTCCGATTGGAGGGTTAGCTCTGTCAGTGAATACGAAGGTTCTCCCGTTTTTGCCACCAACAGGGGTTTGGGGAGACTCAACGGCGGAAAAGCCGAACTCGTGCCAACAGACCATCCGGTTCGATTCGCTTTCGTGCGAGATTCGGTGCTCTGGCTGGCAACCACGCAAGGGTTGCTGCGCGGAACTGGCCCTGGATTCGATTTCGAGAAATCGCCTGTCGGTGGAAACCTAAGTGCCACCGATGCAGTCGTTTTTCAGGAAGACTTATGGATTGCTGCAGACCAAGGGCTGTTTCGATGGGTTTCGGACTCAAAGATTCAAGTGACCGTCAAGGGGGCCAGCGTTCAGTTTCAACGAGTCCTTGAATTGGACATAGAATATTCCGCTTCTCCGTCTGAGTCTTTCGACCAACCTAAGAATACTTTCCATGTCTGTGTCTATAAAGATGAGAACGCCCAAATCAAACACTCGGACTATGAGTGCGGTAATGTTCTTAACCTTGAGCCCTGGCACAACTCAAACACTTTCTTCGCCAGGGATGAATACGGCAACAGATCCCAAGACTTCAGATACAACGTTTGGGTCTTCCCGGAGTTGGAGATCAGCCTATTTCTTTTAGTGCTTCTGGCGGGAGCACCGGTGGTTTTCTCATGGCGGCTAAAAGCCCATCGGGCTAAGCTGAACGCAGCCAAAAAAGCGCTCGAAAATCTCCAAGCGCAACTCGCAGACGCGGAGGTTGATCAACTAACGGGCCTCTTGACTAGAAGCTCCGCCGAAAAGAAGATCGAGGCGGCTCTGATGGAAGCCACGAAATCTCGCTATAAACCTTCACTGCTGCTGCTAGACATTGACTATTTTAAGTCTATCAACGACGAACACGGGCACAACGCCGGCGATCGCGCTCTCCAGCAGCTGGGCTCTTTGATCAAGGAACGCTATCGAAGAAAAAGCGATCACGCTGTCAGATGGGGTGGAGACGAGATCGTTGTCCTGTCAATGGAAAGGGCCCAAGGCCTTGCGTTAGAGTACGCGGAGGGTTTACTGAAAGACGTAGAAGAGACTCCCGTTCTAGTCGAAACCGAGCACGGCCGACAAGAGATCAGAATGACGATTTCAGTTGGCATAACCCATGTCTTTCATCCCGACGAATCTCTTGAGGAGGTCTTCAAGAGAATCGATCTCGCCCTGTATAAATCAAAAAAATCTGGAAGAAACCGAGTCACTGTTGCCGACTAGCCCCAACAGAAGCGCATAGCTCCTGAAGAAATTCGGCCAAAATAGAAGAA
>CBDUGP010000045.1:0-65003 GCA_965366625.1 uncultured bacterium
GTGTGCGCAAGAGCTTGATCGCCACCCGTCGCGGTACGGGCTCCTTCTGCTCCGCCAGGTACACCACCCCCATGCCTCCTTGACCGATCCGCTTGAGCAGTCGGTAGGGGCCGATGTGGCGCTCGCTGGAGATATCACCCGTCTCAAGGGTTTTCCGATGCCGGGCGCCCGGATGCCCGGCGCCCGGATGCCCGGCGCCCGGATGCCCGGCGTCGGCCACCCGCAACGGCACGCGGATCTCAATGCGGGTGCCCTCCCCAGGCCTGCTGTTGATGCTCAGCTCTCCAGCGAACAATCGCGCCCGCTCCGCCATGCTGATCAAACCCAAACCGTCGGTCGTCGAGCGCTCGAAGCCCCGCCCGTTGTCTTCGATCACCAGCTCCAGCTCTTCGCCGTGGCGCCCTAGCGTCACCCTCGCCCTGTCGGCTCCCGAGTGGACCAAAACATTGCGCAGGGCCTCCTGCACGATGCGGAAAAGCCCGAGCAGCACGGGGGGAGGCAAATCGAAGCCGGACTCTCCCACGTTGTCGATCGCCAGCTCGATATCCAACCCCGCGCGAAGGGAGAATTCCCCACAATAGCTCTTGAGCAGGGAAGTGATCTCTTGGCGCTGGAAAGAAACGGGGTGCAGCTCACAGCTCAGGCCACCCAGGTCGCGAACCGCCCTTTGGGCCTCGGCCTGGAGGCGCTCAATCTCTTCGGCGGCCTGCTCCAGACTTTCTTCCGACAGCCCGGAACCCAAGGCGCTCAGACTAAAGCTCAAGAAGGTGAGGCGCTGGCCCAAATCGTCGTGCAGCTCGCGAGCAATCCGCCGACGCTCGCTCTCCTGGGCCTGGACCAGCTTCTCCGAAACCTCGAGCAACCGCTCGTGGGTCTCGCGTACCGACGTCTCGGCGCGGCGCTCCGTGGTGAGGTCGCGAACACAGCCGAGCCAGCCGACGGGCGCCCCTGAGCCGTCCCGCAGGCGCGCGCAGCGCAGCTCGGTGAGCATCTCCTGTCCACCGGCCTTGAGCTGGCGCAGCTCCGCCCGGCCATGGCCGTCACGCAATGTTTTGGGCACGATCTCCCGCAGCAGCCGAGGCAGCTCGGTCGGATGAAAAAGGATCTCCAGGTGGCGACCTCGTACCTCGGTGGTCGGACGGCCGTAGAGGGCCTCCGCACCGGGACTCCAGATCCACACGACGCCTTCCAGGTCGACCGAAAAAATCGCGTCATGGCTGACCCCGAGCACGATCTGCGCGTCTTGCAAGATCTTTTGGTGAGTCTGCAAGGCCGTATCGCTCATGGTGATCCTCCTAATCGAGATCCCTTGGATCCCTTCGGTAACGGGTTGGGATGGACTCCAAGGTCGGGATCTCAACATGGTCCGAGCGAGGTGCGCCGGGGGGGTCCTCTCTGGAGAGGAGGCGAGGGGCCCGAAAGTCATCTCTAGAGACGATACATCTACATGTTTGTATGTGGCAATCTCTCCTGACTTGTTCGGGCACTTTTGCAAATCACCTTACAGAGTTGACGAGACGAGAAAGGACCGAGATGACCAAAAAAACCGTGACCCCGGAAGAAGCCAAGGCGATCGTTAAGGAAGCGTATCTCTATGGCTGGCCCATGTCCGAGAACTACAACACCATGAACGCCTATGCCATCAACGTGGGAGGGTCGAATTACAAGGCGCCGTTCAACGTCATCAAGAACGAAGCAAAGGTCTTTGGCCCCGCAGACAACGCCGTGGTGTCGCCGAATTCGGACACGCCCTACTCTTTCTTGTGGGCCGACGTCCGCACCGAGCCGATCGTAATCACAGTTCCGCCGATGGATGGGGACCGCTACTACTCGTTCCAGCTCATCGATCTTTATACCTTCAACTTCGACTACATCGGTACCCGTACCCAATTCGAAGAGGGTGGGACCTTCCTCGTCGCCGGGCCCGGTTGGGATGGCCCCGAGCCTCCGGGCATCACCGACGTTTTCCACTGCGAAACCGAATACTTCTTGTCCGTGACCCGGACCCAGCTGTTCAACCCCCAAGACCTGGACAATGTGCAGGCCATTCAGAGCCAATACATCGTTCAGACGCTGAGTGAGTACCTCGATAGCGAGCAGACGCCGCTGGAACAGCCCGACTGGCCGGCACCTTGCGAAGAAGACAAGACGCCGGCGATCTTCACCGTCATCAACTTCTTGCTCCAATTCTGTCCCACGGTTCCCAGCGAGCAAGCGCTGATGCAGGAATTCGCCAAGATCGGTGTCGGCCCCGGATTGCCCTTTGATGCCGAGAGCCTGAGCCCCGAGATGAAGGCGGCCTTCGAAGAAGGCATCGCCGAGGCCTGGGCCGAATTCGAGCTGGTCAACGGCAAGGTGGCGGACGGCACGCTCAGCACCGCCGACTTCTTCGGCAGTCGGGCCGAAATGGACAACAACTACCTCTACCGCTTCGCCGGCGCCAAGCTCGGCCTCTACGGTAATACCAAAGAAGAAGCCATGTACCCGAGCTATCTGGTGGATGCCGACGGAAATCCCCTCGACGCCTCGGGCAACAACTACACCCTGACGATCACCGAAGCCCTGCCGGCCAAGGCCTTTGCCTCGGTCACCATGTACGACGCGCAGTCTCAACTGCTGGTCGAAAACGATATCAACCGCTACTTGATCAACACGCCGATGATCGGGCAGCTGAAGAAAAACGAAGACGGCTCGGTGACCATCTACATCCAATACGAGTCGCCCGGCTCGGAGCTCGAATCCAACTGGCTGCCGGCCCCGGACGCCCCCTTCTACATGGCCATGCGTCTCTACATTCCCGAGCAAGAAGCCCTCGACGGCACCTGGGTCCAGCCCCCGGTTGTCCGCGTCGGTTGAATCGTCTCGAAAGCAAATCAAGAAAGGAACGAAATGACCGATATCACCGTGACTCCTGAGGAAGCCCGGGAGATCGCCAAGCAGGCTTATCTCTACGGCTGGCCCATGTCCGAGAACTACAACACCATGAACGCCTATGCCATCGACGTGGGGGGCGAGAACTACAAAGCACCGTTCAACGTCATCAAGAACGAGGCCAAGTTGGCCGATCCCAGCGATACGACCGTCGTGTCCCCGAATTCCGACACCCTCTACTCCTTCATCTGGACCGACGTCCGAGAAGAGCCCATCGTGCTCTCGGTGCCGGAGATGGATGGTGATCGCTACTATTCCTTTCAGCTCATCGACCTCTACACCTTCAATTTCGATTACATAGGCACTCGCACGGGCTTCGACCAGGGAGGCACCTTCCTCGTCGCCGGTCCGGCTTGGGATGGCACGGTACCGGCCGGCATCACCCAGGACTTCCGCTGCGAGACCGAATATCTCTTCTGCCTCGTCCGGACCCAGCTCTTCAACCAGGAAGACCTCGACAACGTCAAGGCGATCCAGAGTCAATATGGCGTTCAGACCCTGAGTGAATTCCTCGGTGGCGAGCCGGGGCCGGCGCCGGCCCAGCCCGAGTGGCCACAGACGTGCGCCGGAGACGTCGGCAAGACTCCCGCGATCTTCACGGTCATCAACTTCTTGCTCCAATTCTGTCCCACGGTTCCCAGCGAGCAAGCGCTGATGCAGGAATTCGCCAAGATCGGTGTCGGCCCGGGATTGCCCTTCAATGCCGACAACCTGAGCCCGGAGATGCAGGAGGCCTTCGCGGCAGGCATCGCCGATGCCTGGGACGAATTCGACGCTGTGAACGCCGAGGTGGCGGCCGGCAACCTGAGCACCAACGATTTCTTCGGCAGTCGGGCCGATCTGGACAACAACTACCTCTACCGCTTCGCCGGCGCCAGACTCGGGCTCTACGGCAATACCAAGGAAGAGGCCATGTACCCGATGTACCAGGTGGACGCGGACGGCGGAGCCCTGGATGCCTCGACCGGCAACTACGAGTTGACGATCACCGAAGCGCTGCCGGCCAAGGCCTTTGCCTCGGTCACCATGTACAACTCTAAACAGTTTCTGGTCGAGAACGATATCAACCGCTACCTGATCAACACCCCGATGCTCGGGGAGCTGCAGAGGAACGAAGACGGCAACTCGGTGACCCTTTACATCCAGAAGGACAACCCCGGCCCGGAGCTCGAATCCAACTGGTTGCCGGCACCGGACGGGCCGTTCTACATGATCTTGCGCCTCTACGTGCCGGAACAAGAAGCACTCGACGGCGAGTGGCAGCAGCCCCCTCTGGTGAAGGTCTCCTGAGCCTGAACCTCGACCCGTCCTCCTCTCCTCTGAGAGGGGGGACGGGTCTTCCCCCATTCCCTCCATTGAAGTCGACACTTGCCGTCGGGTCAGCTCGGCAGTGCTACCGCCACCGGTAGGCACACCGGCCACCAAGACACTTTCAAATCGTCTCAAGGGAAGAGATTCGCTCCTCCGCCTCCTCTTTAGGGAGGAGGCGGAGGCCGCCAATACCGTCTCTGGAGAGGATAGGAACGGAGATTCTGATTCATTAGGATGCCTAGACTCCACTTCGAATCAAGTTTTTTCTTCCTTCTTCTCACACTTTTCCTTCGCCTCAGAGAAATCATGCTTATGTATAGCGCCTCTCGCTCCGCGACGCGATGGCTCGTTGTGACGAGCTGTCTCTGGCTCCTACCTTGCTCACTCGTATCGGCCGACAGCCGTCCGGGCCCAGCTCAGACGGGCCTTGCTCAGACGGACGGGCAAACGATGCATCCGGCTCGTCGGGCGGCGGAGGAGCCTCAGGTTCTGGCGCGGATCGGCGATCAGGTGATTCTGGCCGACGATTTCGTCGCCGAGCTCCGGCAGCGCATAACCCACGATCCGCAAGTCGCCACCGCCGAAGGCCGTCGCTCTTTATTGCACGAGATGGTGCGTCATCGGGCTTTGGTCTTGCAGGCCGAGCAGGCCGGTTATGCCGAGCGGCCCGAGATCGTGGCGGCTTACGAACGCCTGTTGGTCGCCGCCTACCAGCGGAACCACCACAACCCACGGCTCGACGCACTGACGGTTTCCGACGATGAAGTGGCCGCCCACTATGCAGCCCATGCGCAGGATTACGCGATTCCGGCTCGTTTCCGGGCAGCCATCATCTTTTATCGCGTGGCGGCCGAAGCGCAGCCCGAAATCCGAGCCCAACTCGAGCACAAGGCCCGCACAGGCCTGGCGGAGGTCGCCCAGCTCGATCCTTCGGTGCTCCATTTCGGGCAGCTGGCGTTGCGGGATTCCGACCACCGGGAAAGCCGCTACCAAGGCGGTGTGATCGGTTGGCTCAGCCCGACGACAGAAGCCGGCTCCCGCTGGCCGCCGGAGCTGCTCCAAGCGATTTTCGCCTTCGAGCGTCCGGGGCAGACGGCCGGGCCGATCGTTACCGACAAGGGCCTTTATCTGGTGCGCTTGGTGGCCAAAGAAGAGGGCCGATCCCAATCTTTAGAGCAGGTAGCCGACGGCATTCGTCGACGCCTGTTGGAAGAAAAACGCGCGGCCCTGCGCCGATCCTTCGATGACGAGCTGGTCGCCGAGCTCGGCATCTCCCTCGGGGTCGAGCGCTTGCAGGCCCTCGAGCTGCCCGACGTCGACACCCGCCTCGCTCCCCCGGCCGTGCCCGAAACCGCGAACCGCCCGTCGGCGGCGCTGCCGAATCCAAAGCCCGGATCTTAAAGCCACGATAAGGAATCTAGAATGAGCGTTTCGTTTCCGAGTCTTCAGTCTCCCCTACCCGTCGCGGCTCTCCGGGCCCGTGGCTTTCGAGCCGTCTCCTTCGCGGTGCCGGCTCTATTCGTCCTCGCGAGCTTGGCTTTCGGCGGCGCCGCTGGCGCCCAGACGACCGGCGGCCAGCACACACAGACCTTTGTGCTCCAACCGGGCTGGAATTCCATCTTCGTGGAGGTGGACCCCCATCCCTTCGACTTCGATCAGGTCTTCCACGGTCTGCCGGTGCAGAGTGTGTGGGCCTGGTACCCGCCCGTGGGCGCGGTGGACTTCATCACCAACCCCAATGTCGGCCTTTCCAATCCGGGCTGGCGAGGGTGGTTTCCGCGGCCTAACCCGGATGCCTTCCTTTCCCAGGTCTTTGCCCTGGAGGCGAATAGGGCCTATTTGGTGAATATGGGGGGCGATCAACCGGTGGAGATCTCGATCACCGGACGCCCGGTGAACCTGGACGTCAAGTGGACCCCGGACTCGTTCAATTTCGTGGGCTTCCACTTGGATCCCGCAAATCCGCCCAACTTCGGGTCCTTCTTTCTCGGCTCCCAGGCCCACCTCAACACGGCGTTTTACCGCCTCAAGCCCGAGGGGGTTTGGGAGCAGGTGCCCGCTCCTTTCTCCACTCACATGCGCTCCGGAGAGGCCTATTGGATCTTTTCCCACGGCCCTTCCACCTTTCAGGGGCCGTTGGAGGTGGAAACCGAGCTCTTCGACGGCATGGAATACAGCGCCGCCCTCGACGAGCAGCGATTGGTGATTCGCAATACGGGCATCGCGACCCACGAGATCACCGTGCGCTCCCTGTCGTCGGACACCCCGATTCCATTCCTGGAACGTTCGTTCAACGAAACCGGTGCCGAGATCTTCAGCGATTTACCGCCCACTTCTGCTCACACCGTAACCTCCGGGCAAGGTCTCTTTCTCCAGATCGGCGTGCGACGCAGCGAGCTGGCCCACGATCGATCCGAGCAGCTCTTGGAGATCACCGACGGCCTGGGCAGCCGACGGTTGATCTTCGCCGGGGTCAGCCGGGTGCATCCGGAATCGCCGTTGCCCTTGGTGGACGGTCGACCGGGCACCGGTTCCTCGGGGTTTTCCGGGGCCAATCCCTATGCCGGTCTGTGGATCGGCGAGGTGTCGATCACCGGGGTGAGCGAGGTGCAAAGCGCCGACACTACGCCGACACCGGTCGCCGAGCCCTTTCGTTTCCGGATCCTGATCCACGTTGATGCTTCGGGGCAGGTCCGCCTGCTCAAGGAGGTGATTCAAATGTGGAAGGAAGGCACCACCAAACCCGATTCGGAGTTTCCGGATTTGAGTGTGGTCGACGAGCCTGGACGTTATGTGTTGCTCACCGATCCGAGCCTGATTCCCGACTATGAAGGCGCCGCCATGCGCGACGGCGTGCCCGTGGGCCTGCGCATCAGCACCGTGGCCTACGACTTCTTCAACGTCGACGACACGGAGCTAGTGCTGAACGGCACCATGACCCCCAACGGCCAGCTCACAAGGTCCCTTTTTGTCAACCGAGACGGTCCCACCAATCCCTTCAAACATACCTACCATCCGGACCACGACAATCTCGATGCTCAATTCCTGAATCCGGCGGAGGAGGCCTACCCCCTGCTTCGTTACTTGACGATCACCTTCTCCCCCGACCACCCCACGGGCCGTCCGCCGGCCGGCTGGGGCTCCAACCGGCTCGGTGCCACCTACGAGGAACAATTCCACGGCTTGCACCGCCAGACCATCTATGTGGAAGGACTCGTTCTGTTCACGCGCATCGCCGCCACCGCACAGCTCAACGGATAAGGCTCGGGACTTAAGAATATGAAACGCCATACATCGCTTCGTGCTCCTCTTTTCGCCGTCGGAATCGTTCTTTGGACCCTGATCTCGGCAACATGCTCGTGGGCTGGTTTCCCCTCGGTGATCGGCGCCACTGGCGACCAAGAAGTGATCGACCTCGTGGTCGACGACGACGGGGCCACCTACATGGTGGGCATTTTCGACGGCACGATCGCCGGAGCCTCCGAGAATATCGGCACCCGGGGGCTGAAAGACGTATTCGTCGCCAAGCTCAATCGCTTCGGTGATTTGGTCTGGCTGAAGACCGCCGGCGGCGCCAGCATAGATGAAGGTTCGGCCCTGGCCTTGGTGGGCGGGGATGTCTACTTCGCCGGCTTCTACTCCAACCGAATGACCTTCGGCGGAGCCTCGCCGATCAGCACCAGCTTGGAGGAGCACGGCGATGCCCACGGCGATTTGTTCGTCGCCAAGCTCGACGGTAGCAACGGTGATTTGCTGTGGGCGGCCCGAGGGTCGGGCGCGGGCCGGGACCTGGTCACGGGCTTGTCGTACCTTCCGGGGGACGCCACGGTCTTTCCGCCGATTCCGGACCGCATGGCGGTGGTCGGCTCGTTCCAATGTGATCTGCGCTTTTTCGACGAGGACGGCGACGAGAGCACCCGGGCCGAGCCTTTCGAGGCACCGGATGAGGATTGCGTCGGTGTGCAAAACGGCCGCCGTCTGCCTTTTGTGGCGACGATCACTTTCGACGGCGCCTGGCTCGGGCGATTCTCTGATGTGGCCACCCTTCGCGAGGATCCGGAGAATCCCGTGGGTGTCGCGATCGAGGGTCTGGCGGCCAATTCGGATCACCAGATCTATGCCTACGGAGAGATGCGCAGCCAGGTGGACTTCGACTTGAGCTCCGGGGCGACCGAACGCTTTCATCCAGGCTCCCCGGGGCCACCACCAAATTTTAGTCCGTTGATATCCTCTGGCAACACCGGCTTCGAAATTGCAACGAACAGGGTCAGCTCTCCTCCCTATTCTGCCTATGCGCCCCCTCAATCTGGGCCGATTATCAATCGATTGATGCGAACTGATCCTTTTGGGGTCGAGCCGACCGACGAGGTAATTGTTGAGTGGCGTCATGCCTACACCTTTGCCCCTCCAGAAGGAAACAACTGCCAGGCAGGGTCCCTACTAGAGGTTACCTATTCTAACGGTTCTTCAGAACTCATCTCTGAAGATGCTTACACTGAAGGGGCTCCAAACGGTTCATTGAACAGCTCACCGAATCACTCCGTTTTCTGCGGTGAAAGCCCCCAATGGCCGGGTATGTCTCGTTCGCGAGCGCTATTGCCGGCACCTGCAACCTCGACCAGCGCCTTGGTCAAGTGGGTAGCGATCTACCCCCAATCCCAGGATAACGCCGGGACTGGTTGGTGGGTGGACGACGTCAAGGTGATCGTCAACGGGGAAGTGATCCTCGAAACTTCGTTCCCGCAGCCCCCGGATATCGACTCCAACACTCAGGGTCATTTCGTGTCCCGGCTCGCCGCCGACGGCAGTGGTTGGGATTGGGTCGTTCGCACGCCCGACGGGGTCGATCCGCGGGATATCACCGTCGACCAGGATGAGGCTGTGCTCTTGGCCGGAGACAAGGAAGACGCCGCCTCCTTCCCGCTCGAGGGAGGAGGAGCAGACACCTTTTTCTTGAACCCAGGGGTCTTTGTCGCCGAGATGCGCGATACCGGTTCAACCGGTGCATGGCAGTGGGCTAGGGCGATGGTGGGCGGCAAAGGGCAAGGGATTCATTCCGAAAATAATTTCACCTACCTGGCCGGCTCGTTCGATTCCGGCCTCGTGCGCGAGCAAGATCCGGTCGAAGCGCTTTTTTCAGAAGGTGGTGAAGACATCTTTATCGCCAAGCTGGATACCGACGGCAATTGGTTTCCGGGCGGCCCGGAGAGCCTATGGGGTGACGAGCGGAGCTCATTGCGGGCCGGGGGCACGGACGACGACGTGGCCAACGCTCTGACCGGCAATGGTGAAGGGCAACTCTACGTGGCCGGCCGGTTCGCAGGGGTCAGCCAATTCGGAACCGCCGATAGCGGCCGAGTCACGGCCACAGATGGCGGCCACGACGCGGTGATCGCCAACCTGGATACCGACGGTCGCTTCGCCACGGCGGCGCTGGGTACCTGGGTGGTCGGCGTGCCGCTTGTGGCGCCGGTCGGAGCCGAGGTCGAGAAGGCTGCCTTCGTGCCCGACTTTTTGGACCACAACGGCGACCCTTTCGAAGCGCTCGGCACCTACTTTAAATGGAGCCCCCCGCTAGAGGCCAACGATGGTAAAGCGCAGCTCATTCCGATTCGACCCCTGCCGTCCCAGGTAGAGGTCCAATGGCGCGTGGAGGATCAGCCTCTGGAATCGAGCCAACGCCTCTCGACCTTCGGCCAACCGGCTTGGCCCACGGCTCGGTGCAATGCCTCCACCGGAGTGACCTCGTCCTGT
Organism: uncultured bacterium; assembly: GCA_965366625.1. Lineage (GTDB taxonomy): Bacteria > Acidobacteriota > Thermoanaerobaculia > Multivoradales > J023 > JAUIJL01. Next base: position 9,997 of record CBDUGP010000045.1, read on the forward strand.
TACCAGGTTCACTTGGCCGGCGCGCCCGTGGAGATTCTTCCCGGGCAAGGTAACCCCGAGCGTTCATTCCTGGAAATCCACAGAGATTCGGGCAGTGACGCGCAGGTTGCCAACGGCGCGTTTACAGCCTCGACCAGTGGTTTCAGCACGTTGGTCTATGTGAAAGGACCGACTCTCGACTCCAGCCAACATCCTTTGGACGTGCGCGTGGTGCGCACGGTCCAGACCACAGACCTGCCGCCGAGCAACGATGATTTGCCCTATTTAGGCACCGCGGCATGCACCATCGGCACGGAGATTGTTCCCGATCCAGCCGATCACAACCAAGTTGGGCGTGCCGGCTACGTGCTCAATGTGAATGCATTCTACGATGGTGTGGGAGCCCGGAAACCCTACGATCGCCAGGCTCGATTGGGCCAAATCGTGCCGGTCAACCGGGTCAATTCGAACCGACCCGAAGATGCCGATAAAGAGATGCTCATCGCGTGGTATCGGCTCAACGATCTCGGTGTGGCTTGGCCCGAGAAGGCGGTGGGGTATCAATGCGCTTGGCCGAGCTCGCCACAGCAGATCGTAATCGCCTCCGAGCTGGGCAGTGAGGGGTCCGGCCAACCGGCTCTGGACCCGCTGACCTATCCGCAAATCCATTTCTACGTTCAAGACGACCCGACCAAACCGGGTTTCAATCCTAACGACGAGCACGCCCTGATGGCACCGTCGAATTCGGATTCCGGAGTCTCGGCGATCTTCGCCCTGCGCGCCGACTTTGGCGGTGCCATCGACGCCTCGGCGGCGTCGGAGCCCTATGTGATCGCCAAACACTTCGATGACGGGGCCCAACGTTGGGTCCACGAGGTCTACGCGGTGAAGGCCACGAGCCCTGAGTTTCCGGGATTCTCTTATCCTGGTTTTGCCGGCCGTACCGTGGAGCCTCCCTATCCGGTGCGGCTGCAGGAATCCTGCGCCGAAACCCGAATCGTGGGCGAGGTGCAGGGCACAGAGCAACCACCGATCCCATTCTTCCGCGACACTAACGAGCAGCTTTGGGCACGAGCAGCCGGCAGCGGCAAGGTTTTGTACCACTACCCGGTCCAGCCCGGCTGGTTCTACGATCTCGACAACGACGGCGTGATGGACGACCTCAACGGCGACGGCACACCGGGCAACGAGGTCGGGACCTGCATCCCCTGGATGGCCCGACTAGCGGCAGCAGACGGTGGCACTGTGAGCCCCGCAACCCCTATCGAGGTGGCTTACAACATCGCCTGGCCGGATGCCCCGCCTCAGCTGACCGTAGGTGAAACGCTGCTCACGCCCAAGAAGGAGCTGCCGGACATTTTTAACCAGGCCGCCGTGCGGGTGGTCTATGACCAGCTGCAAGAGGCCAATCCCCTCGATCCCTCTAAAAACCTGACCCAGCTCATCGATCCGCTCAATGCGCGTTCTGCGGCCCTGGAGCAGCTGCCCACGGGCACCCAAGCTTTGGCCGTCCGCCTCGACGACCAGGGGAAAACCATCATCACCGGCAACGCCGCCGGAGATCTGCGCCTGCCCTACGCCCTTTATTCTCGGCTGCGCTGGGATGCGCTGACCAAGACCCTCTCGTTCTCGGGCCATTTCGACGAGACCGGAGCCGGCGATCCCCTGCTGCTACTCAACGTGATGACCACCGACGAGCGAAACCAATTGCTCGCTCTTTCGTCATCGCTGCCTTGGCAAACGGCGATCCATGAGATCTACGAATTGAGCCGCAATCCCCACGGCGTGCAAAAGGTTTGCACCGCGACCTCGGTGGCCGACGGCGCCATTCGATGCGACGCAAGCCGGCCGGTGGACTTGGCGCAAGATGTGCTGATCGGCGTGGTAGATACCAACGACGACGGCATCTTGGAGCCCTATCGCGCCGAAGGGGTGAAAGCCGCGCTGACCGCCGGCTCGGCCCAATCCACCGGTTATGTGACGGTCGCGTTCAACGATTCCAGGAACCTGGCCTTGCCGATCAGCCTCGAGGTGATCAAGGTCGACTGCCTGACCTTCCCCGAGCCGCCGGCGCCGCCGACCCTGGTGTCGCCTTACATCGGTCAGATCCAGGTGATCGCTCCCGCCAACGTATTCGACGAGCAGGTGACCCTGCGCCACAACGGTGATTTCGGCGGGCGCGTGGAGTCGCTGGAATTCCAGTGGTTCCGCCACCCCGACGTGGACGGCACGCCGCCGACCCCTTTGCCCGATCCCGAAAACGGAAATTTCAACAATTGGACCCAGTTGTCCGGGAATAAGGTGGAGATCACCCTCGGCGGCGCCGATATTCAAACCCTGTCGGACAATTGGTTCTTAGCCCGCTATCGGGGCTTGCCGACTTGCAACAACGCGACCGAGTGGACGGTGTTCGCCGGTCAACCGGGCTCGACACCCACGGATCCGCGGGCCCAGCTCTCCGTGGGCTGGGTGAAACGGGTGGTGGCCGGGCTCAACCCGTTCGACGCCCGGGTGGCCGCCTTCCACACCTCGGCCACCAATACCTACGCCAGCATGATCGCCCAATTGGGCGAGCGCTACGAGGGGCCAATCGCCTTCTCCGACGATCCCGAGAACCTCAACCGAATCGGCCTGATCGAAGCCTATGAAACAGTGTTCCGTCGGGCCATGGAGCTGTCCATCGATTCCACGCCGCCGGTGAATTACGAGCCGGCCAACGCGGCCCTGCTCAACATCGCTTCGCGAATCGCGGATTTCTACATGTTGCTCGGCAACGAGGCGTTCTCCGACGCCCAGGACCCGACCGTCGGCATCTCAACCAGCAACGGTGACTTCGGATCCCTGGCGCCGACGATTTTCAACTTTCAGAACCAAGCGGCTTCGCTGTTGGAGGAAGAGCTCACCCTGCTCCGGGGGCGTGACGACGGCCAAGGGCCGGTGGCCGCGTCACCGGTGTACAACCGCTATTTCTGGAACTTCACCCAGGGCGACGGCGAGGTGGCCTACGCCTTGTCGTACAACCTTTCCGACCAGAATATGGACGGTTTCATCAATGAGCACGATGCCCGCCTGCTCTATCCCCAGGGCCACGGCGATGCCTGGGGCCACTATCTGACCGCCATCAAAACCTATTACAAGCTCCTGCGCCACGACTTCTACACCTGGAATCCACGGCCGGAGGCGGTGCCCGTGGCCGGTGCGCCGATCCAGGTGGATTACCTCGACGAGCGCAAATTCGCCCGCGCCGCGGCCCTGCGCGCCCGGGCCGGGGCCGAGATCGTGGATCTCACCTATCGTTCGGAATACGTCGAGGATCCCGCCGGCCAATGGCAAGGATATAAGGATACGAATCCCGATCGCGCCTGGGGCCTGGACGGCTGGGGTCGGCGGGCTGGGCAAGGGGCGCTCTTCGATTGGGTCACGGCCAACGCCATTTTGCCGGCGGAGGATCCCGATCCGAGCCACGTGGGCATTCAGAAAATCGACCGCACCACGGTGCAAGAGATCGAGGAAATCGCCGCCGGGTTCACCGCCGTGCAAAGCCAACTGGACGAGGCGGACCGGGGTTTAAATCCCCTCGGCCTGGCCAAGGGCGTGGTGCCCTTTGACATCGACCCCGCCCAGGTGGACGCCGGAGTGACTCACTTCGAGCAGGTTTACGACCGTGCGGTGACGGCGGTGGAAAACACCGTCAAGGTGTGGAATTTCGCCAATCAGCAGAGCCGCATGCTGAGGTTCAACCAAGACAGCGTCGAAGAGCTGGCCTTGAGCTCCCAGCAACGGGAGCGGGACTTCCGCAATCGATTGATCGAGAGCTTCGGCCGGCCCTATCCGGAAGATGTCGGCCCCGGAGGAACCTATCCCGCCAATTACGACGGCCCCGACATCTACCACTACAACTATGTGGACGCGCCGGCCTTGGCGGGCACACCGTTTGAGGTCGATCCTCTGACCGGTGAGCCCGAGGGTCCGGCCCAAATCGGGCGCTTGAGAACCTTCACCGCCACCTACAAACCCATGCCGGGCGGCATCAATTTCTTCGACTTCAACACCGCGGACCAGAGTCTCGGCTGTGCCGACAATCCGTTCGGCGAAGGCTGTACCCTGGGTGATCCCCCGGACACCGAGCTGGAGGTGACCCAGCACACCTGGGATCTACCGGTGCTGTCGAGCTTCGCCAACATCAAACCGCCGACCTGGACCGGTAACCGACCGGCCGCCGGCAAAATCCAAGAGGCGTTGTCGGAGATCATGAGGTCTCAAATCGCCATGCGCCGAGCGCTCGATGAATACGACGATCTGCGCCAGGCGGTGCAAGGCTCCGTCGACTCCATCAAAGCGCAATTCAACCTGCGCAACGAGCAGCTGAGGATCAAGAACAGTGAGCGCAAGGAGCTCAACGAATACGCCGCCTCGATCACGGCCATGGAGTCGACGGTCATCACCTTGAAGCGGGTAGGTGCCGCTGCCACCGCCGTCTTCAACACCGCCAAAGAGTGCATTCCCAGCAATATGATTGCAGGCGTAGCCGCCGGTGGTGATGTGTTTTCACCTGTCAAGTGCGCTGCTGCGGGCGTTTCCAATGCCTTGACCCTACCGCTCGACACCCTAGCCGACGGCATAACCATCGCCCAAAACGCCGCAGCGGCAGCCAAAGAGGACGTGAGCCTGCAGGCGGCCATTGAGCTGGAGGTGCACGGCTATCGAGAGGAAATGGACGGTCTGGTGGGCGAGGTAGAAGTGCTGCTGCGCGAAGAACCTCTCTTGCGCAACGAGCTTTTTGCCCGCGCCCAGGTGGTGGAGCAAGCGAAGCAGGCTTATCGCAACGCCTTGGCGGAGGGTCTACGGACCTACGAGGAGCTCGTGGCCTTCCGTAAGAATACGGCGGCAGCGGTCCAGGACTATCGCCATCAAGATATGGCCTTCCGGGTCTTCCGCAACGACGCCTTGCAGAAATATCGCTCCGCCTTCGACATGGCCGCTCGATTCACCTACCTGGCGGCCACGGCCTACGACTACGACACCAACCTCCTGGGCAGCAACGCCGACAGCGGGCGGGATTTCCTCGCCGATATCGTGCGTCGTCGGGGTGTCGGCCAAATCCTCGGCGGTGCGCCGGTGCCGGGCTCGTTGGGCCTGGCGGATCCCCTGGGTCGCATGCACGACAACTTCCAGATCTTGAAAGGCCAGATGGGCTTCAACAACCCGCAGATCGAAACCAATCGTTTCTCCCTGCGGCGCGGCCTATTCCGCCTCTTTGACGCCGAAACCTCCGACATCGACTGGCGGGCCAAGCTCCTGGAGCACCGGGTGGACGACCTGTGGCAGGTGCCCGAGTTCCGTCGTTTGGCCCGGCCGTTCACCGAAGAGGCCCTGGGACCCCAGCCGGGTCTGGTGATTCCCTTCGAGACCACCGTGACCTTCGGCCTGAATTTCTTCGGCCGTCCCCTGGCCGCCGGCGACAGCGCTTACGATCCGTCGCAGTTCTCGACCCGGGTGAGAAGCCTGGGGGTGTGGCTCGATGGCTACGGCGAGCTGCCCTTGTCGATCACTCCACGGGTCTATTTAATCCCCGCCGGCTTCGACGTGCTGCGGCCGCCGACCGCCGGTGAGTTCACCACCCGCGAATGGGCGGTGCGCGATCAATTGGTACCGGTGCCCTTCGCCCTCGCCGACGAGGATCTCGAGGATCCGAATTGGACACCGCTCACGGACATGCTCTCGGGCGGCTTCGACGAGGTGCGCCGCTTCGGCAGCTTCCGCGCCTACGACTACGACCCCAACGCGCCCTTCGGTGACCAAACCACCGGTGACAGCCGGTCGGTGGCACGCTCGGTGTGGAATACCCGTTGGCTCTTGATCATCCCCGGCGGCACCCTGCTGGCGGATCCCCGGGAGGGCGTCGACAAGCTGATCGGCACGCCCGACGACCCCGGGGTGACGGACATCTTGATTTTCTTTAAAACCTACGCCTACTCGGGCTTCTGATCGGAACATGGAGCCGAAAATGACCCATATCACTCAAACACCGAGTCGTTCGTCCGTGGTCGCCGTGCTGGGGACGGTGATCGCTCTCTGCCTGTTGTCGATCGTGCCCGCCGGGGCCGAGATCGCCGAGCCCCACCACGTGCTTTACGGCCGGGCCACCCAAAACGGAGCGATCCTCGATCCGGGGGCCCGCATCAGCCTCGAGGTGGAAGGGCAAGAGATCACCTCGTTCCTCTTCGGCTCCAATCCCGAGTCCCCGGAGCTCTACATCCTCCGGATCCCCCTCGACACGGTGGGAGAGCGGCCGGCGGGTTTGGCCCGCAGCGGCGACCGGGCCGAAATTTTCATCGACGGTGAGCTGGTGTCCGTGGTGCAGGTCGGCGCCGCCGGCCGCGCTCGGAACTTGGACATCGATCCGGTGCTGCTCACCGCCGCCATTCACATCGACAACGTGCAGCTCTTCGAGGGGCATTCCGGAAATACCGTGGCCACACTGACGGTGTCGATCAACCAGCCCTCGGCCGTGGCTGTGGAGGTGGACTACACCACCCGCGACGACAGCGCCGTGGCCGGCTCGGATTACATGTCGCGCCTGGGGCGGGTGACCATTCCCGCCGGTGAGACCTCCCGCACCGTGGACATCCAGATCATCGGCGACACGGTGGCCGAAGCGAACGAGGTTTTCCACGTGGACCTCTCCAATCCGATCAACGGCGTGCTTTTCGACCATGAGGCCTTGATCACCGTGCTCGACGACGACACGCCCCCAAGCTTGCAAGTGACCGACGTGGTGGTGGCGGAGCCCAATCCCGGCGCCACCCTGGAGAGCGCGTTCACGGTCCGCCTCTCCCACTCTTGGAGCCAGGATGTCAGCTTCAACTACGCGGCCGTGGACTTGCCCGGCCAGGCGTCAAACGGCGCGGACTATATTTTGGGCGCGGGCTCGGGGATGATCCCCGCCGGTCAGCTGACCACCGAGATTCCCTTCACCGTTTTGGGCGACATCGACGACGAGCTCGACGAGGTCTTCCAGGTGCATTTGAGCAACGCCACCAACGCCTCGATCCTCGACGGCGTGGGTCAGGCGTCGTTAAACGACTTTGTGCGTTTCCTGCGCTACTTGGAGCACACCGTGCAAGGGGCCCCGCCGGCCGTGGCCGGGTCCGTGGCCCCCGGACTTGCCGGGGCCTACGATGTGGACATCAGCCCCGACGGCTTGCACGTCTACGTGGCCGGTCGCGGCAGTGACGCGGTGGTGGCCTTCGAGCGTGGCCCGGACGGTGCCTTGACCCACCTCGCCACCTACGAAGAAGGGGCCGACGGTATCGATGGCCTGCACGACGTGGAGGTAGTGCACGTCAGCGCCGACGGCACCAAAGTGTTCGCCGCGTCCTACGACGCCAACGCCCTGGTCAGCTTCCTGCGTCAGCCCGACGGCACATTGGTATTTGTCGATCAAGACTTCGACGGCTTGGTGGATCCGGAAAGCACGCGCGTGGTGCAAGGCTTAGCCGGCGCGGCGGCGATCGCCGAAGCCCCCGGATCCGACGGCCACCCGGATCATCTCTACGTGGCCGGCCAGCTCGACGACTCGGTGGCGGTCTTCCAGGTGTTGGCCGACGGTAAATTGGAATACGAGACCGTGGTCAAAGACGGAACGGCCGGGGTCGACGGCCTGGCTCAGGCATCGGCGATCGCCATCGGTCCCGACGGCTCGCAGGTCTACGTGACGGGTTTTCTCGACGATTCGGTGGCGGTTTTCGACCGCAACGTGGATGACGGCTTCCTGGCCTTCCGCCAGCTGCATCGCAACGGGGTCAGCGGGGTGTTCGCCCTCGACGGCGCCGTGGACCTGGTCCTCAGCGCCGACGGCGCCCATCTCTACGTCGCCGGTCTGCTGAGCAGCGGTGTGGCGGTGTTCGACCGCAACCCGAGCAACGGCCTCTTGACCTTCACCGGCGGCGTGCTCGACGGAGTGGGCGGCAACGAAGGGCTCGGCTTTGTCACCGGGCTCGCCCTCAGCCGCAATCCCGCCCTCGGTGATTTCCTTTACGCCACCAGCTTCACCGACCATGCGATCTCGATCTTCGAGCGTATGCCCGACGGCAGCCTGCTCTTCGAAGACTTCGTGCGCGACGGTATCGGCGGGGTGGACGGACTCGACGGGGCCAACGCCCTGGTGGTCAGCCCCGACGATCAGAACGTTTACGCCGTGGGCACCAGCGCCAGCTCGTTGACCGTGTTTAGCCGTGACATTGTGCCGCCCGCTCCCCTGGCGCTCACCAGCACCACCCACACGGTCGGCGTGCCCTCGAATCTCACCACCGTGGGGTTGCAATGGTCCGGGGCGTCGGACGAAGGCTTCGGCGTGGCCGACTATTGGCTGCTGCTCGATGTGATCGACGACACCCCCGCACCCACCGGTCCACCCTCGTTATTTGTGCTCCACACCACCGATCCCCATTCGGCGGAACTCGTGGCCAGTGAGGACGACGACAACTACTTCGTGCATGTGACCACCTGTGACCTGATCGGCAACTGCAGCCCGACCCACTTGGGTCCGTTGGCCATCGACACCACCCCGCCGACCCTGCCGGGCGGGCTCACGAGCCCCTCCCATGGATCACCCAACACGGATCCGCGCATAACGATGAGCTGGAGTCCGGCGATCGATCCGCCGGCGGCGAGCGGTTACGCGAGCGGTTTGGCGGGATATAGCTGGGCGTATCGAACCACCGATACGCCGGAATGCGACGGCGCCGTGGAAGGCACCGGGCTCAGCGTCACCAGCCCGATTCTGCCAGTGGGCAGTCATTACTTTCACCTTTGCTCCGTGGACGTGGCGGGCAACCCGAGCCCGATCGCGATCTCGGCCCCACTGGTGATCGAAGAGGACCTCGTGGCGCCGAGCGTGGCTCTGATCGACACGGTTTCGCGCACCGAAAGCGGCGCCATTGTCGCGGATCAAGTGCTCAACAACGCGATTACCCAATTCTCAGTCACCTTCTCCGAATCGATCGGTACCGGGGTGGTGGATCCCACGAGCTATCGACTGGTGGAGTCCGGCGCCGACGAAGTGCCGTCGCTCGCGGCTTGTGACGGCGTGTTGGGTGACGATACCGAGTTGCCGGTGGCGGCCGTCACCTATTTGGACGGGACCCGTACGGCCTACCTGGATCTGGCCGGCAACGGCTCGGTGGCGGCCGGAAACTACCGCCTTCTGGTGTGCTCGGTGCTGGCGGATCTCCAGGGCAATGCCCTCAACGGAGGTGTAGACTTCGTCCTCGACTTCGGGGTCGCCGGCAGCTATCTGGCGAATCCAAACTTCGACGACGACCTGACCCACTGGACGCTCAGCAATGGCTCGATCGCCGCCTTCTTGGCGGACGACGCCGACGATGCGCCGACTTCCGGCTCTCTCGGCATGTTGATCACCGAGCAAGCGGAGCGGGCGAGTCAATGTGTGGAATTACCGGCCTTCCCCACCTACGCCGAGATCGGGCTGTCCGCCCGTGCCCGGATAACCCAAACCTCGGCAACGGTGGTGACGGCCCAAAGCCATCTCCGCTTCTACGATCAACCGGGCTGCCAAGGTGTCGAACTCAGCATGGTGAGCAGCTTAGAAAATGCCGGCGACACCGGGGGATTGTGGATCGATCTAGACCGACGCGCCGCGCTGCCGGCCTCGACCCTATCGGTCGAGGTGGTTTTCGAGGCCGTTCCCCAGGATCTCGCGGGTGACGCGGACGTGGCCTTCGATCGCGGCGCTTTGGTGGCCCTGCCTCCGCTCTTCACGGACGGCTTCGAATCCGGCGATCTCACGGGCTGGGGCCAATGAAGAGGGGTCGCGAGGCGGCTCTGCCCGCCGGCTCTTCCTACCGGAGAGTTCAGGAGTATCCAACAACCCATGAAAGGCCCGAAATGATTAGATTCTCTCGTCTTGTAGCTTTGGCTTGCTGTTTTTTAGTCTTCACCAGTGCACCGTTGGCCGCCGAGACCCTCGACGGGGTCGCCGTTTGGCAATCCGTGCAGCAGCAGGGTGACGTTCCGCCGCCAATTTGGGAGGCCGGAGCTTCCTTTGCCCGCAACACCAACTCGCATGTGGTCTACCGATTCGGAGGCCAGGTGGGTCAATTTCCCAACGACCCGGTGCTGAACGATTTCTATGCCCTGGACCTCGACACCTTCACCTGGACTCAGCTCGACGCCACCCACGGGCCCGCGCCGCGGGCCGATGTCTTGTTGATGCCGGGCCCATGCGGTCAATGTGTCTCCGTCTTCGCGGGCCGGGGACGCTTTCGGACCGGTTCGGACCATATGTTTCCCGATATGTGGACCTATCAAGTGCAAAGCAAGAAGTGGAAGCAGGTCGATCCCCAAGACTTGGGAGACGATCCCTTCGCGCTTCATCGGTCCTCGGCACCGGTGATCACCGTTCCGAGCCCGACGCCGCCACACAAGCCCACCTATTACGTCTTTGGTGGAGTCGGCAATACCCTGCCGTCGTTCCCCACGACGCCGACCGGGCTACGGAACGATGTGATCGTGCACAGCAAGCAGGAGGGTTGGAGCACACTCTCCACCCTCGGCGACCACCCCGCCCCCCGCGCCTGGGCATCGGCTGAATATGATCCCATCCACCATGCGATTCTGGTCTTCGGAGGCTATCGCCTCGGCCCCGATCAAGGGCCCAACACGCCTCCGTTCGAGCTCTTCGGCCCGACGAACTATGAGAACGACCTATGGTCATTGGACCTGGAATCTCTCGTTTGGACCGAACTCGAGCCGGCAGGCACTCTCCCGAGCCCTCGGGACAACAGCCGAGGTTTCTTCGACACGTCTCGCGGGGGTTGGGTTCTCTTCGGTGGCCAGGAATTTGATGGGCCGGTCAACGACCTGTGGTTCTACTCGGTCACGGACAACGAATGGAGCGAAATCACCCTTGCCCCTGGTTCCCCGATACCGCCCGCACGCGTTGGAGCGGTGCACTTCTTGCGCGAGACCGCCACGGCCTACGAGCTATTTATCCACAGCGGCGCCACTTCCGACGGCGGACCTGGCCTCTTCCTAAACGACCTCTGGAAGCTCGTCTGGCCGAAACGGCTCGGCCCTGAGAGCTGACGAGCGCCTTTTCCATGGGCGAGGCATGGCTATCGATCGGCAGCGAAGAAAAGAGCGAGTTCGACACGGCTACCGTTGCCGAGCTTCGCATAAATGCTCGACAAATGGGTCCGGACCGTGGTGACGGAAATGCCTAGAGCTTCGGCAATCTTCAGATTCGAAAGCCCCTTGCCCACCAATGCGACCACTTCCTGCTCCCGGGGCGTGAGCGAATCCGTGATTGGGTGCATATCCTGCTCTTGAATCGTTACCACACCACTCGTGACACTCGGGCTAATGTAGATTCGGCCGAGCCCCACTTCCCGGAGTGCCAAGATGACTTCGTCCGCTACTGCGGATTTGGGCACGTAGGCCCATGCACCTGCCGCGAGCGCGTTGCGCGCTACCGTGACTTCGGAATGAAAACTCAAGATGACGGCGCGTGTGGAGGGTGAAATCGTTGCCAAGCGTCGGATCGCCTCGAAGCCGTCGACAGACGGCATAGCAATGTCAGCGACCACGAAATCGGGTTGAAGTCTTCGAGCCGCCGAGAGCAGGCGTTCTCCGTCCTCCGCCGTTGCGACCACGTCGAATTCCGATTTCAGCAGCTTAGAAAGTCCTTCCAGCACGAGGGGATGATCATCGGCAAGTATCACGCTCGGGCGTGGTGAAGGCATTGGAGGATTCTCTCAGTCTTTATGGGGTTGGTGATCAGAGGGACTCAGTCTTGACCACGGGACTCAGTCTTGGTCACTCTGCTTGTTTAATTTATAACATAATGCACATACCTCTGTCCGCGTAGATGCCGCACTCCGACGAAGACGTCCCAGGGTAGCGCTGCGCGTTATTATCCCGGGGCTGGGCAAAACAACCCCTTCAGGGGTCGGCTGAAGCCCTCCCCTGCAAACTGCGTCCGCAATCGAACCGCCCCCGACGAAGCATCCGAATCGTCTCGACGGCTCCAGAATATTTTTTACAGACATCGGTGATAGCGCTATCCTCGTTCGTGGAGGTAGAACCTGATGGCGCGAAGCAAGGAGTTGGTGCTCGACGACGAGGTCCGATTGGGGCCCGAGCACGACGACACTGCCGAAGGCGCCACTCGGCGTCATCCTCCACTGTCTCCCCCGCCGCACGAGCCCATCGAGAGGATGCCCATCCATGACCGGGCCTCCGAAGCTCCTCCAGAAGCGCAATTACAGCATGTCGAGGAGGTCAAGCAGGCCTTCGCCCGGCTCGCCGTTTGCGTGGTGGCGCTGCTCTACATGGGTGGGTGGTCGATTTTTGCCCAGCCCATTCCGCGGCGGGCGGTGCTCCTGGTCAGCGTCTATGCTTTGATCTCGATTGCTTGGATCCTCGCCGTGCGGGCCTGGCCCGGGCACTATCCGGCACGACGGATCGCAACGATTTTCGGCGATCTCGGCATCAATACCTTCTTCATGCATTTCTTGCAGGCGAAGGGGGCCGCCTTCTACCCGATGTACCTCTGGATTATCGTCGGTAACGGCGTGCGCTTCGGTCCGCGATATCTGGTGCCGGCCACGGGCGTCGGAGTGCTCTACTTCTTCCCGATGCTCTTTTGGAGCCCTTATTGGCGGGCAAACCTGGTGGCGGGTATCGGGCTGGGAGTCGGTTTGATCATCTTACCGGCCTTTTATCTGTCACTGATCCGCCGACTGCACACCGCCAACGAGCGGCTCGGCGACGAGCTCGAGCGGTCGAACGCTGCCACCGAGGCAAAATCACAATTCCTCGCCAACATGAGTCACGAGCTGCGCACGCCGATGAGCGGCGTGCTCGGCGTGAGCGACATGCTGCGAGGCACGAACCTGGACGACGAGCAGAAAAAGCTGCTCGATCTGATCCAGAGTTCGGCCTCTTCCCTGCTCCGCATTCTCGACGACGTGCTCACCTTCTCACGGCTCGAAGCGGGCAAGGTGACGATCGAGAAAACGGCCGTCGGCCTGCGGCCGTCCTTCGAGCAGGTCCTAGCTCTGCTGGCACCGGTCGCCGAAGCGAAACAACTCGATTTGACCTGGAACCTACGGGGCCTCGCCGACGAGGGGCTCGCCGACGAGGGGCTCGCCGACGGAGAGATGCCGGCGGTGCTCGCCGATGCGACCCGCATTCGGCAAATCCTGTTCAATCTGATCGGAAACGCCATCAAATTCACGGAGCACGGCCGGGTCCACGTCTCCTGCTCCTGGCGGCGCGAAGGCGCGAGCACGGCCACGTTGACCGTCGAGGTCGCTGATTCTGGTGTCGGCATCGCCGACGAGGCGCTGGAGCACGTGTTCGAAGCCTTCGAACAGGCCGAGGGCCGTCGGGCGCGACGCTTCGAAGGCACAGGGCTCGGCCTGTCGATCAGCCGCCGGTTGGCGCGCGACATGGGGGGCGACATTCGAGCCGTATCCGAACTCGGACGCGGCAGCACCTTCACCGTCGAGCTACCTCTGGAGCTTGCAAATCCAGAGGCAACGGACGCGGACACCTGCGAGCGGGACACCCACGCCGAGCCCACCCTCCCCCTGCTGGGGAACGCCCTCGTGGTCGACGACAACGGCATCAATCGCCTGGTGACGTCGAGTTTTCTCAATAATTTGGGGGTTTCAACGGTGCTCGCGAGCGACGGCCTCGAGGCCCTGGAACGATTGCAGCAGCAGACCTTCGACATTGTTTTTATGGACATTCAAATGCCCCGGCTCGACGGCCTCGAGGCGACCCGGCGCATCCGAGCCCGAGAAAACGCCGCCGAACGCGTTCCGATCGTCGCGCTCACCGCGAACGCCGGTGAGCAAGATAGACAGGAATGCCTGGAAGCGGGCATGGATGAGCACCTTCGGCGTCCCTTCACCGAGCGAGACTTGCGGCTGACACTGTGCCAGCTGGGCCAGAAGGGGTTGATCCCGCGCGGTTGAGGCGCCGGCTTTCGCAGTCGGCTCGCTGGGCTAGCCCCGGATCCGCCGGCTTTGGGCGCCGGCTCGTCCCTCGCCCGGCGGGATCAGCCAGACTCCCCGGGGTAGCGCTGCGCAACCCCGGGCTAGGCAAAACAACCCCTTCAGGGTTGAAGAATATTGATATCCCTATCCACCCGCCTCCGACGGCTCGAAGCGGTAACCGACGTCGCGGATGGTTTGGATCAACACGGGCTGTTTGGGATCGACCTCGATTTTATTCCTCAAGGTGTTGATGCACCGGTCGACGCTGCGGGCGGTGACCAAGATATCCCTGCCCCACACCGATCTCAGGATCTCGTCGCGGGTCAGGGCTCGACCGGCGTGGCGTACGAATAGCTCGAGCAGACGAAATTCCTTCGGCGATAGGTCGACCTCGCGGTGTTTTCCGTCCTGATCTTTGCGGAATAGGCGGTGGGCTCGGAGATCGAGCCTACAGTCGGCGAAGTCGTAGGTCTCAGGCGATGATTTTGACGTTCGGCGTCGCCTGAGGAACGCGCTGGATCGGGCCAGCAGCTCTTGGATGCTGAAGGGTTTGGTGACGTAATCGTCGGCGCCGAGGTTCAAGCCACGCACGATATCTTGCTCCTGACCTTTGGCGGTGAGCATGATGATCGGCATGTCGAGCTCGGCTTCTCGGATTTGTCGGCAGATTTCGAAGCCGTTGAGCTTGGGCAACATGATGTCGAGAATCACCAGCTCCGGCTCGTGGTCCAAAGCCGATTCGAGACCCGCAAGACCGTCGGCCGCGGTGCTCACTCGATAACCGCGCAGCTCGAAGTTGTCTTTCAAACCCCGTAGCAGGGTGGGGTCGTCTTCGATGATCAACACTGTTTCACTGGACATATGATGGATTCTCCCTAAGCTTCCGCTTGCGGTGGATCGGACGAGGCGGGCAGCCTGACGGTGAAGGTGCTGCCCTGCCCCAGGCGACTTTCCACACCCACCGTGCCGTCGTGGGCTTCGACGATCAGTCGGACGATGCTCAGGCCTAGACCGCAACCGCTGCCCGGGCGGGACAGGCTTTGATCCACCTGGTAGAAGCGCTCGAAGATTTTGGACGTGGCCCGCGGCGATAGGCCGATGCCTCGGTCGATTACCGCTACGCATACCGAGCCGTTTTCTTTGAAGGCTCGTAATTTGATATGTTTTTCGTCTTCGGAATATTTATACGCATTATCGAGAAGGTTAATCAACACGGTCACCAAGGCGGCGTGATCGCCGACCACCCTCGGCAAATCCGACATGACCTCCACCTCGAATCGACAATCCGGCCCATTGACCGGCCCATTGAAGCGATCGGCCACCGAAGCCGTCGCGTCCGACACCAGCTGCTCGACCGATAGCGAGACCTTTTCGAAGCTCTGGCGGTTTTGATCCATTTTCGAAAACGCCAGGAAGTTGTCCACCAGGCGAGACAATCGCACGTTCTCTTGGGCTATCAGCTCCAGGTATTCGCGCGCTCTTTGGGCGTCGTCGGTGCCCGTTTCGAGCAACGTGTCCACCAACAGTCGCATGGACGCCAAAGGTGTTTTCAGCTCGTGGGAAACCGTGGAAAGGAGGTCGTTTTTGAGCCGGGTGAGCCGGAGCTGCCGTGACATCACCCGTCCGACCCCCAGGGCCAGCACTGCGATTACGAGCACGGTCAATCCGGCGGTCAGCATATGGGCGTGGATGCGCTGGTTGGCGGCGGTGGCAAAGAGGGTTTGATCTTCGGGACGCAAGACCAGCTGCCAATCCCGGAGCGCGACGCCGGCCGGCAAGGAGACCACGAACGGACCCTCGGGCTGCTCACCGGGCGGCAGCAGCTCGACGGTGGATCCCTGCATCCGTTGTCGGCTCAAATGGGCTTCGAGCTCGTCGATCAACCGTTCGCGCTCGAAAAGGGCAACGACACCTCCGTCGGTGGACGCCAGACGCCAATAACCGGGCAGCCCGCTCGGCTGCAAAGAGCGGGTCGGTTGGGGCGGCGGATCGCTCTCGAGATACCGAGCCGCCAGCTCTTCGGCCGCCAGCGTGTCGAAAGCTTGGTCCGGCTCTAAACGGCTGAGCTCTTTCATCAAGAATCGACGTTGCGGCGCCGGCACGACGGGCTCACCGTAATCCTCACCGTAATCCTCCAGACGTCGAGCCAGGTCGGCGGCGACCCGCTGAAAAGATCGGCTCGAACGAGGCTCGATCAGCTGCAAGGCCCGAAGCTGGGAGCTCGGCTGGATCAAACGGCCCTGCGTATCGACGGCGTCGCGGAATTCCGACCGGCCCAAGGTTTCGGACAAAATATCGATCGCTTCGTCGACCCGCCGGGCACGGACCAGACACCGCGCTTGGGCTTGCAGAGCCTGGGCTGCCCGGTGCCGGTCCCCGGCTTGCTCAGCCAAGATCCCGTAGGCATCCGCCGCTCGATCCAACTGCCCTGAACGCTCCAACCGTTGGGCCAATCTTTGGGCCCGGCTCTGCTCGTCGGTCGGTGCGGAAGCTTCGAGGTCCGCAGCCGTCGGCGCCGGATAAGCCGGTCGACCGACCGGGTCGTAGACCACCACGCTATCGGCCAAACCCGCCCGAACGCCCTGCGCGAAGGTCACCGATGGGGCTTGCTCCGGGGACGCCGGATCGAGCTCCGACGAGCGACCCTGCCAATAGTCTTCGAGTTCGTGTTGCAGATCGAAGAGCTGAGCCTGATAAACGTCACGCAGCTTCTGACGCACCGCCAGCTGCTCGTTTTGCATCGCCCGGCTCATGAACCAAAGCACGCCGAGGGTGGGAATCAGCACCACCATCAACAACGGCAAAACGACCGGCCACGACTGTCCGTCGTGACCGGCCCAAGGTTTGAGGCGACTGAGCTTCATCGCCTTGTTCTCGGCGATTGCCGTTCCAAGCTCTCTTTACTCGGCGTCGACATTCTCGATCACCGTGTCGATCCTCGGTCGAAGGGCTTCGTAGAGTTCGGCGGGCACCCGGAAGATGAGCTCCACCCGCAAGGAGTCGCTCAAGGTATAGACACGGTGCTGGACCCACGCTTGGCCGTTGCGCTCGAAATCACCGACGAAGCTGATGGCCGGGCGACCGTCGAGGGTGCTTTCGGTCCAGCTGTCTTGGCGGAGCTCGAACCCTTCGAAGCGTTTCTTCGCCCCGGCGAGCTCCCGCTCGGCGGTCTCTTTCAGCGTCGGGCAGCGTCCCGGAGGGCAGCGGTCCAATTCGATCGAGCTGATCGCCGCGGCGTCGGGGTCGAGCAGGCGAACCATGGCTTTGCCTTTGCGCCCCGGCACCCGATAGATGTAGGGAATCCAACCGTTGGGCAGCTTGCCCGCGAAGCCGAAGTCGTCCAAGGCGAAGTCCACCTCCGCAGCCCGCTCGACCCGACCGATTTCCGCCAGCTCAACCACCACTCCGCCGCCCTTGATCTTGAGCGGATAACGTTCCGGGCCGGTGGAGATCCAATAGGTCTCGCCGTTGTCGATTGCTACTTTGAAGCATTCAAACTCACCGGCCGGCACGCGGCAGGTTTTCTTCGCCTTAACCTCCAAACCCAACTCGATGATCGTCGCGGTCCAGATCGGCAGCAGGTTGAGCTTGACCCCATAGCCGACCTCCAGGGGCAACAATCGCATCAGATGCATGGTTTGATCGTTGTCGAAGACCGCCTGATGGGACTCCAAGAATTGAGACTCGTCGGCTTGGGTTTGGACCGTGACGCCTTCGGGCTCGAAAGTGGCGATGGCGTTGCCGAGCACACCGTGTCGAATGGCGCTGCGGATCGGTCGATGGGTTTCGGCATCCACAAAGCTCCAACTGACCCCGTAGTTGTCGCTTTGGTTGGCGGCGAATCGACGCATCTCGAGACGCCACGCCTCGCGACCCTCCACCTCCGTCGACTCCGCCCGCAGATATAGGGCGCCGAATTCCTTGCCCGTGGGCAGGCTCATTTTGTAGGTCAAGGCCTCGCCGTCCACCCACGGCACCTCCGGGCTCAAAGGCAACGACGGTTGGGCCGCGACCAGCTCCTTCTGAGCCTGGGCCACCAACTGCTCTTGCTCGGGAAAGCGCTCGATCAGGCGCTCAAAGGCCTGGCGCGCCTGGGCCTCGTCGCCACCCTTCAGGTGGCACATGCCGAGTCGGAATTGGGCTTGGGCGGCATGGCGTCGGTTGGCTTGGTCGTTGTCGACAATGCTCGAATAGATTTCGATCGCCGTGGCCAGATCCCCCACCGTCTGCTCGGTGTAGATCCCTTTCTCCAACAGCTCCGCCGGAGATTCGGCAGCCGCGGGAATGGCGAGCAGCGAAATAAGGACCCAGGTCACCGCCGAGGTGAAAGCTGCGGTCAGTAGGGTCGACGCTATTTTCGATCTGATGTTTAAGCTCATCTTGGAAGTCTCCTTCAAGGTTTCCTTCGGTGTTGCTGTCTACCAAGGAGACGATACCCAGGGCATGTTACCGCTTTGTTACCAACGGTTCCTATTCTTGTCCAAGAGGGCCAGCGGGCTCACCGAGCCCGACCGTCATAGGGCGGCGCCACAGCTAAATTCATGCTAGGTTGAGCAATCTATGAGCGACCTATTACTATGACTGAAATCCTCCTAAAACTAGCGGCCACCGCCGTTTTCATCGGCCTCAACGGATTCTTCGTGGCGGCCGAATTTGCCTTGGTCAAAGCCCGTGCCTCGCGCATTGAGGCGATGGCGGAAACTGGGACGAGATCGGCTGAGACCGTCAAGAAAATCCTCGGCGACCTCAACCTCTACCTGTCCGCTTGCCAACTGGGCATCACCATCGCCAGCTTGATTCTGGGCTGGCTGGCCGAGCCGGCGGTAGCGGCGTTGATGGTCTTGGGCGCCGAATCTCTCGGCTATCAGGTCCACGACAGTGCTGCCTTCCATCTCTTCGCCTTGGCCGTGGCCTTGACCCTGATCACGATTCTGCACGTGATCGTCGGCGAGCAGGTGCCTAAGATTTGGGCCATCCGCAAGCCCGAGTCCACTTCCTTGGCCCTGGGCTACCCGCTTTGGCTGTTCACCCTGGTGTTCAAACCATTCATCTACTTCGTCAACTCCCTGTCGAATACGGTGCTGCGATGGGTCGGCTTAAAAGACGACGGTGGACACGACACCGTGCACGACATCGACGAACTCCGGGCTATCCTACTGGCCGCCTCCCAGGCCGGTCGTATCACGAGCCGTCAACAGGCTTTTGGCGACAACATTCTGGGATTGGTGAATCTGCGGGTCCGGCACATCATGTTGCCGCGGGTCGACGTGGTTTACGTGTCGACACGTTTGACCCCAGAAGAGAATCTAAGGGTGATCCGGGACAGCCAACACTCCCGCTTTCCCGTGGCCGATCCGGATTTGGATTCCGCGGTCGGAATTGTGCACTCCAAAGACATCTTGGTATCGATGTTGGAAGAAGGCACCACCAAAAAGCTCGCCGAGCTGGCCCGGCCCATTCCTTCCGTGCCCGACACCATGTTGATCTCGTCCCTGATTCGAGGCCTACAGGGAGAACGGACCCACTGCGCCATGGTGGTCGACGAACACGGCACCACCGTCGGCATGGTCTTCCTGGAAGACGCCCTCGAAGAAATCGTCGGACCCCTTCCCGACGAATTCGATGAGGTGGAAATCCTCGACCACGACGACCAAGGTCACGTGATCGAAATGGCCGGCAGCCTGGCCTTGCCCGAAGCCGCCAAACACTTAGACCTGGACCTAGGCACCGAAGAAGACACCGTCGCCGGATTCGTCGTCTCCCGCTTCGGACGCATCCCCAAAGTCGGCGATCAAATCGACGCGCCACCGTATCGGATTCGCGTGCTCAAAATGGAAAAACGCCGCGTGTCCAGAGTCAGCTTCGAGATCCTCGAGGACGAAGGCGGGACCGAAGAGCACTGAGCGTCGAGGTCGCGACTGGGCTTGCCCTGGTTCGGTGGGCAGTTTAGTAGTTATGGGTTTTCAGATAGCACACATCATGAAGACTCAAACTCAACTCAACTCAAAGCCGGGCCGATCGTCCGCCTATGGTCTCTACCGCCTGCGGGTCTCAGCCTGTAGGGCGAAAGTCCTAACCTAAAGCCCGTCAACGCCGCGCTGCGTCCTTCCTGCTGCTTTCTGACCTTCTGGATCTCTTCCTTTGCGGGGGGACTGGGGCGTAGACTCGGGCGAGGAAATCTGCGCGGAGGTGGAGTTAGGGGAAGACGCCCTTGCGGATGCCGGAGATGCTCGGGACGCCTGCGGGGGTTTGCTGCGTCCGGCTGATCCGATACGACGAGCCACTACCTCTGCCGCGCCGACATCGACGAAAACACGGGTCTCGAAACCTCGGTTTACGACGTCTCCGATCTGCGCACCGGCCTGACATTCGACAAGCTGGGCCGGTTACGCTTCGTCAACCCCGAAAACACCTTGCGCGGTGCTCACCCACAGACTGAGCCTATTTGATAATCTTTGTCGAGCTGACCGTCAAGCTATGACAGAATTTTCGAATCTCGTAACCATGCAACTTCGGAGCGCCTACTGTTTGATCATGTCTGATCTGAAAGAAACAGCGCATCAGTATCTACGGCAGGCCCTCAGCAACTCAAACGCCGAACTCCACACAGGGCAATGGGAAGCAATCCGATCTCTGATCGAAGATCGCAGCCGACTCTTGGTGATTCAACGCACCGGCTGGGGCAAGAGTATGGTCTATTTCCTAACGACTCGGCTTCTACGGGACCATGGAAAGGGGCCGACCCTGCTTGTTTCGCCCTTGCTCGCTCTGATGCGCAATCAGATTCAAGCTGCGGCACGAATCGGCGTTCGGGCAGCAACGATCAACTCCTCAAATCGCGCAGAATGGGATCACGCCGAAGCAGCCTTGCAGAACGACGAGGTAGACGTGCTGTTGATCTCGCCGGAAAGGTTGAGCAACCCTTCATTTCGCAGCAAGCTGCTTCCGACCTTCGCTAGCCGAGTCGGCCTTTTTGTGGTGGATGAAGCCCACTGCATCTCGGATTGGGGGCACGATTTCCGTCCGGACTATAGGCGCATTATCCGCATTCTTCAGGCACTACCAGAAAATGTCCCTGTGCTCGCCACCACAGCAACTGCAAACGACCGTGTGATCGACGATATCCGTCGGCAATTTGGTGAAACACTCATCGTGATGCGAGGGACTCTTGGCAGGAAGTCGCTCAAATTACAGGCCATTCACCTACCTACCCCTTCGGAACGGTTGGCATGGCTTGCGGAGCAACTTCCCGGTTTGGCCGGTAGCGTTATCGTTTACGTTCGAACGGTACGAGATGCGGAGCGCGTATCCAAATGGTTGCGTTTAAGTGGCGTAGACGCACATCATTACTACGGTAGCCTATCGTCCGACAGGCGAGAACAGCTCGAACAAGCTCTGCTCAATAACGAAGTGAAGGCCTTGGTGGCAACGGGAGCACTCGGAATGGGTTTCGACAAACCCGACCTCCGCTTCGTCGTCCATTATCAAAGGCCTGGATCCGTCGTGGAATACTATCAACAAGTTGGGCGAGCAGGCCGCGATGGCGCCCCGGCCTATGGAGTGCTTCTGAGCGGCGAAGAGGATGACAACATCACAGACTATTTCATCCGCTCCGCTTTCCCACCACACCATCATGTCAAAAGGGTATTAGAGGTATTGGAACAGGAAGAAGGTGGGTTGACGAAGCTAGAGTTGCAGACCCAGGTAAATCTAAGCCCGGGCCGAATCGAACATGTTCTCAAGCTTATGAGCGTCCTGGACAGCGCTCCCGTCGTGCAACGGCGCGAACTCCATGGCGACAGTCCCAAACCGGTAAATGTATTTTACGCTACGGGCATACCCTACACCCCGGACACACAACGACGCCGGACGCTGGAGCAGACTAGGCGAGCCGAGCAAGAGGGCTTCAAGCTCTATATGGCTGGCGAGATCTGCCATATGACCTTTCTTCGAGAAGCTCTCAATGACAAGGGATGTAGGCCATGCGGCCGCTGCGCTGTTTGCCGGAACAGCCCCTTGCTCTCCAATACTATATCGCCATCATCGGTGCAAAAGGCCGTCCAATTTCTGAAGCACAGCTATCGGCAAATCAAGCCGAGACAGCGTCAACCAGACCGCAAAGGAATTCCGCGACACCTTCTAGCTGAAGAGGGCTGTGCACTAAGCGTCTACGGCGATCCGGGGTGGGGTGAGATCGTACGTCGTGGCAAGTATCAAGAAGACCAATTCTGACACGACTTGGTAGAAGCCGCAGCTGAGATGGTTGAGAGGGCCAAGCGAGAGGAGGCTGGGGAACGTATCCGGGTATATGGAAATCCAAGCCCGGCCTGGGTGACATGCGTGCCGTCACTCCGACACCCAGAGCTCGTGCCTTCCTTTGCGCGGCGCCTTGCTGTGCGTCTCCGTTTACCCTTTACAAACGCCGTTCGAAAGGTTAGGGACACACCACCTCAAAAGGAACAGGAAAACAGCCATTACCAGCTTCAAAACCTGGATCGCGTCTTTGAAGTGACAATACCTGGGGAGTATCGCGGCCACCCCGTCCTGTTGGTAGACGACATGGTGGATTCCCGCTGGACGCTGACGGTACTCGCCGGGCTCCTCCGCGAACATGGTGCAAGTCTTGTCTATCCTCTCGCTCTAGCTGAGACGACCGGAAAAACGGAGGAATAGTCGTGATTACCGACCACATTCTCCCTCCTGATACCCAAGCGATCCTTCTGCTCTGCGGCTATTTTGGCGGCCATGGGAATCGAGACATGAAGCCACTGTCACTGTCCGAATACAACAAGCTGGCAGTACAGTTGCATAAGAAAGGTCTCCGCCCAAGCCATATGGTCGAGGGTGATGTAAGGAAAAAGATCGATCAGATCTCTTTTGGAAAAATCGATCCGGAGCGGCTTCACTTCCTGCTCGGCAGAGGCGTCGAGATGGGGTTCGCTGTAGAGGAATGGGCACGGCAGGGCATTTGGGTTCTAAGCCGTGGCGACGAGTCCTACCCCCGAATCTTGAAAGCCCGTCTACGCGAAACAGCCCCCCCACTTCTCTATGGTGTCGGCAATAGATTTTTGTTGAGAAATGGCGGACTCGGCATGGTCGGCTCACGGGATGCCGAAGACACGGCGCTACGATTCACAAGAGGTGTTGCGAGGCGATGTGCAGCGGAGCGGCTGAGCGTTGTCTCCGGAGGCGCCAAGGGAGTGGACCGCGAGGCAATGGCTGAAGCGCTTACTGCCGGCGGATTTGTTCTAGGAGTTTTGCCTGAAGGTATTGCAAAGATCGCAGTTTCAAAAGCAAATCGCCGACCGATCGCGGAAGGCAGGCTGACCCTCGTCTCGCCTTACCACCCCAATGCTCGGTGGACCTCGGGCAATGCGATGGGTCGCAACAAGCATATTTACGCCTTCAGCGATTGGACGCTCGTGGTCAGCTCTGGGCTGACAGGAGGAACCTGGAACGGAGCAACCGAGAGCATCAAAAAGGGGTGGGGTCGCCTATTGGTTCGAGCTTCCCCAGAAGCACCAGAGGGCAACACAAAGCTGATCGGATTAGGCGGAACACCTCTTGAGCCCGATGCGATAAAACATGCGGACTCGCTCCAAGAGCTCTTGGCTGGGCTATTCCAGGACGAGTACACTGGCAACGGAACCTACACTCTTTTCTCCCGGATGAGAAACAGCCCGACATCACAAGTGGAAGCCCAATCTCCTCATAGAATCGAGCCACCACAGGAGGTCGCGCAAAAGGTTCCAGACGATGGAAATAAGCCTAAGAGAACGAGATTACTTTCAACGGGTCGGCAAACCATAAAACCGGTGGTGGGCGACCTTTTGGAGGTCGTATGGCCTTCTCTCTCTCTAGCCTTCGTCGAGGAGCGGACCGACTCGGAGCTGGCAGATTTTGCCACATCATTCAACATTCAAATCGGCCAATTGAAAGCTTGGGTTAAACAAGCCGTTGAGCAAGGATATGTAGAGAAGCGCACCCACCCTGTTCGCTACATCCTCAAACCCAAGGTTGAGTGAACGAAAGCTAACCAGCAGGCCCACGCCCCGGCCCCATCTTTCATTCCCGGCAGCAGATAACCCACAAACGTCCGTTTGTAGTTAGTGGGATCTCGTGCTTTGAGCTCTAGGGCAATCGCCCGCAGCTGCTCCTCCGTCACCTTTCGATTCAACCGGATCGTCAGTGCTCGCTTTACGCCAGGGATGATTTGCTGGTCAATGATTGGGTAGGTCACATCGTCAACTCCGGCCAGCCGGGCGACGGTCCCCAGTTGAAGCTGCCGTCGTCACTCGGCATCTCACCCAGCAGGGGTTCCTCCGCAAGATGAGTCCGAAGGAGAAGGGATTTCAAACCCTTCACTTCAAGGCCCAGGCGTCGGCAACACCTCGCTAACGTAGCCAACCCCGGCAGCAACGTCGGTCTGGGTTGGAAGATGCACTTTGGCAAACTCTTCGCGCCCGAGGACTCTGCCCACTTCCCGTCCGGTTTGGGTCTCGTCGATCACGACCGATGGCCCAATCGAGACGCGGATTCGACCGATGGCCCATCATTGGAGTTTGGGATCTGGCGGCCTGGATCAGCTTAGAACAACTACAGAATTAATCAGATTAAAACAACGATCTTTGACTTGCTTTGCAATCAGGGGATAAAATGCTGAGCATCATAGCGAAGGATTAGCTGAGCAGACCAATCCTACGGTACAGGGATTGCTGACTACACCTCAAGACTTGCGGTATCGGAGAAATGGACAACCTATGAGCAAACCGAATATGTATATCGCCATGGCGCTTGTAGCTCTTTGCTTCTCAGCTTTCGCTTACGCTGAAGAAAGCCCGCCCATCGAATGCAACGCGGACGCAGACCACGCTTCCGGTGACCAACCTCATACCCAAGGTACAGATGATCCGAACGAAGATGATCAATGTCATGGGAAACCCGGAGACGTGGGAGTCTGCCTGGTGGGATCAGGCAATGCTTCGGCTGGAATGACCTGTATTGTAGAGGTCTCAGGTAGCTTGATCTTGAGAGGATGTGTCGCGAACGCTCAATGCACCCCCGGCCAATCTCTCTCGTGCGGTGGACTAAACGCTGAAGCAGTAGCCGGGATTGATCGTGGAACGGGAAAAGCCTACGTTCATTGTAAGAAGGGCCTGGCTACTTCATTTTTGGCTTGCCCGTAAACGACCAGTTTTAGAATCACCCTTGAAAGCATTGTCAATGCGACTATCGTCCCTGATCACCCTAGGGCTCCTTGTGTGCGGCCTTGCGGTTTCAGCTCACGGTCAATCGACTGCGAGCATTGACGGAAGCATCCTCAGCCAACTCGGGCACCCGATCGCTGGGGCAAAGATTGAGTTGTTCACGCTGCCTTTGACGGAGAAGTCTCCCCCTGCGGCCGCGTCGACATCGGACCGCGCGGGACGATACGCACTAGAAATTCCGATTCCCTCTATGGGTGTCCTCCGGGTCTCCAGCCCCGGAAAGGCGCCGGTCTGGGCTCCGTTGACGCCGCTGGTTCACGGATTCAGCTTACCCACGGCAGTGCTTTCCGACAGCACTGCCGTGAAGCCGCGACCCAATAAATCCTATGCAAGTCCAAAGGAAAACCTTAACAGGCTGTGGCAAAAGTCTCATCGCGCTGCGAGCACGCCTTTTCCGCCGACTCTTCGTTGGAAAACCTCGACGATTCCCGAATCGCCTGCGGTTTTCACGCCTCGATTCGACGAAAAATTCGCAGCTCTCGCCGGCGCGAGACTTCCGCCACAGCCTGTTAAAGCCGGCATTCAGTGGTCCGAGTTCCCACCTTTTCTCACGATCCCTACGGCGGTCCGCCCCCCGACTGGGGTGCGGGGTCGAGTCGTAAGCCCTCTTGGAGAGCCGGTAAGCGGCGCCCTGGTCTGGCCGAGTGGCGAGCCGCAAGCCGCGATCCAGACGGACTCCGTAGGTCAATTTCCGTGGCCCCTTCCACTGCAAACTGAGCCGGGCGCAGACCTCAAAGCCGTTGCACCCGGCTTTCTTACCTCCAGCGCACCGGTCCCGAACCCCGACGACGGGCGAAAAGGGAGCATCGACCCCAGACTCAGGCTTCAGCCGGCGACATCTTCACTGGTTGGTCTTGTAGTGGATCCGCAGGGCGATCCGATCTCTGGAGCCCAAGTCAGCCTTCAGCTTCACCTCGACTCTTGGCAGACTTTGACCGACAAAAACGGCAGATTTCACCTTCACCGACTGCCGGCATACAAGCGATTCCAGTTGACGGTGGCCCATCCACTGGAGGGCCAAACCCAACACTTTGTCGGATCTATCAAGGAAGGGCAGACTGCGCGAGCCGAGCTGATTCTGATGCCACAGGACCCGATTCGAGGGATTGTGATCGACGAAGATTCATCTCCACTGACGGATCTAAAGATCGAGCTTTGGGATCCGGAAGGCCTTAGGTCTGTGACCTACTCCGATTCTGATGGTGTCTTTGTGTTTAATCACCAACCCGGCGACCGTATGCGGCTGGTAGTTCAACATCCCGGATTTGTAAAGCACGCCCAACGCATCGTCTTCGATGGGACTCAGGCGAGGCTCGACCTCGGCAAAATTCGGCTGATCCGAGCGATACCATTTCATGGCCGAGTGGTCGACCAAGCTGGAGACGGCATTGAGGGCGTTCAGGTCAGGGCGACCCACCCAAAACAACAAACCAGAGGCGCCAGTGGGTTTTTGGCAGGTTACGCCACCGAAACCGACCAAGATGGAAGCTTCGTCTTTAGGCGTTTTGCGCCGGGACAGCCCGTCATGCTCGGTTTCTATTCAGCCTCACATCCGGCGCTCGAGGTGAAGCTCGACCGATCGGAGGTCCTTTCCGCCACCGAGCAGCCGTGGACGGTGGAGCTGAAATCAGGAGTGGTCGTCATCGGAGCGGTGGTCGACGAACAAGGCAAACCCATTCCCGGGGCGCAAATCCTTCATCCCCGCAACCAGAGTTTTAACCGAACTGATGATCAAGGAGAGTTCGACCTGGGACCTCTCGGGCTCGGCGCGGTCTCACTAAAAGTATCGGCCGTAGGATTTCTGCCCGCGAATCGAGAGATTGAGCTTGAAGATATCGATGAGGGTCCGCTGGAGATCGAGATCATGTTGACCCGCGGCCAATCCCTCAGAGGTTTGGTGCTCGACGCGCAAGGGGATCCCATGCCCGGCGTCTCAATCCGCTGGAATGAGCCGAAAACCAACGCCTCTGCCGATCCCTTCCGATTCATCGCGCTCAGCAGCTCAACCGATGCCGATGGTCGTTTCGACCTCCAAGGTCTGGATCTCGAAACAGGATTCCTGAGCGCAGACTCTCCAACGCACGGCCGCATCGAGATCCATGCCGGGGAGCTCAGAGGCGCACCGAGAAGCGAGAACAGAATCGTCCTTCAATTTGCGGGTACCGACCTCAAGACGATCCACGGTTGCGCCTTCGGCTCAACCAGCTCGTGGCCCAAAGGGGGCGAGATTCGGCTCATTCACCAACAAACCCACATCGTGAGGCAGGCCCGGCTCTCAGAGAACGGCTGCTTCTCTATTTCTGATTTGAACCCGGCTGTATATCGTTGGTCCTTCCACGTTTCCGAGCATGATGGGCAAGGCTGGATCCTCGACCGGAACAACTCGCTCTTAGATCTAAACCGATACGACGAGCCCGAAATTACGGTCTCGGATTTGCGATTCTATCGAGGGGCGACCATCCACGGCACGCTACGAGGCCTATCGGCGGAAGAGCTCTACGGAGCAAGAATCGAAGCGGCCTCTGGATCTCAACAGCGATTGGCGATTGTCGACTCCGGCTCTGGAGCCTTCAAGCTTGTAGGTCTACCGGCCGGTGTTTGGAACCTTTCACTGACCATCGATGGCGAGCACCGACAGTCCGAGAAAGTCACCCTAAGCCCCTCTGAGCATGTAGTGCTTGATTGGTAGCCGGCGACCCACCCCGCGCCGGCGAAACCGACGATCTCGAGCCGCCGGTGGAGTATTGCGTTTGGCCCGCCTTGAAATGCCCGGCATCGATTCCAGTCAGAAATGCCCGGCATCGATTCCAGTCACTCTTGCCTCTACCTGGCACATCTTTCAACGTTCAATCGACCCATTGAAAGCTTGGATTAAACAAGCCGTTGAGCAAGGACATGTTGAGAAGCGCACCCACCCTGTTCGCTACATTCTCAAGCCCAAGGTTGAGTGAACGAGAGCTAACAGGGCCCATCCAGTTTTGGCCTTTTCGAGGATCTAGAAGGCGCGACGCGCCGAGCACGGACAGCGAGCGTGTCTCAGCGACACAACAAATAGATCGGCTTAAGATCTTACACATCAGCAATTTGCGACGGTACCGCAGCGGTGGCGCGAGTTCGGAGCGACGCGCGCAGGGCGCCGCGCCGACCCACCGAGAATCTATTTCTGGACGGGTCCTAACTAACTAACCAGCAGGCTCGGGCACGCCGAAAATAGAGCCAACCCATGAGGTCTACCGAAC
This sequence comes from uncultured bacterium, assembly GCA_965366625.1. Lineage (GTDB taxonomy): Bacteria > Acidobacteriota > Thermoanaerobaculia > Multivoradales > J023 > JAUIJL01. Next base: position 38,509 of record CBDUGP010000045.1, read on the forward strand.
CGATTCCGCGGACGCTATCAGGCCTTCTTCGTCCCACATTTGCAGGTTGCCTTGTCGATCAATCTTGAAATAATCGGACCGGCGACCGCCCTCGATGAAGAACCGGTTCCCGTCTTTCCGCTGCTCTTCCAAGAGCCTGTCCGTAGAGCCGCTGCCGTCTTTAAACAACCGCTCGACATAAAGCTTGCCGTCCCTCTCAAGAAACGTGATCCGTCCCGAAACAAACGGGCTACGATCGAGCCAGACGCCTTTGACTGTTCGACCTGCTTCCTGTCTCACCGGCCGGCTCAACTCCTGTTCCTTTGCAAGGGTCAAGCCCAAAATCCGCACCTCTAAATTTGGGTCGAAGTGAGTCGTGGCCCACGCCCCTGCCCCATCTTTCATTCCCGGCAGCAAATAACCCATAAACGTCCGTTTATAGTTTTTGGGATCTTGTGCTTTGAGATTTAAGGCAATCGCCCGCCGCTGCTCCTCCGTCACCTTTCGATTCAACCGGATCGTCAGTGCTCGCCTTACGCCAGGGATGATTTGCTGGTCAATGATTGAATAGTTCACATCAGACGGAATGCGCGGCAATTTTTCTGCCCTGACAGGCTCGTTTGCTTCGGGCATCCTTTCATCTGCCGTAGGCTTCTCTTGCGCGACTGAGACGCCTTTGCTCGGCTTTTCCGTTGGAGAAACGCTGCTTTCGAAGCCCCAAAACGCCAGAACCAACGCAAAAAGAAGACCAACCGCGACCAGAAGGTAAATTCCCGTCCCCGATCGCTCACGTCGAGACGCCAACTCAGGCTGATCAGCCTGAGCGGCTAGAGCCAGATTCGCCGGCGCTGACTGCTGGGTAAGCATAGGCTCCATGGCGGCCCAGACATCACGGAATACGGTCAGCTGCACCGACGTCATGCCTGCGCGAGCATGGCCGCGCTCAGTCTCAGACATCGCAGCGTATTGCCGTGCAGTGTCTTGCCATCTGGGATCAATCATCAAATGGCTGCAAAAACGGCACTTAAGTGCCGCCTGGGCAATAGATTCACTACAAGCTGGACAGTTCATTTGCTCCACGCTCAACCTTTTCTTTCTGTAGATCACACACACCACCGGACGTATGCCCGCGCGGTGTTTGAGCCATTCATTTGCTAAAGCCGGCCCAGCATAGCGGGATAGTACTTTCAGCCTCAAATCAAACGACTTCTATTTCGCTACATGCGCCTCAACCGCAAGGTCTGACGTGCTCGGCAAAGGACTCTGGCGAAGCCTTCGGCCTCAAACCCGCGAGAATTCGGAACCGTTATCGTTCGCCGGACCGCGCGCCACGGAATAAATTCCGAGCCCGTGGCGGAGTTCGATTCGAGGAGTTTTCCACAGGCCGCGTAAATTCTTGACTCAAATGTTCAGAACTTGTGCAACGACTCCAGGATCTGGAGTTCAATCGGTCCACGCCGTTGGGGAGACGGTCGGGCGGCGAAAAACGAGCTGCTTCAAATTTTTCCGTCCGAGCTGACGCAATCTGCTCCTAGATCTCGCGAGTCTTCAAGAATCGAATTGACACCGCCTCCAGTAGCTGGAGGTTATCGATATTTGGAGATCTTATGCGTCCCTCAATCCTCAGGTGCTCCACGCGAGCTTGCCTCCATTCCATCCGAAGACGGCACTGGCTTTGAGTTCAACGACTCTGCTCGCGGCCTTGGTCGCGTGCTCGGCGGCGGCCGACACCGGCACCCTCCTCCATTCCACGTCTTCGCCCGCAAGCGCGACTGCCAAGGCCGGCGAAACCCGGCTCGCCACGGTGGGAGACACCGTGATCACGGCCGAAGACTTGGCCCAACGCATGCGGAGCTACGGCGATGAGCCGGGGCGCTTCAGCACCGCCGAATCCCGGCTGAGGCTGTTGCAGGACATGGTCCAGCATCAGGTTCGGGTCGCCGCGGCGCGCGCGGAGGGTTACGAGCACAAACCCGAGATCGTCGCCGCTCTCGAAGGGCTGATGGCTTCCGCTTGGGAGCGCGATCATCTGACACCGAAGCTCGACGAGATCGAGGTGAGTTCGGACGAAATCGCCGCCCACTACGAAAACCACGCCGCGCGGTTACCGCCGAAGCCGGCGGACGCGCTGAGCTGCGTCTGGCGGTGCACCGGAGCGACATGACGGGCGACCTCTTCGAGTCGATCATCGAGCTTACCGATGGCGCCGGCAGCCGTCGGCTCTTGCCCCTGCGGGCCTTGCAATTCGGCATCACCGAAACGCCGTTGGGAACGCTGGTGAGCACCCGCAAAGCCGGCAGCTCGCCCCACGCCGGTCTGTGGATCGGCACCGTCACCCTCGACCAAGTCAGCTCCGTGCCCGAGACGCCACCGGGCGGCGATCCGCCGGTGCGTCCCACGGTGTCCTCGCGGTTGGACGTCCGGCTGCTGGTGCACGTGGCCAACGACGGCCAGGCCCGGTTGCTCAAGGAAGTGATCCAAATGTGGGAAGACGGCACCACGGCCAACAATCCCGGCCGCTTTGTGCTGATCACCGACGACCACAAGATCTCGAGCTTCAAAGGCTCCGCCCTGGCCGGCAATGAGCAAGTGGGTCGGCGGGTTTCGAGCATCGCTTTCGACTTCGACGACGCGTCCGTGGATTGGGACGACGACGCCAAGGCCCTGCTGCTCAACGGCGGCACCTTCGGCGCCGGCGGTACGACCCTCAGCACCACCATCACCCTGCCGCGCACCCACCCCAGCAACCCTTTCTACCACCGCTACCACCCGACCCTCGGTGACGATTGCGGCTGCGCCGGCAACGCCGGTTGCATCGCCGCCTGCGACGCAGCCCTGCAGCTGGACCGAGCCGTGGATTTAGCCTTCGATGCTCGCAGAAAAAGGAACAGCCAACCATCCGGCTATTTACGCTGACGCCATTGCCACGATCTCCTCTGTCGACAATCACGATGAAACGGACGCGGTCGTGCCTTTTCTCGTGACTGCGGGAATGAACACCTGGCGTGATAACCCAGAAGAGGCCAAACACCTCATGCAGCGCGCGGTTGATCTGGCAGAGCGGCATTACGGCAAAAACTCACCCGAGCGAGCTGATATCTTGGCAAACTTCGCTTTTCTTTATTCGCCTGTGGAAGTCTCGCCAGGAGACAAAAGCCCTCATGCTGACGCTACGCGCGCAGAAGCGCTCTATCGTGAGGCGCTCACGATTTACGACCAAAATCCCGAAGCGATGGGAAGAGAGGAATATTCCGGCCTGGTGGGTCAAGCGGAAAAGTTCTATCGACTGATAGGCAACGAAGAACGAGCTGACGCGTTGGGTGCGCGATATTTAGAGTTGTACGAGGCTGAGCAGATCAGCCGGAACTAGTCCTGCCCACAAGGGGGGGCGCCCGCGGCTACCGTCGCTATTGCGCCCCCCTAAGCCACAAAGGCAGCTTTCTCACCCAAATGAAAAAATTAATCATCGCCCGTGTCTTAATAGTAGGCCTGTTTACTTCCCCCTTAGTTGCGAAACAAAATTGTGAGCAGCGATTGGAAGCCGCCAAGACGTTGACAAGTCATTCGACATGGGTTTCCATGCAGCTCGATCAATACCAAAATGGCGTCACCGTGTCTGAGGAAACACTTAAAGCAAAGTACGTTGCTGGGAGAAAACAGGGCTTCGCAGATTTGGAAAGAATTATAGAAGAGTGCGAACGACAAGGCCAAACAGACGAAGGACCCGACCGTGGAAGATAATCAACAGCTCTTCGACACCCTTCGCGAGCTCGGTTTCAAGGTCTCCGGCGGTGAGGTCCCCGAAGGGTCGAGCTGGGCGAGCTGCACCGCTCGCTGGCTGTCGGAATTCTTGGCCCGAGCTGGCCGAGCTGGTGCGCAACGAAAAGGATCCCGAGCTGGTGGAGTGGGCGAAGCAGCGGCCATCCTCGGCTCAGATCCTTCGCCGAGGATTGAGATTAGTTGCTCCAGGGCGGCACCAGGCCCATCATGCGGACGTAGGCGATGCCTTGGCCCAAATGCTCGTGATTGTGGGCCGAGATCTGGAGGAAGACGTCACGCTTCGGCCGTTGTCGGCTGAAAAACTCGATCTTTTCCTCGAGGTCGAGTTCTGCGTTGTGAGCCACGGCCTTTTTCACCTGCTCCAGAGAACGCTTGTAAAACTCGATCACGTCTTCCTTGGAGGTCACCTTGGCTTCCGCCTCACGCCCCAACGCTTGCACGTCCTCCGGCGTGGGCACACCGAGCAGACGGGTGAGGAAGAAATTGGCCATGGCCACGTGAATGTAGACCTCGCTCACGGACTTCACCTTGACCGTGGGCCGCCAGCCATAATGCTCCGCCGGAACCTCATTGGCGAGCTGCAAGCTCTTGTCGGTCAAAGTCTCAAAATCTCTGAGGAACGAGCCGAAATAGTCGGTGGCGGGCAGGGCGCCGTGGTCGTCGGCCAGAACGGGCGCACTCAACGCGACGAGCAAAGGTAGAACAAGAGCGGTCTTCAGAGTCTTCATCTACATCTCCGTGGTTGGATCCGGATGTGGTGCATTCTTGGGCAACAGGTTGGGACATAGGTTGTACGGAAACAATAGGCGACCGGTTCGAATGTTGCTCATGCCACAGCCTGCTAACCCAGGATGCGCTCAAAGGTCCAATACGCCGCTAGGCATCCGATCAGGTAAGCCGGCGTCAAAGCACGGACTTGCAGGATCAGCGCCCTGGAGCGTGACTCAGGTCGCAAGACTGCCGCCTCCAGACGACTCAGCACGGCCCCTGCCACCAGCACTGTGGCGACAAAGGCCAGCTGACCCAGCTCGATCCCGACATTGAAAGCAAAAAGGGCCGCTGGGATGTCGCCTTGAGGCAGACCGATCTCCGACAGGGCACCGGCAAACCCCAAGCCATGGAGCTTTTGGTTGAGGAATCTCAAATGTCACCCTGACTTGGGGGTGCAAAGAGCCCATATTTCGAAGAAAATCGCGTTTTCTGACAGAGGCTTATATTCACGCGAGGTTTTTCGAAGCGAGGTTTTTCGAAGCATGGGCTCATTTCTGGACCAACCGCTCACCGAGGTCCCCTTTCTGGTGGTCGACCTTGAAACCACGGGGGTCATCCCCGGTAAAGATCGAGTGATCGAAGTCGCGGCGGTGGCCGTCGTTCCCGGCTCCGATCCCAGGGTCGTGCTGGACACCTTGGTGAACCCCGGAGTCCAGGTCCAATGGACCGAACTCCACGGCCTCACCGACCTCGACGTCCAGGGAGCCCCCCATCTTCCCGAAGTCGGCAAAGCCCTGCGTCCGATGTTGGCGAATCGGGTATTGGTTTGCCACAACCTACCCTTCGACCAAGGATTCCTGCAACGCGAGCAAGTGATCCACGATCGATTTGCCGGGCTCTGCACCCTTGAGCTGTTCCGCACGCTGTTCGGAGACAAACGCAGCCTGGACCGCGCCTGCGCCTACGCCGGAGTTCCCCACAAGCACGCCCACAGCGCCGTCGGCGACGCCCTGGCCACCGCCCACCTACTGCGCAAGCTGCTCGCCTTCTGTCGCAAGAAAAAGATCTCGACTCTGCGTCGGCTGATGGAAGAGCATGAAGTCTTTCAACCCATGTTGAACCATCGACTGCTGCCCGCCCCACCCTCCATGGTCACCCCCGAGCAAATCGTCACCAAACCCAGGGCCCCAGAGAAGAAAAACCCCGCCCGCTCACCGGCCCGCCAATATCTCGACGCGGTGATCCAGGTGCTCTCCGACCTACGGGTCGATCCCGAAGAGCTCACCTACCTGCACAACCTGCGAGCCGACCTCGGCCTGCCGCCGAACAAACAACGGGCCGTGCACGCCAGAGTCTTCAACGCCATCTTGAGCCGCTACTGTGAAGACCAAGATCTGGATCTTCGGGAAGCCCACCACCTGGCGACGGTCCATCGATGTTTGGCGGAGCTGGGCTGGGCACCTGGTGGAGATCCGGGTTATTGAGGGGATACGGCGGATTGCGCCACTGGGAGCGCCGGCGCTCCCAGCCTGCATCTAGAAATCTCTTTGATTTTTTTTGGGACAAAGATCCCCATGCCTGCACCTAGTCCACAACCAGCGTGTTTGACCTGGTTGATGAACATGGTCGGTAAAAACGAAAGGATCAACTGATGTCCGAAGCTGTTGATGTTAAAGATTGGCTCGAAAAAAATCTGTTCAAAACTACCTATCGGGGAGGACTGGGGCGTTGTGGCGGAGGTTGGAAAGAGGAAATTCGCAAGCTCGACATTTCCAAACTGGCCTTCCAAGGTAACTTTAAGTACACAGACATAAGAAGTCACCCCAAGGGGGAATTGATAACTCTGGCGCTCGAGTCCGCAGAAAACAGGACCAGCATGCCTCAGTCGACGAGCTTTACCTACAATAAAGGGTGGACGACGTCAGTGACGACTCAAACGACTCAAGCCCTCAAGCTCGAAGCTGGGATGACGATTTCCATTCCGCTTCCGGGTGAGTGGAACGTGGGCGGCAACTTCAAGATGGAAGTGTCGATTTCCGAAACGGAAACGCATACGAAGTCGGTTCAAGAATTGTGGTCGACTACGGTCAAGGTGGATGTTCCTGCCCAGCGAAAGGTCACGTGCTCGTTCCTGCTGCGCCAAGCAGAGATTGTGGCTCGATATAAATTCACCGGCCGTTTGGCAGGTGACATCTCTTTTGAGTCGTGGTGTGTGGATCCGAAAACCGGCGACGGAATCTCTCAGAAAAATTCAGGGTCCATCCATCATTGGGCTCAAGGAATGCCCTTGCCAAAGGGGATGCGGTTGGACAATCAAGTTCTGTGGTTCGATGCGGAAGGCATTTTGACCGGCGACCAGGGCATCAGTCTAAATACCAAATGGTGTGAGTGTCCAGTGGGCACTCCTGACAACCAATGCTGCTCTGAAGGCAAGTCGATTGAAGAAGGTGATGCCGCCTACGGTATTTCAAGACTTGGCGAAGAGCAGTATGGCCAGATGATCTTGCAAGATTCCTAAGGGGCCATCCGGAGTCATCTCGGGCTGAGCGGATAGCGGGCCGGTTGACCCGCTATCCGCTCTACTTGTGTTACTCGTCTTCTTCAGACAACTCCGATCAGTCCTGACAAACGAACTGCTGCGTCCAATGGCAGGGCAGGTCGTTCCACGACGCGTCGACTCTGACGTGCTGGGCACAGTCTTCGGCGCCGCCGCTCGGTTGGCCGATGCCCCAATTCGACCAGCCCACCGTAGTGCCGTCGGTCCACAGCCAATTGCCTTCAACGCCGCGGTCGGTGAGGCCGATCCACGGATCGGCGCCGTATCCCCAGACCCAGCTGTTGAGCCAATTGTTTTCGGGTTGGCTGTCGATTTTGGCTAGGTCCATGCCTTGGGCCAGGCAGGCGGCGCGGGCGTCGTCCCAGCTGACTTGGGTCAGGCAGAGGGCGTAGTTGGCGCCGCCGAAGGTGGAGTTGTAGCAGTCGCAGACTTGCTCTTCGTCGATCTCGCCGTCCTGATCGTTGTCCACGCCGTCGCAGACTTCCAGGGCGGGCGATCCACCGCCGGTGCCGACCTCGCCGGCTTCCAAGCCCATGTCGACGTCGCCGGAGATGACGATGTCGAGGATGCAGGCTTGGAGCAGGATCGGGTCGATGATACCGGCTGCGGTGCATTGGGCTTGGGCCCAGGCCACCACTTGGGGATCGTAGTCGTTGAGGTCGACCGGCGCGTCGGGATCCATCACCCCGGGGGCCGGGGCAAAGGATTCGGGGCTCTCACCCGGGTTGTAATCGAACAGGCTTTCGGCCGTCTGGCCTTGGGCCGGAGAACGAATCAGCCAACCGTCGGGATCGTCGTAGGCGAAGCAGCGATAGGTATCGCAATCGTAGAGCCGGTCGAACGACGGTGGTGACGGCAACGCGGTGCCGTCCCGCAGGGCAAAGTCGTCGGCGCCGTCACCGTTGCGATTGCCCAACAGACCTTCCAACGAACCCGCAAAACTCGGATCCGCGTGCACGAAGAGGCTGATGTAGTTGGACTTCCGCTTGACGGTGGCATGGGAACTCTGACCCGGCCAGCTGACGGTGTAGGTGGAGCCGACGCGGCCCACGGTGCCGCCGCCTGGCAGGGTCACCGTCGCGCCGTCGGCCACGGCTTCGCCTTGGCCGTTGACCGTCACCACACCGCCGCCGATCGGCGGTTGTACGTAAATGCCCACCCGATCGCCGCCGACCCGCATGGCCACGGCTTTGTTGTAGGCGACGCGCCCGCCGCCCTGTTGACGCACCTGGACCTCGAAGTCTCCACTCGGATCGCGGGTCAATACGAATTCACCCTTGCCGTGGAAGTCGTATTTGACCCCGTCGTGGGTGATCAGGTGAGGATCACCCCAGGTGGTGCCGCCTTCGTCGGTGCATTTCAAACTGACCTCGAACGGCACCGCTTCGCCGATCGCCGACGCGGCGATATGCAAGTCGTAGTCTTGGTCCACGACGCTGGTGCATTGGTAGCGCACTTCGATCTCTTGGGACACGCCCGCACCGAGTGTGCCGAGGGGCGGATCCACCGCGAACGGCAGGCCGATAAGCGGGTCGATCTGCCAGTCCACCGCCTGGTCGGTCAGGTTGGTGAGGGTGGTTTGTTTGATCATCCACACCGGCGGATCGGTGACCGTGCCGCTGAAAGAGAGACGGTCAGGATCGAGTTCCAAGGAGCGACAGCCGGCAAAGACCCGGTGACGGTATTCCCGCGGGTCGCCGTCCACGCTCAGGTCGAGTTCAACCCAGCGCGGCTCAATGCGGGTGCCGCCCGTGCAATCCACGGTCACCGTATGGGTTTCGGTTTCGCCGCTCGGCAAGGTAATCGGGCCTGTGGGACTGAGACTGAACCACGAAAGGGCTTCGGTCATTTCCAAGGTATACGTGCGAGCTTGCAAGGCTTCATTGAAGGCCACCAATTGAAGATCTTGGGTCTCGCCGATCGGCAACACCAGCTCCGGGTCTACCGGCGAGATCTTGATCTCCGCAGCCCGCTCGACGGTCACCGGAATCGTGTCCGATATCCAAGCTCCCATGAAGGGCATACGTTTCACCGCCCGATATTCCCATTGCCCTTCGTCGGCCTCTTCGGGCGTCCAATAAACGACCGGTGCCGGCCATTTGAGCTCGAAAAACTCGTCGATGCCCGGACGTCGTCCCCAGATTTCGAGATCGGGGGTGCCGTAGAGGATGCCTTCCCAACTGTCGCTTCGACCATCGACCAAAAGACCGGTGTTGGGTGGGTAGTACAAGCCGCCGTTGATGTAGACGGGGTTCTCCGTCACCGTGAAGCCGGGGGCTTGCACGTTGTGCTGGGCCAGGGCCAAGTTGAACGGGTCCACCTCGATCGATATGGTCGAGACCCCGAGGAAGTTGAGTAGCTTCTTGGTCAGGTCGCCCAGCTCGGCTTCCTTGAAGATGTAGAAGTCCCAGCTCAAATAGGTGCTGGAGGTGGGATTTTCATAGCGCTCGTCGTCGACTCCGTAGAACGAGGTAAACGGAACCTCAGCGGCGGTGCCCAAGCTCCACTTGGACACTCCGAGGAAAGCGTGGGCGATTTCTTTATTGTCAATTCCCCCGGTGGGGTCCAACGGTAGCAGGCCGCAATAGAGGCCCAATCGAGCACCGACCTCGATAAAGAGCGAAGCGTCCCAGCTGATGTCGTAGTCCGATGGCTCGCCGATCATGATCGCCGGTTGGGCGTCGAAAGTCGGTTCTGCCACATCACCGGGGAATTGCAGCCCGTCCTGCTCGTCGAATGTCATGCCTCCAAAGAAATCGGTCGACAGCTCGAAGGTCGGGCTGTCGAGCTCGATGTCTTCTTGACCCACATCCCAAGCCAACTCCACACCGATCTTGGCATAGCCGTAAAGGTGAAGCGAAGCCACACCCCACAAGGGCACATATCCCAAGGGGATCCTCGGCTTCAGCTCCAGGGAGCACTCCAGGGTAGAACTCCAGCGGGTGCCGGGACCGTAGAGGCCGAGATCCAGCTCGATCAACGCTCGGATCGCTGTCACGGCGAAATTTTCGGTTTTCAGCTTGAGCTGAGCCTTGGGAGTCACACCGAGATTGATCGAATAATCACAGGGATTTTCAAAAGCGGCGTTTTTCTGATTTTCGAAGGGCGAGAAGCCCCCTCCTGCGGTCTCGAAGACATCCACAAGCGCTTGTAATGCATCGGCGTCGAGGTCGATGTCGAGATCGCTGTAGACGTCGTTCAACGCGGGCAAGGTGCCGCTGACGGTCACCGTCGAGGTGTCGATCTGCACGTCCTCGACCCACAGGCTGATGGTGTTGCCGAAGACCACCAAATCGCCGGAGCTGAGGGCTTCGGTGTCGGCGGTTCGAGTCAGGATCAACGTCAGGCGGACCTCTTCCCCGGCGGGATCGGGTGTGATTGCTTCCACCAGGGTTTCGTCCAGCTCCAGAATAACTGGGTTGACCGCGGCGCCGGCGGTCACCGACGCCACCCCCGGCAGATGGGCTTCCGCACCCTCGGCGGTCACGGTGATCAAGGCGAATCCTTGATCCATATGCACGGTCACCAAGCCGTTCTGATCCACTGAAACCCGCTCCGGATTGGTCGACGCCCACACCAGCGACGCCTCGGCGACCACCTGATGGGATCCCGGCGGCACGATCCATTCCGCGGTGAGCTGGATTTGGCCTCCCGCCTCACCGAAGAAGGCTTGCTCGGGTCCGATTTGCAATCGCGGCAGACCGGGATCGCCTGCGGAAACCGGCGGTCCGGCGTAATAGTTTTGGATCACCTCGGCTTCGTCCAAGGCTTTTTCGTAAATGGCCACCAAATGTAGGTCGCCCAGCCACGGGTTTCCTCCGCCGTTCTCGTTGCCCAGGGTCAGGGGATACGTGGCATTCCACTTCTCGAAGTCGCCGCTGCGGTAGCTCTCCGCTTCGAGCCGACGATCGACCCACACCCGGGTCTGACCGGAACTATCGAACGTAAAGACCACATGGCTGAGTTCGTGGCTCGGCTCGCCACCGCCCGTGCCGGTTTCCGGTGCGCCTGCGGCGGACGTGCTCGTGGTCCGCAACCAAGCGGCGTAGCGGGAGGGCAGCAGCTCCGACGCCTTTCCCTTTCCACCGCCTTCACCTTCGACGCCTCCGGCGGCGTCCTGGGCCAAGGTCACGTTGCGAGCACCGCTGCCGGCGGCGTGGGAGACAATCGCTGCCGGACCGTCCTGGAAGGGGCTCGACGGCCGGATCCAAGCTTCCACGGTCACCTCGCCGCTGGCCTTGATCTTTTCCGTCAGGGAGGCTGCGGCCTGCCCGGAAGCCACCGATGTGGGCGACGTCAACGACAAACCACCGCCCTCGATCCAAGCGGTATTGGACATGTGCTGAATGCTGAGGTCAAGGGGGTCGGCGACACCGGAGACATCTCGCACCTGATTCCCGGATCCTTCGAGGAAGGTATAAAGGGCCGCCACCCCCTCCTCGACCCGCGGCGGGCTGGTGCCCGGGCCGGCTTGGTAGTTCTGCTCGATCTCCTGGGAGCTCAAGGCCCGGCCGTAAAAGGCCACCAAATGCATTTCACCCAGCCACGGGCGGTTCTTGGACGTTTCATTGCCGAGGGCCAGGCGGGTAAAGGCGTCCCAATTCGACACCTTGCCACCGATTTCTCGCTCGGCCACGAACTCACCGTTGAGGTACATGGAACCGATGCCCTTCGAGGTGCGGGTATAGATCACGTGGGTCAATCGGGACCCCACGGTGCCGGCCGGGGTCAACACACTGGGAAGACCGTTGAGATTGGTGGCAGTGCTCCGAAAGCGGCCCTCAAAGCTCATTCCAGGCGACGATTCCTCAGCGACTAAGCCGTAAGCTTGGATTAAGGACACATTGCGACTAGAAGCGGACTTCGATAATCCGACGATCGCCTGATGGCGGATGCCCGTCAGCGATGTGGGTTTGATCCAAGCCTCGACCGTGATCTCCCCCTTCTCCGCCGCCCCTTCGATGATCTTGTAGGCAGGGGCGGCCGAGAGTGCGACGGTCGCTTGCTCAAATTTGAGGCCTCCGCCCGGCAACCATTGAACCGCTTTGTCGTCGGCGATTTCGAGATGCAACAGCGGGCCGACCTCGGCCCGATCGTAAATGGTGGTGCCCTCGCCTTCTTGGAAGGTGTAGAGGGCTAGAAGCCCATCGGAGGTGCGGTCGGGAGGGAAGCTCTGGGCACCGGCTGCGGGCAATAAGGCCACAGCCGCAAGCAAGTAGAGCAGGAGAGCCGGCCTGGATCGGGAAGCAAACATGGCAATTCCTCGGGTTCTGATCATGGTGGTCACCCGCTCGTCATCGCACGGCCCAGGGGTCGGGCCTTGGTGGACGTGGCGAGGGGCGTTGGAAACCTCTGATCACGAGGGAGTCACTAGGATGTTCTTTTGCCCCGTCCTTCGAACTCAGTGTGACGCAGGCCCCCTCATTTCATTTACCTTGACAACCAAAAATCATCTACCTTGACAACTAAAAATCCAGAGTGCTAGGCTCGACCTAGCTTAAAAATAGAGACAGTCTGCAAAGACGAGAGTTTAGTCACTTTGCCCTAGGCCAGCTTCTGCCCTAGGCCAACTTTTGCTATCGGCAATGAGTGCAACTTAATGTCGATGTGTCGATGATAGGCGATTACAAGCGCCTAGACCGGCACTGGCTTTGGTTCTGTAGGTGCGGAACCAAAGCAAACGAAAAGTTAAATAGGATTGAATCTCTTGAACGTTCCCACCTAAATCTATCAACAAACACTTCGCGGAGACTCCCATGCCTTCAGAGAGCAAAGCTACGCCTTCAGACGACAAAGCCACTCCGGCCAAACCTGCAAGCAAAGACTCGGGAGCTTCGGATTCCATGAGCTTCCAAACAGCCCTCCGGAACGCCTGGAATCTCTATGTCAAAGACGTTTGGGAAGTCGACAACGCCCAACGCGAAAAAATCCGCGCGATCCAAGACGACTACAACAGAGACTGCCGCGAAGCTCTAGGGCGAGAAGACGAGGCTCGGTTATTGCAGCAAGCTTACTCCGATTACGTCAGAAACTGGCTCGATCTGGGCTCTGTTGAGAGTTTTACGGAGCTGAAGGACAACTACGAATCTGCTTTTCACCAATATAGTGCAACCGTGCGAAAGGCCTGGGTCGATCTCGACCCCAAAGCCCTCGATCAGGCCACTCTCATGGAGGTGTCCAAGCATCTCTCCTACGCCGCGAGCTTCGCGCCGCCGGCGAGCCCTTGAGAGGGTCGCGCGCCGCGACACCACCAGCTATTTCCTAGACGATGTGATTGAAGATCTCTCTAGCGACACGGTTCAGCGACACACTCACCATGGATCTCAGCACCAACGACACTGAATCTTTTGTCCGGGGCCTACGACCGGATCAGAGGGGTCGCTTGTGGGAACTCATAAAGCACGAGATCACCCAGGATGCAGGAGATCGGATCCCACGGATGCCTGGCTTGGGAACGGATGTCCCGTTGTCGTTCGCCCAAGAACGCATGTGGTTTGTCGAGCGTTTGGGCGCTGCGGACGGCTTGTACAATATCGCTTCGGATTTCTCTTGGCAGGGATCCCTAGACCTGCCGACACTTCGACGAGCCTTCGAAGAGGTGACCCGTCGACACGGAATATTGCGCTCCTCCTTCGAGCTGCGCGACGGCCGCCCGGTACAACTCATCCATGACGACATAGAGCTTGATTTTCAGCTCTGGGATCTCCGCGATCTACCGAGAGCGGAACGCCTACAAGAAGCAGCGAATTCAGCCCGACGGGCCGCATCCGAACCTTTTGATCTGGGCCGGCCGGGACAGTTGCGCGTCAGGATCCTTCGCCTCGCCCCCGACGAGCATCGCTGCCTCATTGTTCTCCACCACATCGTCTCCGACGGATGGTCACAGGAGGTTTTGCTGCGCGAGCTGCGCGCACTCTATAGAGCCTATAACCAAGGCCTGGCCTCTCCCCTTCCCGAACTCGAGATCCAATACGCGGACTACGCCTTGTGGCAGCGCCGCATCTTGGACGGCTCTGACTCCGGGACCGCCCCATCGATGGGCTATTGGAAACGTGAACTCGAGGGGATCAGTGATCTCAACACCATCCCCGCCGACCATGTCCGACCCGAGGCTCAAACTTTCCGTGGAGCCCATATGAGCTTCCTCATCCCCGAAAAGGAGGTCGCCCCGCTCCGAGATCTCTGTCGGCGGACGGGAGCTACCTTATTTATGGCTCTCTTGACCTGTTTCGCAGCCTTGCTGCGAATCTATTCGGGCAAGAATCGCCCCATCATCGGCACGCCGGTGGCGAACCGGGAACGCTCCGAGCTCGAGGGACTGATCGGTTTTTTCGTCAACACCCTGATTCTGCGATTGGATTTAGACGGCAAGCAGACGGTCGAGGAAGCCGTGCTGCGAACCAAGGATTTGACCTTGGAGGCGTTTGCCCATCAAGAGATTCCGTTCGAGCGTTTGGTAGAGGAACTCAGCCCGAGTCGCAGCCTGGGCTTCAACCCGGTCTTACAGATTATCTTTACCCTACAAAACGCCGATTCCGAAATGCAGTGGGACGATAAAGATTTATCGGCCGACCAGGTGGTTCTGGTAGAAGACACCTCGTCTAAATTCGATCTTAGCCTCGCCTTGATAGAAACCAGCCGAGGCAGCCTCAGAGCTCAATTCGAATACAGCACCGATCTATTCGAACACCCGACGGTGGAAAGAGCGAGCCGACATCTGCGAGCCGTCATCCGGGCTTTCGGTCGCAATCCCGGTCTAAGGCTTGAACACCTAGAGGTCACGACACCGGACGAAGTTGCGATGCGGAACTCTTGGCGCCACCGGTCCAAGGGACCCGAGCCATGCCATCTGGTGGGCGTCTGGGGGCGATCTGCTCGCCGGTTTCGTCGGTCTCAGGCTTTGATCGAGGGCGACGGAGCGGGCCTCACCTATGCGCAGCTGGATCAACTCTCAAACGAGTTCTGTGAGACATTGCTCGCTTTTACCGCCGATCTTGCCGCCACATCGGAACCGCCATACCGAATCGGTGTGGCTCTAGTTTCTGAACGCCAACGAGTTGAGTGGCTGTTGGCGATCGTCAAAGCGGGTTACATTTATGTTCCGCTCGATCCGAGCTACGCAGAATCTCTCTTGCGCCGAGCCGCGGCAGCGGCGGCGATCGACTTTTTGATCAGCCGCGAGCCGATGCCCTGGATGCCGGGGCCTAGAACACTCTCGCCCGACAGTCTCTCCCTTCTGAGCCCGCCGGCATCGAGCCCGAGCCAAGACCAAGCCACTTCCGCCGAAACTCGCCCAACGCGCGCGGCGGCGATTCCACGACCGGCCGAGCCGAATTCCGACGACATCGCCATGTCCGTGCCATTTTGGAACGAGCAAGGCGAGGTGCGGTGGATCGATCTCCGACACGGTGCGCTCGCATCGCTGGTTGAAGCACAAGCGAGCCTGCTGCCCGTCCGGCCGGGTCTGCGTTTGGTTCCAACCATGCCGATCATGGGTGAGCTTTGGATCTGGGAGCAGCTACTGGCCCTAGCCCATGGCGGCTCCGTGGATCGCAGTGCCAACGATTTGTCCACTGCCAACGGCTTGGCCGAGGCCTTGTCCCGACCCAAAGTCAATATCACCTGCCTGGCAAATGAAGCCCTCAGCCAGTTAGCCCCTTCGACGCTCGAGGGCCTGGACTGGATCGTGGTCTTCGATCAGCTGGGCAACGGCTCCCGTCCCTGGGAAAATTTGCCGGTATCTGTTTGGCAAGCTCATTGCGATCTTTTTGCGGACTACCACACGTTGATCGGGCCTGACGGCTCACCGCGGATCTTGCAAAGCACCGAGCCCCATCGTCTGGAAATTTTCGGTCTCGATGGGCTGCCTCTTCCAATAGGAGCCGGGGGCGTCCTCCAAATCGCCGTCGGTCCCTTGGACAAGGCTCACTTCATGGACACGGGAGTCAACGCGCGGCGGAGGCACGATGGGCGGATTCAAGGTTTGGACAGCACTCCGCGGAAGCTCCTGCGGGCCGGCCTCAGGTTCGATCCGGCAGGAATCGAAAAGCTAGCTTGCCGGCATGAGGCGGTTGGGGACGCAGTGCTCGCTTCGACCACAGCAACGACCACGCTTTATATCGTTCCCCACGATCCCGCATCGTCGAAAAAAATCCCGAAGGGAGGCATTCGCAAGCTTCTGCGCGACGCCTTCCCAAACGAGCTGCATCCCGAGACCTACGCCTCGATCGAAAAGATTCCGCGCCTCGCTAACGGCAACAAAGACCGCCTCTCCTGGGCCCGACCATCCGCGAACGCCGGGGCCGACGGCGAATTTATCTCCGCCACGGAGCGGGATCTAGCGCAGATCTGGTCTCACGCGTTGGGGGTTTCCCGCGTGCGCAGCGACAGCGACTTTTTCGAGCTCGGAGGCCACTCTCTGCTCGGTGCCCAGATTCTTTCCCGCGTGCACGAAACTTTCGGTGTAGAACTCTCCCTTCGTCGCATTTTCGACGCCCGTACCCTGGCCCAAATGGCGCAAAGCATCGACCAGTCGAAGAAAATCGACCCGGCGGACAAATCCGCCGGCAAACCGCAGCCTAAACCCTCGGCAGCACGTCGCCCCGGCGGGCGCTCGCCCCTCGGTAAGACCTCCTTGCAGATCCACCCGGTCTCCTTTGCCCAGCAGCGGATGTGGCTGTTGGACCAAAGCTTGTCCTCCCCTGCCTTGTACAACGTGCCCGGCACGCTGAGCTGGCCCGGAGCTGTCGACGAAACGGCGCTGCATCGAACGCTCGAAGCAATAACCCGGCGTCACGACACATTGAGGACCGGATTCGAAGTTCACAACGGCGAAACAGCTCAGGTGGTCTATGAACGGGTAGATATCGACTTTAAGTTCGAGGACCTCAGCCGGTTGTCAAAATCGAGGCGGGACCGAGAGGCCGAGCGACTGGTGGCCCAAATCGGCCGAACTGCCTTTGATCTGTCCAGAGCGCCCCTCTTCCGCACTCTGTTGATCCGCTTGTCGCCCACTCGCCACAGCTTGACCCTGGTGCTGCACCACATCATTTCCGACGCCTGGTCCCAGGGTGTTTTGATGCATGAGCTGAAAGTCCTTTACAAGGCTTTTAGTCACGGACATGCATCCCCCTTGCCCGCGCTGCCTTGCCAATACTGCGACTTCGCCCGCGAGCAACAAGCTCAACTACAGGGCGATCGATTGAATAAACTCGTCCATTTCTGGAAGCGAGAACTCGATGGTGTGACCAACCTAAACGCCATGCCGGTCGACCGGCCCCGCCCCCGGATCCAACGTTTCCGGGGCGCCCGCGCGACCTTTCATATTCCAGCCGTGGATGCCGAGCCCTTGCGCCAGATTTCTCGACAAGAACGGACCACTCTTTTTACGACACTGCTCACTTGTTTCGCGATCATCGTGCGGATCCACAGCGGCTCGAAACGACCCGTCTTCGGCTCGCCCGTGGCTGGGCGCGATCGTCCTGACTTAGAAAAGTTGATCGGATTTTTCGTCAACACATTGGTTATCCGGCTTGACCTGCGCAACGATCCGTCCCTTCGCCAAGCTCTGCGCTCAACCCGCCAGATCACCCTGGATGCCTTCGCTCACCAAGAATTGCCTTTCGAGCGCCTAGTGGAAGCATTGGCAGTCAGCGGCAGCCGGACCCATAATCCTCTCTTCCAAAACCTCTTCACCGTACAGAGTGCCCCTGAGGCGGGAGAGCCGGATCCGAGGTCTCCCGACGGGGTTGAATTCGAAGAGGAGGTTTTTTCGAAATTTGATCTCACCCTCTCCTTCTTCGATTCCCGGGAAGGTCGCCTGCACGGTCGACTCGAATTCGACACGGACCTCTTCGACCGATCGACGATCGAGCGCCTGATCTCTCATTTTCATGCAGTGGTCCGCGCGTTCGCCGACAATCCGGAGCAACCCCTTTCCGCCCTTCGGGTCGAGTCCGAAGACGAGCTGGAAATGCGCCGTCGGCGGTTGACCCCATGGGATTCGCGGCCGCTGTCTTGGCTGGAGGTCTGGCGACGGTGCCTCGAAAACAGAAGACATGAAACAGCGGTAGAAGCACCGAATCGAAACTTCACTTACCAGGAAATCGATCAGCTCGCCGACTACCTGGGCTCAGAACTCAGGGCACGGCAAGCACAGGCGGGCAGCCGAATCGCGGTCCTCGTCGCATCGACGGCCGAGCGTCTAGCAGCGTTCGTGGCCGTGTCGAAGATCCACGGCATCTATGTGCCCCTGGAGAACGATAATTCTCCGGAGCTGACCGCTTCTTGGGCCTCGAGCGCCGAGGTTGAGCTGGTCGTTTCCGATGCCGTTCTTCCTTGGTTCGACGAGAGCAAAACTCTTCTGATCCCGGAGCCGGCGGTCGTGGACGGTGGACCGACCCTCGAGTCCGCGCTCCTGCAGCGGAAGTCGGAGACCACGGAGTGTTTGTTCCTGCAACCTACTTGGAACGGTGAAGGCACGCTGTCTTGGTTTCCTGTACCAGCCGCTCACTTGGCGATCGTGGGCGAGGTCGGCGGAAAAAACCTCGGATTGCGCGCCGGACAACGAATCTTGGCCGCGGCACCGAGCATGGGGGAATCCTGGTGGGTGGAAATCGGCTTGTGCCTCTCGGTCGGCGCTACTCTCTGTGCTAACGCGCGCCGACCCCCGCGTAGCGCCCAGGAAGTCGCCCAACATATCACCGACCACAACATCGAAGTCTTATGTCTCGAAGCCGGCCTGTGCAATGAGCTTTCAGAAAAAGTGCTCACCTGTGTCGAAACCGTCGTGCTGACGGATGCCGATCCCGGCTCGCCGCGGTACCACGCCAATCAATGGGAGATCTACGGTGCTCTCGGCACTGGACCCTGGGCCGCATTTGGCCGCCGAGACATTCCCGGCAGAATCCACGTCGAGGGGCCACGGCCACAGGATCTCAAGGTCGTCGACGAAGACGGCGTTGAGCAACCCCTGGGCGCGGTCGGAGAGTTGGTCACCCGGTCCTCACAGAAGTTGGGGCTACTTGGACGGCGCCACTCGGACGGTAGCATTCAGGTCGTGCGCGACGACCGCATCGGACGGCGCATGGCCGGGCTGACCGTGGATCCCGAAGGCATCGAACGGCGGATGGCCTCGCTACCCGCCGTCCACGACGCGATTTTGGTTCTGGTGAACAGCCGGGGCGATTTATATGTTGAGCCCTCGACGGATCCTCCCACCAAAACTCGAAGGTTGACCAAGGGTGGCCTTCGCAAGCTTGCCCGTTCGCTGTTTCCCACCCGGCTCGTGCCCGACACCTTCCACATTCTGGAGCGCTTGCCGCGCACTGCCGACGGCGCCAAAGATCGACTCAGCCTCGGCCCGTGCGACGCGTCGATCAGCACCGGAGGTGCGGTTTACGAGGTGATTCGGCGAATCTGGTGTGATGTCCTGGAAAAGGACGACATAGATGCCGATACGCATTTCTTCGGCGCCGGCGGCAACTCCCTGCTCGCCACCCGCGTCGTCGCTCAGATCCGGCAGAATTTGATGCTCCAAATTCCGGTCGGATTGATCTTCGAACATCCATTCCTCGGCGCCATGGCCGCTGCCGTCGAAGCGAGTTCCGAAAACATTCCCTGTGCGACCCAGCTCCGCCGCGGTGATCACCGACCCGGGTCGGCCCCGACCTCTTTTTCTCAGGAGCGCTTGTGGTTCTTGAGCCGCCTGCATCCGGAGAGCGTGATCTACAACGTCTCAGCCGGCTTTCGTTGGCAACGCACTCTGGATCTCGAGGCTTTGCGCTCTGCTGTAGCGCATCTCAGCGCCCGCCACGAAACCTTGCGTACAACATTCGGGATTCGCCAAGGGCTTCCCGCCCAAATCATTGCCGACAAGGTCGAAATCCCCGTCGAACTCCACGACCTTTCGCATCTCACCGGTGAAGAGCAGCAGCAAGAAGCCCAGCAACTCGCCCGTGAGGAAGGGCTCCTCCCGTTTGATTTGGAGACAGGGCCCCTGTTTCGAATCACCTTGATCCGTTTGGCAAAGCGCGAATACCTCTTCATCTACAGCATTCACCACATCATTTCGGACGCCTGGTCCCAAGGGATCTTGCTGAAAGAACTCGAGCAACTCTATGACCGGGCGGCCCAAGGCCTGCCCTTCGACTTGCCGGAACTCGAGATTCAATTTCGCGATTTCGCCTCCTGGCAGCGCATGCTCTTGACCGGGGAAACCCTCGATCAGTTAAACGGATTTTGGCAGCAGGAGCTGCAAGGCATCCCTCCTCTGTGCACCGTGCCGACCGACTACCCTCGGCCCGAGGTCCAGACATTTGCCGGAGCGCAGATCAACTTTCTGATCCCGAAATCTGAAACCGATGCCCTGAGAAAGCTCAGCCGTGAAGAGGGCGCTTCATTGTTCATGGTACTTCTGAGCGCCTACGGTCGGTTGATCCGCGTTTACACCGGCATTGATCGACCGGTCATCGGCACTCCCATTGCCAATCGAACCCGCGCCGAATTCGAGGGATTGATCGGTTTCTTCGTCAACACCCTTGCCTTGCGTTTGGATTTGGAAGGTCACCAAACCCTCCGCCAGGCCTTGCGCTCGACTCGCGACGTCACCCTCAGGGCCTACGAACATCAAGAGCTTCCCTTCGACCGAATCGTTGAGCACCTGCAGCCCGACCGCAGCCTGGGAGCCAACCCGCTCTTCCAGCTTATGTTCGTTCTGCAAAACGCCCCCGAAGGCACCCATTGGAGTGAAGACACCCTGGCCGGCGAGCAACTCGTGGTCACAGCCGAGAGCTATTCCAAATTCGATATCACTCTCTCCCTGACGGAAACCGTGGAGGGCAGCCTTCTCGGGCAGTTGGAATATTGCACTGATCTCTACACCACCGAAACCATGCAACGGTTGATTCGCCACTATCGGACCCTGCTGCGTTTGGATCCGGACGCTCTGCCTCCTCAAACATCGGTACTCACCGACGACGAGGTGGAGCACTTGAGAACCGCCTGGGAACCTAGGGTCGACGCGACACCCACCCTCGTTGAGCACCGAGTCAAAGGAGCGACCGGGCGAGAGCCCGATGCGCTCGCCTTAGCGGGTCACGGGGGCTCCCGGACCTACGGTGAGCTGACGGCGGCAGTCGACAGACTCGCGGACGCCCTACGCCGGCGCGGCATCGGCCGGGGTGATCGTGTCGGCATTCACTTGAAGCGCGGACCCGAACTCATTGAATCGGTGCTGGCGATTCTCGAAGTGGGCGCCGTCTACGTGCCTTTGGCCATCTCCTACCCCGAAGCCCGCCTGCGTTGGATGGCACAGAACGCGGAGATGGGTCTGCTGATCGCCTCGGGTCGGGTGAGTTGGCATGAAGCCGAGCGTACCTTGCAGCTCGAAGATCTACCGGCAAGCGGCGATGAGAGCCGAAGCACCACCGATCCGAGGGCGAACGGGCTGCCCGAATCGAAAGACGGCGCCTTCATCCTTTATACGTCAGGCTCCACAGGCCGCCCCAAGGGGGTCTTGATGCCCCACGGCCCCCTGGCGGGCCTGATCGACTTCCAGCTCGTACAAACACCCGGTCGGCGACGAATCTTGCAATTCGCCCCCATCTCTTTCGACGTTTCAGCCCAAGAGATTTTTACCGCTTTAGGCAGTGGTGGCACCTTGATCTCGATCGACGAAGACCAACGCCGCGATCCCGCGGCCCTTTGGGACGTTATCGACGAGCACCGTATCGACACACTGTTCTTGCCCTACGTCATGCTCGCAGAATTGGCGGAGGCCGCGGTCAGGAGAGAATCTCTGCCTCGCTGTCTGACGGACATCGTGACCGCCGGGGAGCAACTTCATGTGACGACTCGCCTCCGACGCCTATTCGAGCGCATTCCCGGTTGCCGTCTGATCAACCAATACGGTCCGACCGAGACCCACGTGGTGACCCATCTGGTGCTTGACGGGCTCCCACATCTTTGGCCCGCGACTCCACCCATCGGCCGTCCAATCCCCGGAGCACGAGTGACCCTTCGGGATCGTGACGGGCACCTAATACCCGATGGGGTCACCGGTGAGATCTACATAGGCGGGCCTTGTTTGGCCGACGGGTATTGGGCCGATCGTCAAAGAACCGCTGAACGATTCATTCACTCGGAGGGCGATCCCACGGGGGTCCAGCGCTGGTACCGCACAGGTGATCTAGGGCGCATGCGTGCCGATGGCGTGCTCGATTTTCTCGGCCGCGCCGACGACTTGGTCAAGATCCGAGGCCACGCCGTGACCCTCGGGGAGATTGAAGCCACCCTATCGTCGGTATCCGAGGTTTCAGAGGCCGCCGTGATTGCACCCCATGAAGCGGGGCGCCCTCGAACGCTCGCCGCCTTTGTGGTTTTTGCCCAGAGTTCGGATTCGGAGGAAGATCCGATGGAAGAAGCCGCGAAGCTCGACTCGCTGCGCCGCCATCTTCGCAGCACTCTGCCCGACTTCATGATTCCCGACTTTCTGACCTGCCTCGAGCGGCTGCCTAAGACACCTTCCGGCAAGATCGATCGTTCGGCCCTACCCCGGCCAAAGGTCCATGCTCAGACCGCCGCGCAGGATTCCCCACCCGAATACGAGCTCGAGCACCAGCTCGCCACGATTTGGCAAGGCCTCTTAGACGTCGACGAGGTGTCGGCGGACGGAAGCTTCTTCGAGCTGGGTGGTCACTCTCTGCTCGCGACCCGTGCGGTTTCCAAGATTAATGACGCCTTCGATCTGAGCATCCCCGTGCGCTCGATCTTCGCCGCTTCCACGGTTCGAGATATGGCCACGGTTGTTTGCGCACGCTACTTGGATCGGCTGAGCGGCGAGCAGCGTGCTCGAGCTTTGGATCAAATCCGTTAATCGATTGCATCACTCAGGAGGATACCCATTGCTGACCACATCTTCTGCCCAATTCTGGCCGCCAGATCGATCCTATACGGTCGCTCCGATGCGTTTGCTGCCCCTGGGTCATTTGACTCCCGAAATCCGGGTCCTGATGCCCGAGATCCGCGATGCCTGCGCCTTGGTAGACACCTTGCGCCGTCTGCAGGATCACCGCCCCGACGGCGGGGATCCGACCATCGTCGAAGCTGTGCTGAATCGTCTGTCGACCCTACTCGAATCCATGCGCGACAAATTAACCTGCGACGACGACCGCGCCATGCTCGATACACGGCTACAGGTGCTTCGCGGCGATTTGTTGCCCCAAGACCCCGAGGTACAGCGCCGCATGTTCACTCGCGCCGAAACCACTTTCAGCGCTTATTGTGGCCGCCTCAATACTTGGTCGATGAAATCAGACCACTGCTATTGGTCGTTTTTCGCCTCGATCCCGGCGCCGCAAGCCGAGGCTGTGATCGACAAGTTGAGATCCGCTTTGCCGGACATTGATCGAGATATGGTCGACCGGCTCGGCTTTCCCGTGCAGCTTTCCGCTCCACCGCTATACGTGATCCACGATCTGATCGCCTGCGCTGGTGAGAGTGCCCGCTTTCCCAAACATTTCGCCTACTTCCTGCCGGAAGACGAGGGGGTGGAAGGAACTCACTACAATAAGACAATCGTCTTTAGAAACGTTTATGCCCATCGCTTCGAAGCCGCCAGCGAGATGCTGGTCGAGCGCTATTTCCCTCAACTCGCCGCAGTTCCAGTCCGGCCGACGACTTCGGCCGACGCAGCCCTGCCGATTTGGATGTACGGACACGATGTCGGACATATGTCCACGCTCGGTCGAGTGGGTCGAGTGCCGGCGCCGGGCTTGGGTAAATTCGGCTCGGCGAGCCTCGACGAACTCAAGGCCGATCTCGTTTCGGTCGCCGCAATGGCTACCCCCTCTTGGCAGAAGCTCACCGACATCCAGCTGGAAGAAGGTCTGCGCTTCTACGTCGCCGAAATGCTCCGCTACCTGACCCGAGATCGCCATCAATTCTTCGATTCCGCTTCTGCTTTCATGCAAGTCACCTTCTTGGTCGAACACGGTTGGTTGGACATCGAGGAAAACCGCTTGGTGGCTGATGTGGAGTCCGTCGCAACGGGTTTGACCTACATGCTTAAGGACCTGCAACAGATGGCCCAAGGGGGCAGCAAAGAGCTTCGTACGTTGCTTCGACATTATTTGATCGATGGCCCCGGCGTCGCACCGGTCGCCCGATTGACCGAGGCCATGATGCAGAGTTCGAGGGACATTCCGAGGTATACGAGCTATGTTTGAACCCGGCAGCCCTGAAATGGGAATCTACCGTGATCTAGCCGGAAAAAAGGTGGTCGTCACCGGCGGCGCGAGTGGCATAGGAGCCGCGACCGCCGAGCGGTTCGCCGCCGAAGGCTGCCACGTGGTCGCGATCGACCGCAATCTCGAGAACGTGGAAACCTCCACCGACAAGAACCCTTCCGTGCGTTACGTTCACGGCGATGTTTCCGTCGAAACATCGGCCACCCAAGCCATGGCTGAAGCACAGAAAGTGCTCGGCGGGCTCGACGTGCTCATCGCCAATGCCGGCATCAGTGTACGCAATCCTTTTTTGAGCGTCACCGGCGAGCAATGGGATTCGGTGCTCAAAACCAACCTCTACGGCTGCTTCTATACCGCATCCTTCGCCGCCAAAACGATGGCCGAGCAAAAGTCCGGGGTGATCCTGATGACCGCCTCAACCAACGGGTTGTCGGCCCACACCAACTATGTGGACTACAACGTTTCCAAGGCCGGAGTGCTATCGCTCGCCAGAACCATGGCTCTGGAGTTGGCCCCGCATGTCAGGGTCAACGCCGTGAATCCTGGTTATGTGCTGACGCCGATGCAGAAGGCCGAATACACCGACGAGATGCTGGCCGAGGTCGATCGCTCGATCCCACTCGGCCGGCACGCAGATCCCTTTGAAGTCGCTGCTCTTTTCGCATTCCTGGCCAGCGAGCAAGCAGCTTACATTACCGGCCAGGGCATCGCCATCGACGGCGGAGAAACTGCATGAAAACGACCAACTATAGCAAATGTTTCAACGTCTACAGCGGCACCAGCTGGGAAGAAGCGGTCGCGTATTGCCGAGCCAAGCGGATCGGGCAGTGGGTCTTCGTTTCCGGAACGACCGCCACCGACGAAAATCAAAAAACCGTCGCTCCGAACGACATGGCAGGGCAAACCGCCTTCATCTTGTCGAAAATCGAGCGCGCCTTGGCCGAGTGTGGAGCCACTCTTCTGGATGTGATGCGGACGCGCATTTATCTGACCGACATGGATCTCTTCGAGGACTTTGCGGTCGTTCATCAACAATTCTTCAAAGACATCGATCCAGTCGCTACTTGTGTCGAGGTGAAGAGGCTGATCTCTCCTGATTTGCTTATCGAGATCGAGGCCGACGCCGTCGTGCAGGAAGGCCCGGAGCCCTAACCGCCGGTGGCGGATTCAAACCTAAAACAAGATTTTATTCTGAATCACAGTAGAATTACTAAACACGAAATAGACCAAGCCCCACAGCCGGAATGTCGGCTGATTAGGTCAGGAGGCCACCATGTCTTGGTACGTTGTCGACTCCCTCTTAGTCATCACATTCGCCGTCCAGCACTCCCTCGGCACGACCGCAACCGCAAAGAACCTGGTGAAAAGGATTACCGGCGGTCGGGAATTCCTGTGGAATTTTATTTATAACCTGATCACCATCGCGTTCCTCGCCGCGATCGTCTATTTCTGGCAGAGTTCGGGCATCGTCTTGTGGCAAGCCGAAGGATTTTGGTACTGGGCAATCTGGGGTTTGAACCTCTTCTTTGTCGGCACATTCTTTTACCTCTTCAAATTCACCCAGCCCTTCGGTGAGTGGCTCGGAGTGACCCAGCTGGGACGCTGGGCGAAGGGCGAAAAAGAACCTACGTTAGAAGGCTATAAAATCAAAACGATGGGGATTAAAAAATATATTCGATTCCCTCATCACACTTGCTTGATTTTCATCTTCTGGTGTCTGCCGGTGATGACCGCCGACTTGGCCTTGCTCGCCACCCTCATGTCTATTTATGCCTATGTAGGCTCGGTGCACCAAGATCTGCGGGGTTATTCTTATTTTCCCGAGCAATGGCCTGAATACCGTAAAGAGAGCCGTATTCTTTTCCCAGCTCCTGAACTCGTGATTCGCGACCTCCAGGAAGCAATCTCCAGGCGTCACCAACATGCCCAACTGCTTTCACAGCCGGCCAAGGAGGCAGAATAATGGGCACTGATGCAGCTGTGTATTCCGCTGCAGCCCAGCCCCCAGGTTCGAAATCACTGAACCGGAGTCAGCGGCGGGGCTCTGTGGTCGAACGTCACGACGACGGTAAGATCGTCTTGTGCTCGAGCCACCGCCGTCTGGTCGATTCCCTAGCGCGGTTTCGTGCTTCCGTGCCCTATCTACACCATGTCGAGCCGCCCTCCGGCAACGCCCCCAGCCGGCGGGCCGTGCTCGATGGTTTCCCCCTGGTGCGCAAGGC
>CBDUGP010000046.1:0-63326 GCA_965366625.1 uncultured bacterium
CGCCGCCACCGGATTTGGCAACCTCAGCGATATAAGCGAGTCCGAGACGGGCGAATTTATAGGAGTGGTCGGCCGTGCCACCAAAGGTGGAAATGGTGTCGTTGGTGGTGTGGATCTGGTTGTTGTGCTGGCCGAAAATCGCTTCGGACGGCATAGCTGCGGGGAAACCCCGGTTGTGCCAGGACGCATGATCCGAGCAGCCGTATCCGCATTGGGTGGTGGTCCAAGAAAGGTTTGGTTGGTAGGTATCCACCAACTGGCCGAGGAACGTGGTCAGATCGGCGTTGGTGTAATCCTGCAAGAACGCCATGTCCTGAACCGATCCTTGGAACGCGGTCATGTCGAATTGAAGCACACCCACCACGTTGGTACCGGCGCTCTGGTGATCGGCGGCAATGTCCGCGGAGCCCCGCAGGCCGACTTCCTCCGCCGCATATCCCATGAATTTGACGGTACGGTTGGGAACGAAACCCTCGGAGAACAGAATCCGAATCACTTCGCTGATGGTGGCGATGCCCGAGGCATTGTCGTCGGCACCCGGAGCGATGAAGCTGGGATTCGAGGTGCCCGGGGCGGTGGAATCCAGGTGGCCGCCCAAAACGACGACCTCGGACGGGGTGGTAGCACCCTGGATGGTGAGGATCACCGAGTCCTGGCTATAACCGGAGTGGTTATAAAGCTCGACCGTGACGTCCGAGCGACCGGCCGCATAACCCTGCCACAAATCACGAATCCACACCGCCGCGTTGGCACCGGAGGCATGGGTGTAGTAGCGGTTGTTGTAGTTATTCGACAGATGGTCGATGGTATTGAGGATGTTGGTTTTGCTCACCAACGGCTCCATGGCTTGCACCACGGTCTGCTGGTCGATGGTGTAGCTCACCAACGACGCTTTGAGGTGATTGACTCGCGCCTGCTCAACGAGGCTCAACGCCTCACCCAGGCTGCGGTGCACGATGAATCCCGGGCATCTATGGTGGGAGTCGTGCAGCAACCCGGAAATCTTCGGCAGATCCTGCTCCCGAACTCGGGTCACGATGGCCTCGCCGTCTTCAGCCACCGCTTTCAGCGGCGAATGGTCGAAGCTCAGATCTGATCGCTTGGCCAGATGATCAAAGGCATCGCTGCCGAGGCTGATCCAGACCCCTTCGTCCTTGGCGGTCAGCTCTGTGGCCGCGTGGGTTTCCGGGGGGGCCACCGCCGACAGGGGTGCCGACATGGGCAAGGCAAGGCCGAGCATCAAACCGGCGGCCGATACGGCTCGGCCTACCTTCAGACAGTCTTTCATCACAGTTTCCATCAACACAGTTTGTCTCATGACAAAACCTCGTTTTCGAGGGCCCGACAAAGGGCCCTCGACACACATAATCTTCCTCTGATCCACGCCTGCTCATCCGGCAAACGGCCATCTCGGGAAGGGTTAAAAAACCGACTTCGGTCCATCGCGCTCGTTCCAAAAACCGGGCGCTACCCACCAAAAAGCACCGCGACAGGACTCCGACTGAGGGGCCTGCCGCGGTGCTGTTTATCCGTGTGGGATCAATTCGGGCAGATCGACAGGTCGTCGATGCCACCTTCCACCAGATCGCCGGGGCCGGAGCCGTCGGATGCGTGCACTCGCACTTGCACCGTCGAGCCGGCCGCGATCGACGTCGTCGCCTGGGTCCACGACGCGTTGGTGGCCACGTCGCCGATCGACACCAGATTCGACCAAGTCGAGCCGCCGTTGGTCGACACCTCGATCCGGAAATAATCCCCGGAGGGATCGTCGCCGGCGTCTCGCTGACCGTGGAAGTACCAGATCTCGAGGGTTGAGGCCTCGGACACGGCAAAGCTCGGTGAGGTGGTGATGCACACCCCGCCGTCCACATCCACACTGCCGGCGCTCGAATTGGTGGCCGTGAACAGGGCTTGACCGTCACCGGAGTGATCGCCTTGGACTTGGGTCTGGACACCGCTGCTGGTGATCGAGTTGGGCGTGCCTACGACGAAGCTGCCCGTCGAGCAGGTGCTGCCCGAGCTACTCCAGGACGAGGCACCACCGGTGAAGTCGATGTCGGCAGCACAGGCACCGCCGCCACCGCCACCGCCGCCGGTGACGCTGAACACGAGGTCGTCGGTGTCGTCGTAGTTGCCGGTGCTGCACGGGCTTTGGGAGCCGTTGTAACGGAAGTTGGCGCGCACCGCTTGGGTGTCACCCGCGGGCAGGGTGTATTGCGCGCTGATCGTTTGCACGCCGCCGCCGGGAGCACCCGTCGACGCAATATGCACCCAGGTGGGATTGCTCGCGTCCGCCGCGTAGTAGAAGTCCACTGTGTCGCTGGAGCCCGTGCTCCAGGCGTAGACCGTGGCGCTGACCTCCACCGTCGAGCCCGCCGCAAAATCGCTGCCGTTCAGGGTGCGGATCACGATTCGATCGTTCGACTCGTCACTGTGGTACGAACCAGATCCACCGTCTGTGCAGCTGTCCACCGTATTGGGCTGATTCGGCTCTGGGCCGAGGTTCGCGCGACCGTCGAGCAAGCTGCCCGAATCGCATTCGTTGCCCACGGTGCCGCAGAACGGAGCGCCGTAGGTGGAGCTGTAGACCGCGGTTTGACCGCCGCCACCGCCACCGCCGCCGCCACCGCCACCGGTCGTCTTGCCGATTTCGACCGCGAATGCGATGCCGAGACGGGCAAATTTGTAGGGATGGTCAGCGGTGCCGCCGAAGGTGGAAATGGTGTCGCCTGTGGTGTGGATCTGGTTGTTGTGCTGGCCGAAGGTGGCCTCGAACGGCATCACCGCCGGGAAGCCCCGGTTGTGCCAAGACGCGTGATCCGAGCAACCATAACCACATTGGGTACCGGCCCAGGAGAGGTTGGGCTGGTAGGTATCGATCAGCTGACCCACGAACGAGGTCAGGTCGGAATTGGTGTAATCCTGCAACAGACCGAAATCTTGGCTTGAGCCGTTGAAGGCGGTCATGTCGAATTGCAACACGGCCACCACGTCGGTGCCGGCGCTCTGGTGCGCGGCGGCGATATCGCCGGAGCCCCGCAAACCAACCTCTTCCGCCGCATAACCCATGAATTTGACCGTACGGTCGGGCACGAAACCTTCGGAGAGCAAGATCCGAATGACCTCGCTCAGGGTCGCGATGCCGGACGCGTTGTCGTCGGCGCCGGGGGCGATAAAGTTCGGATTCGAGGTGCCCGAAGCGGTGGAATCTAGATGGCCGCCGAGCACCACCACCTCATCGGGAGTGGTCGCACCTTGAATGGTGAGAATCACCGAATTCTGGCTATAACCGGAATGGCTGTAGAGTTCGACGGTGACGTCCGAACGGCCGGCCGCATAGCCTTGCCACAGATCGCGAATCCAAACCGACGCGTTGGCGCCGGAGGGATGGGTGTAGTAGCGATTGTTGTAGTTGTTCGACAGGTGGTCGATGGTGCCCAGGATGTTGGCCTTGGTCACAAAGGGCTCTAACGATTGCACCAAAGCCTGCTGATCGATGGTGTAGGACACCAAGGCCGCTTTGGAATGATTGGCGTCCGCTTGCTCGATCGCCTCCAGAGCTTCGTCGTACGATTGATGCACGATAAAACCGGGGCACCGATGATACGCGTCGTGCAAGAGGTTCGAGATGTTCTTGAGATCGCCTTCCTTCACTCGGGTGACCACGGCATCGGCCCGCGATGCACTGGCTTTGAGGGGTAGGCTATCGAAGCTCAGATCCGCGCGTTTGGCGATGCGCTGAAAGGCATCGTTACCGATGCTGATCCAAACCCCTTTATCTTGGGCCCCGAGATCGACCGGCTCTTGCGCCTCTTGCACCACTTGGGGAGCGGCACCGGCCGACACCGCTAGGGCCGCCAATAATCCGATCGTCAACACCGACTTCATCAACGCCGTCTTCATCAACACAGTCTTCAAAAAAACAGTGGTTTGTCGCATGACAAAAACCTCAGCCCGAGCCGATCCGATCTCTTGGATCGGGAACTCGGGATACAGATCCCCCCAGGAAGTGACCGGCACTTCTTTCTCGGGGGTCCTCGCGAGCCTAAAACAGCTCGAGAAGGGTTGGGATGATGCCGCGCGGCAAACTACGTGCTCAATTGCTCATTGTTTTATGCAAAATACATTCCAGCACCATTCCAGCCTAACCAGAAGCAAAAAAGTCCGATAAATGGTGACCCTGCCATGACTTCACAGGATCCGGCGTGGGCCATCCATTCTCAAGGATGAGATTGCAGCGTCTCAGTTTCGAGAATACGAAAAGTGAGAGATCGCACACAAAATCAATGAGATCGAACGCTGAGCGGGCTCTCGCCGACTTCCGGCGTAGGGGCGTGGCTTATCCCCGCCTGCCATTCCAGACGCGGGATGGGGCAAGCCCATCCCTACGGATTCTCTTTGGGATTCAGGATTCCCGCTGGGTCTTTCGCCAGAATTGGATCAAACCCCAGAAGTGCTCGGTGAATTTCTCGTGCTCGTGTTTGGGGAAGAGGGATTCCACCTTCGCGCGAACGGCGCCTTTGGCGTGGTCGGAGCCGAAGTACTCCCACAGCACTTCGTCCAAATGACCCAGGTGTTGGTCGCAGAACTCTTGGAATTTTTCGGTCTCGAAGCGTTGATTGGCGATCGCGGCATACTCCCTGAGCTTTTCCCTCAAGGGTTTGTCTTCTTCGGCCGCGATGTCGTAGAACGGCTGCCAATCTGGGTTTTGGATCATCTTGCGTCCGGTGACGGCGCAGAAAATTGACCAGCGGAGCAATGAGGAGACCAGCCACGGGAAGTGGAAATGCAATGACGTGACCTGGGAATCCGGGCAGGCGTTGGCGAAGTCGATCGGGTAGAAGACCCCGTCTTTGCGCAGGGATTCACAGGAATTGAAATCCCAATTGAAGAAGCTGTTGATGGTCAGGGTCTGCTCCACCAAATAGTCTTGCTCCCCTTCGCCGAGGAAGTTGAAGTCCACTTTGTAGCGATCGTGCAGGGGCGCGGTGGGATCGTAGCGAACCAGGTTGACCTGTGGACCGATGCCGATGGCGCGCACAAAGAGGTCGTAGTCGTCCACCGATCTCTGCAGATGCATCACAAAGGTGCCGCTCTCCTCATAGGCCTTCTTCAGGCTTTCGGCATCCTTGATCATCGAGACGCCCTTCCAGGCTCCCCCGTCGTAGGGTTTCATGAACATGGGATAACCCAGCTGCTCACCGATTTCGGTCAAGTCGAAGAGCTTGGCGTAACGGTCTAGGGTCGTCTTCAGGTCGTCGTGCCCTTCGTAGTCCTTTGGCGGCACCATCCAGGTGCGGGGGACCGGGAGACCCAAGCGCATCATGGCGCAATAGGTGGTCTGTTTTTCCATCGACTGAAGGGTCCACGGATTGTTCAGCACGTAGAGGTCATCGAGGATGATCGACTTCTTAATCCACTCCCGACTGGTGTGGTACCAGTGGTTCAAGCGGTCGAGTACGACGTCGTATTTGCACGGTTGCTGCAAGTCGAACGGTTCGATGGAAATCCGTTCGACCCCGAGGGAAACCGTATCCCCTTGCCAAGGAATCCGCAGGTCGAGCCGACGGAGGATTTCCTCGTAACACAGGGGCCAGTCGAGGTCCGCCCCGAGGGAGAGACCGAGTTGACGTTCTATATTGGCCATTGAAAGGTCCTTGGAAGCGCAAGATCAAGGCTCGCGACCACCCGAGCCGGCCATCACCGTGGACATCACGGCGGCCGCCGGCTCAGACGAGGTCTTCGCGGATCGCGTACTGCATGATCTCGGCGTTGTTTTTGAGGTTCAGCTTGCGCAAGACGCGGGTGCGATAAGTGCTGATGGTTTTGACCGACAAACAGAGCGCTTCGCCGATTTCCGACACCGTCTCCCCGGAGGCGATGCGCTGCATGACCTGGAATTCACGGTCCGAAAGCGATTCGTGGGGAACCTCGCCCAAGTCGTGTTGGAGGGTCAGGGCGAGCTGCTCGGCGAGGCTGGGGCTGATGTATTTGCCGCCGTTGGAAACTCTGCGGATCGCGGCGATCAGCTGCTCGGACGCATTGTCCTTGGTCACATAACCGTCGGCGCCACCCTTGAGGCAGCGGATAGCGTAGTGATCCTCAGGGTGACCCGTCAACATCAGAATGCCGAGGCGGCGATTCCAATCCTTTAGCGCTTGAACCGTTTCGAGCCCTCCCCGACCGGGCATGGAGACATCGAGCAGGACGATGTCGGGGTCGGTTGCTCGGGCGCGCTCCAGGGTCTCGGGACCGGTTGAGGCTTCGGCGACCACCTCCATACCCTCAAGCTCCAGGAGCTTCATCAACCCCTGGCGAAAAAGCATATGGTCGTCGGCGATCAGAACCTTGATCATGAGATTCCCGGATCCCCAAGAAGCATCGAAGCGCAGGGCCGGATGGGCACGCGGCCGAGAGCATTCATCCGTCGGATTCGACGGACGGCCGATCGATGCGGCAAATTGTCAGAGTCCACAGAGCTACAATCTTTAAAGCAACAGGTCACAAGGCTTCAGCCTTCAAGGCCACAAGGCGCTACCGGCCCAACGAGCTATACGGATCCTCGCGGATCCACTGCTGACCTCATTGGGCAACCGCAGACCCCTAGTTTACTGCCCGGTAGAAGCTTCCTTCAAGCCGACCTTCAACCGGCTCCACCGTCAGGGTCGTGAAGCTGTCTTTCGGCAGTTGCTCAGATCTTGTTAACCTTACCAGGCTCCTTCAACTTTCGATCAGCACTGACCTTTCCCGGAGAATCTTCCTTTGCACGCTCTATGGACACGGCTCGACGTACCGGACAGCACGAAATCTCTACTCGAATGGCCATCTTGGGTCCCACAATGGGTCCACGATATCCGGCCGATGACCGAAGCCTTCCCCCTGTGGACCGCCTTGATCTTGATCGCGCTCTTCTACGTCGCAGCCAAAGTGGCCGAGTGGTTCTTATTACGCGGGGTCTCTCGACTCACCGCCAAGACCCAAACCGATGTCGACGACCAGCTCCTGACCTTGGTGCGCAAACCAGTATTTTTCACGGTTTTCTTCTTCGGCCTGTCCCTGGCCACGCTCTTCCTGGAGCTGCCGGACCCCCTGCGCAACGTGACGGTCAACATTTTGCTGACGCTCGTCGTCCTTTCATGGCTCGGCGCCGGCTTTCCCGGCTTTCGCATCATGCTCGACGCCCTGGGACGACATAGCGAGCGTTTTCCGCTGATCGAAGAGCGCACCATCCCGCTTTTCGACATCCTGTCGAAGCTGGTCTTGATCGGTGGTGCCACCTACGCGCTCTTGGCGATTTGGCAATTCGACCCCACCCCTTGGTTTGCTTCCGCGGGTGTGATCGGAATCGCCGTGGGTTTTGCCGCGCGCGACACGTTGGCCAACCTCTTCGCCGGCATTTTCATCATCGCCGATGCGCCCTATAAGCTCGGCGACTTCATCACCCTCGATTCCGGCGAGCGGGGCCTGGTCACCCATGTGGGCATTCGATCCACCCGTCTTCAAACCCGAGACGACATTGAGGTCACCATTCCCAACGCGGTCATGGCCAACGCCAAAATCCTCAACGAAACCGGTGGACGGTGGGAGAAAGAGCGCATCCGAATCAGAGTGGGCGTCGCTTATGGAATGGACGTCGATCGGGTCTGCGAGCTGCTGGTGGAGATCGCTACCCACCACGAGCACATCTGCCTAGAGCCCGAACCGCGGGTCAGAATGCGCGGTTTCGGTGACTCCAGCCTCGATTTTGAGCTGCTCTGTTGGATCGACCAACCGGTGCTCCGGGGCAGGCTCAGCCACGACATGTATATGGACGTCTACAAGACGTTCCAACGAGAAAATATTGAGATTCCCTTCCCCCAACGCGACATCTGGGTACGGCAGATGGCCGCTGCGGAATGATCCGACTCCACGGAGACCCCATGTCCCCTTCTAGATCTCTGAGATTGCAGCTGAGATTTTTCCCCCAATCTCTCTTTCCCCTGATGCTCCTCGCCATGGTTTCGCTGATTTGCGGTGCTTGCGACCGCACGCCTAAGACTTCGGAGGTCGACGACTCGACCCGAGTCGTCACGGGCGAAACTTACGAGCAAGGGCTGCTGCTCTCCCTCGCGGTTCTGGGTAAAACCGAAGACGGCA
The DNA here is from genome assembly GCA_965366625.1 of uncultured bacterium. GTDB lineage: Bacteria > Acidobacteriota > Thermoanaerobaculia > Multivoradales > J023 > JAUIJL01. The sequence goes on from CBDUGP010000046.1 coordinate 8,137, forward strand.
AACCTCTGCCTCTGCCCGCGCAGCTCGGCTTTCTGCGCCATGAGAACGGCCAATGGAGCTACGAGACCCTCGAAGACGAGGACAGCAATGTCTTCCACAAAGCCCTGGTCTACCGTTCCGATGCCTTGGGCGAGGGCATCCTGACCCTCGGCGGAAGCGATGCGGTCATCAAGTTCTGGCGCCCGGGCCAAGGGGCTGTGGAAGTTTGGCGCGACGACTTCGGCGGTCGCTTCAGCCGCATGCGCGACGGTGAACTCGGCGATCTTTATGGCGACGGCTCAGTGGCGCTGGCGGTGGCCACCCACGACCAAGGGGTGGTGGCGGCGGTCCGGGAAGAACACGATGGCTGGACGGTGGAGGAGCTGGATCGAGAGCCCAATACCTTCGTGCACGAGATCGAGGTCGGAGATCTCGACGGCGACGGCATCGATGAGATCTACGCCACTCCGAGCGCGCGCAACAAATTGGACGGCTCACCCCAAGCGGGTGTGGTCACCCGCTATCAGCCCCATTTGGGCGGTGAGCGGACGGTGGTCGCCGACCTCGACGATCGCCATGCCAAAGAAATCTTGGCGACCGACGCCGATGGTGACGGCCGTGACGAGCTCTACGTGGTGGTGGAGGCCGTTTCCGGCGGTGAGGTCTCGATCCTGCGTTTCGATGCCGACACGAAATCCACCGAGCGAAACCTGATCGCCACCCTGCCCGACAAGCTGTGTCGTTTCTTGACCGTCGGCGATCTCGACGGCGACGGCACCAAGGAGCTGGTGGCGGCGGGTTCGAAAAGCGGTCTCTGGTTGTTGACCCCGGCTGCCGCGGGCGAACTCTGGAACAAGTCCAGCATCGATCGAGATTCCGGAGGTTTCGAGCATGCCTCCCTGCTCACGGACCTCGACGGCGACGGTCGCGACGAACTCTATGTGGCCAGCGACACCCACGGCGAGGTGCGCCGATACGTTTGGCGCGACGGCTCCCCGGAGCGCACCGTCATCCATCGGCACGAGGGCGGGCTGACGGGTTTTACGTGGAATCTAACGCCCTTTCCGGCCCGCATGAAGATCGACCATGAGTGAACTCCATCGCTGTGGCTGGGCCGGAAACGATCCGCTCTACATCCGTTACCACGACGAAGAATGGGGTGTGCCGATCTACGACGATCAGCAGCTCTTCGAGTTCTTGATTCTCGAAGGGGCCCAGGCGGGTCTTTCTTGGATCACCATCCTGCGAAAAAGAGAGGGGTATCGTCGCGCCTTTGACGGCTTCGATGCAGCGAAAATAGCCCGTTACGACGATCACAAGGTCGCCGAGCTGCTGAACGACTCGGGCATTGTGCGCAACCGCCTCAAAATCGGCGCTGCCATCACCAACGCAAAGGCCTATTTGGATCTCCGGCAGCGCGAAGGCACGTTTTCGGACTTTATTTGGGGATTTGTCGACGGCAAACCGAAAATCAACGCTTGGCCCTCGATGAAAGACGTGCCCGCCAACACGCCGCAAAGCGACGCCATGTGCAAGGCGCTGAAAAAGCGCGGCTTCAAATTCGTCGGCACCACCATCTGCTATGCCTTCATGCAGGCGGCAGGATTGGTCAACGACCACATTACCCCGTGTTTCCGCCACCGGGAGCTGACGGCAAAGTAGCCCGACTGGAGAGGACGTTGAGGATGGGTCGTCCCATCCTGGGCCCCTTGTGGGCTTGCGTCATTTCGGGCGACATCGAAGTCGGATACAATCACCCGACCGCCGGGATTCCTCCGTTCGGAGACCGGGCGATTTTTCTATCTCTATCCCTATGGTGGCCCTCCGTTCCCACGCCTGCTCAAGCCGTGCACAAAATCAGGGTCGCATGAAGCCGTTATCAAATGGAGCTCTCTTGTGATTCCCACTCCGGAAATCGTCGAGCATTTAGAGCCGATTGAATTCATTCCTATTCAATCGAGCAGCAGATCGGCGTCTGAATCCAACGACGACATTCTCGTTTTTACTATCCACGACGGTGCTCAGGTGCCACGTCATCTTTGGGGTGACCGCAGTGAGGAAGTCTTGGCCCGTGAAGAGGTTCACCAGGCCTACGTTCGGGAAAGGGATTGGGGCGCCAATCTAGTAGCTGAAAACTTGGCCAGAGATCTCGGTCTCTCGGGTTATTTGAAGGTCAATCTAGCCCGCTTCATCCTCGATTTCGGCCGATTTCCGGGCACCTCCGCCATTGGCGAAGGGTATTTGAGCCGTCACTGCATGTTCCCGCCGGTGGAGCACCTGCTGTCGGAGGAAGCGATCCACGAGGTGCTGCTGCGCTACTACGACGGCATCTCCAGGGTGCTGACCCAACATATCTCCACCAAACGCATCACCCTGGGGGTCCACACCTACGACCCGCTGAATGCCACCGGCACCGAGCGACCCAAGATCAGCCTGGTCACCCGCTCGATGGAATATCAGAACCATTCCACCATTCCGCCTTATGTTTTCGATCCGCTGTTTCCGCCGATCCTCTGCGAGGCCACCTCGGATCGGGCGCTGACGTATCAAATCCTGCTGGATCTGGAAAAGGCAGGGCACCACACCGCCCTCAATTATCCCTACGTGATGCCCGAGGGCTCGGTGGAAATTCGAGCCCAAGTGTGGTTCTTCTTTCGCCATTTGCGCCGTCATTTCACCCGCACTTTCCCCGAAACTCGAGAGCGGGCCGAGTACCAAAGGGTGTGGCAGCTGTTGCTCGACGTCACCCGCAGATCTCCCGACAGCGAGCAGCTGAGGGCATTTTTGCACCGCTATCGGGACGCGCCCTTGGGCCTCGAAAAAACTTTCACCCGGGCCCGTGGCGCCTACGCCCGCATTCAAGAATTCCTCGGCACCCACCGACATACTTTGGTGGAAGATTTTCGCTATGCCCCGGAACGTCCCAGCTGCGTCGGCATCGAGATCCGCAAGGATCAACTCTGCTGGATCGATCCCGAGCTATGCGAAACCGAGCCTGTGCCGGGGGCCGAGAGCTTTGCCAAAGAGGTGTCGGGCATTTTTGCCCGTTCGGTTTTGGAATATGTCGAGCACAAGAATCGACGGGCCCAGGACCAACGTGAGCCCGACTTGGCGGGACGGGGAATCCGACCCACCCCACACGGTCCGTCGCCCGACACTCCATAAACCAAAACACTCCATATAAACCAATCCAATCCGTAAACTCTCATGACGAGATGCAGGGCCGCCGAGGCGGACCGCCCAGACGGCCCCGCTCAGCCGACCCACTGAGGTTCAAAACTAGACGGGACCCGATTAGATGGGACGAGAACACGAGCCTACCCAGGACAAGGTTGAGCCCAGCCCGGGCGAAGCCTTGCCTCCCCGGCTCGGTCCCTATCGCATCGAAGCTCGGCTCGGCACCGGGGGAATGGGCGAGGTCTTCCGTGGTTTCGACGAACGTCTGACCCGGGCCGTTGCCATCAAATGGGTTCATCCAGCCGACCTCAATCCGGCCCAAGAACCCGCCGTGGCCCGGCGACGATTTCGCCGTGAAGCGCGCGCAGCAGCTCGCATCAACCATCCGGCGATCGTGCAGATCTACCATGTGCTCGAGCTGCAAGACGACGGCGATGCCATCGTCATGGAGCTGGTGGACGGCCAGAGCTTGGCGGATCTTCTTCGCACTGAGAAATCCCTCAGCCCACAGCGCGCGGTCGAAATCTGCCTGCAGATCGCCGAGGGACTGACCGAAGCCCACGACAAGGGCATTATTCACCGGGACCTAAAACCCGCCAACATCATGATCACCCCCTCGGGTCAGGTGAAGATCCTCGACTTCGGCTTGGCCACAGGCCTTGGGTTCGGTGCGGACTCCGACCGTTTGACCCGCCCGGGACAAGCGGTCGGCTCGTTCGACATGATGTCTCCGGAGCAAGCCCGCGGTGAGGAGGTGGACCCCCGTTCCGACCTTTTCTCCCTCGGTATCTTGATGTTCCTGATCCTCACGGGAGATCGACCCTTTTGGGGCGTAAGCCCCCTTGCCACCGTCGCTCAGATCTGCCGCGAGCCCCATCCGAGCTTGCGGCGTTTGGTGCCCGACGCCCCCAAGGACTTGATTGAGCTGATCGACCGGATGTTGGAAAAAAATCCGGTCAATCGACCCCAAAGTGCCGCCGAGGTGGAAGCGGAGCTGCGACGGGTGGGTGGGCTTCTCGGACCTTTGCGGATTCCGGTGCACTCCACCGGGCCTACCCTCCGAGCCTTGGCCTTGGTGGATTTGGTCGATCGAGAAAGCGTTTGGGAGCGACTCGGTGACCGAAGGGCGGGTCGTTGGCTTGCGCGCATCGAAGGGCTGATCGAATCACGCCTGGAAGAATCTCCCACCTGCCGACGCCTCGAGCTGCCGGAAGGCAGTCTCTTTCTTTTCGAAACCCCGATCGAAGCGGTCAGCTTGGCGATGGAACTTCATCGCCGATTGGCGGTTTGGAGCTCCGAGGAAACGGACCCGATCGGCCATCCGGAAGACGTCGAAGCGATCAAAGCTTTTGCGGTGATCCACTTCGGCGAAGTGATGATCAACCACCGCGAAGCTGGACCGTCCGACGGCTCGGAAGAGGCTAAAGCCGAAGAGCTGGGCCCGGCGGCGAGCCTCGTCACCTCCTTGGTTCCCCTGGTTTCGGCCGGACAAACCCTGTTGACCCGCAGTGCCTTCGACCTGTCGCGAAACTCTGCCGGCCAATCCAGACAGCTGACCCATCTGCGCTGGCTGGCCCACGGCAAATTCGAGCTCAAAAGCGGCGAAGAACCCGTCGGCCTTTTCGAAGTCGGCGAGCCGGGAGTCGCCCCCTTCGCCTCACCCCCGGCCCGTCAGTTGGACGATCCGAAATCCGGCACCTCTCAGACCATCTTGGGCTGGAGACCTGCCGCCGGCCAGAATCTGGACTCCCACCCCAACTGGCGGTTGATGGACCATCTCGGCGACGGCAGCTTCGGCGAGGTTTGGCTGGCGGAGCACCTCAAAACCGGTGAACGGCGGATTTTTAAGTTTTGCTTCCACAAGGATCGACTGCGGGAGCTGCAGCGAGAAATCACCCTTTTTCGGATCCTCAAAGATCAGCTGGGGGAACGGGGTGACATCGCCCGCATCCTGGACTGGAATTTCGACGAAGCCCCATACTTTGTCGAATCGGAGTACACCGAAGGCGGTCACCTACTCGATTGGATCGAAAAACGAGGTGGTTACGAGCAAGTTCCGCTCGGCCTGCGCCTGGAGATCGTCGCCCAAATCGCAGATGCCTTGGCCGCCGCCCATTCCGTCGGTGTATTGCATAAGGACGTCCGGCCCCGGGCGATCCTGCTCCAGGATCTGCCGAACGGGGAGGTGCAGGCCCGGTTGGCGGACTTCGGAATCGGTTCGGTCACCGAGGACGCCTCGGTGGATCCGGAGGAATATTCCGTGCTTCAGGATGCCGAGGACCCCACGTCCCCCGGCTCCTCCCTCTATTGTTCTCCGGAGATCTTGGAAGGACGACCGGCGACCATTCAAGCCGACATCTATGCGCTCGGGGTAATTCTCTACCAATTGGTCATCGGTGATCTGAGCCGCGCTCTGGGTTCGGGCTGGGAGCGCAATATTGAAGACGAGCTGTTGGAACGTGACATCGCGGGTGCCGTGGACCTCAGCCCTACCCGCCGATTCGGTGACGCCACTCGACTGGCCCAGCGTCTGCGACATCTGGAGGTCCGACGACAGCGTCTTGAAGATCGGCGGCACACAGAATCGATGGCCGCCGAAGCCAGGCGTCAAGTCGAGAGGGGTCGGCGGCGGCGACGTTTGGCCCTGATTACCCTCACCATTTTGTCGTTGATTTCCGCCGCCATGACCTGGCATCAGCACCGCATGGGCCTGGAAATCGAACGTGCCCGAGAGGTCACTGAGCAGGCCGCCGGACGGGCCGATCTAGCGGAAAATTCCAAAGCCTTCCTGCTCGGCCTTTTCGAGCCCGATGTGTCGATCAGTAGAGGGCCCGACGAGAAATCGGCCCTGCAGCATTTTTTGGACCGCGGTACCGCCAAAGCCCGCGAGCAGTTGGCCCATCAACCCCGGGTCAAAGCCGATGTGCTCGAAAGCTTGGGTTTCGCTTATTTGAGATCGAAAGACTTCCGCAACGCGGAGATCCTTTTGGAGGAAGCCCATTGGATTTGGCGCGGTGAACTCGGAGAGGTGGCCCTGCCGACCATCCGCAGCGGTTGCATGGCCGCTTCGGCCGTTCGCCACCGGGGATCCTCCGAGCGCGCCATGACCCGGATCAAGGAGGTCTTGCCATGGGCGCGAGCCTTGGTCGAAAAGAGCCCCGACGAAGATCGCAGTGCGAAGAAACAGCTCGCCGACTGCCTGCGTGAGCAAGGCGAGATTTGGGTCTCGTTGGGCAACCTGACCTCCGCCCAAGGCGCCTTCGCCGAAGCCCGGCTCCTGAGTTTTCCTAGCAGCCCGACGAATTAATTAGGGCCCGTCCAGTTTTGGCCTTTTCGAAGGTCTGGAAGGCGCGGCGCTCCGAGCACGGAAAGCGAGCGTGTCTGAGCGACACAACGTATAGATCGGCTTAAGCTCCTACACATCAGCAATTTGCAACGGTACCGCAGCGGTGGTGCGAGTTCGGAGCGACGCGCGCAGGTCGCCGCGCCGACCTACCGCGAAGGCATTTCTGGACGGGCCCTAATTAATTAGGCGCCCCCGGCTCAGCTTCCAAGATGGCGCCGGAACCACAGTTGGGTGGCGTTCATGGCCCGAACCAATTCCGGGGTTGGACCGACAAAGGGATGGCGAGCCCCAAAGGTGTGGCTGCCGTCCTTGATTTCCACCACCTGATGGGTCGTAGTCGCCCAGCCGGCGAAGTCGTGGGCTTCCGAGAACGGTACCGCCTCGTCGTCCGTGCCGTGCACGATCGACCAAGGAGCGCGGATCCGAGCCGACGCAGCCGCCAGGTCCAACTCTTCGGGGTGCAGGCGAAGATCTTCCAAAAGCTCGATTCCCAGCTCGAGTTCTTGCCCTGTGCGCCCGTTGCGCGTCGGCAACACCCCTTGCCGACGCCACTCCACCTCATGCTGGGCATAACGCTCGAACGAGCAGAGGGCGGCCCAAGTCACCAGGGCCCCGATTCGATCGACCCACGGCGCAGACGCTGCGGCCAAGACGGCGGCGGCCCCTCCTCGGCTGTGGCCCAGCAAGCCGATCCGGCTCGGATCCACCCGCGACGGCGCGATTTCCTCCAACGAACCCAAGATCTTTTGAGTCTCTTGCAGCTCCAAGCTGAAGGTATTTCTCCGAAAGGCATCTAAATCGGTGACCAGCTCGTCGCCCGGCTGCATGCCCGAGCCCGAATAGTTGAAACGCACGGCCACGAATCCGCGCTCACACAGGAGATCCGCCAGCGGCGGAAAGAAACCCCACTCCATGAAACCCTTAAAACCGTGGCAAATCACCACGGTCGGCCGCGGAGCTGAGAATTTGTCGAGGTCCGGAAGGTGCACGAAACCGTGCAGGCAGCCGCCGAAGGAGGGCGGGGAGTCGAGTCGAAAAGCCTGGATTTGAGTCATGGTGAATACTCTAACTTAATTAAGCTGCAGCCTACGCGGCAACCCGGGCAGCTCCTTCGGGCGCGTTCTTCGGCCGTCCACAAGCTCTCGATAGGTTCTCAAAGATGTTCTCAGATAAGATCCGCCCATGAGCGAGACCCACCATCCCCCGGCCTCCGTCGACAGCACGCCCGAATCCGAATACCGGGCCATCCACGAATCGGCGGCGATTTATGATCGCGCTTACGTTGATGCTTTGGTGCTCACGGGCGACGATCGAATTCGATTCCTCAACGGCCAGATCACCTGTGACGTGACCTCCCTGAGCCCGGGAGCATCGACCTACGGTTTCTTTACCACCGGCAAGGGCCGGATCGAGGCCGACGTCACCGTCTTGGGTCTCGAAGATCGTTTGTGGCTCGAGGTGCCGGCTGGAACCGGAACCGGCTTGCTCGAGCGATTGCGCAAATACATCATCTTCGACCAAGTGACGGCCGAGCCCCTCGATGCCCGTCCGTTGGCGCTGATCGGCCCCAACGCAACGGACGTGCTCGCCAGAATCGAAACCGACGACCTGACGGTCAGTGCGCGTGATGGGGGTTTCGAGCTGTGGACCGCCGCCACCGAGAGCCGCGAGGAGGTCGTTCAACGTCTGCGCAATGCGGGCGCCATGGCGATCGGCAGCGATGCGTGGGAGCGCCACCGGGTAGAAACCGGCCGGCCGCGTTGGGGCAATGATTTCGGCCTCGATTGCTTCCCCCAAGAAACCGGCATCGAGCGCGCGGTCAGCTACACCAAAGGGTGTTATCTAGGCCAGGAAGTGGTCGCCCGCATCCACTATCGCGGCGGCGTCCAAAGACGGCTGCGGGGTCTGCGGATCCAAAGCGAATCCCCGAATGCGGAGCTGGTAGACGCCGAACTCAAACTCGACGGCAAAACCGTGGGGCGCCTCGGTAGCTTGACCCACACCCCGGCAGGAACCCTCGGCTTGAGCGTCATACACGACAAAGCGACCGTCGGGTCGACGGTCGCTTTGGTATCCGGCGAAGCGGATCGAGGCACGGCTCAGATCGTAGAGCTGCCTTTCGAACCTGCGTAGGTTGGGTCAAACGCGATTCAGACCGAAAACGACGAGCCGCAGCCGCAGGTGCCCATGGCGTTCGGGTTGTTGAATTTGAAGCCGGCGCCCTGCATGCCGAAAACGTAGTCGATCTCGGTGCCGGTCAAATAACGGGCGCTGATCGGGTCCACAATCAGGCGCAAGCCGTGTTGGTCGTAAACGAGGTCGGTGTCGCGCACCTCGTTTTCGAAATCCAAGGCATATTCGAATCCGCTACAGCCCCCGCCGCGGACCGCAATGCGCAGGCCACTGTCGTTGTCGATGCCTTCTTGGTTGCGGGTGGTCGACACCATCTCAACGGCTTTTTGGGTCATGGTGACCGGATGGGGCGAAGCGGAAGGCGTATCTACTGGGGTCGATTGAACCTGTTGTTCTATCTGCTGTTCCATGGCCTGGTCTCCAGAGCTCGGGCGGCGGGCGTGGGGAAGAATGGGTAAGGGCGCTCAAGGCTCTCGTAGGCGAGCCCGTCGAACGCGCCACGAGGCCTTCCAAAATACCCTTTATGGGTACGAATGGTCAAACCGTTCAGCGGCCCAAAATATTCCGCGCCGGATCAAATCCCCGCGACGCGCCGGAGTCGGCTATGATCCGGCCGAAATGCGGGCCATACTTTTTGATTTTAACGGTGTCTTGGTGGACGACGAATCGTTCCACTTCGAGACCATGCAGCGGGTCTTTCGGGAAGAGGGCATCACCCTCACCGAGCCGGAGTATTTCTCCGACTATCTGGGTCTGAACGACCGAAATTGCATCACCGCCATTCTCGAACGTCACGATCTCAAGTCGACCGCTGATGTGGTGTCCCGGTTGGTGGCTCGCAAAGCGGCCTACTATCAGATGCAGATACGGTTGAAGGGCCTACCCCAGATGCCCGGAGCCGCCGACTTGATCAAAGAGGCCTACGCAGCCGGCTGGAGCTTGGGGGTGGTGACCGGGGCTTTGAGGGCGGAGGTCGAAGGCGCCTTGCGTCAGATGGATTTGACCCACTGCTTCAAAACCGTGGTCACCGCCGACGAGGTTCCCACCGGCAAACCGGACCCGGAAGGGTATCGCCGGGGTTTGCAGGAACTCAATTCCCTGCCGCCGCTGCCGGCCAGACTCTTTCACCCCCACGAGGTGTTGGTGATCGAGGACTCGCCCCTCGGCCTGAAGGCGGCCCGAGCCTTGGGCATGCCCACTTTGGGCGTCGCCTCCACCCAACCCGCCGAGCGCCTGGCCGAGGCCGACGAAGTCCTGGCCTCCATGTCGGAGCTCTCGGTGAAGAAAATCGACAGTCTCTTCCCCTTTTCCGCTTGAATGGTCCGACCATGAGCCCTCAGATGAACGAACGATCCTCAGGCCACATTGAAGTCATCGCCGGCGGCATGTTTTCCGGCAAAAGCGAAGAGCTGATTCGGCGATTGCGACGGGCGGTCATCGCCCGCCAGCGGGTTCAGATCTTCAAACCCGCCGCCGACACCCGCGCCGACGGCGTCGTGTCGCGGGACAACCGCAGCCTCGACGCCTACGCCGTTTCCAGCAGCCAAGAAATGCATCAAAAGCTCCATTGGAGCGTGCAAGTGGTGGGCATCGACGAAGCACAATTCTTCGACGAACCCCTGTGGAAGCTGGTGGTGGAGCTGGCCGACGCCGGTATCCGCGTGATCGTCGCCGGCCTGGATATGGATTTCCGTGGCGAGCCTTTCGGGCCGATGCCGAAGATCATGGCGGTCGCCGACTACGTCTCCAAAGTCCACGCGATCTGCGTGCAATGCGGCGAGCCGGCCCAATTCAGCCAACGGATCACCGACGCCGGAGAACAAGTCTTGGTGGGCGATTCGGAAGCCTACGAGGCCCGCTGTCGACGCTGCTACCGCCATCCCGATGCAGCCCAACAGAATCTGGACCTCGGCAGCAGCTCCGACCTCGACTCCCCCAGCGAGTCGACCGGCCGCACCGCCGACGGCTGAGCCGACCCTTAGACCTACTAGGGCTCGATCTCAATGGGTTGGGCTCCAAGCTTAGACGCCACCTCGGGATCCGCCAGCAAACGCAGGGTCAGCCTTCGCGCATGGGGCCCGTCGGCGCCGTCGCCCAGAATGCGGGTGGCGAATAACCGCTGTTTCTCGCCTTGGCCCCAATGACCCACCCACCAACCCAGGGTTTTCTCGCCTCCGAGACGGCAAGAGCCCGTCTTGGCGCTCAAGGACTCTTCGGCGGAGCCCTTGAAGAACAGAATCTCTTTGACCGTCTGCACCGACTTTTCCGAAACCGGTAGCTGCCCGTTGTAGAGCTTGCTAAGAAATCGAATTTGCTCGTCCGGCGAAATCTTCAACGACGAGCTGAGCCAGAACGTGGTCAAGCCGCCGCTGAGGTCTCGATTTCCGTAGTCGAAGCGATCCACATAGGTCTGCATTTTCTCTTCGCCCACCCGTCGCGCCAGCTCCTGGTAATACCAAACCACCGAATATTGGATCGCCGACGCCAAGTCGTGATCCCGTTCCCAGCTGCGCAAGTACTTTTTCTCACCGTCCCAGGGCAGAACCGTGTCGACCTGGACCGCTCCGGTTTCCAAACCGATCAAGCTATTGGGAATCTTGAAGGTCGAGCAGGGGGGATATCGCTCCGAGCAGGCACCCCAACGCAGGAGTGGAGAGCCGTCGAGCTCGGTGACCAAAAAACAGCCCTCATAGTCGCCGAAGTGCTCTTCGAGGGATTTGGCTCGGGTCACTGAGCCGAGCGAAGTGAGCATCGCCATGAGAACCAAGGCGAAGGACAAGGCCGAGGACACATTCAAATTCAAGTTCAAAATCAAGTTCAAAATCAGCCGCCACATCGTTGAATCCTTCCGCAAATCTTCCGCAAGTCTATTTGGGTGCTCCACGCGGAGCGGGGATTTGGAGGAGAAGATTCTGGATCGCAATCGTGGCCAAATCATGGCAAAGCGAGCCATTGGGGTGCCATTGGAGTGACATCTTAGAGAGGGGTGCACAGCCTGTGCACAGCCCCGCCTGCTCGCCGTCTAGTTCAGCGGGTCATCCACCAAAGCTGTGGCCCGAAGAGGATTCCCGAATGGGCCGACTTCACCCGCCCCTGCTCATCCACGACCAAGGTGCTGGGCAGCGCGTTCACACCCAAGCGCAAACCGGTCTCGTCGTCCAAAATCAAGGTCGGAAACGGCAGCTCTGCCGCCACTTTCTTCAGCGCTTCGGGCGGGCTCTGCACCGACAGGCCGAGCACTTGGAGTTCTGGATGGTTGCGGGCGAAGCGGGAGAGGGTCGGCAGCTCCACCCGACAGGGCATACACCAAGTCGCCCAGAAATTGACCACCACCTGACGGCCGCGATAGTCCGACAAACGCACGATTTCGCCGTCGAGATTACGCAGCTCGAATTCGATCGGTTCGCCCACCAGCTCCGGTGCCCTCCAGGCGCCGATCAGCCGGCCGGAAATCAACAGCAAAACCACCAGACCGACAATCCACAACAGCTCCTTGAGCCATTTTCGCCGTCGCTTGGTGGCTTTTACCGGATCGTTTTCTTGATCGCCGACGGTTTCCGGGCTCATTCAGACCCTCTCCTAACTGGAATACTGTTTAATGAGGCCCACTGTTTAATGAGGCCCACAGATTAATGAGGCCCACAGAGCCCTCACCCCCAACCCCTCTCCCGGCTGCCGGGAGAGGGGAGCCGGAGGACGACACCCGTTGACCGGCAAGCTCTTTCTGGCCTCCCCCTCTCCCATCCGATGGGAGAGGGGGACTGAGGGGGTGAGGGCCTGGAATCGCAAAGTGAACAGTATTGCTCCTAACCGGAAGACAAAAATCACCGATCAAAGGTCGATGGTGCCGCTGGGCTCCGCCGCCGCGAAGGTGCCGCTACCCTTATCGACGATCGGCCGAGAGATGTCGAATCGAGACGAATCCTCGCCCCGATCACCCACCGACTGCCGCCACCGTGCCAGCAGGCCCTGGCGCCAATCGAGCACCAGGGACAGCAGGCATGGAATGAGGAAGAGGGTCAGCATGGTGGAAACCACCAGCCCGCCCACCACCACACTGCCCAAGCCACGGTAGAGTTCGGAGCCCGCTCCGGGAAACAGCACCAAAGGCAACATGCCGAAGACACTGGTGGTCACGCTCATGAAAATCGGCCGCACGCGGTTGCGCGCCGAAGCGGTCACCGCATCGCGGATGCTCATATCGTCCTGTCGCAGGTGAATCAGGGCTTGATGCACCAGCAGAATGGCGTTGTTGACCACCGTGCCCACCAGAATCACGAAACCCAACATGGTCAACACGTCGAGGCGCTGGGTTTGGAATAAACCCAAGATCCCCAGGCCGACGACCCCGCCTAGGGTGGCCAAAGGCACCGTCCAGAGAATGACGAAGGGATATAAGAAGCTCTCGAAAAGGGCCGCCATCAGCAGGAACGTCAACACCACGGCCAGGGCGAAGATCCAGGTCATGGAGCCCACCATGGCGGTCAGACTGTCGCTGCTGCCCGAGAGGCGCGCATTATAGGCTCCCCCCAAGGCTCCCGATGTCCTCAGAGGTTCGATCACCTTTCGATCGACCAGGGCAATGGCATCCGCAAGAGCCGTTTCCTGGGACGGCTCGATAAAAATCTGCACGGTTCGTTGGCGGTCCAGACGGTGAATCTCACCCGGCGCCTTTGACGACACCACCCTGGCTAGGCTGCCCAGAGTGATCAAATCCCCTGAGGGGGTGGGCACCGCCACCTCCTCGATCGGTGGTGCACCGCCGGCGCCGGCGAGATTGGAGTCGATCAGCTTCAGGTCCAGCTCGCGGCCGTCGTGAATGTAATGTCCAACCCAGGCGCCGTCCACCGCCGCCGAGGTCGCCAGACCGATATCCCGGGTGCCGACCCCGAGCTGAGCCAAGCGGAATCGGTCCGGCACGACCTGAACCTCGGGACTGCCGATTTCGAGTTGGGTCGAAGGACGAATCTGGGCGTCCGGCAGGGCCTGTTCGGCCATCTCCATCACCCGACGGGCCAAATCCATCAGCTCCGGCAGCTCGGGTCCCGTCAACGCGATGTCGATATTGCGACCGCGGGCGATGCTGTTTTCGAAAATGCTCCTCTGCGCCGCGAAAGCGTGGGCACCGGGCAAAACCTCGTCGAGGGCCGCAATCTCGTTCACTAGCTCAGCGGCTCGATCGGGATCTCTGGCACGCAAGCCGAAAATCGCGCCGCCGGGAAACGCGACGTAATAAAAGCTGCGCAGACCACCACCGGGCATCGATCGAGCTTCGGCCTCGCCGGCCTTCCACATCGGCCGCAGCCGCTCGATAAAGGGCTCGCGCAACGCCACGGTTTGCTCGATGTTGTAATCGCCCGGCACCACCACCACGCCGTAGACGAAGTTGCGATTACCTTTGGGCAGATACTCCAGAGGCGGGGCTAGCCCCCAGGTCAGCAACACCGCGGCCGCCGTGGCTCCGAGCACCACCCCAACCCGTGCCCAGATGCTTCCACACAGCCGATAGACCGTGTGGCTGATGCCGTCGGCAATGCGTTTGCCGAACTTCGGTCCCCAGCGCTCCGACTGTCGTGCGCCGTGAGCCGGCACCTCCAACAGCTTCGCCGACAGGCTCGGGATCAAGGTCATGGCCACCAACATGCTGAGCAGCACCGAGCTGGAAATGGCCACCGCCAGATCGCGAAACAGCTGACCGACCTCGCCCGGCACAAAAGCGATGGGCAAAAAAACCGCGACCGTGGTCAGGGTGCTCGCCACCACCGCCCCCCACACTTCACTGGCACCTTCCATGGCCGAGCGCCGACGGGACTTGCCCATTTGCCGATGGCGATAAATGTTCTCGATCACCACGATCGAGTTGTCGACCACCATGCCGACGGCAAAGGCCAAACCCGCCAGGCTGATCACATTGAGCGTGCGTCCGGTCAACCAAAGAATGCTGAAGGTGGCGATTAGGCTGACGGGAATCGCCACCGAAACCAGGAAGGTGGTGGTGCCGCTACGCAGGAAGAGCAACAACATGACCACCGCCAAGATGCCGCCGATCAGCAGGCTTTGACGCACCAAGTCGATGGCTCGATCGATGTATTCCGTTTCGTCGTAGCTCTGCTCGAGATGCACCCCGGCCCTGGCCAACGGCCCCCGATTCAGCTCGTCGACGGCCGAGCGCAAACCCGACATCACCTGCAGCACGTTGGTGCCCGGTTTTTTGCCGACGCTGATGCCGATGGTCGGTTCTTCCAGGTAGAAACCCGCTTCCTTGAGTTCCCCCTGGCCGAGCTCCACTTCGGCCACGTCACCCAGGCGTACGGGAACGCCTTGGCGCAGGCCGATCACCACTTCCTCGAGCTCCTCCGGACGGTGGTAGGCCCCCAACGAGCGGACCTTCCACCGCCGCTTGCCGTCGCTGAAGTCTCCGGCTCCCCAATCCCGATTGTCCTGGCGCAAAGCGTCTTCGAGCTGCGCCAGGGTGATGCCCCGCGCCGCTAGCTTGTGGGAATCCACGCGCACTTGCATTTCTAGGGTCCGGGCGCCGAATACGTGGACCTGGGACACCCCCTCGACCCGTTCGAGGCGCGGCCGCGCGAGGTCGTTCATGAGCGGCCCGAGTCCGCTCAGGCCAACGTCCTCGCCGGCGTAACCTTCGTTGGGGGTGAGCATGAACCAGGCGACGCTGTTGTTGTCGGAACCGGTGGTTTCGAGCACGGGCTCGTCGGCATCCAGAGGCATGCCGCGCACTTGTTGGAGGCGATTCGCCGCCCTCATCAACGCGAATTCGAGATGGGTACCGACGGGAAAAGTCAGGGTGATGGTGGCCAGGCCATCGGAGCACGTGCTCTCCATGCGCAGGAGCTGCTCCAAGTCTTCGAGCTGCTCCTCCTGGCGCACGACGATGTCGCGCTCGATTTCCGCCGGCGTGGCCCCGGGCCAAGCGGTGGTCACGGTAATGCGCGGTGCTTCCAAGGTCGGAGTCAGCTGAATCGGCATGCGCGACATGGCCAGCGCTCCAAAGAGCACCAACACGATTCCCCAAACCAATGTCGCCACCGGCTTGCGAATAGACGCTCGAATCACCTCTCTCACCTAACCGGATACTCCTGGCGCACCGCCCGCACCTGTTGGCCTTCCCGAAGGTTCTCATTGCCGTGGGTAATGACCGGATCGCCGGCCGCGAGGCTGCCCGAAAGGACCTTAATTTCCCGCCACGGCCCTTCAGAGCGCCCCGGCTCCACGGTTACCCGGGAGACCGAAAAATCCTCGGACATGGCGAAAACCGCGTGGCCTTGCCCTTGGGTCAAGATCGCGTCTTTCGGCACCCAAATGCCGTCCCTCGGGCTGCCGACCTCTATTCGCCCTTGCACCAACATGCCGATCGCCAGTCCGGTATCCGCCGGCAGACTCACATAGGCAGGGAAGGTGTGAGCGCGATCCAAGGCTTGGGGCACCACCGCCCGCAGCTCACCGGCCGCCGGCTCGATGCCGGTCGATTCCGCGGTCACGGCGACTTTAGTGCCCGGCTCGAGGCTGCCGTAGTGACTCTCTGGTACGTCCAACCGAACTTCGAGCTGGTCGAGGGACACCAGCTCGACGATCGGATCGCCGATATCGATCCACTGGCCCACTTGGGTGCTCTCGCGAACCACGGTGCCGGCGAAAGGTGCGCGCAGCACTCCACGTTCCAAATCGTCCTTCAGTCGCTCCACCTCGGCTTCGAGGCGGGCGACCCGGCCTTTCCATGCCTGGAATTCATAAAGCCCGTCGTCTACGTTTTGAGTGCTCACGACCTCTGAGCCGGCCAGCTTACGCAGCCGTTCCAAGCGCAGCTCACTGGAATTCGATCGGGCTCGGGCTTCGTCCAGCTCTCCCAACGCAGCCGCCAGCTTCAGCTCCATGGGCCGAGTTCGCAGCCGGGCGAGTTCTTGCCCCCGGCGAACCCGGGTGCCCGGACGCACGGACATTTTTTCCACCGAGCCGGCCACCTCGCCGGCGACGACCGTCGAGCGAGACGCCACCACGGTGCCCATCAAACGCAGCACCTCGCGACCTTCTCCCTGACGGGCCTGGGTGAAGCGGACGGGTGCCGCGTCACTACGTTCGGTGCCTTGAGCCCGCATTTCTCCAGGCATCAAAAGCACCATTAGCCCTAGAAGGCATGGCGCCAAGATTTTCGACCGGTTGAAAGCCAGGCCGGAAAGGTGGTGTTTAAAAACGGTGGGGAAGGGGTCGGTTTTCACGTTCGGGATCCTCACTGCCCGGCCGGTATCCCGATCGATGTCATCCAAAAAAAATAAAAACAGCCCAAGGCAAGAAATTTCTTGCTTGAGCTTATCGCAGAATCGGTCTTTCGGCAGAGATCGTTCTGCCGGGATCCGTTTTGTCCGTCGCCGAGGTCTTCAGTCACCGGGTCTTCGGCGGCCTGGGGCCTTCAGCGGCCTGGGTCTTCAGCGGCCGAGCGTCAACGTGCCGGTATCTTGGGGCTCTTCCTCACGGGTGCTGGCGTGGGTACCCTCGAATTTTCCATCGACGAATTCGCCTTCAAAGGTGAACGGGCTCGGCTCGTCGCCGTCACTCATGACCTTACCCTTGAGGCTACCTTTGTCCAAGCTGCCCTCGGCGGTGCCGCTGTAAATGTGGGGCTCGTCGCGGAAGTCGAAATGAAAGGCCACATCCCAGGTGTTTTCGCCGGTCGGGGTGAACACTGCCTTGAGCGCTCCCGGGTCATCCTGCCGGTTCCACTTGAATTCACCGGTCAACACCTGGGCTTCCGCGGCGGCTTCCGCGGTGGCTTCCGTGGCGACCTCCGCAGAGTCCTGGGCAAATACCATTCCGGGCGCCGTGAATAGGAAGGCCAAGGCCGTCAGGACGAGTGCTGCTTTTTTCATATTGTGCTCCATCGAAATACTGTACTCCATCGAGAGTCGAGACTGTGCTCTGTCGAAATAGGTCAGGCTTCGGCAATGGTCCGGTAATCAGCAGAGCGAGTCATGCTGTCGCTCCGGACACGAGCCCCCTGGTCTGCCAACCGCCCTATATTAGCTCGGCGCCCCATGGGTCGGCCACCGTTTGATCCATGACCGGCAACCTTCCGGCCCGTCCAAAGCTTCTTTCCAGGCTTGTTTCAAGCGCTGGTGGGCCAGGGGTGGGCCAGTGGTGGGCCAGGAAGGCTACCTATCCGAGTAAATCGGAATGGATTTCCTGCACGGTCCGGCAACCGCAAAGTGCCGCCACCCGCTCGAATTCGTCGGCCAAAATATGAATCACGTGCTCCACACCCGCCTGGCCGTCCACCGACAATCCCCACAACGCGGCCCGACCGATACCCACCGCTCGAGCACCCCGGGCCAAGGCTTTGACGATGTCCGAGCCTCGGCGCACCCCGCCGTCCATCAGAATCTCGAGTCGATCCCCTGCCGCATCGGCGATCCGCGGCAAGACCTCGAAGGTGGCCGGAGCGGTATCCACCTGGCGTCCACCGTGATTGGAAACCACCACCGCCGCCGCCCCGTGATCCGCCGCCGACACCGCGTCGTCCGGGTGCACCACCCCCTTGATCATCACCGGCAAATCGGAAATACCCGCCAACCACTCCACGTCACGCCACGACAAGCTCGGATCGAAAAGGCTTTGGACATAGGCCCCAAGCCCCGAGCCCTGGTCCATTTGTGGCATATCCGCTTTGCCGGCCGCCAATAGATTTCGCGCCTCGAGACCTGCGGGCAAATGGAATCGATTGCGCACGTCCCGCTCACGGTGGGCCCAGATTTGCGCGTCGACGGTCAAGACCAAGGCTTCGAAACCGGCGGCCACCGCCCGATCCACCAACGCTCGGGTGGCCTCTCGGTCCTTGTACACGTAGAGCTGAAACCATTTCGGCCCCGTCGCCACCTGCGCCACTTCCTCGATCGACCGGGTGGCCATGGTCGAAAGAGTAAAGGGAATTCCGGCGGCGCTCGCCGCCTTGGCCGTGGCCACCTCGCCCTCGTCGTGGGCCAGGCGATGAAAAGCCGTCGGCGCGACGAAAAGAGGTAGGGCGATTTTCCGACCCAACACGCTGGTGCTGAAATCCCGGGACGAAATGTCCCGTAACACCCGGTAGACCAGGGACGTGCGGTCGAATGCCGCACGGTTTTCATGCAGGGTAATCTCGTCCCAAGAGCCGGACGCGTAATAGTCGTAAGCCATGCGTGACAAGCGCTCGCGGGCAGCCTTCTGATATTCGTCCACATTGATCGGTCGGTCCGTGGCGGGCTGCATAGGCGTGGCTCTCCGTGGCTCTGTGGCCTGGTCTTTATTTGGTTTAGCCGCCGGAGATTAACAGACGCTCAGGTGAGGCCGCCCCTTGGGTGACCTTTCGACCGGTGTTTCCGAGGCGAAAAGCATAAGACGCTCGCTCATCGAATCGCCATGGCATACCATTTGCCTTCCCGGGCGTCGGGCTCGAAGACCGACGCGTCACAAGACTGAAGGGAATCGCGGAGCACGGAATGAAGACGATCTTGAGCGGTGATGTGGGTGGAACGAATACCCGTTTGGCGGTGTTGGAGCCGCGGGACGGCAAGTTCGTGAAGAGAGCCTCCAGGACCGTGCCCAGCGCTGACTATCCCTGCCTAGAAGACGCGATCATCGACTTTTTTGAATCGGTGCACGAGCCGTGCTCGTTGGCCGCCATCGGGGTCGCCGGTCCGGTGGTCGATGATCGCTGCGAAGCCACCAACCTTCCGTGGATCGTTGATACTGTTACCCTGAAATCCCGACTCGGATTCAAGCAGATCGCTTTGTTGAACGATCTCAAAGCCCAAGCCTTGGGAATTCACTATTTGCAGGAAGAAGACATTGAAACCCTGCATGCCGGCACGGTCAAAACGGGCAATCGAGCGCTGATCGCCGCGGGAACCGGTCTCGGCCAAGCCGGTTTGTTCTACGATGGCCACCGGCATCGGGTTTTCGCCACCGAGGGCGGACACGCGGATTTCGCCCCCCACGACGAAACCCACATCGAGCTGTTACGCTTTCTCACGCGCCGTTACGGCCGAGCGAGCTGGGAACGGGTCGTTTCCGGCTCGGGTTTGGTGGATCTCTTTCGCTTCTTGGTTGAAAACCTCGATCTCGAGCCGATTCCCGAGCTGGCGCTCGGCCAATCGCCGGAAACGCCGTCTCCAGCGGATATCTCTGCTGCCGCCCTAGAGAAACGATGCCCCGTGGCCGACCGCGCGCTGGATGTATTCGTACAACTCTACGGCGCTGAAGCCGGCAATTTGGCGCTGAAAACCTTGGCCGTCAACGGGCTTTTCGTCGGCGGCGGCATTGCGCCCAAGATTCTGGAAAGGCTCAAGAAGCCTCTGTTTTTGAACGCACTTCACGCCAAAGGTCGGATGAGCACCCTGGTGCGCGACATCCCCGTCCGCGTGATTCTCAACGGCGACACCGCCCTCTACGGCGCTGCAAGTGTGATCGTCGATCCCGTCTGACGCGCCTCGCCCTTCTTTATTTACAGATTTATTTACAGATAGATTCGGACCGCCATGATTTCGTTTTCCAACCTCGGTAAGTCTTTCGGCAAACAAATCCTCTTCGAAGGGGTTTCGTTCCAATTCAACCCCGGCAACCGCTATGGCGTCGTCGGCGCCAACGGCTGTGGTAAGTCCACGTTCCTAAAAATGCTCGCGGGTAGCGAGCTGCCCAGCGAGGGCATGCTCTCGATTCCCAAAAAGCTGCGCCTCGGCGTGCTCAAACAAGATCACTTCCAATACGAGGAGCATCGCATTCTCGACGTGGTGGTGATGGGAAACGACGAGCTGTGGCGAGCGATGGAGGAAAAGGAAGAGATCCTGGAAAAAGCCGACCAGGAATTCGACGGTGACCGTTATGCCGAACTCGAAGAAATCATCCTGCAGCACGATGGATATGCCGTCGAGGCGCGGGCCGGCGAGATCCTTGAAGGGTTGGGCATTCCCACCGAGCAACACAATCTGCCGCTCTCCACCCTCTCCGGTGGATTCAAGCTGCGGGTGCTGCTGGCCCAGGTGCTCGCCGCCCAGCCCGACTGCCTGCTGCTCGACGAGCCCACCAACCACCTCGACATCTTGTCGATCCGCTGGTTGGAAAAATTCCTGGTCGATTACCTCGGTTTGGTGGTGGTGATTTCCCACGACCACCGCTTCCTCGACACGGTGTGCAATTACATCGTCGATGTGGACTACGAGACCATGATCCTCTACCCGGGCAACTACCAGGCGTTTGTGGAGCAAAAGCAAGGAAACCGCGAGCGCAAAGAAGCGGAAATCGAAAAACAAGAGAAGAAAATCGCCGAACACCAGGCGTTTATCGATCGCTTCAAGGCCAAAGCCAGCAAGGCCCGGCAGGCCCAAAGCAAGGCCAAGAAGTTGGACAAGATCGTCATCGAGCGCCTGCCCCAATCCTCCCGCCGATACCCGATCTTCCAACTCAAATCCGTGCGTCCCAGTGGCAAACAAGTGGTTGAGATCAAGGGCATTAGCAAATCCTACGACGACAAAAAGGTGCTCAACAACGTTTCCTTGACCGTCAACAAAGGCGATCGGCTGGCTATTCTCGGGCCCAACGGCATCGGCAAATCGACCCTGCTCAAGATCTTGACGGATCAGGTCAAGGCCGACAGCGGCTCGGTGGAATGGGGTTACGAAACCCACGTCGGTTATTTCGCCCAGGACCACAAAGAAATTTTCGAAGGCGGCAAGTCGACCG
The DNA here is from genome assembly GCA_965366625.1 of uncultured bacterium. Taxonomy (GTDB): domain Bacteria; phylum Acidobacteriota; class Thermoanaerobaculia; order Multivoradales; family J023; genus JAUIJL01. The sequence goes on from CBDUGP010000046.1 coordinate 29,498, forward strand.
TCGAAGGTTGGCTGTGGGATTTCTGCCCGGGCGAGCCGGTCGGATTCGTCCGTGGCAAGCTCGGCATGGTGCTTTTTTCGAGTGACGAGGTGGAAAAAAAGGTCGGTTCCCTCTCCGGTGGTGAAGCGGCCCGGCTGGTTTTCGCCCGCCTCGGAGTGCAACAACCCAACGTGTTGTTGCTCGATGAGCCCACCAACCACCTCGACCTCGAAGCCATCGACGCCCTGGTGGAAGGACTGAAGAAGTACGACGGTACCTTAATCCTGGTCTCCCATGATCGTTGGTTCGTTTCCCAGCTGGCGAATCGGGTGCTCGAAATCAGCCCCAAGGGCATTGAGGATTATCGTGGCACCTACGCAGAATACGTAGAAGCGTGTGGCGACGACCATCTCGACGCCGAGCAGGTGGCGTTGAAGGCCAAACGGGACAAGAAGAAGTCCAAGGCCGTGGCCCGTGGCGACAAGGACGCGATTAACGAGCAACGGGACCTGAAACGGCGTAAGGTGGAGCTGGAGCGAGAGCGTGACCAATTGACCCGCAACATCGACAAGGCCGAGGGCCGAGTGGCCGAAATCAACGAGCTTTTCTGCAATCCCGGTTTCTTCGATCGAACCGACGAGAAAAAAGTACGTAAGCTGGAAGGGGAGCAGAAAAAACTCTCCGAAGACGTCGAGGGTTGGATGGAACGCTGGCAGACGATCGAAGAAAAAATCCAAGAGATTGAGAATTCCCTGGGCTGACACGAGGACGACATAAGGAGAATCGGGATGTCGAGAGAAGGCTTATCCCCTTGGGCGATCGGCTCAGCGTTGGTGGCCATCGGCCTGGGTAGCGTGGCAGCTTGGTTTTGGTTCATCCAGCGGGCGCCGGTGGTCGAAGCACCCCCTCAAATGGTGGGTGCCAACACATCCACAGAACCGCCGGCCGAAGCGGTGCCCATCACTACTCCCCCGCCCAAGCTCGAGCTACCGCCCCTAGAACAGAGCGACGCCGTGGTAAGAGACTTGGCCCAGACGCTCTCCGACCATCCGAAAGTCGCCGAATGGCTGGTGCCCAAAGACTTGGTCCGACGATTCGTCGCTTCGATCGACAATATCTCGCGCGGCGGGAGCCCCCGGCCCCATCTACTGCACATGGAGCCCGACGGCACGTTTCAAATCGAGCCGGGCACCCGAGCCGTCTTCATCGACCCCGCCACCTTTCGTCGATACGACCTGCTGACCGAGGTCTTTACGTCTCTGGACATCGGCGCCACGGTTCGTCTCTACTACGACCTACAGCCCCTTCTCGACGAGGCCTACCAGGACCTGGGAGATCCCTCGCGATCCTTCGCCGCCACCTTGGATCGAGCCATGGGACGATTGATTTCCACACCCATTCCCGAAGGCCGAATCGAGGTGGAAAAACATATGTTGGTCTATCGCTTTGCCGAACCGCATCTCGAAGAGCTGACTCCGGCGCAGAAACATCTGATCCGACTCGGCCCGGAAAACGCCCGAAAAGTTCAGAACAAGCTCACATTCCTTCGCTCCGCCCTGGACCTGGATCTCTAGGAATCCAAGATCTCCATCATCTTGCGCTGTAAGTCCACCGGCCGAAACGGCTTGCGAAGAAAACCTGCGGGCCGGTCATGGGAAAAGCGGCCTGCGAGTTCCCGCTCGTCGAAACCGCTGACGATCAAAATCTTTAGCTGGGGCCAGATCTCGTGCATTTGCCGGAAGGCTGCTTCGCCGTCCACCTCCGGCATATTGAGATCCAACAAAACGGCCACCAGATCGTGGCCCAAGCGCGCCACAGCCTCTACGCCTTGACGCCCACCCGCGGCGGACTCCACCTCGAACCCGCATTTTTCAAGACCCCGTTCGATGGTCCGTCGCACCAACGCATCGTCGTCGACGACCAAAACCTTGCCGCTGCCTCTCCAATCGAGCATGGTGCTTCTCCCAGAATTCGACCGGGCCCTCTGGCTTCGGCGAAACCCGTAGGCCGAACGCTTCAGGGAAATCCGCTTGGCAACATCGGCAAGAGCTGAATGCGTCCGGGCGAGATCAAAAACTTCCCGATACCCAGGGGAGGGTCGGATTTACCGCCGAGTATATCGCCTCCCACCCAACTGCCCCAGGGTCGACACGTTTGATCTCGCCCGAGGTGCACTTTCGGACATGCGCCGGACATCTCGCGATGCAGCACTGAAGATTCACCGCCGGTCGGCCCGAGACGGGTTCGCTCGACAACACCCCATAAAATTCCCTCATAGGCTGCCTCTTTCGATCATCAAGGGTCTGTCCAATAGCCTTGGTCGGCCTTCGCCGGGCCGGCATCGCTCTTGCGATAACTCCGGGATACGGAATTGCCCGTGAACATCCAGGAGAATCATGATGGTCCACGCACGATCCAGCAGTCCTAGGTTCCGTCCATTTCAAACCCTGCCGGTTTTGGTGTTCTCTTTTTGGGTCACCTCCGCGGCGTTCGCCGCGCCGGATATGAGCGAGCACGGCTCCGTGGCCATGTCGTCAGTAGCCGTGGCTTCGACGGTCGGGGCGGGCATAGAGGTCCTCTCCTCGGTGCCGGAACTCTCGGTGGCGGCGGTGGAAGTCTCCGCCGAAGGAACGGTGTGGTTGTTGCGCGGCTTGGCTGAAGGTAGTGGCCAGGCAGTGGAACTCTCAGTCAAAGTTGCCGGAGGTGCCTCGATGGCGGTCGGCACGTCCCTCGAGGTCGTGACCAGCGCGGCCGGCTCGTTGTTGGTCGCCGGCGGTGAAGCCCTCGCCTTCGTTCCCAATGAACTCGGGGCCGCACTTTTCTACTCCGAGACCTGGGATCAACATCCAAACCCTCACTGAGCCGGCTGAACGGAGGAGACTTATCATGAGGACCGAACGACTGGCCGTGACGACGATACGGCTGATCACGACGCCCGTGACGGCGATGCTGTTGACGACGACCTTGGTCTCAGCCTGGGCAGCGCCGGCCTGGGCGGGCAGGAGCTGCGAGCAAAAGCAGCTCACCGCAGAAGCGATTCAGGCGGGTTTCGAAGCGGGCGTGAATCTATTTCAGCACCTGCAAAGCTTGAGAGACGATCATGGTCAGGTGCCCGAAGTGGTGCTGCTCGCCAGAGTTGGCAGTGATTTGTCGCAACACGGTCTGCGTTTTTCCCACATGGGATTCGCCGTCCGCGACCACCCCAAAGGACCGTTTACCGTCGTCCACATGCTCAACCATTGTGGGGAAGCCGACTCGGATCTCTACATCGAAGGGCTGGCCAACTTCTTTCTCGACGACCCTTTCGCCTACGATGCCCGGGTCGTGGTTCCATCGGTCCAAGTGCAGCGGGCCCTGGCCGCTCGCCTATTGGGTGACACCTCGCGCCGCCTCCATGATCCCCGCTACAACATGGTCGCCAGGCCCCGATCCAATACCAGCCAGAACAGCAATCAATGGGTCTTGGAGCTTTTGGTTTCCGCCCTCGAAGACGCCGATTTAAAGAGCACCCGAGCTGCTATCCACGCCTTGCCTTCTATGGGTTCGTTCCGCGGCGACATGATCCGCATCTCGCGCTGGAAAAGGCTCGGCGGCATTTTTCAGGCCAACGTCAACTTCTTTGACCAACCCCTGGGCAATCGCCTGCGCAGCAAATACGAGATCGTCACCGTGCGCTCCGTGGTTCGTTGGCTGGAAACCACAGGACATCTCGCTTTCCAGGAGTTGGTCTACCCGCCGGACCTTCGGGTGCCTGTGGGACGCTCTTCCCATCCCACGCAACAATGTTGTCCCTAAGCTCAACGCCGTGCGGATGTTTCTCTTTTTGTCTTGTTGTAGCATCTTGGCTAGATCGAGGTTCTTCTCCAGGAGGCTACAGCCATGCCGACTCAGACTTTCTCCAAAATCAGCGAAGCCCTCAGCAGAGCTTGTTCGTTTTCCATTCCCGTCGCTAGGGGCACGGTTCGGCTGGCGGTGATCGAAGGGGGCTTTCGCCCAGGTACGGTCACCCAGGAGCAAATGACTCAGGTACTGCAGAAGGTCATGCCAAAAATGTTGAACGATCGCGGTGTAAGGCACTCGGCGATCGTTTGCAAGAACCTCTCGAATGAGCTTCAGCTCAGCTCGGTTCCACTGCCCGCTATCAGCTCATCGGACAGCTCCACCAATCTCAAGGCTCCTTAGCCACGGGCACAGCTGGGTGGCAGACCACCCGCTGGTGTCACCGGTTTCGAACGCCAGGGCTAATTAGACGTTTCGGAATTTCCACAAAGCATTGATTATAAATGACTTGATGTAGGTGAGGGGCTTGCCCCTTCCCGCTCTTCCTTAAGGAGCGGCTCGGCTTCGCCTCGCCCGGGCGGGGGCAAGCCCCGCCACTACATCCGGAGGTTGCGGGCGTAGCCCGCTAAGTTCCTAAACCCGCGTGGTGGAACATCACCCTTGGTAGGATCTCGACGTGCCTAATACAACGAAGATCCTGATCCTCGGAGGTGGCCTCAGCGGACTGCATACCGCCGCCGAGCTGCAGCGACGCGGCCTCGACTATCTGCTCATTGAGGCTCGGGACCGCCTGGGTGGACGCATTTTGTCGATGACCCCAGGGTCCGGCGCCGCGCCCTCAGAACCGGCTTTCGATCTCGGCCCCGCCTGGTTTTGGCCCGGACAACGCCGAATGGAAGGCTTGGTCCGGCAACTCGGGCTCGAATCCAAGGTTTTCGAGCAATACGCCCAGGGTGACGAACTCTTCGAGGCGGCTCCCGGAATGGTGCGTCGCGGAGCCTTCGGCATTTCCATGGCGGGTTCTTTACGCCTACTCGGTGGAATGGCCGGTCTGATCCAAGCGCTGTCGCGCCAAGTGGATCACGTACAACTCAACACCCGTGCCACCCGCCTCGAATGGGATGGAGACCAAATCCGCACGACGGTCCGGATCGGCGACGAAGCGGAGACCCTCGAGAGCCATTCGGTGGTGATCGCCCTGCCGCCGCGTATCGCCTTGGCCAGCCTCAGTTTTCAACCGCAGCTCACAGCCGATCGACGCGACCGTCTCCAGCGGATTCCCACCTGGATGGCGTCGTCGGCCAAGATGATGGCCATCTACGACCAACCCTTTTGGCGCGAAAAGGGCCTATCGGGCGACGCCTTCAGCCATGTGGGCCCCTTGGGTGAGATTCACGACGCCTGTCCGCCGGCCGGCGCCGGAGGCCCCTACGCCCTTTTCGGCTTCTTCGCCCTGCCCCCGGAAGCTCGACAAGCCCATGCCGACGAGCTTCAACAGGCGTGCCTGCAGCAACTCGGCCGGTTATTCGGAAGCCGTGCTGCCGAACCCCTCGAAGCTCGGATCAGAGATTGGGCATTCGACCCCCTCTCCGCCACCGCTGAAGATCTGAGGGGACCGGCGGTCCACAGCCTGGAGGGTCTAGAGCAGACCGTCGAGCAAGCTTGGAACGGGCGCCTGATCTGGTCGGGTTCGGAAACCGCGAGCGCCGATCAGCGCAGCAACGGTTATCTGGAGGGGGCCCTAGAAGCCGGCCGGCGGACCGTCGACCAGCTGATCGGATCCCCGGCAGCGCTCTAACCGGCTCATGCCGTCAGCAAAAGCTCTCGCCAGCGCCATTCCAAACACGCCAGCCCGCCGACGAACAGCCCCTCTCCCACCAGCTGAGCCAGACCGAAGAGGCTGGCGGTTTGGCCGTAGGTGAAGGCCCACCAAAAGCAGAGCACGCCCCAGGTCATATTCGCCACGATCAGCAGCAGAATGAGGATTCTCGGACGTCTTGGCCGAGTGGCCAAGGAAAATGAGTACAGGGCGTAGGCCAAGTTGGCCAAGGCCATGAACACGACAAAGTTCCGAGGCAGTTGATAGAGCTCGCTCAGCCAGCTCGAAAAGGTGAGCACCAACAGCCCGACCGCGGCACCGGCCGAGCAGTCCACCCAAAGCAATTTACGCGGTTCCATCGGCATCACTCGCCGGGTTCGGCAGCGCCGGCGAGGATGCCGGCGAGATGTTCGACCACTTGTCGCGCGTTCGGCGGCACACCGTAAAGGTTGAGGTCGCGGGTAATACGCTTGTCCTCGTCCGAAAACGTGAGGGCCATGAAGCGCCAAGCGCCGCCGGTGGTGAGCACGCCGAAAAGGGGACGCGCGTCCGGCGGATCTTGGCTGAGTTCGTGGATGTGGGCGACTGCCATTTGACCGGCGAGGCGCAGGGCGCCCCGTTCAAGGTCGGTGTAGCGGGTTTCGACGATCAGCCGTACATCGTCGCCGGCCACCCGGTAGTCGAGCAGGGCGTTGAGTTCATTCTCAACAGCACGTGGTACAAAGCGCTCGATTCTGCCGCCGGTGGAACGGACCGTGGCGAAGAGCAACGGCAGGGCGATGAATTCGCGTACAGCTTCGAACTCCGAAAGGTCGACGTGGGCGAGCACTGCGGCTACGTGCCCTTCGATGTCGAAGCCCGGCACGGGTTGGGTCGGTAGATTGAGGGCTGTCACCTCCAAGGTGTAGCCAGACGACTGCAAAAACTTCACCACGTCGGCGTCCTCGACCAAGCCGCCTTTGAAAAGTAGATCGTTGGGCTCTGAGACAGATCCTTCTTCGAGCGGGCTGGGTTTCGGGGCGATTGGGTGATCTTTTTCGTCGGGCATATCGGGCATTGTTTTCCTCCGTTCAAGGCCGGTTGCGGGCGGGCTTATCGCCAATCTCCTTGGACGATGAAACCGGCCCAGAAATAGGGCGCCCCGTGGTGGGGCGAGGCGAGCAGATCGAGCTGCGCGGCGCGCAGGGCGGCGGCTGCGGGCAGGCCCTCGATCCAAAGGTGTCGATACAAACGTTCCATCAGCTCGGCGCCGGCCGCGTCGTCCACATTCCACAGGCTCACCAGCAACCGATCGGCGCCCGCTTGCAAGAAGGCGCGGGTGAGCCCGAGCAGACCCTCACCGCGCAGCTCCGGGCCGAGGGCGGTTTCGCAGGCGCTCAACACCACCAACCGGGCGTTGAGATCGAGAGCCTGGATTTCGTGGGCGTAAAGACGGTCGTCCACGGTCCGGCCGTCGGCATTGACCTGGGATAGGGCGAGGGCGGAAAGCTCCGGATGCTCGGGGTCGAGCAACCCGTGGGTGGCGAAGTGAAGGATTTCGAAATCGCCCATGCCGCCGCCGAGCAGCTCTGCCTTGGTGGCGTTGAAACCCAGCAGGGCCCGACGTTCCCGTCCCGCTGCCTCGGCCGTACGCAGCACCACTTTCGCCTCGCGCACGGTGTGCGGCAGACGGCGCAGGGCCCGACTCCCTCCGACGGCGGTCCGACGCTGCCCTGCCTCCGAGCGCGGATCGTCGCCACCGAAGACCGGATCGGCGACCATCAGGATCGACGGCGGGGGCGCGCTGCCCTGGGCCCGACGCTTGCGCAGGGCGGCGGTCATGGAAGCGGACGGCAGCTGCACCACCTCATGGGATTCGAGCAAGAACGAATCGGAGCAATCGTCGTCCAAGGGCTCGTCGTTCAGAGGCAACGGCAGGGCGCCGAAGGCCAGCCGTTCGAGGGCGCCGTCGGCCATGATCGCCAAGCGACGACCGGCGAGCGGACCGGCAAGCAGCTCCCGCAAAGGTCCGAGCAGGGTGCGCGAGGCACGGCACAGGGCCGCACGCCGTCGGTCGCGACCCTCGCGACGGGGCCGTAGAGCTAGGGCTCCGTAGGCCGCCTGCGCTTGCGCCTCCAACTCGGCGGCGGCGGGCAGCTCCGCGCTGTGGAGAATGCCCTCTGTGTCGACGATCCACAGGAAGCTGCGGGTCCCACCCAAGGCGTAAGCCAAGAGCACGGTGTCGGCGTCGAGCACGTTTCGGCGGATACCTTCGACGTCGAGGGGTTCGGCGGCAGCCACCGCCGCGCCCTGAGCCCGCAGCTCGGCCAGCCGGTCCGTCAGCTCCCGCAACCGACGTGCGAGTTCGGGAAGCTCGTCTGGCGAAGTCGAGGCTCGCCGGCGCTCGACGCGGTTGAGCTCGGATTGGATCATCCGTTCCGCTTCAAGCTCCGGGTGGTCGCCGCGCGGCGCGCTCAAAAGGTCGAGCAGAACCCGAGCCCGGCGCCGCTCATGGATCTCGAAAGCCCGCTCCGCCCAGCTGGGGTCCTCTTCGGCCAGCTCCATGAGTAAGTCCACGTAGCGGTCGTAGCGATCTTGGAGTTCGGCGAAGAAAAACGCCCGTCGGATGGGGCTGCGAGCGCTCTGGCGCAAGGTTTCGAAACCCCTCACCGCCGCCGCCAAATGCTCGCGGGCTTGGTGGGGCCGACCCAAACCCCGCAGAGCCTTGGCCAGTTGATGCTGGGCCTCCGCTTCACCGGCCGACAAGCCGATGTCGCGGAAGATGTCGAGGGCCTTTTGCGCGGCGTCCAGAGCTTCGGCAAAGCGACCGTCCGCGGACGCCAGGGAGGCCAGGTTGTTCCAGGTGTGGCCTGCGGAACGACGGTCTCCGAGCCCGACAAAGATCTCGTAGGCTTGGCCGTAGAGGGCACGGGCTCGCTCCCGATCCCCCTCCGAGCCCAACACTTGAGCCAGGTTGGCGAGGGTCGCGGCCCGACCTTGAGAGGTCTCGCCGTGCAGCTCGAGGGCCTGCTCCAGATAACGACGCGCCTCGTCGAGCCGGCCGGCGTCTTCCTCCACTTGGCCCAGGAAGTCGAGGGTGAAGGCCCGTTGACGACTCTGCCCGAGGGATAACCAAATGGCGTCGGCGGCCTTCAGCAGGTCCCGAGCTCGGTCGAGACGTCCCAGGTCCATGGCCAAATGACCGAGGTCGTTGAGGACCGACGCTTCATGGTCTTGGTGCCCCTGGATGCGCCACAGCTCGCGCGCACTTTCGAAGGATTCGAGGGCCTTTTGCAGCTCCCCCAGATCTTGCAACACGTCGCCGAGTTCGTCGGAGGTCAAGGCTTGGCCGTAGGGGTCCTCTTCGGCCCGGTAGAGTTCCAAGGCCCGTTCGAGATGCCCACGGGCTTCGACGAGCTGCCCCGATCGCCGCAAACCACGGCCGAGGAAAAAGCGGTTCATGGCCTCCTGCTCGGTGCTTCCCAGCTCCGCGGCTGCGCGCGCCGCCTCGGCGTGTAACTCGGTAGCACGGGGATCCCGGCGCGCCGCCGCCAGGCGACCCAGGCGATCTAGGGTCTCAATCCGCCACCAGCGGTCCTCCGGAGCCTCACCCCACAGGTCGAGGGCTGCTTGGAATTCCTTCTCGGCCAGCTCCACATCCTCTTGCCAAACCGCCCCCTGGCCGCGACGGTAGCGTTCGGCGGCGTCGGCCCGGCGACGGTCGGCGGCGTCGGCAGGGCGGCGGGTGCGCAGCTCGGCTCGATAGTTCCCCACGGGTTGATCTTCAAAGGCGCGCACCTCCAGGCGAAACTCGCCGGCGTTGTGGGCTACGAAAACCAGCTGCTCGGCGCCGTTTTCACCCGTGGGGCTGTCGAGCTCCAGGGTGTCACCGCCGGGGCGGTGGACCGTGGCCACGAGGTCCGTGCCCAGCTGCACGGCCCAAAGCTCTACGTAGTCGCCGCTTTCGAGCTTCAGGGGATAGATATGTCGCTGCCCCGGGCCGAGGGGGCGGACGGCACCGTCGAGTTCGAAGGTTAACGGACCGGAAGTGGCTGCTTGGGGGCCGACCGGTGGGCATGCCTCGCCGGGTGACGGCACCTTGGGGGACGGCACTTCGGGGGACGGCACTTCGGGGGACGGCTCAGTGCAGCCGAGCGACAGAAATGGCAACAGAAAGAAGGTGAGCGCCAGGGCGGCGGTGGGCGCCGGGCCGAGAAACACCACGGATCCCGCCGCCCGCACGATCATCGGAGGGCGAGGTGGTGGGATTCGAGAACTTCGCTCCGGCCATCGAGCCGACCTTCGAGCGCCAGGGTGTAAACCCCCGGGGATAGGGTGCGAGGCAGGGCGATCCGCAAGCTGCCGTGCTCGCTCAGGACCAGGCCGTCGGCGCTCCAAATTTCCCGCCCGTCGACAGTGAGCAGACGCGCGCCGTAGGTTTCGAAGGGGCGTGAATCGCTGGGTGTGATCATCAAAAGCGCCACGCCGTCGCCGGCGGGGATCTCTTCGGGGCCGCCGTCGGCGCGCACGGTCTCCAGGTAGAGCACGGGCACGTCGGCTTGGGGAGTCTGTAACCGTCGTTCGAGTTCCCGTCCACGTTCGGCGAGCTGGAAGGTCAGCGCCCCCAACACCCCCGACACCAACAGCAGCACGGCCGCCGCCGCCCGCAGCACTTCGACCCGCGACCACCAGCCCTTGGGATTCGGCTCGGGCTGATCGCGCCGAGCCGAGCCCGCTGTGGATGCGTCATTTAACCCATCACTGAACCCGTCGGTGGAGTCGGTCGACCCTGGCGTCGACCCAAGACGCGGACGCAGCTCACGCCACGCCGCCTCCAACTCGAAATCCGCGGCTGGACCGTCCTTGCCCTGCGAGGCGGTTTTCTCCGGTAGCAAGGTTTCTAAATCCAACAGACGATCCACACAGTCGTCGCACTCGGCCAGGTGGTCGAGCAGACGCTCGAGATCTTCGCCCTGAATCTTTAGGGCAAGGTGCTCCAGCAGCACGGCGTCGGTGGGGTGGGTGTTCATGGCGAGGTTCCTGGGGGTGGATCGAGCAAAGCCGGATCGAGCACGCCGGCCAGCCGTTTGCGCCCCTCTCGGAGATGGGATTTCACGGTCTCGGTGGACACGCCGAGGGCCGTGCTGATTTCCCGATAGCTGCGCTCCTGGAAGAGCTGGAGCACCAGGCAGCGGCGGATCTGCGCCGGCAGCTCGGCCAAGGCGGCGCGCACTTCCTGCCGACGCTCGGTGTCGAGCACCTGACCCAGGGGCGAGGTGCCGGCGGTCGGCTCGGATCCGAGCTGATCGTCCACGGACACTTCCTCTCCGGAACGTTTGGCCCGAGAACGATCGCGTAACCATTTCAAATGCACCCGTCGCGCGATGGTGTAGAGCCAGCTTTCGAAGGGCGCGTCGGGGCGGTAATCGTCGAGGGCGCGATAAACCGAAAGTAGGGTTTCTTGGGCGAGGTCGAGGCACAGATCGGGCGGCAGGGATTTACGCAAGAAAAACCGCCGCAGTGGACGACAATAGCTTTCGAAAAGGATTCGAAAGGCGTCCTCTCTGCGGCGATCCGCCTGGAAGTCCGCAATGGCTCGGGCGATCGCCGGGTCCCCCTGGGCGGGGACCGATGGCGCGGGGACCGATGGTGTGCTCACCGGGAAAGTATGCCACACGAACAATTCTCCAAAGCCGGAAAATCTCAGCCGACGCCGCCTCTGCCAAAGGGCCCTCTGGGGTTCCGTGGGGGAACATTGGTGCAGGTGTCGGGGCCATCGACGCTGGAGTCGAGTTCAGGCGAGGGCTGCTGGGCGGGGTCCCTGGCATCTCTTGGATCAACCAAATTCTCATGGGTACCGTGATTTGAGTTCTGGTGTTGGCTCATGGTCGTGCCCCTCTTCTCTGGGTTTCTGGTTCACTGGGTTTCTGGTTCACTGGGTTTCTGGTTACTCAACGAAAACTTGATGCTCTCGGGCGGCCTCGGCCACCACGGCGGTGCGCCAAACTCGACCGTCGGCGGCCGTGACTTCGATCGTCCATGGCCCGGCGGCCACGCCGCCGAGCTGCGCCGCGCCGGCGATCATGGGGTGCTCGTGGGCCGGACCGGCGGGCTCGGAGGTGACCGGGGCCGGGCGGCCGTCGGGGGCGAGCAAGCGCACACCGGCCAGGGCGTCGCTCTCCGCCAGGGCGGGCACGTGGATCCGCAGGGCGGCGGATGCCGGCAAGCTGACCTCCAGGTGACCCGGGACTTCGACCGTACGTTCGACCGTGACACGTCCCGGGGCGCTCAACCATGCATTCCAAACCCCGGGCGGCAGGGAGGAAAAGCGCACCGCGCCGTCGCTCACCGGACCGGAATCCGAGATCAGCCGGCCATCGGCGGACTGGAAGCGGGCGCTCACCCACGGCGGCAGACCGTCTTGCCCCTCGACCAGGCGCAGCTCGAAACCGGGGGTGGGTCGCATGTCCACGGTCCGTTCCGGCGCACCGGGACGCAACTCGAGTTCCTCCTCGTGGTCGGCAAACCCTTGCCGACGCACCTCCAGACGGTAGCGGCCGGCGCTCAGCCGGGGCACGTGGAAGCGGCCGTTTTCGTCGCTGGTCACCGAGAACAGGCTCATGGGATCGTCGGTGACCGGCGCATCCCCGGTCGCGGCCAGCAGCAGCAGGCCGACCCGGGCATTCGCCACGGCCTCACCGGAGTCCGCGGAGCGCACCGAGCCTTCCAAAACCAGGCTTTCGATCTCCACCCGCACGCTGCGGCTGCCATTGTCGACGGTCAGCTCCCGGCTGTGGCTCACCCAGCGCCGCGGATAGGAGACGTGCAGGCGGTAGCGGCCGGGCACCAAGTCGGAAAAGTGCAGCTGGCCCTGGTGATCGGTGAAGGTGGAGCGGGTGAGGGCCAGGTCACGACCTTCCAGGCTCACTTCGGCATCGGCCAAGGGCTCGCCGTCGAGCAGGATCTCCGCCAAAAGCTCGCCGCCGTCGAAACGCAGGTCCCGAGCCAGGCGTCGCTCGCCGGGTCCGATCTGTAAGCGAGCCCGGGCCTGGCGGGCGGCGTCGGGCAGCTCGGCGGTGAGCAGCCACGAGCCGGATCCCAGGTCGTCGAGGGTGAAATGGCCGTCATGACTCACCCGTCCGTCGAGGGGTGGTCCACTCTCGGGTTGGGCGCGTACCCGGACCGTGGCCAATTGATCGAAATCCAGGCCTAGAATCTCCCCTTCCACGAGAGTGCCGGGTTCGAGCACCACTTCTAGATCGTGGACCGGCTCGCCGTCCACCCGCAGGGCCGCCGGCCGCTCGGAGGTGGCGAAACCGCGGCGCTCGGTGAACACGCGGTAGCTGCCGTCGGGAATGTCCGCCAGCTCAAAGAAACCTTCGGCGTCGGAAGCGGCGCGGCGACGGGCGGGCTCGTCGTGGTCCTCGAGTTCAAAAATCAGGTCCACGCCGGGCACCGGCAGGCCCTCGACGTCCACGGTGCGACCGAAAACCCGCTGTCCCGCGGGTAGCTGCACGTCGAGCACATGCTCTTGACGTTCCAAGATCTCCACCGTGCGCTCGGCTACCCGATAGGCGGGGTGCAGGATGCGCGTCTGCCATTGCCCCGGGGCCACGCCGCCGATGCGAAAGCGACCTTCGGCGTCCGTGCGACCCGCCACCTGGGCCACCAGCACCCGGGCGTCGGCCACGGCTTCGTCGCGGTCGTTGGTGATTCGCCCGTGCAGCACGGCGCCGCGTTCGACGATAAATACCACCTCCGGGGGGACCTCATCTGGCTCGAGGTTACCCAGCTCCAAGGTTTGAGGTTCTGGTGGACGGAAGTCCGGCGCCTCGGCCGAAAGCACGTAAGCTCGCGGTGTCAGGGCGGAAAAACGGAAGATGCCGTGCTCGTCGGTGTGGGTCGAGGCGTAACTCTCCGGACCCGGAAGGGTGGGCTGATCGAAGGAAATCACGGGCTCGGCGGAGAGGTTCGCGTCGGCGATGGGCGTGCCCTGCTCGTCGACCACCCGACCCGTGACGACCGCGCCCCGCTGCAACACCACTTCCAGGGGCCGGTCCGGGGAGTTGCCGGCGGGTACCGCGCCCACCGCCCTGGGCAAATAACCCTCGGCCCGTAGCAGCAATCGGCGACGATCCCCTGCGGCGGTGCCGGTGACCGTGAACACACCACTAGCATCGGTAATCGCGTCCGGGGCATTGGAGGGCGGACGGTCGCCCAGGACCGGCTCAGGCGTTTGCAGGTCCTTCGACGCCCACACGCTGACCTCGGCCACGGGTCGGCCGGCCTCGTCCACTACACGCCCGTGCAAGGGAGCGCCGGGGGCGAGCAGCAGGGTCCCAAGATCCACGCCCTGGCGACCAAAACCCAGGTCCACGACAGCGTCTGGATCGTCGGCGTTGGTCACCGTATCGATGCCGCGCACCACCGTGGCCACGAAATCCGGATGACGGGCCCGCAGGTCCACCACGGGCGCGGGCAGGGCGTCGATCGTGAAACGGCCATCGGCGTCGGTGCGGGTGTGCATGAAGGGCGAGCGGGCGGTCCGTCGGTCCTCCGCCGCGCGCACGGTCACCAACACCCCGGCCAAGGGGTGCTCGTCGAGATCGAGCACCTGTCCAAAGCCGGCACGGGTTCGGGTGGGACGCAGCACCACGGGCTCCTGATCCTTCGTTTGGTTCGTCGCTTGAATCTTCGTCGTGCCGTCCGCCGCCAAGAAACCGGGCGCCAGGGCGCGCAAGGTGTTGCCGGGGGTCGTCACGAGTTTGAATCGGCCGTCGACATCGGTGCGGGTGAAACGTCCAGGCTCGTCGCGGCTCCACACCAGGGCGCCGGCCAAGGGACGATTGCTGTCGCCGTCAAAGACGCGGCCATGGATCCGCCGATCCACGCCTACCGCGGGCGTGAGCCCTGGATCCTTGTGAAGCGCGATGGGAACGGCGTGGGGCAGGGAAAAGCTCGCCCGAGTCACCCCTGAGCGACGTTCAATTTCGATGCCGCTTTCCTTACCGTCTGCCCGAAGTAACATCAAGTCGAGCAGTTCACCGGGCAGACGCGGCACCTCGGCCCGGCCGTCCGGCCCGATGCTCGCTTTGCGATTCGCCGGCCGCCATCCGTGCAGCTCCAAGGGCGGCGCCAAATGGGTCGATACGGCTTCAATCCAAAGGCCGTCGGCCACGGCTCCGGCGCCCGACCGGCCGTCGGCGGGTAGCATCACGATTTCCGAGCGCTCGGCCATGGGCAGCACCGCCGCGGTGAGGCGTCGACGTTCCACCACCGGCAAGGGCTCATAAACCACCGGCACTCGCCCCGGTGCCGACACGGTGAGAGCGTAGACCCCAACCGCCGGCGCCGGCAGGGCAAAACGTCCGCGGTCATCGGTCGTACCGTGGACCGTGGGCCAAGAGGTCCCGGTCGGCAAAAGAGCCCGCAGTTCGACCCGAGCGTCGGCCACGGCGTCGCGGTCCGAATCGAGGGCTAGGCCCGCGATCCACAGCTCGGGTGTCTCGTTGAGAGTGTCTTCGGCTTGCACATCAACCGGACCTGCGGAAGCCGTGGCGGCAAGGGCGGTGGAGGTAGAAAACACCGCGGCACCGAGCAAAAGCAGATAACCAAGGACGAGGCGAAACGAAAGCTTAGGCGTCTTCATGGGATCCTCAGGGCAAGATTCAGTATTGGGGCTGGAAAGGCGGGCGAGCCTAGGCTCACCCGCCCGCAATCAACGACGAAGGATCACCACTCGCAGTTGATGACGGTTTCGCCGTTGATGCACCTGTCGTAACCTGTTCCACCGTCTAGAAAATCGGTGTTGTTGCCACCATCGAGCGTGTCGTCGTCCCAATTGCCTTCGATCTGATCGTTGCCGTTTTGGCCATAGAGGGTGTCTTTGCCCCAACCGCCCTGCATGTAGTCGTTGCCGCCGCCACCGTACATGGTGTCGTTGCCATTGTTGCCTTCCATGATGTCGTTGCCATCGCCACCGACCATGTGGTCATTGCCGTCATCACCGTAGAGCCAGTTGCGATAACCGTCATAGGCATAGAGCTTGGCGTAAATCTCGTCGTGGCCGCCGTCGCCACAGATTCGATCGCCACCGGAATCGCCAATGAGGACATCGTTGTTCCCCAGGCCTGCGATGACGTCCGCGCCGGCGGAACCGATGATGTAGTCGACGCCGGGGGTTCCGGTGTGGGTCGTGGTGTAACCGCGACAGGTGGCGGACCATGCAGGCGTGACGAGGACCAAGGCGAGGCTAACGAGGACGAGGGTGTTCAACAGGTGGCGCATAAGAAACTCCTTGTGATTGTTCCGAGTCATCTCGGCGGGTTACACAAGGTATAAATCCCGTTTCCCGCTGGAGGGGGGAGTGGATCGGGAAATTAATCTAGGAATTGGGGTCGAAGCTGAACAGATTCGGCAGAAGAGCGACACCGAGTGTTTGATCGCTCGTCTGCACGAAGTCCCATAGGTTCAACGCACTTCTCCCTTAATTTCTATGGGAAATCGGCCCTTTCCCCTTGCGAAATTCGCCGGAATCGGCCCGTGCAAGGCGGCACGGCAATTGCTCTAGAGGTTGGGGGCGACTCAGGACCTTGGCACCCGAGTCGCGTCCGCCCTGATTTAAACCCTCTGGAGATTCCCATGATCCGTAGCCGCTTCTTTTGCCTCGCCCTTTTCGGGCTTTTGCCGGCGACGTTCCTCGCGCCGGCTTCCGCCGATGCCCAGAGCTGCATCCTCACCCGGCTCGATAGCCCTGTGCTCAACGCCTTTGATCCGGCCTTCGACCCGGCGGCCCAAGACAAACCCTGGGAGGTCACCTATGCGTGGCGTTACGGCCAGGCCAATCGCCATTTCGTGGGCACCGACGAGCAAGAGCACCGGCGGGCCGAGGGGAGTGAGGTGATCAACGATGTCCATCTGCTCGATCTCGCCGTCTCCTACAACTTCGACACCCGCAACAGCTTGTCGGTCAGCATTCCTTATCTGATGGCCGAGCGCGAGGGGCCGATCCGCGACGATCAACGGCAGCTGATCGGACGCCAAGTCCGCAGCAATACCCGTGGTATCGGCGATCTGTCCGTCACCTACCATCGACTGCTCTGGGACCCCAAGGAGCGCCCGGGCTCCAATATCTCCCTCAGCATCGGCCTCAAGCTGCCGACCGGCGAGAACAGTGCCCACGATTCCCTTCTGGTCTATCGAGATGGCGAGCTGGTGACCGAGGTGCGCACCGCTGATCAGTCGGTCCAGGCCGGCGACGGAGGTTTCGGTCTGGTGCTCCAGGCTAGTGGTTATACCTTCCTCGGCAATAAGAACACCTGGGCCGCCTATCTCACCGGGACCTACATCGTGGCACCCGAGACCGACAGCGGCGTGCTCACCTATCGTTCCCGGGACGGCGAGCAGGTCATGTCGATCGCCGACCAATATGTGGCGCGCACCGGGATCCAAGTGGCGCCAGCGGCTTGGAAAGGTTTCGGATTGGGGATCGGCGCGCGCATCGAGGGCATCCCGGTGCACGATCTCGTCGGCTCAAGCGAAGGTTTCCGTCGACCCGGTTATATTTTGTCCGCGGAGCCCGCCCTTTCGTGGACCCGAGGTTTGAACACTTTCCGTCTCTCCCTGCCGATCGCCGTTGAGCGCAACCGTCAGCCCAGCGTTTCCGATTTGCGCAACAACCACCACGGTGACGCTTCTTTCCCCGACTACCTGGTCTTGGCTTCGTTTTCGCATCGCTTTTGAGGGTCTGGAGAGGTTTAGTCCTTCCAGCGACGGTCCGTTTTTTAGAAATACTCGAAATGGTGCAGAATTGGTGACTTTTTTTTCGTCCTTAACTCGATGAGGCGGCTAGGTATTGGGCCTACCGTGATCGAGAACAACCCCAAGGAGGACGAAATGCAAAGGAAAGACATTTTCGGCTCGGAGATGAAGCCGTTTACTCAAGGGATCCATCAGAACCCATCCATCCGATTCAAGACCGCTGGAGCCTGAGATGTCGAGGACTCCAAGAATGTGGACTCGACCTCGGGCTGCCGTCGACATCGTCAATCGAACGATTCAAGGTCGACATTTAATCAAACCATCCCCTCAGCTCAATCGCGTCATCGTCGGCGCCCTGGCCAAGGCGCGTCAGAAACATAAAGTGGATGTCTATTGCGGCGCCTTTTTAGGGTCACATTTCCACCTCTACCTCCGGGCGAACACGGTTTACGACCAAGCGTGTTTCATGCGCGACTTCACCCGAAAGCTATCGTTGGAAAGCGGCATTCTCTATGATTGGCGAAGCTCTACTTTTCCGAATCGGTACCATGCGGCTGAAGTTTCCGAGGAGCCCGAGACCCAAATTCGGCGGTTGACCTATCAGCTCAAAAATTCTTGCAAAGAGGGATTGGTATCCAGCCCGCTGGATTGGCCCGGGGTGAATTTTGCCGAGGCATTGATCAGCGGTGAGCCGCTTCGCGGTATATGGATCGATCGTTCGGGTTACTACCGGGCCAAACAACGGGGTAAGGATGTCACCCTCGAGGACTTCACGGAGCATCTGGAGCTGCCGCTCGAGCCGTTGCCGTGTTGGCGAGATGTGGAGCCGGCGACCCGTCGTCGGTATGTGTTGGAGATCGTCCGACAGATCGAGGTGGAAACCGCGGCCCAGCACCGGGAGCTCGGTAGCCGTCCGATGGGGGCTGAGGCGGTGTTGGCGGGTGATCCGCACTTCCGTCCAGGCGCATTGGAATCGTCGCCGCAACCTTTGTTCCATGCCGCGCGTCAAGAAATCCGGGACACGATGCGCGAGGCGTTGGCGTTGATTTACGCGGCGTATTTGGAGGCGGCCCGGCGGTTGAGGGAAGGGGACCGCACTGTTGAGTTTCCGGAGAATACCTTCCCTCCGGGATTGCCGTTCGTTGTTCCCTCATCCAGGGTTATTTGGGAACCTGGTTAATAACCAAGATTGTTTTCCGTAGGTGGCCTTAAAGATTGGAACGACGATCACCCTTCTTTTGGGGAGGGGGGACGTGTGCCCGAGCTTTGCAGAAGGGAAGTGGTTTTTGGGTTGGATGGCCCTGCGATTCACCTCGTGGAAAGACGTAAGGGTTACGCTCATGGTACCCAAGAAAAGTACCCAAAAACTGTCGAGGACCGTTCATCTCATGAGCCATTTTTCGCTGGATGGCGCTTCTATTTATTAAGGGCCGAAATTCTTCGGTCCAGGAGGATGAGAAGGCAATGCTCGAATATTACGTGATGACTCTGGGATTTATCCCATATTTCACATCCCGAACCTTCGTCCCGCTCTTCAGCGCGGCGCTGCTGATTCAACTGAGCGAGTACGGCGGCAAGCTGCTCGACGATCCTCTGGTCGCCATTCTCGGCGGCGCGCCCCCTTGGATGACCAACGGTTGGATGTTGGTGATTCTCGGGCTCCTGGCACTCTTCGAGGTCATCGCCGGCAAATCGCCGGAGATGCGTGAGCTTTCGCTGTTGGTCGACTCGAAGACCAAAGCGATGGCGGCCTTCGCTCTGTCATTTGCCTTGGCGCCCAGCACGTTCCAGGAAAACGCGGCCAATACCGCCGTGCATGCCTTCTCGTTCGTTCAATCCATGGAATATGCCTGGGCGGTTGTGATCGGCGCCGGTACCTGGGTCTGCGCCGCGATGCGCGGCACGATCCACCAATTTCTGATCACCGCCGACCCGGACGACGATCTTGGTCTCCAGGGGCTCTTGAGCTGGCTCGAAGACGGCATTGGCTTTGTCGGGGTCTTCTTCGTGGTGCTGTTGCCCATGCTGTCGTTGGTCGTGCTCGGGATGACCGTGCTCGGCCTCTGGTTGACGCGGACCTATCTGGAGAAGCGCGAAGAAAAAAGTAAAGTTCCTTGCGAGCGCTGCGCAGTGCCTTTCGCTCCCTGTGGACCGCACTGCCCGAGCTGTGGCCATGGGCGTTCCCTGGTGCGCTCGGTGGGAAAGCTGGGCATCGTGCGCGAAACCCTAGCCACAGATCCGGCTCGACACGTTCAGGACCTCCGAGCCCAGAAGCGATGCCCCAACTGTGGAGAGCGTCTGTCCGAGAAGCGGCTCGATCAAAGCTGCGCCTCGTGTCGCACAGCCCCGTTCGCCGATCGCCGAGAGCTGGACGCCTACCTGGCGGAGATTCGGGCGCAGCTCCCCAAGGTCTTAATCTGGCTTCTGGCGATCGGCCTCGTACCGCTCGTCGGCCTGGTCGTGGGCGTCGTTTACTACCGCCTCTCGATCCTGGCGTCGTTGCGATGTTACTTGCCGCGTGGCACCGGAATCCTGGCCCGTTGGGTCGTCCGGCTGACCAACCTCGTCATCCTCTGCTTCCAGCCCGTGCCCATCTTGGGCATGTTCACCCTTCCACTGATGTGCCTAATCAACTACGTCGTGTATCGATCCCTGCTCGAAAAGCAAGCGGACAGGGCTCTACACAGGACCCTGCCCCAGCCGGCCTACGGAACCGGCTGATCCTGCGGCGGCAGGACCCAGCAGGAGGAACTGTCGGACCCAGGAGCCCAACAAAAAGGCCGCGGACGAATCCGCGGCCTTTTTACGTCCCCGTGACGGAGATCTCATGCTGTTTAGGTCTTAGATCACGACCTCCGCCGCCGCAAGCCGACCATCGCCGCCGACGCCAGCAGCAGGCTCAGCAACACCAAACCGACCGTGTCGACGGCGGGGATGTCGAGCACCAGGACCGGCAGGTCCACGGGGGTCGGGGTGTCGTTATCCTCTGGATCGCCGTTGTCGTCGGGGTCGGGGTCGTCACCGTCCTCAGACTCGTCGTCGACGGGCTCGCCTTCCGGGCTGGTGCCGACGCCGAGGGCTGAGCAGTAATAGGGACCCGGGTTGCCGCCGCTATCGATGCGCACGACCACTTGCAGGGTTCCGCTCTCACCCACCCCCAAGGTTTGGCCGACGTCCAACATTTGGATGTCGTTGACGCCGTCGTAGGCGGGGTTGGGGGTGAAGTCCATGCTGACCACGGAGACGATGTCGAAGCCCGCCGCGTCGGCGAAGGCGACCGACATGTCGGCGATCACATTGACGTCGCTCAACGGCACGTTGCCGAGGTTCTCAAGGCCGATTTCGAACGTGGCGTCGTAGACCGTGGACGAGCCGGCTTCTACCAGGTCGATCAGCATCTTGTTGACGCCGATCGACGGCTCTTCCACGCCCACGGGCGCCAGGTGATCCTCAACCTCACCGTCGACCGCTTGGCCGGTGGGCGTCAGACCCGTTTCCGAGCTGATGCGCACCCGGACGCAAGCCGTGCCTTCGGGCGATCCCACGGGGACCGGGAAGGTCACCGTCACGGTGGTGTCGGCGGCGGCCGGCTCGTCCGTGGCGATTTGCTCGCCTGGGTCGTTCCAGTCGCCGTCACCATTGAAGTCGATCCACGCGTTGACCGAGCCGCCGGTGGATCCCACCGTCAGCTCCACGGTGCCGTCGGTCCCCGGGATCAAGATCGCGGGGAAGACCACACCGTCCTCATCGTCGTTGCCGTCCGTGTCGTCGCCATTGTGGTTGGCGGACGGCTGACCGTCAGTTTCCGTGTCGGCCGGCGTGCCCAAAGTGGGATTGTCGACCGGCAAGACCACGTGCCTGGCACCATCCGAAGCCAACAGGGTCGGATAGGTGGGATCCGGCGCGTCGCCGTAGTCCAAACCGCGGACCGTGAAGGCGTAGTCCTCAACTTCGCCGTCGACCGCCGGGCCCGTGGGGGTGCCGGCACCCGTGGAGCTGAAGCGGAAGCGAGCATAGGTCATGGCCGAGCTGACGTCGCAAGGCACGGTGTACGCCAAGGGCTGAGAGCCCGTGGTGACGGCCGTATTGTTTGCGACGCGATCCCGCGGATCGTCAAAGGTGCCGTCGGCATCGAAGTCGATCCAAGCGTCGAGCACACCGTCGGCGCTGACGTTGACCGTCAGCGTTTCCATGGCGCAGGCGGTGCCGACCCCAGGACCTCCGGGGAAGGTGACGCCGTTCTCGTCGGCGCCGTCGCCCAACGCGTCCGAGGACGGTTGGCCGTCGGTTTCACTGTCGATGTCGGCACCCAGGTGGAAACCGGCGACGATGCCGTGGCGCGGCCCGTCGGCGCCCACGGTAGTGCCGTAGGAATCCGGCGCGTCGCCGAGGTCGGTCTCCCGCAGGTTGACCAAATAATCCTCCACCTCACCGTCGATCGCCGATCCCGTGGGATCCACGACGCCGGAGCTGCTCAGGCGGAAGCGCGAATGGGTATTGCCGGCCACCGCATCGCAAGGCACGTTGACTTGCAGGGAGTTGGCACCGACTACCAGGGTTTGGTTGTCGAAGACCTGATCGCCGCCGTCGAAGGTGCCGTCACCGCCGAAGTCGATCCATCCGTCGAGCAAGCCGCCGGCTGCGGCGGTCACCGTCAGATCCGCGGTTTGACACGCGATTAGCGGCGACTCGAACGACACACCGTCTTCGTCGTCATTGGCCGCAGCACAAGTGCCGACCGTACCGATGCCCGCTCCCAGGTCGTCACCGTCGGCGCCGGCCGTGGGTTGGCCATCGGCCTCGGTGTCGACACACGCGCCCAAGAAGAGGCTGGTGCCGACCGCCACGCCGTGGCGAGGTCCGGTGGGCAGCAGAGTGCCGTAGGTATCCGGCGCATCACCGAGATCGACCCCAGCCACGGTCACCACGTAGTCCTCCACCTCGCCGTCGGGCGCTTGGCCGATCGGGTCGGTGATACCCGACGAGCTCAGGCGGAAGCGTGCGTACGAAGTGCCTGGCACCGCGTCACAGGGCACGTTGACCCCGAGATCGGTGCTGCCGGCGCTCACTCCTTGGCTGTCGAAGACCTTTTCTCCGGCTTCGAAAATGCCCGAGCCGTTAAAGTCGATCCAGGCATCGAGCACGCCGGCGGAAGCGGCGTTGACTGTCACCGTTACCGAGTCGCAAGCGACCAAAAGCGGCAGGGTCACACCGTCTTCGTCGTCGTTGCCGACACAGGTGCCGGCGGTCGCCAGACCCGGGTTGACGTCGTCGCCGTCGGCTCCCGCGTTCGGTTGACCGTCGGCGTCGGTGTCGACACAAGCACCCAGGTACAGGCCGGTTCCGGCGCTCACCACGTGTTGGGCGCCGGTCGGAAGCAAGGTGCCGTAGGTGTCGGGCGCGTCGCCCAGGTCCAAAGCGGCGAGGGTCACCACGTGATCCTCAATTTCACCGTCGGCCGCCGGTCCGGTGGGATTCGCGATGCCCGCTGACGACAGACGGAATCTCGAATAGGAGGTTCCGAGGGCCGCCGCGCAAGGCACGGTGAAGCCGATGTTGTTGGCTCCGGCGGCGACCGCCGTGCCGTCGGCGATTTTCTCGCCCGGCTCGAAGGTGCCGCTGCCGTCGAAGTCGATCCAAGCGTCGAGCATGCCGGCGGAGCCCGCGGTGACCACCACGTTATCCGTCGAACACGCCAACAAGGTGCCGGCGAAAACCACGCCGTCCTCATCGTCACCGCCGGTGCAGGCACCCACGGTCACGATGCCCGGGCCGACGTCGTCGCCCGTGGCGCCCAGGGTGGGCTGACCGTTGACTTCGGTGTCGACACAACTGCCCAGGTAGAGCGTCGTGCCGGCGTCGATGGTGTGGCTCGGCCCCGTCGGCAGCAAAGTGCCGTAAGTATCGGGCGCATCGCCGAGGTCCAAGGACCTCAGGTCCACCACGTGGTCTTCCACTTCGCCGTCACTCGCCGGGCCCGTCGGGTCGGTGATGCCGGTGGAGCTGAAGCGGAAGCGGGTATAGGTCGTGCCGTTGCCCACCGAGCAGGGCACCGAAACCATCAGGTTGTTGGTGCCCAGGGTCAGGGCGGTGCCGTTGAAGACCTTTTCCCCGACCTCGAAGGTATTGTTGTTGTTGAAGTCGATCCAGGCGTCGAGCACGCCCGCCATGTTGACGGTCACGGTGACCGGAGCCACGCCGCAAGCCACCAACGGGCTCGGGAAGGTCACGCCGTCCTCGTCGTCTCCGGTACAGAGGCCGACCGTCGAGCCACCGACATTGAGATCGTCGCCGTCGGCTCCGGGAGAATCCTGGCCGTCGCTCTCAGTGTCCACACAATTGCCCATGTAGAGCGGCATCACCGAACTCACTTGGTGCACGGCGCCCGTGGGCAAGGTTGTGCCGTAGGAGTCCGGTGCGTCACCGAAGTCGGTGCCGATCACCGCCGTCCGGTGATCTTCCACCTCACCGTCTGCCGCCGGACCGGTAGGCGTCAAGCCGCCCGTGCTGTTGCAGCGGAAGCGCGAGTAGATCGTGCCCGGCACGGTGCCCACAGGAACCGTGGGTGCCAGGTTGATGGTATTGCCCGACGGCACGGTCAAGTCGGTGGCCAGAATCTCGTTGGCGTTGCCGCCGAAGACCCCGTCCCGATCCCAATCGATCCAGGCGTTGAGCACGCAATCGCCGGTGCCCGCGGCCGCGGTGACGTCGATCGAAGCCGGCGATCCGGCCAAGAGCTGACCGTTGAAGATCACGCCGTCCTCGTCGTCTCCGGGCACCGCGCAAGTGCCGGTGAGCAGGCCAAAAGCGCTCGAATCGTCACCGGTGGCGCTGACCCCTTGGGTCACCCCGTCGTCGGCGTCCACACAATCGCCCAGGTAGGGACTGTTGACCTGACCTTGAAGGTGAAACACTCCCGAATCGAGGGCGGTGGTTTGGTAATCACTCGGACCGGTGCCCGAGATCACGTCCGGCGCGTCACCGTAGTCGTATTCCGGCACCGTCACCGCGGCGTCGGTGAATCCGAAGTCCACCGTCAGGTTGGTGTCGTCGTCCCCGTCGTCGGTGGTGGGTTCGTTGTTGTCCTCCAGGGTCACCGCCTGGCTGGCGAGCACCGCCCCGATGTCGGTGCCGTTGTCGTCACCGTTGACGTCGTCGTCCGGATCCGGCGCCGGGTCGTTGCCGGTGCTGGTCACCTTGCCCGACAGCTCACCGCTGCCGCTGAAGTTGTCCAGATCCACGACCACGATGTAATCGCCCGAATCCAAAAGGTCGAAGCGATAGCGACCCGCGAAACCCCCGGAGGTGAAGGTTTGGGTGGTGCCCAAATATTCGTCCAGGGTCGGCTCACCATCGGCGTTGACGTCGATGTAGAGACGCAAGACCACGCCGTCGACACCCAGCTCACCGTTTTCCGGCTCAAAAACGCCGTCGTTGTCGTCGTCACACCACACCTGATCACCGAGCACCAGATCTCCCGTGGGGGCCACCAGGCCGGCGTCGAGGGTGAGGATGCGGTCGCCCGGGTTGGGGGTGACCACTTGGGTCACACCCGTGCCGGTGTCGGCATCGGAATCGATGGTGTCGTCCCCACCCGTATCCTGGCTGGTGAAACCCGTGGCCGAGGCCGGCAGCACGAATTCCACGAAGTACGGGATGTTCGGGGTCAGCAGGTCGAAGAGGTAATACCCGGGGCGACCATGGACATCGTCGTCCGTGGCGGTGGTGGCCACCGCCGCGCCGTCGTCCCCACCGGGCTCGGGCACGCCGTCGCCGTCGTCGATGTAGAGGCGCACGGCCACACCGTTGACGCCGAAGTAGGGCGATTCATCTTGGGTGCCGTCGTTATCGCGGTCGAACCAAACATAGTTGCCGATCGCGGCCGGCTGCGGGGGCAGCAGACCCATGTCCACGGTGAGGTCAGACTCGTCCGTCACCAGGTTCACCAGCGGTGTGCAGGCGGTCACTGGATCGGCGTCCGAGTCCAGGGCATCGTCACCCCCGGCATTGCCCACGGTCACCGCATAGGTAGGCGGCGGATCGAAGCGCACGTAGTAGTCGCCCGGCGCCAAGCCCGGGAAGAGATACCAGCCGGGATTGCCCATCACGTCGTCTGAGGTCAGCGCCGTGGCCACCCGCACATCGTCGAAGGTGCGTGGCACCCCGTCGGCACCGGGAGTGAAGAGCTCCACAAAGACGTTGTTCAGACCCGTATCGCCGTCGTCTTGGATGCCGTCACCGTCGGTGTCGACCCAAACGTAATCCCCCAGCTCCGCCGCCGGGCAAGGCCCGATGCCGACTCCGACCTTATTGGGCTCCGCCGACAGCGAGCCGAGACCGTCACTGCGTTGGCCCAGGTAGGCGAAGGAGTTGAAAGCAGTGCCGCCGAGCGAAGCCTCCGCCGGGGTGGTGAGCTGGAACTCGAATTGCAGTGAGTCCCCAGGATTCACCACTCGGTCGCCGAATTCGATCTTGAACGAACGCACGGTCGAAATCGGATCCGGTGCCACGGTGGTCCAATTCGGCGCGTCGCAGCCGGTGGTAATGCCACCCACCTCGGGTCGGCATGGATTGCCGGAGGTGCTGTAGAAAATGGCCGTGCCCGGCGGTGGGGTGATCGGCGCGGTGAGCAGGGGAGTCCAATCCGACAAGCGCGGGTTGGTGTCGAGCACACCGGTATCCCCCAGGAAGGGCAGGATGTCGATCAACACGAAGTCTTCCATTGCCACGGTGCCCACGTTCTGCACCGTTAGCAGATACTCGATCGAGCCACCGATCAACGTGCCGGAAGAGCTGGAGCCGAAGCCGCCGTCGCAATTGCCCGCCAGCTGCTTGCTGGAAACCAATTGAGCGATGCCCACCACTTCGGCGGACGCGGTTTCAATGCAGTGGCTTTCGGCCGTGTCGCTATCGCCGTCCAGGTCCAGAATGTCCACGGCCGAGGGCGTGCCACAGCGTTGACCGAGGCCGGGATCGTCGTGGTTCAAATACAAAGTGTTGTCGATGTCGCCGGCGGCGGCGCCGTTGCGGATCGTGGAGTCGTATTCGATCCGAATCTCTTGACCGGGCGCCAGGTCACCGCTGGCGGCATTCCAGGTCCAGCGCAGCAGGGTTCGACCCGTGCCCGCGTAGTTGGCAATTTCCTCGAAGTTTTGGGGTGCCGGCAAGCCGGTACCCAGGTCGTCGAAGGTCCAAGAGGCCGCGGTGTAAATCAAATCCACGGGCAAGAGATCCGCCGCGATCAGCTCTTCCAGAGGCAGGGGATCGCTGGAATTGGCGGACGAACGCAGCCTCAAACGCCATTGCAGGGTTTGTCCGGGGTTGAACGGCCCACCGCCGGTGAGGCGGACTTTGTCGGGATTGAGCTGGACGAACGGTCCGCTGAGCACGAGATCACGGCATTGGTTCAGATCGTTGACCGGCGTATTGGCGCCACCCGGATCGTAAGCCGAGGTCAGGTCGGCGCAATTGGAAATGGTGTCGCCGATGTTGACCGGATTGCCCAAGTGGTCGGGGTTGATGATCTGACCCCAGATTCGCGGCCGGTTGTTGGAATTGGTGGCGATCATGCCCACCGGCGCCGTGCCGAAGCTCCAGCGCAGGCGAGTGACGTATTCACCCGCTCCCAAGACCGGCATATTCAATGTCGCGAACACGTTTCCGGGAGAGCTTCCCAAATTGGCGAAGGGGTTCAGATTCGTTTCGTAGTCGACGGTGGTGGTGGTCGGAGCATTGTTGAACGCGCCCGTTCCCACTCGATCGACCAGGAATTGCGGCGGGATGTTGTCAATAATCACGAAGTTGTCGAGGTCCACGTTACCCGTATTGCGCGGGTCGAGGGTGTAGGAAAACTCCTGGTTATAGGTCGGAGGATTCGGTCCCGAGAGCCGCTTCGCCAGGTCGTTGTCAGGATCGGGAGTAAATACATTGACCGGATGGGTCACGTCGCCGACACCCAAATTGCCGGGCGGTTGGCCCAGGGGCGTGCCGTTGGCGGTGAACGTATTGGTCGCCATGTCCCCGTCCATGAAAGTGGGAGTGGGGAAGGTCACGGTGACGAAGAAATCGAGATTGTTGCCCGCATTGACACTGAACGGGCCGGTCCAAACCAACGCCGGGGCCACCGTGCCCTGACAACCGGGCTCGCAGTCGGCGGCCGGGCTGGCGCTGTTGAAGACCACTCCCGGGGGCAACGTGTCCGTTACCGAGATGTTGGAGATATCCAACGCCCCGGGATCATTCGGCACGTTGATTCGCAGGCGATAGACCGTGGGCAAGTCGAGCAGGGCTTGGCCCTGGACGGTCTTGGTCAGATTCACCTGGGTCGACGCCACCGCCGTCACATTCACGGGCGGTGTGGTGACCGTGCCGGGCGTGGTCTCCAGGTTGATGCCGTCGGCGGTATTGGTCGCCACCGTGCCGTCCGGGGTTGAGCCCCGGGGAAAACGCACGTTGATGATCAAATCACCGCTATTGCCGGCCGTGAGCGGATCGACCATGTCGAAACGCACCCGCGTCCGGCCGCTGCCCATGTAGTTGGGAGTCACCTCAACAGCGGCCACGTCACCGCCGGCCGAAGCGGGCACCGTGCTCAAGAACTCGACCTCGGCAGGCAAAAGGTCGATGACCTCAGCCCCCGTGCAGTCGGTGAGCGTGTTGTTACAGCTGTAAGTCAGTCGATAGCCAAACGTTTCGCCGGTCTGTTTGGTATTCCCGGCGTCCACATTGACGGCTGATTTTTGGAGAGGTTGGGCTTCGAGACCTGTGCTGAAGGCCGAGCACAGGAAAACGAGCCCTAGAAGGACACGACTAGCAAGACTCAATGACATGAAAAAGCCTCTTTCGGCAAATACTGAGGGGGGACTCGGGTTGCGAAAGAGAGAGAAAAAACAGCCTTCGGGCAAGAAAGCTGCCAGAGTTTTAATACACATTTCGGCCCAATTCAATCCTATTCACATGACTAAATATGTCTCTGGAAATGGGCGGGCAGCCCGCGATCTCAGAAGACCCATCGACACGCTTCATGAGTAGCTGTCCCAAAGCCGTCGACTATCCCAGGGAAATTCATCTTTGTTTGAAATCAAGCGCGAGGGCATCATTCGGAGAGCGCGTCCGAGGACCCTGCTAACCTCAGAAAGCGCGAAACGTCACCGACCCGCCACCCCTTAAATCTGACGATTCCTCCACCCAGACCGCGTCAACCCGGAGCCCCCAATGACCCACCTCGCCGCCTGGTCCCTAGCCTCCATCCTCACCTTCCTGAGCGCCCTCCACATCTACTGGGCCTTCGGCGGCAAAACCTGGCTCGAAAGCACCCTGCCCCGCGTCAAAGGAACCGACCAAGCCCTCTTCCGCCCCGGCCCCCTCACCACCCTGATCGTCGCCGCCCTCCTAGCCTTCGGCACTACCCTCGCCCTCTGGCGAGCCGGCATCGTCGACCTGCCAGGCCCACCTTGGATCCCCCGAGTCGGCGTGTGGGCCCTGGCTGCTGCGTTTGCGCTGAGGGCGATCGGTGATTTTAGATACGTCGGCTTCTTCAAAAAGCCGAGCCCGTCCACGTTTGCGCGTCGAGATAGTCGAATCTACTCACCGTTGTGTGTGGTGATTGCGGTCCTGGCGGTGGCGGTGGGGTTGGGTTGAGGGAGTGGCGAATCCGTTCGAACCCTTGGTGGTGAGCCCAATAGAGGCCAGATAGCGCGTCTAGGTAATAGAGCGACCGTAGCAACAAGTTCCTTATTGGCCGTCGATTCTGCTAAGCTCGGAAGCAGGAAAGAACAGGAAGTTCTAATGTCGACCCGCAGAGCCTACGGCCGGTAGGCAGTTGGCGGCTTTTGCGATGAATACCTTGGCTTCAAAAACGAAGAAAACCATTAAGGAACCTCGATTCCGCACGGACTCGGAGCGAGAGGTTCTGCGTGTGCTTTGGGCGCACAAGGGCAAAGGATTGGTCAGGAGTCAAATCTACCATCGGATGGCCCTGCCGCCCAAAGAACGCCCGACGACCCATCGCATCGGTCAGATTCTCAAGATGCTGCTGGTCCACGGGTATCTCGAAAGTGAGTACGATCGTTTTCAGGGTCGAACCAAGGCAGCTTTTTATAGGCTCAACCGAAAGGGAAAACAGGCTTGTCGCGTTCACTACAACTTTGAGAAGAAAGACCAAGCGCTTTTTTATTTAACCGATGAAATGCGGCAGAAGTATCTCACTGCGGAGAGATTCGACGGGAGCGAAGAGGCCCAGGCTCAGCGAATCATTGGTTTCTATGCTTACAGCAACGGGCTCGACCAGGCTGTTATCGTGGCCCACACTGCAAACGCACTTGCCGATCTTTCCAAGGAAAAGCAGATCCTCGTAGTGGATCTCAACTTCGAAAACCCTGAGCTGGACCGCTTTTTCCCGACTCCTCCGGATAAGTCGAACCGCTGCTTCCGCAGATTGTTTACTGACTTTCAGCGTCAGCCGGATTGGCGCAAGGAAAAATGGCTCGAAGAGGCAATTGAAGAGGGTTCCTACACCTACCGTGCCCGGCCCGAAAGGCTTTCGAATCTCTATTTTTTGCCCAGTGGTATGCAAGAAACCCTACGAGAGCTGACGGACGTTTCCGAACGGGCGTCCGTTTTGGATCGGCTGCAAACAGAGCTAGGGGTCGAAGGCTTCGACAGCCGCTTATCTGAGGAATTTCATTTCCTCCATAACTTTCGCTTGGCCCTTCTCAAGAGATTCGACCTAATCTTGGTTTGCGCTCAATCCGCTCGATCGCTCAGCGCCCTGGCCACAACCCAAATCATTGATCAGCTAGTCATGAGCGCCCGGCCAACGGAGAGTCCACAAACCCTTGGCGGCCTACAAGCCGTAGCTGCTTGGTTCCTACGCTCCCAGCGACTGACCCAGCAAGCCAACCCGGGAATTTTGATGGTTTTGCACCTCTCGGAATATAGCAGCGGCCGATTCAAAGGCACGAAATGGCTGCGAGACAAGATCCTTCATCCCAACGGCGCGGGTCCACTGCCCGAAAAATCGCCTTGGGTCTTGAGGCACAACCGCTTACTCGAAAATCCCACGGATTGGCGTGCGACAGAGGTTTTCCGCCCACTAGCCAAGCGTCTTGTAGACCCAAGGTATCAGCAAAATGCGCTGCACCCTTCGGTCAAGGCCGTGGACACCCTATTGGATCCCAAGGCCCGGATGGACTATCGAATCATGATGGCCGCCAGCCTTGAAGACGTGGATTTCGGCACCTTTAGCCAGGCACTGAATGCTTGGCTCGGCGACGAAGATCTTGAACACAGCACTGACGATGTCGGCTTGAAGATGCTTCGTGAGGCCATCGAAGACCATCAACGAAAGATCGTCACAAAGTTGGGAGGATGAAATCTTGGCGGTGTCTCCTTTTCTCGAAGATGACATTGATATTGATGCCCTCTTTCTCCAGTCCCTGTTCGAAATTGAAGAAGCGGCGCTCAACGCAGAGGAAGTATGTGGCTTCCTGGAATCATGTTGCTCGATCCTCTCTCGGCTTCCAGGGCTTTCGGGGGCCACGATCGCGGTGACCGATGGTCACGACAACGTACTGCATCATCTCTCGAGCGGCTACAATTTTTTATTGAGCAGTAATCCTTTCGAGAATCTTAGACGACTCCGGGATGTGGCTGAAAAGCTTCGGAATAGAGCCTGGGCTGAGATACCTTCCAGCTCGAGCTCACAGCGGGCGACCTCAGGCTATCTCCTCTCTCTCCACGGCAAAGAGTACGGCATGGTGTTTCTGCAAAGGGCATCATTAAATGACCATGGCGAAGACGCCGGGGAGGCCACCGGCTCTCGCAATATTGTCACCAAGTTGGCTCCGCATCTGGCTAAGCACATCAAGCTGGGTTTGATCCGCAGGGAGCGAGATCTGCATCGAGGCCTCCAAGAATTCGCGACGGTCGAGTTGACCCCCCGCGTTCCAAGCCCGAAGAAGATCGTTGATAGCTTGTCCGAGCTTCTCGAAGCCAAGACCTGCACGCTTTTTATTCAAGAGCTCGGGAAGCTATACCTTTCAGCTACCAACGATTCTGAGGTTGAGTCCACTACCTTTAATCACACACATGGTCAGGGGCTGACGGATCTCGTTTTGCGAATGGGTAAAGCGATTCAAATTTTTGATACCGCCGACGACAAAGAGGTTCGAGCTGTGACAGGCCTAGACCTAGACGAGGATTTTGCCCGCCCAACGGTCGAGAAGGTGGCCCTATTTTCCAAACCTCTTCACCTATTGGCGATTCCGCTCCATTCGTCCAATCCCGAAGCCGAAGAGACCGCGCCAGAAGGTCATTCCGGACCTACGGATCTCCGCAATGGTGTTTTGTGGATAACCCGAGACGGGATGCCTTTCGCGGACTATGAAAGAAAAGCATTGGAGCAAACATGCGTTGCTTTGGGCTCAGCGTTATCGAGGGCCTGGAAAATCTACCTCAGCGACAGCCTGTGGAAAGCGCGGACCGAAGCCATCACAGTGTCGAGATATCAGCATGGCAAAAGGCCCGGGCAGAGGGGCATCTCTCACCTAGTGGATTTTGACCAAGCGGCTTTGGATTTCTTTGGAGGCAAGGAAGAGGATCTCCGTGGGCTAGACGTATCTCGGCTTTATCTAAAACCTGACTACAAACGGTTGAACAAGGATCTAGCTGCGGCTCGCCAAAGAGGCGAGCATGAATGGGGGCCGGTCTACCTCAAGATTCGTCGCCTAGACGGAAGTTTTCGACCTGCGGCCACCTCCTACCGACTTGTTACAAGCCCTTTTGTTTCAATCCCCACCCACTACACGTTGAGCTTGTTAAGGGACACTTCCGCACGAGAGAAAGTGCTCGCTCAGCACAAACGGCTTGTCGAGCTGTTGGACGAACGCGGTATCGCCTACTTTGCTACTACCAAAGAGGGCACCACCCGAGAGTCCTCAAAAGCCGAGCAGCGAATGCTCGGATATGGCGAAATGGAAATATTCGAGATCCAACGTAGTGCCCTTTATCCAAAGGTAAAGAATCAACAAGATTTATACAAAGAGGCCATCTATCAAGACGGCAAAGTCGTTAGGACCGTCCAAGATCTCAAACGTAAGAGCGGCAAATTGAAGGTCAGTGGATTCATTCGGTTATTGAAGAATGAGTTGGGAGAGCATGACGGCTTCGAAGGCTTCTATGAAGACGCTTCTGACAAGATTAAGCTGCAGGCGCTGCTGGACCTACCTACGAATCGACTGATCGAAGATCGAGAGCTTTACGAGAAGCTTAAAGAGAACACGAGGCTCAATTTGGACTATATGACGAGCCTGAGCCATCAGATTCGAACACCGCTAGGCGCCTTGACCCATAATCTTGAGGAAGCGAAAAAGTGGATTCCCGAGGAGTCGCCACTTTGGAAGCAAATGAGCTATCTCATCGGGCAGACTCGGGTCTGCAATATGTTGGCGCAAAATCTTTCATACATCGACCGAATTTTGAAAGGAGAGCGGTTCCAGCGGAAGCGAATAAACCTTACTCGAATGCTCATTGAGACCAAGTTGGACTTCAAGGGCTCCTTGGAGCTTGACTCGCTGGAAATTCAAATCAACTCAGCTAGCATTGACCGTTTTTTTGACGGATTTGTGGGAAGCCCTGAGTTGTTCCGGC
Organism: uncultured bacterium; assembly: GCA_965366625.1. Taxonomy (GTDB): domain Bacteria; phylum Acidobacteriota; class Thermoanaerobaculia; order Multivoradales; family J023; genus JAUIJL01. Next base: position 62,463 of record CBDUGP010000046.1, read on the forward strand.
AGGTAATCGTCAATCTAGTCGATAATGCCATCAAGTATTCGAAACCTGGGACGAGCATCGCGGTTGTTGCCAGCACCGGGAGGTATTCGAGTATTCTCAATATCTCCAACATTGGAATACCAATTTCTCCCGGTGAGCGGAATACAATATTCAACCGAGGTTACCGAAACCCTGTGGCTGCTGCTTCCAAGGATGGAACCGGACTGGGTCTATGGATCGTAAAGAAAATCGTCGACCTTCACGGGGGAAGTATCTCGTGCTCTACGGAAAAGAGTTCAAAGTATAAACCTCTGGCGAAGGTGACGTTCCAGCTTTCTTTTCCAACAAAGGGAGCGAAGGCAGAAAAGGAAATTCGTGAGAATGAGCATTAGGGAAGTTCTGATTGTTGACGACAGGAAAAGGGAAATCGAGTGGTTGATTCGATTTCTCAAAGACGAGCTAGACTGCAAACTAACTTATCGGAATAATGAAATGGATACCCGCTCACATTTCCAAGAGCTTGCAGATAGAGGTTCCGTGCCCTATTCGTTGGCGATCATCGACATCATGATCCCTGTTGCGAAGCTTGAGGATCTCGTGGTGCTGGACGAGAAGTATTTGAAAGACTCTCGCGACACGGGCGTGCGGATTTGCAAGTTCATCCGTCGGAAGCTAAGGATCAGCGAGGAGCAGCTGCCTCTGATGGCTATCTCGGCTCGGGCCGACAATGAGCTCACTCGTCAGCTCGATGGGTTGAACGTGCCACTCTTTAGTCGGGATGATCTTGGGATCAAAGATCATTTGAGGAGGGTGCTCCAACCAAGAGAGGGCTAGCCCCAAAACTAGCGCTTAAGACCCCGAGTCGTCGTGTCGAACTATCAAATT
>CBDUGP010000047.1:0-62875 GCA_965366625.1 uncultured bacterium
AAACCCCCAGGCCGCCACCGCCGGCGGCGAGCACACCGAGCAACAAACCCACGATCAGACCGGTTCCCATTTTGGAACTTTCGGGCAGGTGGGCCCGGGGCTCGCGATAGACGGCTTTGCCTTTCACACCGCTCGCGGCTCGCTCCTCGGCTTCTTGGTCGGCGGCCTCTTGGCGTGCCTTGCGCAGGGCTTCGTTGATCAGGCTCATCAGCGGCCCTCCAGGTCGCGAATCGCACGCCGAACTTGTCGCCAGCCGAGCCGGTCGCGCCCTTCCACATAACCGCACAACAGGGTCTTGTCGGCGACGGCGTTCACCAGCCGGGGCACGCCGCGGGAATAGCGATGGATCGAGCGCACGGCCCAAGGGCTGAACGTCGGACGACCATTGGCTCCGGCGATTTGCAATCGATGTCGTAGGTAGAAATCGGTTTCGTGGCGGCTGAGGGGCGAGAGGTGGTAGCGCACGGTGATTCGTTGGCGTAGCTGGCGCAGCTCGTGTCGGTCTAGCTTGTCCCGTAGCTCGGGCTGCCCCATCAAAACGATTTGCAACAGCTTGCGTTGGTCGGTTTCGAGATTCGACAGCAGTCGGATTTGCTCCAAGAGCTTGTCGGAAAGATCTTGGGCTTCGTCGATGATCAGCACCACATCCCTGCCTTCGGAAAGCTCCGACAACAAGAATAGGTTCAGCCGTTCCATCAGACGAAGCCGGTCGTTGCCCTTATACGACAATCCGAGTTCCTTGAGGATCGTCCTCAGGAGCTGAATTTCGGTCATCGTCGGGTTCAGAATCAACGCGGTGGAGAAGCCGCTACCGAGTTCCTCCAAAAGGGCGCGGCAGAGGGTCGTTTTGCCGGCTCCCACCTCGCCGGTGAGCTGGATAAATCCCTTGCGCTGCGAAATACCGTAGAACAGGTGGTCGTAGGCCTCGCGATGGCGCCGGCTGTAGAATAGGAATTTGGGATCCGGGGTGATGGAAAAGGGCGATTCGCTCAGCTCGTAGAAGCCTTCGTACATAACACCGGAACACTATCCCATCTTGTTCGTCTATCTAGGGTCCATCCGATGTGTCCCGCGGCCTAAACGATGGACCTGCCGGCCAGTAGGCTCTTGGCGATCATCAAGTCGGCGGTGCCCTGACCTTGAGCGAATTGATCGACCACCGAGGCCAGGAGATCCCGGCTGCCGGCGGCCGCGGTCGTGTCCTCGTGCAGCTGGTAAAGGCTGCAGGCGGTCCGCAGTCGCCAGGCCAACGCCCCTTGACGCTCGGCGACCTCCAGGGATCGATGCAAGAGTTCGTCCGCTCGGACACGGATTTCGGGATAGGAACCCTCGATTTCCACCAAGAAATTGGCCTGCAGCCGGAGCAGCTCGGCTTCATACCAACGGTCGTCGGTTTGTTGGGCCATTTCCACGCCTTGCTTGAGGGATTCCATGGCTTTTTCCAGCCGACCCGCATGGCGCCGGGCATGGGAAAGCATCAACAAATCCACGTTCTGTAGCAGCACTTCGCCACGGCTTTGGGCGGCGACCATCTTTTTTTCCAACACATCGAGCAGGCTGGCAGCGGCCGCCGGATTGGGCTCGAAGATCACCGAGCGCAGCTGGGGCGTCAGGCTGATGGCATATCCATGCTCCTCACTCAGGGCCGCTGCCTTTAGGTGCAGCTCTCTCGCCCGTGCCGCATCTCCGCAGAGCAGGAAAAGAGTCGAGGCCACGCTCGACGCATTTAGCTGACTGAACGCATGGCCGATCTCGTTGGCCAGCCGGCAGCCTTCCAAAGCCCACCGCCGAGCGTCGTCGCTGCGCCCCAAATACCAAAGGTTCAAAGCTCCAAAGACCCGGCCGAACACCCTACCTTCCACCAATGGGAAACTCTGGAAGACCTCGCGCATATCAACCTGGTCGCCGAGTCTCAAACCGGCCTCAAAGCTTTCGTGGGCGGCTTTGAACGCACCTTTGCGCACATAGGATGCCGCCAAAATAACGTTGGCCAGCAGGCGGGCGTAAGGGCCGGCTTCTTCGTTGCCGGTCACTTGGCCGCGGGCCCGTTCGGCGATTTCGATCGACTGCGGAATTTCGGCCCGCATCCAGTGAAAGACCCAGCGTCCACAGCGGACGTAGAACAACCGTGGATCTTGAATCTTTTGGCATTGGGCCTCTGCCAGCCGAAAAGCTTCGCCGCTTTCGGGCACGCTGTATCCGCGGGTCGCGAAAAGTGCTACGCCCAAGTTTTTAGCCAATCCGATGCGCGTGGCGATGAGTTCCGGGGAGTCGCCGATTGTTTCCAGGAGCTGCTCGCCTCGGCGGATCTGATCGACGGCTGCGCCGTAAGCTCCTCGGGCCATGGCGATTTCAGCGGCTCGATCATATTGGCGAACGGCTTTTTTGGGCTGTTCGCCGAGTTCGTAGTGCAAAGCCAGCTCGTTGGCCGGGTGGGCCCCTCGTTTCGGCTGCCATTTTTCGATCGAGGAAGCGACCACTCGATGGCATCGGATGGCGGTCTCGGAACTTAATCGCTGCCGGAGCACCCGCCGATAAATATTGTGCAGAAAGGCGTATCTCTTGGCTTTTCGGCCGCTGCTTAGGGTGGTGCTGGGCAGTTTTCTAATGAATGCCCGGCGCCGGGCGAGGTTGTCGAGCAGCCGCTCACAGTCGGGCACGGGGACTCCCGCCGCGGCCGCGACCACCGGCAGGAGGAACCGCTCGCCGGCGATGCTCGCCACCTCCAGCAGCTGTTGCTCTTCATCGCCGGCGCGGTCGAGCAGGCTTTCGAGAATGCGGAAGAGGTCCAGGGAAAGAAGATCGTCGTTGGGGTGGCCCAGGGTTTCATCTTCCAATATTTGCAACGAGCCTTCGGGATCCCGCAACAGCACTTCCGCCAGATGGGCGGAGAAGAGCGGATTGCCGCCGGCGTGCCGATGCACGAGTTCGGCGATTTCCGGGGTGATCTGCCATTCGGAGTGTTTCGAGATCAGCATCTGGGTGATCTCGGCGGGCTCCAAAAGCCTCAAAGGCACCTCGCGGGCTAAATCTCGCAGGGTGAGATCTTCGAGAATCCGCTGCAGGGTCTCCGGGGCGGCGGCCAGCTCGCTGGTTCGCAGGGTGCAGATGACCAGCAAGCGGGAGGATTCGATACGCCGAGCCAGAGCGGAAAGAAGCTCCAGGGTCGGCACGTCGGACCAATGGAGATCTTCCAGCACCAAAACCATCGGTCGCCGGCGGCAGAGGGCGTCCAGGGCTTCGAGCAGCTCGAGCAATCGACGGGCTGGACCGGCACCTAGGGTTCTCCGGACCACGTCGTCCCGTTCTTCCTCTTCGATGATCCAAGGCATCTGCATCAACCAGCTGGGCGCCCACTGCAGTAGGACCCTCTTGACCGCCCGTCCGTGGGGGCCTCGGCACAATCGTCCGAGGGCTTCGAGCACGGGCAAAAACGCCTCGCCGGAGCCGTGAAATTCGAGGCATCGACCTTCCGCGAGGGCCAAATCGAATCCAGAGGAACGCAAGTTCTGGGTAAATCTTCCCACCAGGGTAGATTTACCGATGCCCGGCTCACCGCTGATGAAGAGAATTTGGCGATTGCCTTCGAGGGCGCGTGACCATGCCGCACCCAGAATGTCGAATTCGTTGCCGCGCCCGGGCAGAGGGGGTTGGGAAGCGGGCAGCTTGCCTTCTTTGAGGGTGAGATCCTGGAGGTCGCTGCTGACGAAACCGGTTTCGGAGTCGGTGATCGCGTGGCTGCTGGTCATCAACGGACCGGAATCTTCTTCGATGAAGAGCCGCAACAATCTTTTGAGGCTTAGGGCGACCTCTGGTGCATGTTGGGGGCGCAAGGCGGGATCTTTTTCCAGCAGATGATCCAGGGTTTTCGACAGCTCCATGGGCAGATCGGTGCGTAGGCGGTGGACCGGGGTCGGGTAGTGGGAGCAGATCTGTTGCAAGGTGTCGGCCACGCCCTTGCCGCGGAACGGTGAGTTGCCCGTGCACAGCTCGTAGAGCAAGACACCGAGGGAGAAGAGGTCCGAGCGGCCGTCGAGCTTTTGGCCCTTGGCCTGCTCCGGGGACATGGCGCGCAAGGTTCCCAGGACCTGTCCGACCTCGGCTGCGTCCTCGACCACGCTGTCACCATCCGGCAGACGGAATCTCTTCGCCAATCCAAAGTCGAGAAGCTTCACTCGGCCATCGGCGGTGATCATGACGTTCTCGGCTTTGAGATCCCGGTGCACGATGCCATGTTGGTGGGCGACGCTCAGGGCTTCGGCGATCTGGCAGCCGACGTCGAGAATTTCCGCTACGGTGAACGCCTTTTCCCTTTGCAGGGTCCGCAGGGGGGCGCCTTCCACCAACTCCATGACGATGAAGTCGCCTTCGGGCAGCTCCAGGAAGTCGTAGATCTGCACGATGGCCGGGTGGTTGAGGCGCGCGGCGAGGCGCGCTTCCTGGCGGAATCGCTCGCGGTGGGCATCATCTTCAATGGCGTCCTCGTGGATCGCCTTGATCGCCACGTCCCGCTCAAGGGTTTGGTGGTGGGCTCGATAGACCTCGCCCATGCCTCCCCGTCCGAGCTGTTCACGGAGTCGGTACGACCCCAGTTTTTTCGGCAGTCTTTCGGTCTGGGGAGTTTTTCTCGGAGTTTCCACAATAGTCGGTATAGGAGCGTAGACAGTCACAACTCACATCATTTCCAGATTCGGTCGTGCTCGATACTTGGATCCTCTCGGGACCGTGGATCCCTAGGATCGGCTTCTCATCAAACCAGGCCGAGCTGTCGCAAGCGTTGGGTCAATCCCTTGACCGACACCCGCAGAGCACCGGCCATCGATTCGCGATCGCCGCCGTAAGCTTCGAGCGCCGCGACGAGCTCGTCACGAGTCAGTTGGCTCGGCTTCCGGATGCGACTCGACTTGTCGACCAGACGGTAGAGCGCGGTTCGAGAGATTCCCAAGGCGTGGGCCGTGGGCTGAAATAGCCACCGATTGGCTGCCAGGGCCTCCAAAAGCTCGTCTTCGCCGATCTCAGAGGCCGGTCGGAACTTAGCCGGCCGTGGATTGAGGTCGCTAGCGGATGGCTTGTGGTCGTCCTGCCGGGGCAGGTCGACCTGCGAAGCCGGGTCTTCGGAGAAGAGCTTGTCGCCTAAAGCCTTGTCTTCTGACGCCTTGTCACGGTCCAACAGTTGCTGGGCTCGTCGAAGAACCTCTTTGGGTCGCGCATCACGGGCTGTAATAAGCAATTGTCGTACCACATTGCGGAGTTCGCGGACATTGCCCGGCCAAGGATGGGTGGCGAGCAGTGAGACGATCGATGCTCTCAGCCAAGGCCTGACCGAAGAAATGGGTGCGTCGGAGGCCACTGGCTCACCCATATCCGCCAGGCCCTGGCGGATGAAGTGGAAGAGCAGCAGACCGATATCGTCGAGTCGGGCGCGTAGCGGCGGCAGAAAAATGCCGAAGCCGCTCAGGCGGTGTAATAGGGGGGCCCTGAATCGACCTTCGGCGATGTGGTGCTCCAGATCCGCGTCGGTGGCGGCCACTAGCCGCACGTCGACCACTTTGGGAATTGCGTGGCCCACTCCTTGAATTTCGCCGGTTTCCAGAGCCCGCAGGAGCAAAGGTTGAATTTCAAGCGGAGTTTCGCCGATTTCGTCCAAGAAAAGAGTGCCTTTGTGGGCCCTGCCAAAGTGGCCTTCTCGGGCGGAGACCGCGCCGGTAAAGGCTCCCTTGGCCGAACCGAAGAGCTCGCTGGCCGCCAGGCTCGCGGGCACGGCCGCTAGGTTGACCGAGACCAGAGGGCCGTTCTTGCGCAGGCCGCTGTGGTGGAGGGCCCTGGCCACGACTTCTTTTCCGGTGCCGGTCTCGCCGCGCAACAACACGGGCACGTCCAACGACGCGACCCGATCGATATCCCTGCGCAGCTGGATCATGGCTTCGCTTTGACCCACCAAACCAAAGGATTCATCGGAGCGTTCGGGCACCGGATCGCGCAGATGTAAGAGCAACACAATGGAGTTGGCCAGCTGGATGACCACGCCCCTTTCCAGCTCTTCCATGGCCAGGAGCCGATGATCGTCGACCGGCTGATTGCCCAAGCTGACAGGCGTGGAGGTCTTGCTGCAATCCAGCTCGATACCGTTGGTCTTCAGATGCAGGGAAAGAGGGGTGCGGCTGAGATGGGGGTCGGCGAGGGGCTGTCGAGAGCGACCTGGGCCGCCAAAAGAGGGCTCCAAGCGGGAGATGTTGACCTGCTCGCCGGAGACTAAAGCGGTGAGGACCGCGACCTCGCCCACCCGACGGTGATCGTCGTGGAAGAGGATGGTCAACCATGGAACGGTCAATTGGGTCCAGGAGCTGGAAAGGATGCGTTGGGGCCGGGTGTCGGCTGCCAGGTCACCCCATGGGTCGTCGATCTTTGACTGCCTCACGATGCCGACATTGTACTCGAAGTACCTCGAAGTGCTTCGTCGACACCGCGGATTTTGAGGGGGCGGACATGTCCGGACATGTCCGCTCAGTGTCCGCGGACACTCCAAACTAGCCGAATGCCTTTCAACGACAGGCGGTGATCGGCTCTCGATGGCGGGCTCCGGGCTGGTAGATGCCCTAAAACAGCAGCGGCTCGTTTGAGCACGTTGCCTATTACGTGTGACGTGCGAGCACTATTCGTTTCAAAGCCCTATTTCTTTTTGTCGACTTTTCTGGCATCGTAATTGCTAAATCTGTCCACTACGCACCGTACCTGTTTGGAGGGATCCCGAAAGGGGGTCCGTCGGTAATCGTGCCATCCGTGTCGAATTGGCGCTCAGCGCCTTTGGCGGCAGGTCGGCTACTGTGCGCAGAAGCCACCGACGGGCTCCCTTTCATCACTAGTGGGATTGCACCACTGATCTCCGCGGTGTGGGCCGATTTTCTGTGCTCGCCTTGACCCTAGTAGAGCACGACCTCGCGGTCGCGCTCGTGTCCCAAGGAGATGGTCTATGAATGTGCGTCTGTCCTCGCCCATCGAATCCATGAAAGAACATTATGGTGCTGTGGTTATCGGCTCCGGTTACGGGGGTGGCATCGCCGCTTCTCGACTGGCGCGAGCCGGCCAGGCTGTTTGCCTGCTAGAACGTGGGCGGGAGATTCGCCCCGGCGAATACCCGGACACCGAACTCGAGGGCGCCGAAGAGATGCAAATCCATGCCCCCGATGCCCACATCGGCAAGGAGACCGGCCTCTTCGACTTTCATGTTCAGGACGACATCAACGTGCTCGTGGGCTGTGGCTTGGGAGGCACCTCTCTGATCAACGCCAACGTGGCCCTCAAGGCAGTAGAAGGGGTTTGGGACGATCAGCGCTGGCCGACCGAGCTGCGCGGAGGTCACGCCGATCTAGAAGAATACTATCGACGAGCCACGGCCATGCTCGGCTCCAACCCCTACCCCGACGACTTTCCCACCCTGCCCAAGCTCGAGGCCCATCGCAAATCCGCCGAAGGCCTCGGCATGGAAGATGTATTTTATAAACCACCGATCAATGTCACTTTTGAAGACCGAACGAACTCCGCCGGCGTCGAGCAAAAAAAGTGCATCAATTGCGGTGATTGCGTCGCCGGTTGCAACCATTGGGCAAAAAATACGACGCTCATGAATTACCTGCCCGATGCCTGGAACCATGGCGCGGACATATTCACCGAATGTTCGGTCAAATATCTGGAGCGTCAGGACGGCAAGTGGATCATTCATTTCGAGGTCGTGGGTCAGGGACGACATAAATTCGATGCCCCCGAGCTCTTCATCACCGCAGACATCGTGGTGGTGTCCGCGGGCACCCTAGGCTCGACCGAAATCTTATTGCGCTCGAAGGCCAAAGGTTTAGAGATTTCGGATCGTGTCGGCAAGCATTTCTCGGGCAATGGCGATGTCTTGGGTTTTGCTTACAACACCGATACCCACATCAACGGCATCGGTTTCGGCACCCACACCGACGGCTCGGTCGATCCCGTGGGGCCGTGTATCACCAGCATCATCGACCACCGTAATACCCCGAAATGGCAAGACGGCTTCGTCATTGAGGAGGGCTCCATTCCGGGCATGGTCGGTCCGGCGGTGCCACCGGTTTTTGCTGTGGCCGCAGGGGTTGTGGGCAAGGATACGGATCACGGTTTCTTCGATTGGTTACAGGAAAAAGGACGGGCGGCCGAAAGCTTCGTCCGCGGCCCTTACCATGGGGCGATCAACAACACCCAAACCTATTTGGTGATGTCTCACGACGGCAGCGAAGGCCAAGTGCTGTTGCAGGATAACGATCGCATCAAGCTCTCATGGCCCGGAGTCGGCAAGGAACCGATTTTCCAAACCGTCAACGACACCCTAGAGGGCGCAACCAAACCGTTGGGTGGGGTCTATCTCAAGAATCCGATTTGGACCGACGCGTTGGACAAAAGCCTGATTTCCGTCCATCCCCTGGGCGGCTGCTGCATGGCCGACGACGCCTCCGAGGGCGTGACCAATCACAAGGGGCAAGTCTATGCGGGCACCGCGGGCACCGACGTGCACGACGGTCTTTTCGTCACCGATGGCTCGATCGTTCCCCTCAGCCTGGGGGTCAACCCCTTGTTGACGATTTCTGCGCTATCGGAGCGAGTGGTCGATCTGATGGCCAAGGATCGAGGTTGGTCCCTCGAGGTGGACAGCCCGTCCAAACCCCGGGAGACGGCAGCCGAACAGCAGGAAGACGTGCTCGGAGTTCAATTCACCGAGACCATGAAGGGTTATTTCTCGACCCAAGAAAAGGACGACTTTCAGGCGGGTTACGACCAAGGCAAATCCGCCGGCTCGGCGATGCAATTTACCCTCACTGTGCAGGGAGACGACCTCGACGAGCTGATCAACACCAAGGCTCACAAAGCCGAAATGTTCGGCACGGTCTCCTGTCGAGCCCTTTCCGAGGATGCTCTGACCATCACCGACGGCACCTTCAACCTATTTGTGGACAACCCCAATCAGGTCGAAACCAAGAATATGGTGTATCGCATGGTGATGCATTCCGAGGAGGGTAAGGACTACTACTTCCACGGTTATAAGACCATTCATACGGCTTCGATTCTCGCGGTATGGCCCCAGACCACCACTCTATATGTGACCGTTTACGAAGGTGACAACGACCAAGGCGCGGTGGTCGGCAAGGGCATTTTGCATATCAAACCCTTGGACTTCGCCAAGCAGATGACCACCATGAAGGTGACCGGCGCCGACAGCGTCAAGGAGAGGGTCGAAGGTTTGGCCCGCTTCGGAACCTACTTTGCCGGGGTGCTGTTCGAAACCTACGGTGGAATTCTGGTGCCGGAGCAATACTTCGACCCCGAGGCCGCTCCGCGTAAAAAGCGTCCCTTGCGGGTGGGAGCGCCGGAGGTCCACCACTTCGAGACCAGTGACGGGGTGACCCTCAGGCTGACCCGCTACAGGGGTGGCGATAAGGGACCTGTGCTCATGGTCCACGGTGCCGGGGTTTCGAGTTCGATTTTCTCCACGGACTTGATCAATACCAACCTTCTGGAGTACCTCTACGCCCACGGTTACGACCTGTGGTTATTCGATTTCCGCATCTCGATCGCTTTGCCGGCTTCCGAGGATCAATCCAACGGCGATCAGATTGCATCCATCGACCATCCCGAGGCGGTGAATTACGTCCGCCAGGCCACCGGCGCGGATTCAATCCAAGCGGTGGTGCATTGCTACGGATCCAATACCTTCTTCATGGCGCTCTTGGCGGGTATGGAAGGTGTGCACAGCGTGGTTTGCTCGCAGGTGGCTACCAACCTGCTGTGCCCGATCGACGTCAAGCTGAAGTCGGGTCTGCATCTGCCGTCGGTTCTGGACCTCTTCGGTGTGGATTCCCTAACCGCCTACGTGGATAAAAACTCCAATTGGAAGAGCAAGCTCTTTGACGAGCTGTTGGAGCTCTATCCGATGCGCAAGGGCCAACACAACGACAGTCCGGTGAGCCACCGGATTACCTTCATGTATGGCCAGCTCTATTCTTTGGAGCAATTGGATCAGCGTACCTTCGACAATCTGCACGAGCTCTTCGGGGTGAGCAACATCACGACCTTCGAGCATTTGGCACTCATGGTGCGTGACAAGCAGGTCATGGACCACGAAGGCAACGACGTTTACATGCCTCACCTCGATCGGCTCGCCATGCCCATGTGTTTTGTTCACGGCGAGGACAACAAAACGTATTTGCCCAAGAGCACCCTAGCGACAGTGGATGCGCTGAGCGCAGTCAACGGCGAAGCGTTCTACACCCGCCATGTGATCCCCGACTACGGCCACATCGACTGTATCTTCGGCAAGAACGCCGTCGAAGACGTCTATCCGCATATCTTGGCCCATCTCGAAAAAACCCTAAAACCGTCCACTTGAGGAGAACGTTATGAATGCTTGGTTAAAGTGGTTCAGTCGTTTGACCTGGATCGGTGCGGCGGCCAATTTGGGCTTTATCTTGCCCGCCATCTTCGCTCCCGATGTACTCGAGGCGATGCTCGGCCCCGGATCGACGGAGTTCGCCATTTATTGGGTGCCATGGGCGGGATTCCTGCTCTTGGTGGCCACCTTGCTCTACCTGCCGGCGGCTCGGGATCCGATCGGCCTTCACGTTTATGCGTGGCTTTCGGTGGTCGGCCGGGGTATGGCAGCCAGTTATTGGCTGTGGTCCAACTCCCGTTGGGATCTGCCGGGTTTGATCCAAACCTTTTGGATGCTCGACGGCGCGTTCTGTGTGATCTTCCTGATCTTGTTGCAGATGGGCATGCCCCCGGAGCTGAAGATCTCGCCGGCCAACCTGGCCCGGATGGTGGCGGGTTGGGGCACGGCCATGACGGCCCTATTCACACCCGCTGAAGGGGAGTCCAACGGTTATTTGAGATCCTTCGGCATCGTCACGTGGTTGGCGGTGGTCGGTAACCTATTCTTCGCCCTGCCGGCATTGCTCAATCCTGAAGCGACCCAACTGATCTACCAAGGCGTGGAGGCGAAGTGGGCCTATTTGTGGCTCGGCAATTGCGCCTTCCTGTTGATTCAGCTGGGCTTTTACTTCCTGCCTGCGGGTGCTTATCCGAAGCGTTATCGGACCTTTGCTTGGTCGTCGGTGGCGATTTGGTTGAGCAGCTCGGTCTTCTGGTTCTGGCTGAACAACAAGTGGAACCCGGACTCGCTGTTGAGCAAATTCTGGATCATCGACGGCGTGCTCGGAGTGATTTTGTTGGTGCTTCTGCACCGTGGCATGCCCGCGGAATATCAGATCAGCGCAGCGGGTCTCAAAGATTTGATCGTCGGTGGAATGCAGCGGATCGGAAAGGCTCTCGCCACCCCGGTCCACCTGGCGATTTTGGCGTTGGTGCTGGTGGCTGGGGTTCTGTTGGCCAGGGGTATCCACGGCCATCTCCTGGACGTTAAGCCGGATCCGATCTTCGACGACCCCGCGGAGCAGTTCAAATATGGCGCCATCGGCTTGGCGATCGAAGCTCGGGTGCCGCTTTATTTGTGGGAGGTCCTACCGGATTTGTGTGGCGACAAATTGCCGGATCCTTCAAAGGGCATGGCTTCGCTGGGTTTGATTTACGAAGACGGCAAGGACTTGCCGATCGGTTTTGCCCAGAGGGATCTCGGTTATCCCACGGTGGAGCCGAACTGCTCCCTCTGCCATACCGGTAACTACCGCACAGAGGCCGGGGCTGCTCAGCAAATCGCCTTGGGTGGTTCGGCGCACATGCTGGACCTCCAGGCTTTCCAATGGTTCCTCTACGATTGTGCGGCGTCGCCCCAATTCACAGCTGAGAACGTGGTGGCGAAAATCAATGAGAAGCGGGATCTCGGCGCGTTCGAGAGCTTCGTCTACCGGTGGATGATCATCCCGACCGCCAAGACCGGCCTGAATACCCAACGGAAGGCTTATTCGTGGCAGAAATCTCGGCCGGAACAAGGCCGAGGCCGGACCGATACCTTCAATCCCACCAAGATCACGGTGCTCAATCTGCCGGACGACGGCACCATCGGCACGGTGGATCTGCCGGCGATTTGGAACCAGCGGGCCCGTGAGGGCATGTGGCTTCACTGGGACGGCAACAACGACGCCATTAAGGAGCGCAATTACGCCGCGGCCATGGCCGTGGGGGCGACGCCGGATTCGGTTTTGCCTGACCATTTCAAGATCGTCACGGACTATGTGCTCACCCTACCGCCGACGCCATTTCCCTATGACATCGACCAGGAGAAGGCCGCTCGGGGAGGCGTGACCTTTAAAGCCCAATGCGCGGATTGTCACGCCTTCGGCAGCCAGAAAATCGGTACGGTGACCGATATCGCTGAGATCGGCACGGATTCCCACCGATTGAATTCCTTTACCGAGGAACTCGTGGAAGTCCTGCATTCGGTTCACGAGGGCCAGTTCCAATTCGACGCCTACCGTAAAACCGAGGGTTACGCGAATGTGCCGATCGACGGCATTTGGGTCCGCGCGCCCTATTTACACAACGGCTCCGTGCCCACCCTCTGGGATCTGCTGCAGAAACCCGAGGATCGTCCCAAATCCCTTTACCGAGGTTATGAGGTCTTCGATCCTGTGAACGTGGGCTTCATACACCAAGGGCCAGAAGCGGAGAAGGTGGGTTGGTTGCAGAATTCGTCCGACGCCGGCAACGGCAACGGGGGACATCTCTACGGCACCGACCTAACCGACGAAGAGAAGTGGGACTTGGTCGAGTTTTTGAAGACCCAATGAGCGGATTCGGGAGGAATAGATGAGTCGGATCAAAACCCTAAGGCACCCTCTTCATTCCGTTTTCCAAAGCCTGGTGGAAGAGGTGGCCAACAAAATAGAAGATCGAGCAGGAGCGCTGACGGCCAACCAGCCCGACGCGCCTCGGCTGGACCAAAACCATGTGGCCTCAGCCGTCGCCCACACGATCTCCAAACACAAGAGCGAAGGCAAAGAAGTGCCGGATCAGCCACCTCCGGAACTCTCCGCAGAGCACGGCGGGGTGGTCGATACCCTCTGGACCTGCGCCAAGTTGACGGGCGAGGTTTTAGAAGCGAGATTCCTCGGTGACACGGAAAAGGCCGAGCAGAAAAAGGATGAGCTGAAATTCAATACCTGCGATCCGGAATGGCTGGAGACGGTGGCGAAGTACGAGGAATACTTCGGTCCTTCAGGGGACCGCAAAGAGATTCCTTATGTGCGTTGGCAGAATCTGGACGATTTCGTGATGGAGACCTTGCCCGCAAATGCCACGGTCGCTGTGATCGGCGATTGGGGTACCGGCACGGACGAAGCCATCGACTTGCTCAAGGAAGTCAAGAAGCACCAGCCCGACGTGATCATCCACTTGGGAGATATCTATTATTCGGGCACGGAAACGGAAACCCACAAATTCTTCCTCGACATCCTGAACGACGTTCTGGAGCGAGATAAGAATCCGATCGCGGTCTACAACATGACCGGCAATCACGACATGTATAGCGGCGGCGAGGGTTTCTACAAGCTCTTACCGGAAACGAATCCGGGACCGCTGTTCAAAGCAGAGCAGGCCCAACAGGCCAGCTACTTCTGTTTGCGCAGCGAGGACGGAGCTTGGCAGTTCTTGGGCATGGATACGGGGCTGCACGACCACGATCCGTTTACGGTTTCCACGGACATCACCTACCTAGAGGATTCGGAGGTGGAATGGCATGTCGATAAGATCCGTCGACACAGCCAGGCCGGGGGGCGAACGATCTTGCTCAGCCATCACCAGCTTTTCTCTGCCTTTGACGCCATCGGCAAAGGGGTGGAGAAGCCCGCGGGTGAGGAAGCCGCCAATCCGAAGTTGCTCGCAAGCTTCCGTGAATTTCAAAAGGCGGCGGCCGAAGGCCAGGGCGACATCGCCGCTTGGTTTTGGGGCCATGAGCACAACCTCGACATCTACGAGCCCTATTTGGGATTGGCGAAAGGACGCTGCATGGGGCATGGCGCCATCCCCCATTTCAAGGACGAAAATCCGTACCAGGTGGTCGATGGGCTTACGAGCCCGCCCCAGTTGGTGGACGATCCCAATCGGCCGGGCGAGAAGCTGAAGCTCGGAACCATCGACGACGTGTATGCCCACGGCTTCGTGATCATCAAACTCGACGATCGCTCGAAAACCGCCACCGCCGGCTACTACCAAGAGACGGACTATTCTTCGCCCATGTACGAGGAGAAGCTCTGACCTGAGTCACGAAATTCGACCACGATTGTTCGATGCTTTGCATACCCAACCGGCGAGCCTGCTCGCCGGCTCTTTTTTGCCTAAGGGCTCAAATGTAGGGGAGGGCCTTGTGCCCTCCCGCTCTGCCCGTTGAGGGGAAGACTGGCGGGGGCAAACCCCGCCACTACGCCTTCCTATGCATGCTCTTCTTGGCCATGACGATCTACAAGAGAGCTTCAATTTCTTGAACTCTCCGTCCGCCGGGGTTCGCAACCCGACCTCGAATGGATTAAGATCAGCCAGATCTGCTTTTTACTTTCCCGTCTATTTGTCCGTCCCCCCGACGCTCTCTTTCACTCAACCAGCCTGCCGGGTGCCGGTAGTGACTATGGGGACTCCAGTCTTGCATCAATCTCTCTCTCCTTCTCCCTCACCCACGTCTTCTCCCTCACCCGCGCCTTCTCCCCCTAAAGGTTCTTCGAAACGTCGACGTGCCGGTTTGGCGATGTTGGCCGGTTTGCTGGCCCTTTGCGCGGTTTGGGTTAGCCTCGCGGGTCCCTTTACGTCCAATGGTACTCAGCCTGGTTTGACCTTTCCGTTGTTGCCACCCAGCAATTGCCAAGGCTGCCACGGGGACTTCAATGTGGCCGAGCACGTGGAGCCATATCCGACTTGGTCGGGTTCGATGATGGCCAACTCCACCCGCGACCCACTCTTTTGGGCCGCCCTCGATGTGGCCAATAACGACGTGGCCGGAATCGGGGATTGGTGCCTTCGTTGCCACGCGCCCAAAGCGTGGTTTTCAGGTCGCTCCGAGCCGCCGGGTGGAACCGAGGACGGATGCGCTTTGGTCGGCAATTTAGACGCTCGCGACAACGATTTTACCGGTGTGAATTGCCACCAATGCCATCGCATGATGGTCAACGACAACCCGCCCATGGGGCAAGAGTCGGTCTATTTTGAGAACGGCAATATGTGGCTCGACGACGTCGAATGCGCCGATGGCGGCTCGGGTCCGTGTCGTCGAGGCCCCTACGACTACCTGGGAGCTGGGGAATCCCCTCCGCCCCATCCGTGGGCCTTTTCCGACTATCACGTGGATTCTGACGTTTGCGGCAATTGCCACAATGTGACCAGCCCGGTACACAACTTGATCGACGAAAACGGCCAGGATACGGGCGTTCCTTATCCGATCGAGAGAACCTTTAAGGAATGGCAGCAAAGTGACTTCGCGCTCGGCGGCCCGAGCGAGCAGACCTGCCAGGACTGCCACATGCAACAGACCGAGGCTTCACCGGTTTTTGCTTGTCTGCAGCAGCAAAACGACCGCACCGGCAACATGGCGATCCATCAATTCGCCGGCGCCAACACCTGGATTCCCCAGGTGCTCAAGGGCGATTATCCGAATTTGAGCCGTGAGGATGCCTTCGACGCCACCACGGCGTGGGCCTTCGACATGCTGCAGAATCGCTCGGCGGAGGTCGAGGTGACGACTCTGACCGAAGCGGAGTCCGGCGGCACCATGGAGGTCGAGGTGAAGGTCACCAATTTGACCGGCCACAAGCTGCCGACGGGTTATCCCGAGGGACGACGCATGTGGCTCAACGTGCGCGCGGTAGACGGTGGCAACAATCTCTTGTGGGAGAGCGGCGCCTACAACTCCGAGACCGGTGCGTTGACCGAGGATGCCCAAGTCAAGATCTATCGATCGGAGCCGGGCATTTACAACGAGAACGGCACCGGCGAATGCGATGTTCTCGACAGTGGCGGGAATCACATCTTCCACTTCGTGCGCAACAACTGTTACGCCATCGACAATCGGATCCCGCCCCTGGGATTCAGCGGCGCAGCGGATCTCGAAACCCAGCCCAAGGGATATACCTATCCGGAAACTTCGCCGGGCTCGGGGATCCTGGTCAACTACGACGTCACCCCCTACAGCATCCCCATCCCCCTAGATGCCGTGACTCCGGTCACCGTGACTGCGACGCTCAACTTCCAAATCGCCAGCGACCACTACATTGAGTTCCTGTTGGATCAATCCAACACCCACTCTTTCCCCAATGATTGCCTGCCGCGGACCACGGGAATGCCCACCATGACCCGGGCGGAGATCCTCTACGACATGTGGGAACGCTACGATCGCGCGCCACCCGTCGACATGGATTCGGACAACGCTCTGGCTCAAACCACGGTGTTATTTGCCGACGGCTTTGAATCCGGAGACACGTCGTCCTGGTGAGCCTCAAACTCGCGAGCGGCGGCGCAAGCAAATTCAAGCCTCCAAGCCGATAAAACGTTGG
The DNA here is from genome assembly GCA_965366625.1 of uncultured bacterium. Lineage (GTDB taxonomy): Bacteria > Acidobacteriota > Thermoanaerobaculia > Multivoradales > J023 > JAUIJL01. The sequence continues at coordinate 16,506 of CBDUGP010000047.1, forward strand.
CGGGTTTCGGGACGAACGACGTATGTAAGCGTGCCGACATCGTTCGCCTGCCAACGTTCCTGATCGGGTGATCGGCATCCGAGGAGATCATCATGAGCCGGATTTGGGGCACCTATAGAGAAGCTTTCAACGGTTTGCCGGAATCCGTGTGGTGGCTGTCGCTGGTGTTGTTCGTCAATCGAGCGGGCGCCATGGTGATCACCTTCCTGGCTCTGTATCTCACCCAGGAGCTTGGGCACCCCCTGACCGCCGCGGGCTGGATGCTGAGCATCTACGGTGCCGGCCATCTGGCCGGAGCGTTCCTCGGCGGTTGGCTGTGCGATCGCTTAGGGGCGCTGCGCATTCAATTTTGGGCGCTGGCCCTTTCCGGTGCGGGTTACCTGGTTTTGGAGCACGTGCATTCGTTGCAGGTCATGGGAGTGTTGGTGTTTTTGACCGCCACGGCGGCCGAATCGTTCCGACCGGCCAATGGCTCTTCCCTGGCCGAGATGGCACCGCCCGAGCTGAGGGCGAGGGCGGTGGCCCTAAATCGCCTGGCGATCAATCTCGGCTGGGCCGTCGGACCGGCTCTTGGGGGATTGTTGGCCGCCTACGACTACCGCTGGCTCTTCCGGGTCGATGGTTTGACCTGCATAGGTGCAGCGTTGTTGCTCCATCGGTTGCGCGCGGGCGGGAGGTTGGAGACCCCGGGGTTCGCGGTCGAAGAGCGGGCTGCGGAAACGGTGGCGAAACATCCGATGCGCGACCGGGAGTTTTGGGTCTTCTTGGGCCTCACCGTGGCCCTGGCGGCGATTTTCTTCCAAGCCTGGGGCTCGTACCCGGTGTACTTGAAAGAAGTCTACGGTTTCAATGAAGCCCAATACGGCTTTCTGATGGCGGTCAACGCGATCATGATCTTGCTGTTTGAAGTGGTGCTGACCCACAGGACTGAGCGGTTCTCGCCGATTTCGGTGACCGGATTCGGTGCCTTCTTGGTCGCCCTGGGATTCGCCGTTCTGCCTTTCGGCGCGGGATGGATGATGGCCGTTGCGTCGATCATGATCTGGACCCTGGGAGAAATGTTGTCCATTCCGGCCGCCGGCGGTTGGGTGGCCAATCGGGCCAGTGTCCGCCATCGGGGCAAATATATGGGCCTGCACACCAGCGCTTGGGGCGTAGCCATGGTTTTCGCGCCGGTGGTCGGGACCTGGGTTTATAGCCAATTTGGGCCCGACGTGCTGTGGCTGGGCCTCGGCGGTGTGGGTCTCCTGACTTGGATCGGCTTTGAGCTGTTGCGCAAGCGGCTCGAACGGGAAAGCGCCGCCATGGCCGCGGCCCAACCCGTCCCAATCGTTTAGCTGATCACGGCATAAGGGGCCTGATAGGGCTGCGATTCCAGGACGATTGGGGCATAATTCGCCCACCGGGCGATCTCCGCCAAGGCTTCGCGCTTCCGGTGACGAAGCTTCCAACTGAAAAAAGAACGCGGGCTTTCCGCGAAGAGGCTCATCATGCAGGATGCTCATCCTAAAGTCGGGATTCTCATGGGCAGCGAGTCCGATTGGGACACCATGCGCCATTGTCCACTAACCCTTGATCGTTTCGGCGTGGCCAACGAAGCGCGGGTGCTTTCCGCCCATCGGACTCCCGGGCCGGCCATGAAGTACACCACTTCCGCCGAAGAGCGGGGAATCAAAGTTTTGATCGCCGCCGCCGGCGGAGCCGCCCACTTGGCCGGGGTGGTGGCCGCCCACACAACGCTGCCGGTGCTCGGCGTGCCGATGAAGGGTTGGTCCCTCGACGGTCTCGACGCCCTGTTGTCGACGGTGCAAATGCCGCGGGGCATTCCGGTCGGGACCTTGGCGATCGGCAAGGCCGGCGCGGTCAACGCCGCAATCCTGGCGGTTCGCATCCTGGCGCTTTCCGACCCGGAGCTGGCCGAGAAGCTGCGCGAGTTTCACCGCTCCGAGGAAGAAAAAATCCTCAAGATCGAGCTGTCCTGAAGGCCGGAGTTCCTACGTGGACCTGATCCGCCGCTGGCGCGTCCGTCGCCATCATCCTCGCCGCCGTCTCGAGGTGCCGGGGTTACCCCCCTTCGAGATGGCGGTGCATCGACGATTCGACCGATACATCTCCTATGCCATTCACGAGCTGGGCATCTGGGAGCCGTTCGAGACCGCCGTGGTCCAACGGCTTCTTGCTCCCGGCCACACGTTCGTGGATGTGGGGGCGAATATCGGTTGGTACACCATGGTGGCGGCGCTGCGGGTGGGCGAAACCGGACGGGTTTTTTCTTTTGAGCCCGATGCCGATAATTTCGCAATTCTGCGACACAACGTGCGCCACAACGTGCGACGCAATTTTCGCGGCAGGTCCCGAAAAAACGTGGTGATCGAACGCGCCGCGGCGTCGGACCGTAACGGCGCGGGTCGGATTTTTTTGTCGTCCGACAATATGGGCGACCATCGAATTTATCCGTCACCGGGGGTCGCAGGATCGGAGAAGATTCGAGAAATCCGCTTGGATCGTTATTTCCGCCGATTTCCCGGCCGCTTGGATTTGGTCAAAGTGGATACCCAAGGGGCCGAGCCGCGGGTCTACCACGGCGCCCGGGAGCGTCTGCTGCGGGATCGGCCGATCCTGATCTCCGAATTTTGGCCCTTCGGCATGGACGCCTCGGGGCGTTCCGCCGCCGAGGTGTTGACGTTTTTCGGTGAACTCGATGTGGATTGCTTCTTAATCGAAGACGATGAACGCTGTCTGAGACCCATCACCCTCGATCAGCTGGCCTTCCGGGCCCAAGACGATTTGCGGCCGGAAACCGAAGCTTTCGTAGACTTGGTCGTCGTTCCCCGTGCGGATCCTCGGCTCGAACAGATCGCCGAGTGGGTGGGAGAGCCTTGGGCGAGCGAATCTCCGTCCGATCCAGGTCGGTTTCCGGGTCAGCCGCGTAAGCCGCGGACGTAAGCCTCGGTGTCGGGGTCGCGGGGCCGTTCGAAGATTTGGCCTATGGGGCCGTTTTCGATCATCCTTCCCGTTCCTTCTCGAACCCAAAAAACGGCTACGTCGTCCGCCAAACGGCGGGCTTGGGCCAGGTTGTGGGTCACGATGACGATCGTATATCGATCCCGTAGGGATTGAATCAGATCCTCAACCACCGCTGCGGCTAGGGGATCCAGAGCGCTGGTGGGTTCGTCCATGAGCAAGACCTCCGGCTCCAAAACCAAGGCCCGGGCCAAGCAGAGGCGCTGTTGCTGGCCGCCTGAAAGGGCCGTGGCCGGGCTGTGGAGCCGCTCGAACACTTCACTCCACAAGCCGACGTCGCGCAGGGCCTTTTCGGTTCTCTGACGCAACAGTTCAGGATCCCTGAGACCGTGCTCTTTTAAGGGCAGCTCCAGATTTCGCCGAATCGAAAATGGGAACGGGTTGGGTCGTTGGAAGATCATGCCGACCCGTCGTCGCAAGGCGACCACATCCAGTTCCGGCGACCTCAGATCTAAATCACCGAGCTCTAAAGCTCCGTCGACTGCACACCGGGGAATCATGTCCGTCAGTCGATTCAGGGATTGCAGGAAGGTGGTTTTGCCGCAGCCGCTGGGTCCGATCAGGGCGGTGATACGTTGTTTGGCAATCTCCAAGTGTACGTCTTGCAAGACCGCTTTGCCCTCGTAGGAGATGCGGAGATTTGAGATTCGAAAAGCCCATTCCGTGGTCTGGGATGCCGTCTGGGATGCCGACCCGAACGGCTGTGTGATCGGCGGCGGGCAGAGCTGGGTGGTCATCGGATGGGTCTCTCTTGGCGGATCCAACGGTGGATTCCCCAGGTCGCGAGCTGTTGGGTCAGAACTAGCAGAACCACCAACACCAAAGCGGTGGCGTAGGCGGAGCTGTTGCCTGCAGGTACGTTCATGGACAAATCGTAGATGTGGATCGAGAGGCTGCGCCCGGAGTCGTAGACCGATTGGGGATAGCGGTCTACATATCCGCTGGTGAAGATCAACGCAGCGGTTTCGGCCAAAGCTCGGCCGATGCCCAACACCAATCCCACCAAGAGCGCGGGCGCTGCCGCCGGTAAAACCAGTGTGCGCAGGGTGGTGAGTCGTGAAAGGGCGAGCGCGGCGGCGCCGAGTCGAATCTCAGCCGCCACGTTCGACAATCCGGCTTCGGTGGTGCGCACCACCAGAGGAAGCACCATGCAGGCGAGGGTCAGCCCGCCGGAAAGTATGGAATATCCCAGGCCGAGCGCATGGCAGAAGAGGGCATTGCCGAACAAACCGAAGACGATCGACGGCACCGCCGCCAGGGCGTCGAGGCTGTGGCGCACCCATCGTCCGGTGGGTCGGCTGGCAAGCTCGGAGAGGAAGAGGGCCGCGCCCAAACCCAGGGGCACGGCGGTGGCCAAGCAAATCAAAAGGATCCAGAGAGTCGAAACGATCATCGGCGCCACGCCGCCCGCACGCCCGGCATCCGACGGCTCTTGGGTCAAGAATTCCCAGGACAGACGTCCCAGGCCTTGCACCAGCAGATCCCCCAAGATCCAAACGAGCAGCGCGACCACGGTGACGGCCGCGAGCCAAAGGACCATGGCTACCCACAAGTCCCGGGTGCGGGTCGGGGTTTCAGCCATTGGCTTTCTCCGGCGACCCAACAAAGCTCACTGCCACCAATAAACCGACCAACAACATCAACGCCAGGCCTGAAGCGAACAACACGGAGCGATGATCGGCGGTGGCATAACCCATTTCCAGGGCAATGTTGGCGGTCAGAGGTCGGATGGAAGCAAAGAGACTGGACGGCATTTGCACCACGTTGCCGGCTACCATGAGCACGGCCATGGTTTCACCCAGGGCGCGGGCGGCGGCGAGCACCAGGCCGGCGAAGATTCCGCCCTTGGCGGCGGGAAGCGCAACGTGCAATGCGGTGCCCGTGCGGTCCAAACCGAGGGCCGCCGCGCCGCGAAGCAAGTCGGAGTCCACCGTTCGCAGGGCAGATTCGGTGGTCAGGGCGATGGTCGGCAGAATCATGACCGCCAGCACCAGGGACGCGGCCAGCAGGCCGACCCCGGGAGCTTGGATCGCGCCGATGCGAGGGACCAAGACCGTAAGGCCCCAAAGCCCGTAAACCACCGACGGAATGCCCGCCAGGATTTCGATCAAGCCACGCAATCGAGACGCGACCCGTGGCGGGGCAAAGAATTTCGAAAAAAGGCCGGTGCCAATGCCCAGAGGGGCAGCCAGGATCATGGCACCGACGGTGATCGCCAGGGTCGCGACGATCATGGGTGTGATTCTGAACAGGCCGTCTTGGGGGTGCCAGGAGGCGTCGGAGAAGAATCGCCAAGGGGCGATCGACACCAGGGCGGGCAAGGATTCCCTGGCGATGAATAAAACGATCCACAGGACTAAGCCCCCGGCGAGAGCCGCCGAGCAGACCAGCATCGCCGTCAATGCTCGATCAGCGACGGCTCGGAACGAAGCCTTGGGCTTCGATGAGGTCATGCACCTCCTCCGAAAGACAAAAATCGATCAGCTCCGCAGCCGGACCTTGGGGCTCGCCGTTTGCCACTAGATTCAAAGGACGGCTGATGGGAAAAGTGCCGTCGGCCACGGTCCTGGTTGAAGGCTCAACGCCGCCAATGGGTACGAGGCGTATCGGAATACCCTGCCGGATGTCGGCTTCGGCGACCCCGATCGACACATAACCGATGGCGTTGGGATTGCCGGCGACGGTTTTGACCCCTTGCTCGTTGTGGCCTATTACCACGTCGGCCCGGATCTCAGGGCTTTCGAGCCCGAAGTGTTGTTTGAAAACTTCGAGGGTAGCGCGGCCTTCGGCTTTGTTGACGACCGTGATTTCGGTGTTGGGCCCGCCTACCTCGGACCAGCGGCGAGTCTCGCCGCGATAAATCGCAGCGACTTGGTCGTCGGTCAGCACTGGAACGGGATTGTCCGCGTGCACGATCATACCGATGCCGTCGCGGGCGATCGTGAACGCGGTCAGATCCAACTCGTCCGGGGCGAGCTGTCGCGAAATCATGCCGAGGCTCGCCGCGCCGCTGCGCGCGTCGGCGATGCCCCTCGACGAGCCACCGGTTTGCACTTCGATCCGGACGTGCGGATGCCGTGCTTCGAAGCGCCGGCCGATTTCAGACACGACCGGTGCCACGGTGCTCGATCCGGTCAAGATGACTCGAGCTTTATGGGATCTCGAGTCGGGGCCGCCGCAACCGGTCGAGGCGAAGCTCATGAGGCTTAGACCCACCAGGGTCAATAGGATCGTCAAGGCCGGCGGTCGGCCGGGCGATCCAAGGCTAGGGCTGACATTTTTCCGAAGGTCGATGGCGGTTATTGTCATGGGTCAAAGGAGAGGCGGCAACAGCCGAGATGGATCGAATTGTCGGGGCCCACGGTGACGTCGGGCGCCAGACGGTAGAGAACGGATTTGCCGACCCGCTCATCGAGCACCAAGCCGGCGTCCCGCAGCACCTTGAGATGATGGGAAAGCAAGCTCTGCTCGACCTCCAGGTATCGTCGCAGGTCGGAAACCTGCTGGGGCTCTTTGAGCAGCCGACGCATCACCGCCAGACGAGTGGAGTCCGCAAGCACTTTCAGCTGTGAAACGCAGACCTGGGTACGGTCCGACGGGGAAGGGTGGGTTGAGTCGGCGTTCATATGAATCAATCTTCAAATGTCGGAGAGCGCGCATCCTAGGACTTGAGGCGGATAGGCCCTATTTCCAGGGTCGCGGTGGGTCCGTGGCTTCTGCTGGAGTGTAGTTACGTAAAGGGTAGGCTCTCGGTTCTGAATAGAAGTCTATTTCTTCAACCGAGAAGCTGCCAGAGGCTCGTGCCGTTGCGATAGAAGATGAAAAGGCTCATGGCGACCAAGAAAACTGCGAATACCTTGCGCAATTGAGCTTGGGGAAGCCGTCCCGCGAGCTTCCTGCCGAACCAGGCCCCGACCACCCCGAGCACCGCGAAAATGCCGATCAACTGCCATTGAACGGCAAGACCCAGGCGTTGTAGCACGTCGAGGTATTCCAGATATCCGACCAATGAGTTGAGCGCGATGATCGTTAGGCTGGTGCCCACCGCAGCGAGCATTGGCAGGCCGCCGAGCAATACCAAAGCCGGCACGATCAAGAAGCCGCCGCCGACACCGACCAATCCCGTGGTGACGCCCACCAAGAATCCGTCGAGCGCGGTTTTCCAGGCTTGCCGCGGGTTGGGCGGGGCGTTCGGAGTCAGCCGGGGCGATCGAAACATCAGGACAGCCGCAGCCATCATGATGAAGGCGAAAATCGCCAATTGCAGGGTGCCGGAGATACGTCCGCCGATAATCGCTCCGAGATGGGCTCCGGCCATTCCAGGCACGCCGAAAAGGCCCACCAATCTCCAGCTGACGAGACCTTTTCGGGAGTAAGGGAGGGACCCGAAAGCCGCGATCAAACCGACGATGGCCAGGGATTCGGCAATCGCGACTTTCTCGGCCTCTCCCACCCAATAGATCAACACCGGCACCGTGAGGATCGAGCCTCCGGAGCCCAGCAAGCCCAAGGAAAGACCGATTGCCAAGGCCCCCAACCAGGCTAAGCTCATATTGATCTACTCGCCTTTTTCAGACCGTTTGGGGCTCTGTTCGGTCCCTGAGGCTCGGTTGTGGGTCAACCAAGTGGGAAAATCGTCCTGGACCGCACGGACCCGGAATCCACGGTGCTCGAGAAAGGCGCTCGCCACCGCCGCACGCATTCCGGTCATGCAATACACCAACAGCTCCTTGCCCCGGGGTAACTCGTCGAGCCGATCGGCGAGGCGGGTGTGGGCAATGTTGTGCGCTCCCTTCAACGCACCCGCCTGGACTTCGGATCGGCGCCGAACATCGAGGGCCAACACGCCATCATCGGCGGCCAATTGTTGGGCGGTTTCCAAGTCCAAGGTCTTTGTGGTCACGAGATCCTTCCCGTAGGTCCCGAGTTCGCCGGGAGGAGCCCAGCCGATCACCCGGTCCAACCCGATACGGATCAGCTCTCGCACAGCCTCTTCGAGCTCATGCTCTTCGACCAGGAGCAAGATCGATGTCTCGGGTTCCACATAGGAACCGACCACGGTGGGGAAGGAGCGGTCCAGCGGGGCGTAGAGGGCGCCCGGGAGGTGGCCGGAAAAATAGGCCTGGCGATTTCGTCGAGTGTCGATCCACACGGTTTCGTCAGAGTCCGAGGTCCCGGAGGTCGAAGCATGACGGGGGCCACTGGTCGGCGCTTGGGGTTTTAGCTCTTCGGTTGCCAAACGCCGGGGCTGGGGAAGCTCGCCGAGGAGCGGCGGGCCCTGACGATTCAGGCGTTTCATGCGTGCGAAATAAAGGGGCGGCTCGGGCTGGCCGTCGAGAATTTGCTGGACGAAGGTGTCTCGGCCTCGTCGCACGGCATCCAATGAAACGTTGTGTCGCCTCTCATAACCAACCGTGGACATGGGAACAGCGCCCAAAGCCTTGCCGCAGGCGCTGCCGGCGCCATGCCCGGGCCAGACCTGGAGGTGGTCCGGCAGATCCAGAAAGGCTTCGGCGGACTCGAAGAGCCGCCGAGCGGCGGGCTCCATGGCACCGCTTTCACCGGCGGCGGACTCCAGCAGATCCGGGCGTCCGAGATCGCCGACAAAGACGAAGTCCCCGGAGGCCAGACCCATGGGCTCCTCGGCTCCACCGCCGTGGTCGGTCACCAAGTAGCTCATATGCTCCGGGGTGTGACCGGGGCTGTAAACCGCCTTGAGCTCGATATTGCCAATGTGGAATGCATCACCGTCTTGCAGGCGCTGAAAGTCGACATCGTCGGTGTCGAGCCATTGGCTTTGCCATTCGGGACCACCCAAACCCGAGACATAAACTTTGGCGCCGACCCGATGAGCCAGCTCCCGCGCTCCCGAAAGGAAGTCCGCGTGGATGTGGGTTTCGGCAACGGCGGTAATGCGCACGCCTTCATCTTCCGCCAAGCTGAGATAACGATCCACGTCCCGTTGGGGATCGATGAGTATCGCTTCTCCGGTGCGTTGACAGCCGATCAAATAGGCGTATTGAGACAACCGCGGGTCGAAAATTTGGCGGAACAACATAGGAATCTCCTGAAATGAATTGAAATGGAAGAAGTCGTCGGGGATTTGGTCGGCTCAGTGGGGCAGATAAGGCCGAAGCCAGGAGTAAGTCAAAGTTCCGGCGAGTGCGGAAAGCAGAACTACGATCATGATCCCGACGCCGTGTCCGAGCAAAGCAAAGATCGGTCCGGGGCAGCTACCGACGAGCCCCCAGCCAAGGCCGAAGATCAAACCGCCGAGCCAAAGTCGGGGGCTCAGTGGTGTAGCTCGGCTCTCGGGGCTCAGCAGTTCGTCACCGTTGAGGGCACGGGGTTTGACAGCTGCCAAAAGGCGCACCGAGAGGGCTCCGACGACCACCGCCGAACCGATGACCCCGTACATGTGGAAGCTTTGGAAGCGGAACATCTCTTGAATGCGAAACCAGGAAATGATCTCGCCCTGGGTCAAGATCGTGCCGAAGGCCATGCCGAGCAGAAGGTAGAGCGCGTGGAAATCTCGTTTGGGCTCGGCGGCAAGCTCCATGGATGGGTCGGTCATGAGGAACCTCCCAGCAGCCAAGGCAAAATGAGGTGGGTAGCGATCAGACCCCCGGCGAAAAACCCGAGTACCGCGATCAAAGAAGACAGCCGCCCGAAGGACAAACCCGTGATCGCATGGCCGGAAGTACAGCCGCCGGCGTAGCGAGCACCGAAGCCGACCAGGAATCCGCCCAGGACGACGATCACGAAACCCGCAGGCTGAAAAAGTTGGTGCCAGGCAAATATCTCAGCCGGGACCCAACCCGAAAATTGTTCAATTCCCAACGCAGACAGGTCGGCTCGGGTGGCCTCGGACACTAGCGAAGGACCGGACGGACTGAGCCAAAGCGACGACATCAGGGCGCCCAACACAATACCGATCGCAAAGGTCAGATTCCACAAGCCGTGTCGTTTCCAATCGTATTGCAGGAACGCGATGCGGGTGGGCAGCACCGCGGCACAAAGGTGACGAAGATTGGAAGAGATGCCGAATTGACGATTGCTGACCAGCCAGGTGGCAGGCACCATCAAACCGATCAGGGGCCCGGCGATCCACCAAGGCCAAGGTTGCATGAGGGGTTCCATATCGAAGAGTCTCCGCGAGTTTGGGTTCTGTGGCGGCGAATTCCTTCGCCTTCAATCCTTGAGAGACACGAAATCCAGAAAGGGTTTCAAATCCGATTGGATTCGGGAAAGGTCGTGATCATCGAACCCCAAAGTCGTGACTATCCGGGCCAAAAAGGGTCAGAAAACCGCTGAACCAAGGCGGCGAATTCCTAGAGTATTGTGACAGTGGCAGCGCGAATTCGGATCTGACACAGGGGATTTTTAAGATGAGCTTCAAAGGCTGGGATCGGCTTGACGACTCCAGCCGAGGCTGTGGCGCTCCCTGGCCACGATGCACTGACCAGATCTAGATGGCCGATATTCCGGCCACCCGTGGAAGACCGAAATGAATACCGACTCCCTCGCACCTAATATTTCCTTCTCACCCACCAACTCGTCGAGCAGCGCCGGCTTGCCGACGTCGCCCGACCCGGCGGCTGAGAAAGGGCGCTTCTATTATCAACACATCGGAGATCTGAAACATCGGCTTTCTGCTGAGATTCCGCGCACCGAGCTTCGGGATCTGCACAAGGTTCAGGCTTGGCGACACTTTGTGGTGGCAGGCCGGCATGTGGTCTTCTTCGGCTTATGCGCTTGGGCACTGTGGCAGGATGCTTGGTGGTGGCTGTGGCCATTGGCGGCCGTACTTCAAGGATTCAATCTCCTGGGATTCTTGATTCTGGTTCACGAGCAGGTCCACAAGGCGATTTTCAACAAGAGCCGGCCGCGTCTGGAGCGGATTCTGGGCCTCTTGTACGCATTGCCCACGGGCATTTCCGTCTCCCAATTTACCCGCTGGCACCTCGACCACCACAACGAGCTGGGGCATCACGAGCACGATCCCAAACGGGCGCACCTATCTCCGAAAGAGAATTCCCGTTGGGTCAAGCTGCTGTACATGACGCCACTGCTCTTTGTGATCTACGCCCGAGCTTCGCGCCAAGAGGCCTCGTCCTACCCCTTGGAGTTGCAGCGAAAGATCCGCTGGGAACGCTTGCTGAGCCTGGTCTTTCACCTCGGTGTCATGTCACTGCTATTCTATTTCGGCGGATGGGGCGAGCTGGTTCGGGTACACATCCTGCCCACCTTCTTCGTGTTTCCGCCTATTTTTGTCTTGAATCGGCTTGGTCAGCATTACGACATCGACCCTTCCGATCCGGCCAAATGGTCCACTCGCGTCAACGGCAACCCGATCTGGCACTTCCTTTTTCTGTGGTCCAATTTTCACATTGAGCACCACTACTACCAGAGGATTCCCTTCTATAACTTGAAACGGTTGAATCGAAAGCTGACCCATTTCTACGACCGCACCGAGCTTCGGAATCACACCTATCGCAGCATGATCTGGGGATGGTTGGTGCTCAACAAAAAGGCCCACACAGACTGGCAGGGGTGAGTTTGAGATGACCGGCCGAGCACGGAGCGAAAAAGGGACGCCCGAGTGGCGTCCCTTTTTCGCTCCAAGCGCTCCATGAAGCGTTCGCTCCGAATGAAACAGAAGAGGGTCAGAGCGTGTTCAGATACTCCAGGAATTGCGCTGCCTCACCGGCGTTGGAGTGATCGGGTTGCAATTCGAGCATCTTGGCGAAGCTGGCCTTGGCGGCACTGTTATCCTCTTTGCCCATTTGAACCAAGCCTAGGTAATAGTAAGCGTTGGCGTTGTCGGGATAGGACTGGATGACTTTCTGGAACTTCTCCAAGGCGGCGTCGAGATCGCCGCTGTTGTAGGCACCAATTCCCAAGTTGAGCAGGGCGTTGGGGTCGATTTTTTCGCCTTCCGGCAATTTGCCCATGTAGGGCTCGGCGTCTTGTTCGCGCCCAGCCGCCAAGAGGATGTCGACGATGAGGCGAAGGGTGGTCGGATCCTCGGGGCTGAGGGTGAGGGCTTGCTCCAAGGTGGCGACACTTTGGTCGACGTTCTCGTCCATGTAGTAGCTACGGGCAATGGACTGCATGATGCTGAGCTTCTCCGCGGGATCCTCACTGCTCGCGAGCAAAGGCTCGAAACCCGCCCGGGCCTCGGCGGTTTTGCCTTCTTCCAAATAGGTTCCGGCCACGGCTATGCGCAGCGGTCGTTTTTGGGCGTCGTCGTCAATCGCCGCCAGCACCTCTTCGAAGCGGGTCCGGGCTTCTGCGAATTGGCGCTCTTGCATGAGCTTGTTGCCTTCGTTGACAAGGCCCATAAGGCGGTCGCCTTCGGCATCCGGAATCGAATCGGCGGTCCTCAGCTGGACTTCGAGGGGGGGCGGTGGGGTAGGAGAGTACTCGTTGAGCCGCATTTGGCTTTCAGCGGGAACAAATCCCTGGGCTTCGACCACGATCGTGTAGGGCGCGGACGAAAGCCCCATGTAGGCCCAACGGCCTTTTTTGTTCGTCGTCACAGGTTCGGGGCCGTCGCCCTCCTGCCCGCGGAAGAAGATGTGAACTTTGGCATCTTTGATTGGATTGCCTTGCTCATCCGTGACTTTGCCTTGGATACGTCCTCGGCCTTTCCAGTCCTGAGCCAGAGAAGCGGGAACAACTAGCAGCAACATGAGGGTGAGCAGGCCGAGGATCAAAGCGATTCGGCCCGAGGGGCGAGGGTTGGGGATGTTGGCGGGCATAGGCAATCTCCTTTGAGCTCTCTTCACAAGCGAATCAGACGTTCCGAGCATAGCTGAACAGGTGCGGCCAATTGAATAGGGGTCGGGAGCAATAGAAAAGCCGCCGGACGGATCCGGCGGCTCTTTGGGCCTGATGGCCCCTTCAGCTTACGAGTCGATCACTTCCAAGCGATGCGGACGCCGAGGCGTGCCACACGTGGGCCGATGATCTGGTCGACGAAACCGGAGCGGCTCGACGAAACATCAAACTCGCGCTGCACCACGTAACCCTCGTTGAACAAGTTGAAGACGTCCACGGACAGGGTGAGCCCGAGGTCACCGATTTGGAAGTCTTTGTCCACACGAACGTCGGTCGTGATGATGTTGTCCACGCGGTCGCGACCTACGGTGGCTACCTGGATGTCCTTGGTGCCATCGGCGGTCGAGAAGTTGTCCCAGAACCACGGCAGCGGGTATCCCTCGCGACCGTTGATGTTACCGGAGACGTTGATACCCCACGGCAGCTGGTAGAGACCACTGACGTTGAACGACCAGCGGCTGTTCAGGAACAGATCGACGTTACCTGAGCCACCGGACTCTTCCGCGAAGATGGCACCGTCGTTGTCGACGCTCCACTCGTGGAAGCTACCGTTGTCGTTGTGGGCATCGGTGGGATCGTCGAACCGACGGAACTCGTCACCCATCTTCCAATCCCAATCGTAGTAGGTGAAGTGGGCGCGCATCATCCATTTGTTGGACAGTCGCTTGGTGGCGGAGATGGTGTAACCGAGGTACTCCGTGGAGCGATCGGTGTTGGTCCAGAACACGCCACCGGTGTCGGTGAGGTCGTCACGCACGGTGAAGACCGGAACGTTGAACGCGGTGCCGTCCGGCAAGTTGCCGACGACTGCGTCCGTTTGCACGTAGTCCGACGCTTGAACCCGAACCAGATTGCCGGCCGCATCGCGGTACAGCGGGATCGAGTCGTAATAGTCGTCGGAGCTACGCCATGTGAGGGTGAAGCCGCCCACGAACTCGGGCAAGAAGGCATGCTCGACGCCCAAGATCAGCTCTTCGGTGACGACCGCTTCGATGTCCGGATCGATTTGGTTCGGTGAGGAGGCAGCCGTGGGATTCGCGGGATCGAAACCAACCGGCGCGAGCAGTTCGTTCGGCTCGCTGTCCTGCAAGATGCCGTCACCATTGACGTCCGTACCGCCGTAGATTGCGAAGGCATCGCTCAGCGGGTTGACCTCGGTGACGAGGGCGGTACCGAGTTGATCCGCGAAATGGCTGTAGCTGGCCCGCAGAAGGGTCTTGCGACCCTCACCGAGAGCGTAGGTCAAGCCGAGGCGCGGTACCACGTTGGCGAATTCGAAGTCCGGTTTGTTGCCGGCAAAGTCGAGCGCGGGCAGCAAGCTGGGAGCAAATCCGGACGCCGGGGCGTTGGAAGTGCTGTTCTCGCCTTCTTGTTGGTCATAGCGGAGGCCGACGTTGACCGTCAGACGATCCGTGGTGAAGGTGTCTTGCAACCAGAACGAGGTGTACTCGGTCTTCACGGAAACGACACTGTCGCGCCAAGCCAAAGCGGAAACTTCACTGCCGGGGCCGGCAGAGCCGTCGGTCACCAGACCGTTGCCGGGAGCACCCCAAAGGGAAGTCTCTTCGGCGGTACGGTAGCTATAACCGAACTTCAGCTCGTGAGATAGGGAGCCGGTGGTGAAGAAGGAAGATCCATCGATCTTGTAACGCTCGGTCGGACGCTCGTTGTCGAGGAAGTAGTAGCTGCCGTGGGCCACGCCATCGGCGTCGAACCAGGCTTGGGTTCCACGACCACCCTTGGGCTCGAGGGCGAAACCGCCGAGCATTTCCGACCAGGAAGCGGTCAGGAAGAAACTGGAATTGAAGACGTGGGTGTCCTCAATCTTGGTCAACGGCGAAGGGCCGCTTTGGTCCCAAGTCGTCTCGGGCGGACGGCTCGGGCCGGCGCCACGTCCATTTTTGATCTTGTCGCCTTCGTTCCAAGTGTAAACAAAGGAGTTGGCGTCGGTGATCTGAGCATTCAGCTTGTAGGCCTCGTTGCGCAGCAGGGTGTTGTCCACACCACCACCGAAGACGCTCTGGGTGATGTCGTTCTCATCGAACGAGCCCCAAATCCAGATGCGGTCCTTCCACAAGAAACCGCCGACCTCGGCACCGAATTGCGTGATGTCGTCAATCTGGTTGCCGGTCAAGGACTCACCGGAGGAGGCCTGACCTGGAGCCAGATCACTCTCGCTCAGGTTGCCGGAGGACTGGTAGGAGTCTTTGGTGTTGTTGTAGGAGCCGGAGCCACGCCACTCGTTGGTGCCGCGCTTGGTCACCATGTTGAGCTGCACGCCCGGGGTCGCAATCTCGACGTCGGAGCCGCCGGTGGAGAAAGACATCTCCTCGAATTGCTCGAAGCCGAAATAGGTGGAGGAGGCGCCCACTGCCGATTGGTCGGTGATGTCGACACCATCGATCATGAATTTGTTTTGGGTGCCGTTGGAGCCGGCGCCGATGAAATTCGGCTGCTGGCCGGACTCGTTACCGCCGACGTTGATGCGGTCCATCAGGACGCCAGGGGTTTGGCCTGCCACGGCCCAGGGATCACGGGCGGTCGGGATCTTTTGCAGCTCGAGCTGCGTGACCTGGATGCCCTGGGTGATTTTGCGCTCGTCGAGCAACGGGCTTTCGGTGGTGACCGTAATGGTCTCCTCGATCGCCGGGGAGAGCTCAATGTTGATCGTGGTGTTACGGCCGACGCGAATGTTGACCGCCTCGTAGACCACGGTCGAGAAGCCTTCAAGGTTGGCCTCTAGTTGATAGTTGCCCGGGCTGAGTCCGAGGAAACGGAACTCGCCTTGGGCGTTGGTGACTTGCACTTGGGCCGCGCCGGGGCCCGACAGGGTAACCGTCACGCCGGGCAAACGCTCGCCGTTGTTGTCGGATACGGAGCCGTACAAATTACCGCTCTGGGTCTGTGCCCAAGCCGCGCCCGATAGGATCAGCATCATGCCGACCATCAGCGCTAAGGGTCGACGCAAAGAGTTGAGGGTGCTCATCTTTTTCTTACACCTCCAGGTGGGGGTTGATAGTGCTCGAGACCGGGGTCTCAGGCCGTCACAGAGGACGTTTACAACAAACATCGTCTTTCAAACAATTCCGAGGTGAGGCGCCTGGGACGCGCTCGCCGATCGAAAGTTGGTAATCAATACTCTGAATTCGGTCCCGTGAATTAGACTACTCGTCCCTGTATGCAAAGTAGGGGCCACCTTGGGCGTCCAGTTGGGGCGCATAGATAAGCCTTTGGGGATCAGCGGTTTGAGAGTGAAAAAGTCGTCGTGAGACGCGTCTGGGAAAGTCTGAAGAGGCGCAAAAATTCAGGGCCTTGAACGGGCGGGATCCAAAAGGGTGGAGTCTGAGAGATCGCTCGGGTTGGGAGCCCTTCAGCGCGCGGCGATTGGGCGCGGGCTCTTACCTGATGAAGTTGTTCCGAGTCGAGCCGTCCCAGCTTGAGCGCTGCTGAGTGGAGCCGCCCCGCTGAGTGGAGCCGCCCTGCTGAGCGGAGCCGTTGTAAGCTAGTGCTTGGTTGTGATTCGTCACAGCCTAAGAATTTGCTCGCGGTCATCAAAGTCCTTTAAAAGCGACGACAGGGGTAGACGTCATGGGCTCAGTGATTCGGAAAGCTCGGGATATTCGACGGATTTGGTGGATTCTAGCGGGTTTGTCCGGAGCCAGTGTCTTATTTTTGTCCTGTTCCGAGAGCAGCCCCTTTGATTCGTCGTCATATCTACGCAGCCAAATCGCCGAACAATCCGGCAAGAGATCCGCGGAAGAAGTCAGCTTCCCGTTCGAACTCGAGGGAGACGTTCTCGAAGCCGTCCAGGCGAAGCTCAAACCCGTGGGTGACGCCAAGAGCCGGGCCGCTCGAGTCCTCGACTACATCTTTCGTGGCCTGGATCTGAAATACGAGCTGGCTCCGACCCGTGATGCCAACGGCACGTTCAGAGAGCGCCGGGGCAACTGTCTTTCCTTCGTCAACCTCTTCGTGGCGGCCGGCCGCCAGATCCGAATCAACCCCTTTTACGTAGAGGTTGAGGACTACCAGCGCTGGGATCATCGCCAAGGCATGGTGGTGAGCCAAGGCCACATCGTGGCTGGGCTTTACGTTGATGGAGAACTTAGAACTTACGACTTTTTACCCTACCGAGTCAAATCGTACCGTGATTTCGAACCGATAGACGATCTGACCGCCACGGCTCACTATTTCAACAATCTCGGAGCGGAAGCGCTGCTGGCGGACGAGCCGATATTGGCGAAGAAACACCTGGAAACCGCGTCTGCAGTGGATCCGACGTTTGTCAAGGCGTCCAACAATTTGGGGGTTTGGTATGCGCGCGAGAACGAACTCGATCGGGCGATCGAGATCTACCGCCACGCCCTTGAGATCGAGCCGGGAGACGTTCCATTGTTGATCAACTTAGCGCGTGCTTATCAGCGCAAAGGTATGACGGAAGCAGCGACAGCCGCTTTGGCAAAAGTAGAAGGCGTTCACCACACGAATCCGTTCTTCTTCGTCTATCAAGGAGAGGCGGCGCTCGCCAAAGGGGACCACGAGCAGGCTCTCATTCACATGCGCGACGCCTTGCGCACCGAAACCGAAGCTCCTGAGGTACATGTGGGCTTGACCAAAGTTTACGTCGCTCTCGGGGAAATGAAGAAAGCCCGTCATCACCTAAAGCGGGCGTTGGCGCTCGACGCCGGCCACCCGGAGGCGCGCAAATTGCTCTACATGCTGAACCCGATGATGAAAGGTTCCGATTCGGAGACGGGCACCGACGACCAGGAGCCGGAGGGCAAGCCGTGAGCCGGTCCGGTCGCCGATCCTCTGGGCATGGGCCGTCTGAGCGAGGTTCAAGGAAATGTCGTCGGCTTGGGTCGGGCGGTTTGGGGCTAGGCTTTTGGCGGCCGAGTCTGCGCAGGCTGGGTCTTCTGCGGAGGCTGGGTCTGTTGGCAGCCGGTTTGCTGGGGATCTCCGGAATGATGGTGGCCGGGATGATGGTGGCCGGCGCCCGGCCCGCTCCGGCCGAAACCGGCGGCCAGCCGGCTCCGGGATATATCGACCCCGGGTATTTGCTGATCAAAGACCTGCTGGCGGAAAGCCGCAAGGAGCGGCGGGCAGCGGCGGAAAAGATCGCCGCAAGTGGTGATCGGGGGCTGGTATTCGGCATCGTCGACACGCTTTTCTTCATCCCCAAACCGCTGCGCAAGGAAGCTTTCGAGGCCTTGAAGGGGCTGACCGGAGAGACCGCGGGCGACAGTTATTGGGATTGGGTGGAGTTCGCTGGGCAGTTGGGGGAAGAGCTTCGGCCGACCGCGGGATACGACCGTTGGAAGGTGGTGCTGTTGTCCAAGATCGATTCCGGATACCGCGACATTCTTTACCAAGGCGCTCCGACCCAAATTCGACTGGAAGAGGTCGTTCCCGGGGGTGTTCGAATCGACGGCATTCCCGCCCTCGACGATCCTCCCATGGTCTCGCCTTCCGAGGCCCGCTACCTCGAAGACGACGAGCAGGTATTTGGGGTCGTGGTCGGTGATCGGGCGCGGGCCTATCCCCTGCGGTTCTTGGATTGGCACGAAATGCTCAACGATCGGGTCGGGGATCAGGCGATCACCCTCAGCTATTGCACCTTGTGTGGCTCGGGGGTGTTGTACGCCACCGACGTCCAAGGCGGGCCGGCCTGGAGGTTCGGCACCTCCGGCCTGCTCTACCGCAGCAACAAGCTGATGTTCGATCGCCGAACCCGGACCCTGTGGAGCAATCTCTACGGCGAGCCGGTCATCGGTCGCTTGGCCGCCTCCCCGGAGGACCATCGGTTGGAAATCTTGCCGATGACCCGCACCAGCTGGGCCGATTGGCGGCAGCGTCATCCCGAAACCATGGTCGTCCAGCTGACCAAAGAGCTGAAGAGGGAGGGACGAAAATTCGGTTTCGACTACCGGCCCGGCAAGGCTGATCAGGCCCGGGAAGGCGTCAGCTTTCCGGTTTGGAAGAAGAATGATGTCCTACCCCCTGAGACCGAAATCTACACCCTGCGCTGGGGCAGCGCGGTGCGCGCTTATCCATTGGATCTCTTGGCGCAGCGACAAGTGATCAACGATCGGGTCGGTGATCGGCCCGTGGTTTTGGTCGCCGACCCGGAAACCGGAGCCGTCCGTGCCTATGGGCGTGCCGGTTCGACCCAGGTATTTGGTCCGCAGCCTTCAGGCCGCCGTTCAGGCCGCTTGTTGGACGAGCAAGGCCGTGCTTGGCGGGTGAGTGAGCAGGGGCTTTTGCCCGATGGGTTTGAGGCACCGGCGCTCGAGCGCTTGCCCGGTCATTACGCCTTTTGGTTCGGGTGGTACGCATTTTTTCCACGAACCGAGGTCTACGAGGGGCCGACCACCGAAGCTCCGGAATCTTAAAGCGGTATATTTAGAGCCATACGCTGGAGAAAAGCATGAATTGCACCGCTGCCCGTCGCCAAGGTTCCGGAAGTCGTCGACTCGTCGGCCGACTCTGCCCGCTAATGGCATTTGTCCTCTTCGCTGTTCCCTTTGCCGTGGGTGCCCAACCCGAGAGTGAAACCTTCGAAGGCAAATCAGAGGTGACTTTGATCGAGGTTCCGGTCAACGTCACGTCTAAGTCAGGAGAGCCGGTGCGGGGTCTGACCGCCGAAAGCTTCCGGCTCTACGATTCGGGCAATGAGCAAGACATCGTGGACCTCGAAGTGGTGGATCTGGAAGTGCTCCAACCTTCCCGGCAGGAGGTCAAGCGGACCTTAGAGCGGTTACCTTCAGTGGCTCGTCGGCATTTCTTGCTGCTCTTCGATTTGAGTTTTTCCCGTCCGGCCAACATCATCAAGGCCCGGGAGGCGGCCCGTGATCTGGTGCTTCAACATCTCCACCCTACGGATTTGGCGGCGGTCGCTACTTTTTCGTTGGAGCACGGTCCCCAGCTGTTGGTGACCTTTACTCCGGATCGGGTTCAGCTCGCTCGGGCGATCGAGACCTTGGGGGCGCCTGAGCTTTTGCGCCAAGGTGCTGTGGTGGATCCGTTGCGCTTCGTGATCGATATCCCAGGCGCTTCCGGTGAGCTGGCGGACGAGAGCGTTGGTGAGCAAGGCGAGTTCGACGCTGAGGAGGCCATTTCTCAATATCTGTCGGTCATTGAGTTTCAGCAGGAAAAAGCGCGTAAATCCTACGAGCGTGGCCGGATAACGACCTGGGCCAAAACCATGGGCTCGACCGCGCGTTCGTTGGCCGCCGTCGACGGTCGCAAACACGTGATCTATTTTTCCGAAGGTTTCGACGGCAGCCTATTGCTCGGCAGGGATGCTTCACGCAATGCCGCCGCCACGGCCCGGGATCAAAGACTCCGTGAGTCCGGGGCGATTTGGTTTGTGGATCAGGACGAAACGTTCGGCAATAGTGGCTTGCAGAATGATGTGGCTTCTATGCTCGAAGAGTTCCGTCGGGCCGATTGCCTGATCCAAGCGGTAGACATTGGCGGTCTCCGGGTAGAGACCAGCATCCGAGGGCAGAGTTCAAACCTGACCACCACCCGGCTCAACGACGCGCAAGACGCCCTTTTCTATGTGGCCGACGGTACGGGCGGCAGCTTATTCGAAAACGCCAACAATCTGGGACTTCAGTTGGAATCGGTGCTGGATCGCAATTCCGTCACCTACGTTCTGTCCTTCTATCCTAAGAACCTCAAGGCCGACGGCGAATACCACAAGCTGAAAGTAAAAACGACCGGCCTACCCCGGAGTACCCGAATTTCCCATCGCGCCGGTTATTACGCGCCGCGAGAATTCGCGGACCTCCACCCGATGGAAAAGGCATTGTTGGCTTCGGAGGCGATTGCCGCGGCCGCTCCGCGGGCAGATTTGGACCTAAATGTTCTGGCGGTTCCCTTCAGAGCTTCTCCGGAACTCGGTTATGTGCCGGTGATTCTCGAGGTCGGGGGAAAATCCCTGCTGGTTGGCCAGCCGACGGATCTTCTGCGTCTCGAGCTGTATATCTACGCCACCAATCAGCGCGGTGAGATGCGCGATTTTGTGACCCAGGTGGTGTCGTTCGATCTGCAGCAAGTCCGCGGGGCGCTGTCCGAAACGGGGGTCAAATATTACGGCCACCTGGACCTAGTGCCGGACGACTATTTATTGAGGGTGTTGGTGCGCAACAGCGATACGGGGCGGACCGCGGTGGCCAGCCAGAGCTTGAGGGTCCCGGAATTCGCCCAACAGCAGCCGGGTGTGTTGCCGCCATTCTTCATTGAGCCGCCCAATCGCTGGTTCATGGTGCGCGAGCAAAGAGACAAACCGACGGCTTTGGTAGAGCAGCAGTCCGTGGTGTACCCCTTCACCCTCGACGGCGTGCCGTTTGTGCCCATGACCAAACCGACGCTGACCGCGGGAGAGCCCTCCGAGCTTTGCCTGGTGGCCTACAACCTGGGCGAGGGCCGTTTGAGGGTCGACGCCACAGTTCGGGGCGAGGGCGGCCGGAAGGTGGACGGCGGAGTTTTTTCGCTCTTGGAGCGAACTCTGACCGGAATCGATGGGGTCGACAAGCTGAGAGCTTCCTTCGATCCTGAGAATCTAGCGCCGGGAAGCTATACCCTCGAAGTTGCGGTGACCAACATGGAGACAGGTGTCGTCGAGACCGGAGAGATACCTTTCGAAGTTGTGGGTTAGCCCTTCGGGATTCAACTATTTGGGTATCGCTTTTCTCTCTCCGGGTAAGCGCCTTCCCGTTTCTCCATTTGCTGCTGAACAGGTAACGCCTTTAAATACAGTATTTGTCATGGTCTTTGGACCTGGCACGGCCTTTGCTATTTGGTTGGATTATCGAGTTTGACCGCCCAGCGGTCTGGTCTTGAAAGAGTGACCTTGAATCAAAGTCCTAACCAAAATGCTTAAGGAGCCAGTCATGAAATCGATCCAACTCAGTGCTAAAACCTTCGTTGCCTTGGCCTTGGTAGTTGTCGTTTTGGGGAGTGCCCCGGTCGCCGAAGCCAAATTCAATTGGCGAGCAGCCCTCGGAGTCCTTTCCACGGTAGTCGGTGTCGGCGTGGGTGTGTCCGGGAATCCCGCGGTAGGTGTTGCCCTGATCGGATTGCAGGGTTCCCTGCTCACCAGTGATGCGGCGACCGAGGGCACCGGAGCGGTTTCTTCCGACGCCACACCGTCGATTCTCGAGTTGCCTGGCCCCGTCACCACCGAGCCCGCGCGACAAGCTCTGATTCGTGAATATCCGCTGCTCGACCTAACCGGCGATACCTCCGTAGATTATTTCCTCCAGGCGACCAACGACGTTTTTGAGAGTGTCAATGTGTTGGTCCGCTCTCGTTTGAACGGCGCACCGGCCGCGCAATTGGAAGCAGATCTGCGTGCCTATGGTGTGGCTCTGGAGCGTGCTGCCGAGGAGTACGACAACATGGGTCTCAACCACACCATCGACCAAAGTGACGTGGACTTCTTCCAATACGACTCTGCGGCAAATGGTTTGCCGCAAGCGGAACGAGATTTCTTGGACCGCATGGGTTTCAACGAGCAAGAAGTTGCCGCATTCACCGAGTTGGTTTCGACCGCGCCGGTGCACTTGGTCGGAACCGTGACCCCCAGCGATGTGCTGCGGGCCGCCGCCGCCCAGATCGCCGCCGCACAGTGATTACCGAACGGTGATTACCGAACGGTGATTACCGAACGGTGATCAGCAACGGCCCGGGGGATGACCTCCGGGCCGTTCGTGTTTGGGGCGGTTTGTGTGTGTTAGAGGCCGCCGTGCACAGGCCCGTGGACCAGGCTGGACTTGAGTTCGATGACCTCGCCGTGCAATTTGAACACCGCATCGCCGAGCAGTGTGAGGCCTTTGAGATCGGGATGGTGCTCCAGCAGCTCTCGACCCGCCGCGGAATCCGTGGCCACTGCCTGGGCGTTTTCGATTTCCTCGGCCGAGAGGCCGTCTTCGACCCATTTCCCGTCCATTTGGCGGAGGAAAAGCCGCGAGCCCATGAGCACCGAAGTTGCGCTCTCAATATCTTCGACAATGGCTCCCTTTTTGGGTGCGTCGAAAATCACCGGCAGGTGGGAGTCTTGATTGAGGTAAACCGCAAAAAGGTAAACGATCACCGCCAGGGTGAACACCAGGGCGAACATCAATAAGTTGTTGGATGGCGTTTGAATGCCCGCCATGCCGGTCTCGACGCGATCCAACAAACTCTTCTGCTCACCGGCCAATGCGATTCGCCGCGCCACGTGTTGGTTGAGGGTCGGCGGAGGAGCCATCCGCTCGAGGTGGCGAAGATTCGAAACCACATGGCGCATGCCTTCGACCTGTTGGCGGACAGAGTCGTCCTGCTCTAGAAGTCGTTCAAAGCGCTCAGCTTCTTCGCCTTGGAGCTGGTCGTCCAAGTAGGCGGAGATGAGCTCGGCACGGGCCTGTTGACTCATGGGTTTCTCGTTTCCAGCGCTGTCTTTTCCAGGATGATCCGGAGTCGATCTCGCCCGCGGGCGATTCGCGAACGGACGGTGCCGATCCGGACGCCTAGGAGATCCGCGATTTCATCGTAGCTCATTCCCTCGATATCTCGCAAAACGACGGCTTCACGGAACTTCGGTTTGACCTGTCGCAAAGCCACGGACACGTGGCGTGCGGCGTCGTGGGCCAGGGCTCGCTCTTCGGGGCCGCGGGCGTTGTCCGTAAGGTAGACGCCGCCCTCTTCGTTTTCTTCCGCCAGTGGCGAGGTCGGGTAGCGGTGTTTCTTAACCGAGAGCTTCGAACGGCAGTAATTCAACGTGATTCGGTAGATCCAGGTTTTGAGGCTGGACTTGCCGTTGAAACGGCCGAGGTTGTTGTGAATCCGCAGGAAGATTTCCTGGGTCAGGTCCTCCGCCTCCTCCGGTGAGCCCGACATCCTCAAGCAGAGGTTGTAGACCAGGGAAGCGAAGCGTGTGTAAACCTCCTCGAAGGCGCCGGCGTCACCGTAGCGGTGGCGCTCGACGAGGTCCAAGTCGGGGGTCGAGCTGAACAATCTTGGATCGACGGTGGTCACGGCATACATCGTCTTTCGCTTTACCCGGGTTCCCAACGATCGGCACCACGTCCCAGGGCGGAGAAGGGGGTGCCGCTAGATCCTATCGTCAATGCCTGCAGGTCGTAGCGAAAGTCTGCCGCCGACGAGAATGCTCGCAGCGCGATGAGACTTTTGCCACAGCCTGTTAGACCGGCTCACCTGTCGGTCGGTTCCGAGAAGCTCTTCCAGCGGCTCCTTCGCGGTTCAAGGGGATTCCGCGACTCTGACCGCCGTGGACAGCGCCGGCTGGCCGTAGTAGTCGAGGATGCCGTCCACGATGGCGGTGGCCACCCTTTGGCGGAAGGCCTTGGTTCTCAACAGCGCTCGATCGTTCGAATTGTTCATATTGCAGATTTCGAGCAGCAGTTTGGTAGGAACCTCGTTGTACCTGACCACCGCGGGCACGAATGGGCGGCAGCGACGACAGCGGATGATTCGATCCCGGATCGGCTTTTCGTGGTGAACGGCCAGGGAGTGTCGACGGAAAGACGACAACAAGCTATTTGCCATTTGTCGCGACAAACCTTCGCTGCGGGTTCGCTCCTTCCACGAGAAGCTGACCTTCGGCTGTTCCTTAACTTCCCGTCGGCTGGTGTAGTCCGAGCCGGACTTGCCGAAGGTGCCACTAGTCAAGCTGGTGGAAGGCACGTAGACCATGGCGCCGCGCAGAGATTGGTGCAGGGAATCGGCATGGATCGATAGGAAAATCGTCTTCGCCGAGTCGCGGCTGGTTTTGACCGCTTTACGGTGACGGCTGTTGGCCAAATACCAACGCAGGTGGGCCGACACCCGGGCGTCACGGATTGGATAAGGGGGGTGGGTAAGCACCCGATGGCGGCGAGATATAGGCAGCTCGTCGCGATCCAACAGTTGGTATCCCTTGGCATCGTCGATGGTGGTGGTCACCACATCGGCCGCGGTGGCAGCTTCCAACAGGGATTTGACTCGAAGCATGACGTCGTAAACGTAGACGCTTTCCCAAGTGCCGTGGTGGTTGGTGCCCGAATCCTCGCCGCCGTGGCCGGCATCCAAAATGACCGTAATGCCTTCGAGGCGCGAGGCTTGCACGGTGTTGGAGTATTTGGCGCTGGCAGCTCGATCCTTCTCCCATTCCTGGCGCCGAGGATCCGATGAGGGCAGGAACTCGGGCAGCAACATGTCGAAAGGAATGCGGATCGGCTGGCCCACAGGCATGTCGGTGACGTCGCGAATGCCGTTTAGCTGGGCCAGTTCCTGGGCCAGCTGATTGACTTCCTTGGCCCGCACGGCGCCGATGAAACGCACCACCACTGCCGAGTAGAGAGCTTCTCCTCGCTCCAGCCGGTAGATCGCGTAATGGCCGGAACGATCAGAGTCGAAGGTGAGGCGAGCATCGGGGCTGGCACCGAGGGGTGTGCCGGTAGCTGGTGGAGGGCTCGCAATTGGTTCGTCGTCGGGTTCTTCGCCATCGGACGGGTCGGCTGGGGTGTCGGCGGAAGGTGCTGCTTGGGGTCGGGTCGGGACCTGGGTTTGGATCGGGACCTGGGTTTGGACAGGGACCTGAGTTTGGGCCGGTAGGGTGGCCTGAAAGATCGGCTGCAGCAGGCTCTTTGGGATCAGAACCACTTGCCCTTCCACCAGACCATAGTCACCGTTCATACGGTTGAAGCGTCCGATTTCTTGAAAATGGGTTCCTGTCCCTGTGAACCATTCCGACAAGCTCCACAAGCTGAGGTCGTGAAATCCCGTCGGGATGGTTATGGACCAGGCGTCGGCCCTTTTTTGGCTATCCGGAAAGAGGGCCCGCACGACTTTCAGCTGCAGCTCGGGGGTCAGGTGCTCGTAAGGGACCCGATACCGGACGCCGGAGAGTAAACGCCTAGGGCGGTTATTGGCTTGGGACACGGCTCGGGCGGCGGCGGTGCCACCGGTCAGCCGTCGGGTAAACGCCAACAATCCTTCACCCTTCAAGGGCGGGGCCTCTAGGTGCAAGTTCTTGCCCTGCGCCAAGGTCGCAACTCGACCCTCGCCGAGATGCCGGCGAATGGTGGCACCGAACGCCACCGTGGCGGTCAAGAGCAAACCCACCAAGACGAGCCATGCCACCGAGCGGCGGCCTCTAATGTCCATCGATCTCCGGCACAGGGGGAAGGGGAGTTGCGGCTTCGAATGCTCGGCCGACCCTCAATACAGTGGATTCGTCCAGATGACGGCCGAGGATTTGCAAGCCCAGGGGCAGACCCTCTGAATCTAGACCACTAGGTACCGATAGAGCCGGCAAACCCGCCAGGCTCGGAGCGGTGGTGAAGACGTCCGCCAAATACATCGCCAATGGATCGTCGAGTTTCTCGCCCAAGGCAAAGGCACCGGTCGGCGATGTCGGGGTCACGATGACGTCGACGCGCTTGAATGCCTGTTCAAATTGACGTTTGAGCGCCCGTCGTACGGCCTGAGCTCGGCCGTAGTAAGCCTCGTAATAACCGGACGATAGGGCAAAGGTGCCGAGCAGAATACGCCTCTTGACTTCCGGACCCAATCCCTCACTCCGGCTGTCGAAATAAGTCTGGTCGAGGTGGTCGCTGGGGACCCGGCGACCATAACGCATGCCGTCGAGGCGGGCGAGATTGGCGCTGGCCTCGGCATTGGTAATCACGTAGTAGCAGGCGATGGAAGCGCCTAGATTGGCGACCGAAACCGTCTGGATTTCAGCCCCGAGTCGGCGCAGGGTGTCGAGGGATCGGTGCCAATCCTGAGCGGCACCGGCGGCTAGGTCAGCGGTGTCCACCTCTTTCAGGATGCCCACCCGGACACCCTTGAGGCTCTGGGAGCCACTGGCGGCCGCGAGATCCTCGATGTCCGAGAGATAGTCGCCGACCTCGGCCGGATCCGAGGTGGCGTCGCGGGCGTCGAGCCCGGCCATTTCGCCCAGGGCCGCCGCTGCGCTGCGCACATCAGAAGTTAAGGGGCCGATTTGATCGGTGGAAGAGGCAAAGGCCACCAAGCCGAATCGGGAGATTCGACCATAGCTCGGCTTGAGACCGACGACCCCGCAGAAGGAAGCCGGCTGTCGGATCGAGCCGCCGGTGTCGGTGCCCAACGCCAGGGGTAGGCCGCAAGCCACCGCCGCTGCCGATCCGCCGCTCGATCCACCGGGCACCCGTTCAGGATTCCAAGGGTTGCGAGTAGATTGGAATGCGGATCGTTCGCAGGACGAGCCCATGCCCAGCTCGTCCATGTTGGTCCGGCCGAAGATCACCGCGCCGGCCTTGAGCAGTCGCTCGACGGCGGTTGCGGAGAAGGGCGAAACATAACCCTCCAGCACCCGTGAAGCACAGGTGAGTGGATGGCCGGCAAAAGCAATATTGTCCTTGAGCGCCACAGGAACACCAGCGAAAGGTCCAGGGTCCTCGCCAATGGCGATCCGCTGGTCGAGCTGCTCGGCGCGTTCGCGTTGACGGTCGTAGATTTCGAGGAAAGCGCCAATGCGCGGCTCGACGGAGGTCAACCGTTGGTGAAAATGATCCCATACGGCGACCGCCGAGATTTCACCCGAGCGGACCATCTGGCCGATTTCGAGGGCGGAGAGGTTTTCGAGTGGTTGGGTCATGCCTTGGCGGAGCCGGCCGTGATTCTCGGAACCACCAGGAATCCGTCGCGGGCCTCGGGAGCGTTGGCTTCGAAGAGACTCCGATCGAGGCACTCGCCCACTCGATCCTCGGCCTCGCGGGACGACCTCTCAGCGGTCCTCTCAGCGGCCGGGTCGACAGCCCGGGTGTCCGGCTCGGGATCCGCCTCGTAGTCGGAGAGCTGGTCGAAATAATCGACG
This sequence comes from uncultured bacterium, assembly GCA_965366625.1. Taxonomy (GTDB): domain Bacteria; phylum Acidobacteriota; class Thermoanaerobaculia; order Multivoradales; family J023; genus JAUIJL01. Next base: position 44,224 of record CBDUGP010000047.1, read on the forward strand.
ATCGCACTCAGGTCGCGTGCCATCGCGGTTTCGTCGGCTGAATCACCCAGGCTGAGCCGGGCGAGTCGGCCGATTTTGCGGACTTCGTCAAGATCGAGAGACATTGAATTGACTTAGGGCTAGTTGACGGGCTAATTGACGTGGCTAGCGAAAGATGCCGGATTTTCGATCGCCGGAAGGGGGCCCGCCACCGCCGGAAAGGCGTTGGTTGAGTTCCTTGATGCGTTCTCGGGCTTGGATCATCTTCTGGTTCATTTCTTCTTGCAGGCGGCCGAAATCGCCGCGCATCTTCTCGCCCTCTTGTCGCATCTCTTCGATTCGGCCTTCGAGCCGGCGAACTTGCTCGTCGCGGTCGGCGATCATCTGTTCGAGGTAACGGGTGTGCTCCTCTTTTTCGGCCATTCGCTCTTTCGCTTTGATCTCTTGCTCTTCGTAGAGCTTGCGGAATTGGAGAAGCTCTTGAATTTCGGCGAAGTCGGCAGCTGGCACGTCCGTTCCTCCTTGTTGTCGATGCTGTTCCTCGATCTTCGGGAACATGCGTCGCAGTTTAAGGGAAAGATCCTCCGGGTCCGGGGATTTTTCCATCGCTTCGGTGTAGGTAATGGCGTTGCGCACCAACAAAGACAAGATGGAGTGATTCATGCTCTGCATGCGGTAATAACCCACCGAGGCCTCGAGTTCCTCGTGCAACTCGGAGGTATTGCCTTTTTCAATCATTTTGGCAATTTTCGGCGAGTTGCGCATGATTTCGAGGGCTGCGATCCGCCCCTTGCCGTCGGGTTTGCGCAATAGCTTGATCGAAATCACCGCGGAGAGTACCTGGGCCAACTGGGCTCGAATTTGGCCCTGCTGGTCGGCGGTGAAGGAGTCCAGGATGCGGTCCACGGTTTGGGTGGCGCTGTTGGTGTGCAGAGTCGAGAAAACGAGGTGGCCGGTTTCCGCGGCGGTGATCACGGTGTGGATGGTTTCGGCGTCGCGCATCTCACCGACCATGATGACGTCGGGGTCTTGACGCATGGCATTGCGCAGGGCTTCGCCGAAAGCAAAGGTGTCGGTGCCCATCTCGCGCTGAGAGATGGAAGCCATGCCGTCGCGGAAAAGAAATTCGACCGGGTCCTCGATGGTGATGATGTGCACTGGCCGATTGGCGGTAATCCACTTGATGATCGCCGCCAAAGTGGTTGACTTGCCGCTGCCGGTGGGGCCTGTGACCAAGACCAAACCCATGTTGATCTTGCAGAATTCCTTGATCACCGAGGGCAAATCAAGATCTTCGAGGGACATGGTCTCGAAGGGGACTCGACGGAAGACCGCTGCCAAATGGCCGCGCTGGGAATAGATATTGCCGCGAAACCGCGCCACGCCGGGCACGCCATAACCCACATCGCAAGCGAGGTGCTCCTCGAGCTTTTTACGCTGGGATTCCTTTTGTAAGACCTTGTCGACGACCCGTTGCATATCGTCGATGGACAAGGGGTCGGTCTTCAGAGGCAGGAGCTTTCCGTTGATGCGGAGAAGGGGCGGACGCGCCGGTTTCAGGTGGAGATCCGAAGCGTTCTGCTTCGTCATGATGGTGAGCAGTTGGTCGATGTCCAAGACCTGACCGGACATGTAATCTCCTCGAAGACCGTCGCCTAGCTAGCGGATGAGCGTGGCACGAGCCGTTTCGGGAGATCCGTCCTGCCGCGGCTCGGAGGTGGGCCGGGGGCAGTTTAGCAGTGCAGGCTAAGGTTCGAAAAGAGTCCGTGCAGAGGAGATGCTCAACTTCCGGGTTAAGGCCTCGGCTCCGACCGGATTCGGTGCCTTTGGGGTCAGGAGTGGTTCGATGTCGCCGGTTTGTTGCCGATGGATCGGCAAGGCGTCGAGCCCGGGCTCTCGCTCAGAATTTCCGCATCAAGCCGACCACGACCCCTTGTACCTTGACCTCGGAGGCGGGCACGACGATCGGCTCCATGTTCGGATGGGCCGGCTGCAGGCGGACGAATTCGCCGTCGGGGTAGAATCGCTTGAGGGTTGCTGCATCACCACCCACCAGAGCGACCACCATTTCCCCAGGGCGCGCCAGCTCCCGGCGCTGCACGACCACCAAGTCGCCGTCGTGAATGCCTTCGTCGATCATCGACTCGCCGGCGACTTTAAGAACGAAGTGATTGGCGGTGGCACCGTCGAAGAGGTGGTTTGGAACCGCGAGGGTTTCCGGGCTGGGCAGCGCTTCGATCGGCTGGCCTGCGGCGATCAGACCCATAAACGGAACCTCGGATTCCGGGGTCATCTCCTTGCCGGGCACCGTCCTCAACAGTTCTAGGCCGCGTTTTTGATTCCAGTCGCGATGCAAGAAGCCTTTTTGTTGCAAGAGCTTCAAGTGTTTGTAAACCGTGCCGAAGGAGGAATATCCGAACTCGTCGCGGATTTCACGGTGGGTAGGGGAAATACCGTGCTCACCTTGGTAGTCGGCGATAAATTCGAGAATCGCTTTTTGGCGTTCGGTAAGATAAGAACCCGTGGCTTGATTTCGCGTGTTCATGATCCAATGGTAGGCGGAATTGGGGCGTAAGTCAAGGCGGCCTTCGGGCGATCGGCAAATTATTTTCCCTATTTTTCGTCCTGCTCGCCGCCCGAACTCGGGACCGGTTCTCGGTAACGCACGCCTTTCCTTGACAGTAGATCCAGGGGATCACTACACTGCCCTCCCGCCAATTCAGGCGGCCCCCTCCTCGGATAAGTCAGATTCATGACCACCGATAAACGCTTCGATTTGGAGCGCCATACCCTCGGCAACGGCTTGAAAGTCGTGCTCCACCGCGACAACCGCCTGCCCTTGGTGAGCATCAATCTTTGGTATCACGTGGGCTCGAAGAATGAAGCTCCGGGTCGCACGGGTTTTGCTCATCTCTTCGAGCATCTGCTTTTCCAGGGCAGTGAAAACGTCGGCACCAACGACCATTTCAAATATGTCCAGCAGGCGGGTGGGGTTGCCAACGGCTCTACTTGGTACGACCGCACCAACTATTTCGAGACCCTGCCGTCGCACCATCTCGACCGGGGTTTGTGGTTGGAGTCGGATCGCATGGGTTTCTTTCTGGGGGGCATCCACCAGGAGAAGTTGGACAACCAACGCGACGTGGTGATGAACGAGCGCCGCCAACGGGTCGACAACCAACCCTATGGTCGTGCCTATGAGGTGCTTTACGAGCATCTCTACCCGCAGGGTCATCCCTACCGCTGGCCGGTGATCGGTTATATGGACGATATCGCCGCAGCTGAACTCCACATGGTTCAGGAATTTTTCGAAACCTACTACGTGCCGAATAACGCGGTCCTGACTTTGGTCGGGGATATCGACTATCGAGATGCGCTGAATCGGGTCGAGCGGTGGTTCGGTGATATTCCCGCCGGCCGTCCGATCGATGCCCCCAGAGTGCCATCGGTCGAACTCGACGCCCAGCAGCGGGCGGTGCTCGAGGACAACGTCAAGCTGCCCCGGGTCTACATCGCATTCTCAGGACCTCGATACGGGCATAAGGATTGGTATACAGCAGACTTATTGGCGACTTTGTTGGCCAGCGGCAAGGCGAGCGTGTTTTACCAAGACTTGGTGGTGACGGAGCGTTTGGCCCAGGATGTGAGCGCGTTCATCCTGCCGACGGAAGAGCCTTCGAGTTTTACCGTGGTTTCGACCGGCCGTCCCGAGGTAGAGCCGGAAGCCTTGGAACGGTCGATCATGCAACGGCTGACCGCCCTGTCGGAGAAGCTTTTGGAGGAGTCTCATGTGGAGCGGGCGCGCAATCGATTGCTGCGATACCACTATACCGAGCTTCAGAATTTGTCGGATAGAGCCGACTTGATGTCTCAATTCACGACCTACTTCGACGATCCGGCAGGAGCAGCACGGGAGATCGAGCGATATCGCGATATCACCGCCCGGGACCTGCGGGAATTCGCTGCCCGATACCTGAACCCGGAGCGGAGTGTCGTTTTGACGGTGCCGGCCGAATCGTGAGCCTCCGCCAACGGTTCGCGTCCTTCTCAGGAAACCCATGAATATGTCAGCGAAGATACCCCTCGATCGATCGACCGTGCCAGCCGGAGGCTCGCCGCGCCTCTTCTCCTTTCCGGAAGTGACCTCGATCCATTTGGCCAACGGTCTCAAGATTTTGAGTGTGCGTTTGCCGGAATTCCCGTTGGTCGCTGTGCAGATGATTGTGCCCGCGGGCGGTCTGATGAATCCCATCGACCGTCCTGGATTGGCCGACGTGCACGGCTCGCTCTTGCAAGAGGGAACGAGGAGCTATTCGAGTTCCGAACTGGCTCTTGCTGTGGAGCAGCTCGGAGGTTCGATGGATAGCGGAGCTGGATGGAACGTGGCCTACGGGGACGTGGGTGTGTTGGCGTCGAGCTTTGATCACGGATTGCATCTCGTGTCGGAGCTGATGCTCGAGCCGACCTTTCCGGAAGAAAAATTCGACTGGCTCAAAGAAAGGGCTCTGGCTGAGCTGATGCGCCGGCCGAACCGGCCGACCCTTTTGGCCGACGATACCTTTTCGAAAGCGATTTACGACGGCACCGTTTACGGCTTCCCGGTCAAGGGAACCCCGGAAGGACTGGGCGCGATTACCTTGGACGAGGTCAAGGACTTCCACCGTCGGTACGTGGTTCCCGAGGGCTCGACCCTGGTCGTGGCCGGAGATTTCGAGCACGATCATCTACACCACAGGGCGGAGGAGCTTTTTGGCGGTTGGGCGCAAGGCGAAGGATTGCAAGAGCCCACGATTTTGCCTTTCGAGCGAGACGGGGTCGAGGTCTATGTTGCCGATCGAGGCGGCTCGGCGCAGGCCCAGATTCAGGTCGGCCATGCCGGAGTCAGCCGGCGGCACCCGGAATTCCACGTTTTGATTGTGTTGAATGTCCTTCTAGGCGGCAAATTCACCAGTCGACTGAACCTGAATCTGCGCGAGCGCCACGGTTATACCTACGGCGTTCAAAGCACATTCGCGCGTCGTTTGGGGCCCGGGCCATTTTCCATTCGGACTGCGGTCGCCACGGACGTGGCCGGGGCCGCGGTCAAAGAAATCCTCTTCGAGCTAGACCGCTTGCGCGACGAGCCGATTCCTGCCGAAGAAGTCCGGGATACCCTCGATTATCTCTTGGGAGTCTTTCCGTACACGGTGCAGACCACGGACGATGTGGCCAGTCGCTTGGAGAATCTGGCGGTTTTCGGCCTACCCCTGGATTATTACGACTTTTTCTCGCGCACGATCAGTTCCCTGACCGCCGCGGATCTGGAAGCGGCAGCGCGCAAATTCCTCCATCCGGATCGACTGGTGATTGTGGCCGCCGGCCCCGCCGATGAGCTGGTGCCCCAGCTCGAGCACCTCGGGCCGGTCACCGTAGTCGGCCGGTAGGCAAGTAGGGCCCATCCAGTTTTAGCCTTTTCGAGGATCTAGAAGGCGCGGCGCGCCGAGCACGGACAGCGAGCGTGTCTGAGCGATACAGCACATAGATCGGCTTAAGCTCCTACACATCAGCAATTTGCGACGGTACCGCAGCGGTGGCGCGAGTTCGGAGCGACGCGCGCAGGGCGCCGCGCCGACCCACCGGAATCCATTTCTGGATGGGCCCTAGTTAGTCGGTCTCTGAGGAAGACACCGGGACCCGTGGACGGCCGTCGAGAGTGTCGGGAGCCTGCAGAATGCCGTCCGTGGCGGCGGTTTCTTCGAGTCGGCGGGCGGTCGGCAGCAATCTTCTTTCGAAAGAGCCCACCGAGCGATTGAAGCTGCGTACCGCTTGATCCAAGCTCTTGCCGACCTGTGAAAGATGACCGACAAAGGTCTGTAGTCGGTCGTGCAGCTCACGGCCGGTTTCGGCAATTCGAGCGGCATCCTCAGCCACGGCATGCTGACGCCAACCCCAGGCGATGGAGCGCATCAACGCCAACAAGGTAATGGGTGTGGCGGGCAAAACTTTTTGGGCCATGCACTGATCCAAGAAATCCGGTTGACGCTCGAATGCCGCAGAAAGCACGCTTTCATTGGCCAGAAACATGATCACGAAGTCGGGGGATCCGGGCACGTTGCGCCAATAGGATTTGGCCGCCAGTTCCGCGACCCGTTGTTTGGTGGCTTTCAAATGCTCGTCCAACAGGCGGCGTCGGCGCTCCGGGTCCTGTTCTTCCTGCGCAGCTAAGAACGCGTTCATGGGAGTTTTGGCGTCCACGGGCAGGGAACGTCCGCCCGGCAGATGCACGATCAGGTCGGGCCGTTGGCCGTCACTCAGGGTCGGTTGCTCTTCGAAGTCGACTCGATCGATCATGCCGGCGATCTCGACCAAACGACGAAGCTGGATCTCTCCCCATCGTCCCCGGCGTCCGGGGGCCCGCAGGGTTTCCCGCAGCGCCTGTGCCGATTGGCGCAGATCTTCTTGGCTGGTGCGCAGCAAATCGAGCTCGCGCATCAGGCCCGAATAGGCCCCCTGGCGTTCCTTCTCCAACGATCGAACCTGTTGATCCAGCCCAGAAAGTTGGGCGTTGAGGGGTGTCACCAAGTTTTGTAGCTGCTGCTGGGAATGCTGTGACAGATCCGAGGTGCTACGCCGCAGGAATTCGTCGGCCAAGTCCCGAAAGTTCAGTCGCATCTGCTCGTCGGCGGTGTGGATCCACGCCAGCTTTTCCGCGTCCGCGTCTTGGCGTGACCGCTCCTGGGCGAGCTCGATACGCAGCTGCTGCGCGGCAGCGCCTTCTGCCTCCACGTGCTGAAGGCGCTGATCTGTCCATCGGAGGCGTTCGCGTAGAGCTTGGAGCCGTGCCCGATGACCCCAAGCCACAAGGAGGCCACCGACCACCAGGCCGACAAGAAAGAACACCGTCGGATGCCAAACAGCCAGATCCCAGGAAACGTCCCGGGCTGCGGTCGATGTCGGGGCCATGGAGAGCTATCGGATACGGGTCGCGACGCCGCCGTCTTGGCCCACCCGGACCTCCAGAGTCCGGGTGCTGTCGGCCGGCAAGTCGGTGTCCATCTCAACGGTCTTGGTAGCCCCGTTGCGCCATACGTAGGTACGGATCTTGATTCCGCTGCCGGCGGGCAGGGTGCCCGAGTGGGTCAGGCGACCGGAGGACTTCACCTGGCGTTTGATCAGGCCGCCACTCTCTTTGGTGAAGTTGAATTTTTGGCTGAAGAACTTCGTTGGGCCGACGAATACGGTCAAGCTTCCATCGGAAATCTCGGAAAAGAAGTCGATCTTCAACGTCGCCTTTTGCTCGGCGACGGCCGCCGGCCGAGTGGGCTGGGGCTCGCTGCCGGTAGCCGGCGCTACCGGGCGATTGCTGAAGCGATCTTTGACCCTGTCTTTGGCGCTTTGTGATCGCAGTTTGCCGTCTTCTGCTTCGGCCAAAAGCTGACGGCCTCGCCCATCGTCAGGGGCGATTTCGAGTGCTGCTTTGGCGGCTGCGATGGCCTCGTCGTACCGGTCGGCCGATAAAGCCGATTCGGCCCGTCGGATATTGGCACGGACCATGGCTTCCTCAGGGGTCAAGTCGCTATCGAGAATCATATTCTCCGCGTCTTCGCGCAGCTCGCGGATTTCTTTATCCCCGGGCACGATCACCAGGGCTTGGTCAAAGAGTTCAACAGCCTGGACGGGCTCGCCGTCGAGCATGGCCTGCTTGCCTTCTTCCACCAATGGCTGGTACTGGCTGCGTAGCTCTGCTTCCGGGTCTATTTGCTGAGCAGCGGCGTCGACAGTGGAGGTGGGTCGAAGGGCGACGAACGCCGTGGCACCTAGAGCGCCGGCGACCAGAAGAGCGGCGGCCACCAGGATCATGCGTCCCGGGCCGGCTTCTTGGGCGGCCTGCGGCGGTGGTTGGGGCGTTGGAGCTGGAACGCCGGCCAAGGTGCCTGGGCGGATAACGCCGCTATTGCCGGAAACCGGATAAGGCATGTTGGCGGCGGATTGAACCGGTACCACCCCGGACGCCGAAGCAGTGGCTTGGGGCGGTTGTTGAGGCGTCGGCGGTGACAGGAAAGAGGCCGTTCCGCCCTCTTGACGCTGACCCGGGGTGGTGAAGACGGCCTTGAGATCGCGCGCCATTTCGGAGCCGCGGGCATATCTGCGGGTCGCGTCCTTTTCCAACGCCTGTTGAAGGATAGAGACCAGGCGATCGGGTAACCCGGCCACCAGCTCTTGGGGCGGGGTGAAAGCGTCGTAAACGATCCGATGGGTGACCATGGTCAGGTTGTCACCTTGGAACGGCTTCTTGCCGGTGATCATCTCGTAGAGCATCACGCCCAACGAGAAGATGTCCGCTCGGTGATCGACCTCTTTGCCTTGAATCTGCTCCGGTGCCATGTAGTTGGGCGTGCCCAGCAACTGTCCTTCGACGGTCAGATTCGAGGCGTCGACTCGGGCAATGCCGAAGTCGGTGATCTTCGCCTGTTTATCGGCGGTGATAATGATGTTCGCCGGTTTAATGTCGCGGTGCACCACGCCTTTGGAGTGGGCGTAGTCGAGACCCTCGGCGATTTGAGCCACGAGGTCGACGACGAAACGGATGTCGAGGCGACCTTGGCGCTGCATCAGCTGCTTGAGGTCGGTGCCCTTGACGTATTCCATGGCGATGAAGAAGTCACCGCCGTCTTCCACCACCACGTCGTGGATGGTGACGATGTTGGGATGGCTGAGAATTCCGGCGCTCTGGGCCTCGCGTAAAAAGCGCGCCCGAAATTGCTCGGCGTCCGCGTCTTGTGCGGAGAAGCCGAGGCGGAAGGTTTTTAGCGCCAGCTGCCGGCCGATGAGGGGGTCCCGGGCCAGAAAAACCAGGCCCATGGCTCCCTTGCCGAGCTCGCCAATGATTTCGTACCGGCCTAGTTGTTTCAGGGTCATGGCTCGATGAGGTTTAGAAAATCCTGGTCCATTCTAGGGGTTGTAGAGAGACCTCGTCAAACGAAGCACTGTGAAAATCCAGGGAAAATCATCCTGGCCGGGGTCGGAAAGAGAGAACTTGCTCCAGGGTGGTTCCACCGGCCCGTGTGGATGTTATATTCACCGGCGCTTCATCTAGCTTAAAGCACAGTCCTCACGGATCGCGGACCCATTTAGGAGATTCCAGGATGCAGGTGGATAGCCCGGCCAAGATTCGCAATATCACCCTCGCTGGACACGCCGATACGGGAAAAACCACGCTGGCGAGCGCAGCCCTCTATACCAGCGGAGTTTTGAATCGTATGAACCGGGTGGAGGATGGCAATACCACCACCGACTTCGACCCTTTGGAAGTCGATCGCGGCTATTCCATCGGTTTGGCGCCCTGTTTTGTCCCTTGGAACAAGCACAAGATAAATATCGTCGACGTGCCGGGCTCGGGCATTTTCGGCGTCGAAAGCCGGGCCGGCGTGCGCGCCACGGACGCCATGGTTTTGGTGGTCAGCGCAGCTTCCGGGGTCGAGGTGATGACCGAGCGGATGTGGAATTACGCCGGTCGTATCGACCAGCCGGTGATGATCCACATCAACAAGCTCGATCGTGAAAATACCTCCCTCGACGATTTGCTGGCGGGCATGAAAACCACCTTCGGTGCTCCGGTGGTTCCGCTGCAAGCGCCGATCGGCTCGGAGCAGGATTTTTCCGGAGTCGTCGATTTGATCACCGGCAAAGCCTATTCCTACACCCAAGACGGCGACGGTAAGGGCAAGGACGTGGATATTCCCGCCGATTTGGCCGATCAAGTGGAAGAGTGGCGCAATCAGCTGATCGAGTCCGTGGCCGAAACCGACGACGAGCTGATGGAAGAGTATTTTGAGGAGGGCACGCTCTCCGAAGAGCGTTTGGTGGCGGGCCTGAAAGCGGCCATTTTGAATCGCAATATTTTTGTCGCCACCCTCGGCTCGGCCTTGCACGGCGTCGGCACCGACGCATTTTTGAATACCGTCCAAAACCTGCTGCCCGATCCCTTGGCTCGCGAGCAATTCCCGGGAACCGACATTGGCGGTGAAGCGACCGAGGTGGCCACTTCCGCCGACGGTCCGTTTGCGGCGATCGTTTTCAAGACCCTCAACGATCCCTTCTCCGGAAAAATCAACATCTTCCGTGTCGTCCGCGGCTCGGCCTCGTCCGACTCGTCCTGTTGGAATAGTCGATCCGAATCGGCCGAGAAGCTCGGCCAGCTGCTGCACATGCAAGGCAAGCAAGGCGAGGGAACCGAGGAGTTGGTCACCGGCGACATCGGTGGTGTTGCCAAGCTCAAACAGACACTCACCGGCGACACCTTGTGCAGCAAGGACAGCCCGGTCAAATTGGATTGGATCATCATCCGACCCCCGGCCATGTCCTATGCCTTGGAGCCGAAAGCCAAGGGCGACGAAGAGAAAATCGGCGATGCCCTGCATCGTTTGATGGAAGAGGACCTCGGTTTGGATTCCGGTCGCGATCCGCAGACCAACGAGCTGTTGATTTCGGGCTCCGGCCAGCTGCATGTGGAGCTGACGATTGCCAAACTCAAGCAACGCTATAAGGTCGACGTGGTTTTGCACCCGCCCAAGGTGCCCTACCGGGAAACCATCCGCCGTGCTGCGGACGGTCACGGTCGGCACAAGAAGCAATCCGGCGGTCGGGGTCAATTCGCCGATTGCAAAATCAAGATCGAGCCGTTGCCCGCCGGCGAGGATTTCGAGTTCAAAGACGAGATTTTTGGTGGATCGATTCCCCAACAATTTCGCCCGGCGGTGGAAAAGGGCGTGCGCGAAGCCCGGGAACGGGGATATTTAGCGGGTTTCCCGGTGGTCGACTTCCGGATCCGATTGCTCGACGGTCAATACCACGATGTGGATTCGTCGGAAATGGCGTTTAAGGTGGCGGGCTCTTTGGCCTTCAAAGATGCCATGGAGAAAGCCGGTCCCACCCTGCTCGAACCGGTGATGTCGGTCGAGATTGCCACCACCGAGGAATTCATGGGCGACATCATGGGAGATCTCTCCCAACGTCGCGGCAAACCCCAAGGCATGGAAGCCCAGGGCAACAAGCAAATCATCAAGGCCATGGTGCCGATGTCCGAAATGCTCGACTACGCACCCGCCTTGCGCTCCATCACCCAAGGACGCAGTCGCTTCACCATGGAATTCCACGGTTACGAAGAAGTACCGCGTCAATACCAGCAGAAGATCATCGACGAGTCGAAGAAGGCTGAAGCCTGATTCCTGTTTCGGACTGTCCCCGGAAGGGACAAGGCATGGGCGCCCGGATCGCGATCTCCGGGCCCCGCAGCCTGCTAGGTCTCCGGCTCCAGATCTCCCAGACGGATCCGCAGAGCCTTGAGGTCTCCGCGCAAGGACGACACCTCATCCTTCAGCTCGGAGACCTGCGATTCCAGCTCCTCCAGCCGTTGTATGGAAGACGGCCCACGGGGGGCGGAAGGGGCGGTGGATGGGGTGGGCGCGCTGTAGGCCGCTGCTGCGGCCTGGACTTCGATCTCCTGAGGATCGTCGTCGCCGCAGAGGTGGGCCCAGCGGCACTCCCGTTGCCCGGGTCGACGTGGCAGCTCGCAGACCATGGCATCTTCATCGCCGGAGGCGAGATCCTGGAGGGTTTTCTCCACCTCTTGGACCGAATCAAAGTGGCACATTCGCTCGGATCGGCTCTTGAGTTCGCCCGGAGTCTGGGGGCCGCGCAACAACAAGAGGGTCATGATCGCTTTGCGTTCGGGCGATAGGGCCCATCGACGATCGAGACGGTGCTCCCAACGCTCGGCCCGGGCGCCATCGCTGCGCCAGGTCAAAACATCGAGTCGGAGGCGATCGAGAGCCTCCACCACCTGGGTTTCGGTCAAAGCAGTGACCGGATCGCGGTTGGTTTTTTGGTTGCAGGCCGAAATGGTGGCCTTGATGGTCATCGGATATTGATCCGGCGTGGTCTGCTCTTTTTCCATAAGGGCGCCGAGCACGCGAAGCTCAAAGAAGTCTAGGGGACGAGTGCGGGGCATAAAGAGGCTCCTGCCTTGGGGTCGTAACTATCGCTCGGAATCGATGGCGGTGGTAAGCCGGAATTTCTCCCGAGTCGATCCCCGAGCGTGGGTTGACAATCGCCGAAAGCGTATCAGGCTGTGCCGGTGCGCGGTGGGATTCGGTAACTTTTGGCCTGAGACTGCGTAAGAGGTTTCGATCTGTGTTCGACCTGTGTTCGATCTGCCCAGGGCTGATGAAACGCCCTGGGTAACCGCTTTTCGTTTCCGGTTTCGTGTCAACCTCGACATCGAAGGATGGAGCTATCTTGTGAGTAGAGCCTTAAGCAAATTTGTAGGCAGCTTGTGCTTCGCTGCCGTTTTAGTGGCGCTGCCGGCCATGCCCGCCTTTAGCGGACAGGAACCGGGGGTCCATGCCTTGACCGGAGCCCGCATTGTCCAGGCGCCCGGCCAGGTGATCGAGTCGGGAACCCTGGTGATCCGTGACGGCCTGATCGAAGCGGTCGGCGCCGAAGTTGAGATTCCCGCCGAGGCGCGTATTTGGGAGCTGGAAGGAGCGAGCCTCTATCCCGGCCTGATCGAGAGTTTTTATCCCTTAGGCCTGCCGACTCCAAAGGAAGACGAGGCGGTGGTACAAGGCGGTCACGAGAGCCCTTTGGTGACCCCGGAACGTAGTGTTTTTCAACACGCCTATGAGGAAGACGCCTACGCCAAGCTGCAGCAGGCGGGTTTCACCACCGCCGTACTGGTGCCCAAAGACGGCCTCTTTCGCGGTCGCAGCGTCTTGGTCAACCTTGGCGACGGAGGGGTCGGCGCGCAAGTCCTGGATCGAGACTTGACTCAAGTCGCCCAGCTGGCCACCAGCTCGGATGGAGCCTATCCCGGCTCCTTGATGGGCTCGATCGCGCTCTTTCGCCAAACCATGCTCGACGCCCGCTGGCATGCCGACGCCCAGCGGGCCTTTGCAGCCAATCCGCGGCAATTGCGTCCCGAATACAATTCGGCCTGGGATGCCCTGTCGAAAGTTGCGACGGGCAAAGAGCCGATCGTTTTGGAGAGCCGGGATCCCCAAGAGATCCATCGCCTGCTCGCTTTGGTGAATGAATTCGGCTTAGATGCCATCTTGGTCGGCAACGGGCGTGAGTATCTATTGGAAGGCAGCCTGGAGGCCGATCAAATCCGTTGGATTTTGCCGGTGAGCTTGCCCAAGGCCCCGACGGTCGACGAAGACCATCCGGAAAAGGCCGATCTCATGGCCCTTAGGCATTGGGATCAGGCGCCGGAGAATCCTCAGCGCCTATTGACGAGTGGGGCCACGGTGGCCTTCACTTCGTACGGCTCCAGCGATGCCAAGAAAATGCACGAGCATTTGGCCAAGGCCATGGAGCGGGGTTTGACCGCCGACCAAGCCTTGGCCTCGCTGACCACCGTTCCCGCAAAGATGTGGGGTATCGCCGATCGGGCGGGTACCCTCGAGGTGGGCAAGATGGCCAACCTGGTGGTCACCGAAGGCGACCTATTCACTGAGAAAGTCAAAATCACCGCCCTGTGGATCGATGGTCGCCATACGGAGCTGAAGGAAATCAAACCTCCGACCGTGGATCCGATCGGCAGTTGGGACATCACCATCGACGCCGGCCCCGGGGGGCAGCTTCAGGTCTCGGTTGCTTTCACCGGTTCGGTTGAGAGCTTGGACGGTTCGGTCAGCACGCCCCAAGGTAGTTTGGCGATGCTCGATGCCACGGTGTCCGGAGACTCGGTGGAATTCTCCATCGACTCCACCCCCCTCGGCATGCCCGGCACCATCTCGTTCGTCATGTCGATCGACGGAGATGCTTGTAGCGGCACAGGTGTGGCACCCCAAGGCTCATTTACTTTTAAGGGCGATCGCGTCAGCGGTCCGAATCCGGAGGTGAGCCGATGACGGCCCCAGCAACAGCAACAGCAACAACAACAGCAACAGCGGGAGCGTGGGTGCGCGGCGTGAAAATCCTCACTCCAATTATGAAATATGCGGTGCTTTCGACCCTCACGGTGCTGGTGACACATGCGGCCGGCGCCCAGGGGGTGTCCGAGCCGTCCGCGTGGATGGCCGAGACCCCCGAACAGCCCGCCAGCCTGTTCGTCAACGACGCCACCATCTGGACCAGCGGTCCTGAAGGGGTGATCGAAAACGGTGATCTGTGGGTCCGCGACGGCAAAATCGCCGCCGTGGGCACCGATCTCGAAGCGCCCGCCGGCGCGGTCGTGATCGACGGCAAGGGCAAACACCTAACTCCCGGCCTGATCGATGCCCACAGCCATACGGCGATTTCCGGTAGTGTCAACGAGGGCACGAATATCACCACCGCCGAGGTGCGCATTGCCGATGTGATCAACCCGGACGACATCAACATCTACCGCCAATTGGCCGGTGGGCTGACCGCGGTCAATATTCTGCACGGCTCGGCCAACTCCATCGGCGGTCAAAACGCGGTGGCCAAGTTGCGTTGGGGGGCGACCGCCGCGGAAATGATGTTCGAAGGCGCACCCCAGGGCATCAAATTCGCCTTGGGTGAGAACCCCAAACAATCCAATTGGGGGGACGACGACAATTTGCGTTATCCCCAAACCCGCCAAGGGGTCGAGCAATCGATCCGTGAGCGGTTCTTGGCCGCCCGCGATTACCAAAAGCGTTGGCAGGCCTATGAGTCCGCCGGGGGAGCCAAAAGCAACCTCGTCCCGCCCCGCCATGATCTGCAATTGGAAGCAGTGGCCGAAATCCTCGAAGGCAAACGGCTGGTCCACTCCCACTCCTATCGGGCCGACGAAATCCTGATGCTGTTGGGCTTGTCGAAGGAATTCGGCTTCACCATCGCCACCTTCCAACATGTGTTGGAGGGTTACAAAGTGGCCGACGAGCTCGCCGCCCACGGCGCGGGAGCGTCGACCTTCAGTGATTGGTGGGCTTATAAATTCGAGGTGATCGACGCCATTCCTTACAACGGCGCCATCATGTGGGATCGCGGCGTCACGGTTTCATTCAACTCCGACAGCGACGAGCTTGCTCGTCACATGAATTTGGAGGCGGCCAAAGCGGTTCGCTACGGTGGTGTGCCGCCGGCGGAAGCGCTCAAATTCGTCACCTTGAATCCCGCCAAACAGCTGCGCATCGACGATCGAGTGGGCTCCTTGGAGAAGGGTAAAGACGCCGATTTTGTGATTTGGAACGGCGATCCCCTGTCGACCCTGAGCTTGTGCGAGCAGACCTGGGTCGACGGTCGAAAATATTTCGACCGGCAAGAGGATCTAGCGGCTCGCGAAGCCGTGGCAAAGGAACGTCAGTCCTTGATCGAAAAAGTGCTGGCGAGCAAAAAGGCCGACGAGACCGAAGAGGCCGAAGAAGCCGAAGAAGCCGAAGAAGCCGAAAAAACCGAAGGTAAAGATCCGGAGGCGTCGACGAGCCCCGAGGAGGTGGCGCGATGAACCGTAGAGCTTGGACCTTAGGGCTGACGACTTTGACCTTCATGTTGGGTCTGGTGGGACCGGCTGCTCAGGCCGCCGAGCTGACCGCATTGGTGGGTGCCACGGTGCATCCGATCAGCGGACCGTCGATCGAAGACGGCGTGGTGCTCATGCGCGACGGTGTGATCGAAGCCATCGGTAACGGCATCGAAGTGCCGGCCGACGCCGAGCGTCTCGAGCTGAACGGCAAACACATCTATCCCGGTTTCGTGCACCCCTTGACGCCCCTCGGTCTGTCGGAAATCGACAGCGTGCGAGGGTCCGTGGACACGCGCGAAATCGGTGACAACAATTCCGACATTCGGGCGGAGGTCGCCTTTAATGCCGACTCCCTTCGTCTTCCGGCGGCGCTCGCCGGGGGCGTGACCAGCGCGTTGGTGTATCAGAACGGTGGTTTGTTCTCCGGCACCTCGGCGCTGATGCGTCTCGAAGGGTGGAATTGGCGCGACATGGTGGTCGAAGCGCCCGTCGGCTTGCACCTCATGTTTCCGGCGGTGCCAGAGACCGACGAAAACGACGACGAGGAAGCCACCGCCGCGGCCAAAAAAGCGCTCAAGGAGCTGGATCAGTGGTTGGCCCGGGCCCGTGCCTACAGCAAAGCAGATCGTGCCGGTCTCAAGGGCCTCGAAGCCAATCCCAAATTGGAACGTCTGGTGTCGTGGGTGGAAGGCGATCTTCGTCTCTTCGTGCACGCCTCGGGTCGGTCCCAGATCGGCCAGGCTCTGGATTGGTTGGCGGAGCAGGACTTTGAGAAAGTGGTTCTGGTGCTCGACTACAACGCGCGCTATTTGACCGACCGCCTGAAAGAAGCCGGCCATCCGGTGCTTCTCAACGGCGTGCTCGACCTGCCCGACAACTCCTGGGAACCCTACGACTCCGTTTATGGAGCCGCAAACGCCTTACACCAGGCCGGGGTGACGTTCTGCATCGGCGACGGCGGTAGCGGTTTCGGCTCGTCCAACGCCCGCAACCTGCCGTTCCACGCCGCCATGGCAGCCGCATATGGCCTGGATCGTGACCAAGCTTTGCGCAGCATCACCTTGGGCGCGGCCGAGGTCTTGGGTGTCGCCGACCGCCTCGGCTCCCTGGAGCCGGGCAAAGAAGCGTCGCTAATGATCACCGACGGCGACCCGCTGGAATCGGTCACAGCCATCGAGCACGTCTTCGTCGCAGGGCGACCTATCGATGATGGCGACAACCATCAATATCGCCTATATCGCAAATACTCGGAGCGTCCGAAACCCGCGGATTGAGTCTGGAAAGAGGGGCCCCACGTCACAGATGTGGGTATAAATCAAAAACAGTCCACGGCCCTCTACTGGGAGCGCCGGCGTCCCGCCGGCGCTCCCAGCGTGGATGGTTAAGGTCGGAGCCGTCGTCCGACTGGCATTGCCATCGGCTAGAAGGGTAAATCCATAAGAGAGCTCGTTTGCTGAGAGCCTGATTTGTTCCCGAAGAATGGCGTAATAGCCGCAGAGCTACAAGTTGTAGGCAGATGTTTACAGAAGAAGCTTGGATATCCGGGCTAAAACTTGTGCCCCAACATCTGTGACGCAGGCCCTGGAAAGAGGGAAGCGTTGCGCGCGTGGCCAGATTTGAATAATCTCTCCGGCTAACAACCGGAGGATTTCTCATGAAGCTTGCCAAACTGGTCTTGTTGACTGTGCTTATCTCGCTGCTGTGGATGACGGCAGTGCCTATTGTGGAGGCGGGTTCGTTCATCGAATACCAAGACGTCCCGGTTTACATAGATGGCTATGGCTATTGTGTTCTGCGCAAGACGACCATCACGATGTCTAATGGCGATACCTACTACGACGAGCAGCTCATATGTTGACGACTCTTTTGCTCGCTTTGGCCTTGACGGCCGCGGATCCCCCTCCGGTGGACTTCTCCGAGGTTCGAGACCACATCCACAATACGGAGTGGTCGAAAGCTCGGCGGGTGCTGAATCGGATGATGATGGAGGTGGTCGAGGGTGGCGGTCGGATCGACGGAGGTGATTTGGTTCAAGCTGTCAGATTACGGGCCTTGATCGAATCCGGCGACGGGAATCCCGAAGATGCGGTTTTTTGGTGGCATGCGGGGTTAAACCTGTACTCGGACAAGGCGGAATCGTTTTTGGAGCTTGTATCGAGCGATGTTGCGGAGCCGCTTCGGGCGATTCAGGTCCGTCCGAGTGACCCCCCAAAACCTCTCAAGATCAAACCCGTCAAACACCTTCCGTCTAAACCGACGGCCCTTGAGCGGCTGGCGCGGCAGAAGCTTTCGGGCATGGTCAAAATTGAAGCCCTTGTGGACACCCGGCCGAGCCTGCCCTTGTTGATTGAGGCGACCTCGCCCACCGCAGGGGTCTATGTGGCCTTGGACATGGTCAGCAGGCATCGGATACTCCAGAAGCTTCGGGTTCAGCTGGGTACCACCCAAAATCACTTCATCAGATTCCGAGGTCAGAGTTCGAAGTAGATGACCCCTTTCGGCTCGGCAAGCCGAGTCGATGCATGGAGTGCCGGTGACGTAAAAAGGCCGACGGATGACTCCGTCGGCCTTTTTACGCGTTGTGGGTGATTTGACGGTTATTCCGGTGTGGTGGTCAAGATCAATCCGGAGTAGGTAGAGTAGGCGCGCACCATGATGTAGTACGTGCCCGACGACGCGGGGTCGATGACACAGCTCTCGTTGCTGCCGGAGGTATAACCTCGGCAGTCGTAGGTGCTGGTGGTGGGCGCCGCGCCGAGACGGACGTAGAGGTCGGCGTCGCCGCTGCTGCCCGAGGTGGTCACCGTCAGCTTGGAGCTGGTGGTGATCACTTGGGTGAAGGACTGCTGGTTGCCCGTGGCGCCCGACAGTCCGCTCCAGGTCTGGCCGGAATCTCCGCCGCCGATGTCGTAGTCGGCGACCAAGGTCACTCCCGAATAGGTGGAGTAGGCGCGAATCATGACGTGGTAAGTGCCGGTTGACGGCGCCGCGAAGCTACAATTTTCTGCATTGCCGGTTTTGTAGGGCCGGCAATCGTATTGGCTGGTGGTCGGGGCGCTGCCGAAGCGAACGTAGAGGTCCGCGTCGCCGGTGCCGCCGGAGATGTCGAAGGTCAGGTTGGAGGCGCCGGCCGGCACGCTCAGGGTGAAGGTCTGCTCGTTGCCGGTGCTGCCGCCGAGGCCGGTGACCGGCACGCCCTTGGAGAGGCTGCCACCGCCACCA